>OMXK01000001.1 GCA_900314995.1 uncultured Prevotella sp.
CAACCACATGGCAGAGCACAACTCGATCTACGGCCGCGACATCATCCAGGGCGTGCTCATGAAGATGTCAAGCTGTATCAGCGAGCTGCTCTCGCAGGGGAACCCCATCAAGATCGACGGACTCGGCACGTTCGTGCCCACCGTGGAGAGCACCAAGGAGGGTATCACCAGGGCTGCCCTGCTGGAGGGTAAGTGGAACGCGAACACCTACGTGAAGGGCATCCACATCCGCTTCAAGCCCGAGGGAAGCGCTGAGGACAAGATCACGTCCGTGGCCTTCAAGGATCTGTGTGCGCTGAGCACTTATGGCGTCGAGGAGAAGATCGACCTCACGCCCGAGGAGACTGATCCCACCAAGAAGCAGTACATCAAGAAGGTGACGCCGCTGGAGGACTGGATCGCGGAGCAGAAGGCACAGAACCCCGGTGATTGCGGCGGGGCCTCTCGCTAGGGTCAGGGCCTGACGAGAAAGTCGCAAGCGACTTTACGTCAGTACCAGACCCCATCGAGAGGCGGTTGCGGCAGTGCCAGACCCCAGTGAGAGGCGATGCGGCGGAAGAAGCACAGAATTTCAGAATTAAAAAAGATTTGGAGAGGAAATGAAAAAGCGTATTGTTGAGATTGCAGTGAAGGTTGTAGTAGCTGCGCTCACGGCATTTTTGACGGCGATTACGACCACTTCGTGCCTAGGGCATGGGCCGATTATACTCTGAATAATTGGGGCTCGCAGTATCAATCTGCGAGCCCTTTAAGATGTTTTGTGAATAGTATTTTGTTTTCCTATTTTTTTTCCTTTTCCCGAATGTGCTCCTCGTATTCAGCCAGTTCACGTTCACCGATATGGGCCAGCCCGTAATGCTCGTCGTGCTGCGAGAAGTCGAGACCTACCTTTTCGCTGAAGGCCGACACTCGCATGGGGATCAGACTGTCGATAAGCTTGTAGCCCAGCCAACTCATGACGAAGGTGTAGACAAACACGATGACGATGGCCAGCAGATGATAGAGGAAAATCACAAAACCATCCCATGTGCCGGCAATCAGACCCTCCTGGATGAAGATACCCGTCAGCACCGTACCGAAGATACCGCCTGTGCCATGTGTGGGGAACACATCGAGCGCATCGTCAATGCTACTGCGTGAACGCCAGTAAACAGCAACGTTACAAATCAGCGTGATGACAAATGCGATAAAGATGCTCTGGCCTACGGTGACATAACCAGCCGATGGCGTGATGGCCACCAGACCAACCACACAACCCACGGCAGCACCCATGGCCGACGGCTTGCGACCTCGCAGACAGTCGAAGAAGATCCATGTCATCATCGCCGTTGCCGAGGCGGTGTTCGTATTCAGGAACGCCTTGATGGCCTGTCCGTCAGCATGGAGCGACGAACCTGCGTTGAAACCAAACCATCCCAACCACAGCATCGCAGCACCCAACAGTACAAAGGGAATGTTAGCCGGCTCGCTCTTGCGTGTCTCTGCCTTGCGTCGTCCAAGATAGATGGCACCAGCCAATGCAGCCACACCCGAAGAGGCATGCACCACAATACCACCCGCAAAGTCGATGACTCCCCATTTCATGAACAATCCCTCAGGATGCCAAGTCATGTGGGCCAGCGGACAGTAGATGACGAAGAAGAAAAACATCATGAAGAACATATAGGCCGAGAAACGTACACGCTCAGCAAACGAACCCGTAATCAACGATGGTGTGATGATGGCGAACTTCATCTGGAAGAGGGCGAACAGGGCCAACGGAATCGTGGCACCGCCCAGGATGTTGCCTGCCGGTGTGGTATATACCGCACCACCCACGCCGTGAAACATCAGGAATGTCAGGGGATTACCGATAACGCCTCCGATATCATCGCCGAAGCACAGTGAGAAGCCTACGACCACCCACAACACAGAGATCAATCCCATCGCGATAAACGACTGCAACATGGTGCTGATCACGTTCTTCGCACCCACCATGCCGCCATAGAAGAACGACAGTCCGGGGGTCATCATCAGCACAAAAATAGTGGCGGTAATCAGCCAAGCCACATCAGCAGCAGAAATCACAGACCAGTCACAATCGAAAGTAGGCTCTCCTACTGCCAGACCTGCAACGGCTATTAGTGACATCGCTGTCATTAAGATTATCCAACGTCTTTTTACCTTCATAGTTCTTACCATTCGTTTTGATTCGGGTGCAAAATTAGTACATTTTGACAGAAAAACCATTTATTAGCTTTCTTTTTGAATCCCCCTCCTTTGCATCATCGCAAAAGAGGGGGTCCAACCTGGCAAAAGAAGTTATGGATGCAGCGTAAAACCAAATACCAGGTATGCTTTTTGTGTACACGGGTTAGCCGTAACCTGTCCGAAAACAGGGATCGAGAACGAGTCGGTGATCTTGATCTCCTTGTCGGCCCTTAGCGTCAGGTTGGTGACGGCAAAGCCCGTCGTTCCATAGAAATCGGTGGCATAAGGAACGGCACCAGCGGTTGCAGTCCAGTCAACTGTAGCAAGCTTGAATGGGACGGCTACTTCTGCATAACTGCTGTAGGCCCGCTTGCCGTTCTTGTTAAAGCCATCGTTGCCCGCGAAGTTGGTGAACCACTGAACAGAGAGCACTCCGAAATCGTAACCGATGTTTGCCTCAAAGATGTGGTTCGTGCTGTGGGCATCATATTTGAAGTAGCGGCTATCCGGATCAAGACCTACGCTGAACCAGTAGTCGGTAATGCCGATGTTAAAACCGCCAGCCGAGTAGGCTAATGTCAGGTCAAACTCCTTCGTATCGTCAGGGTTGGTGATTCCGTAACTACCCCATGCCGTCAGACTCAGGCCTTTATAGCCGACGCCCAATGTAGGCTGTATAGATACGTCACCACAATCCAGACCACGCCAGATATAACTACTTACGATATCTCCACTAATCGTTGTCTCAATCTTTTCTTTCTCCTGTGCATGGGTGGTCGCCACTGCGAACAGAACCAATGCGAACAAAACAATCTTTTTCATAATTCCAAATTCTTAATGAAACTCTTAATTCAAAATTCTAAATTCTTAATTAGTTATAGCATGCCTCTCCATGCTCGTAGATATCGAGGCCTTCCTCTTCAATTCGCTTGTCAACACGCAGGCCGTGCAACTTCTTGATGCCGTAGAACAGGACAAATCCACAGGCAGCAGCCCAGAGGTCGATCATCAGGATGCCAAAACACTCAGCGCCGAAGAATCCCCAGCCAAAGCCGTAGAAGGCACCGTTTGATGTTGACAGCAGACCAGTCATCAGGGTACCGAGGATACCGCAGACACCATGTACAGACGAAGCACCTACGGGATCGTCAATGTGCAGCACGTGGTCGATAAACTCGATAGAGTAAACCAGTACAACACCACAGACAAGACCGATGATCACAGCACCTAAAGGCGACACGAGATCACAACCAGCAGTAATTCCCACGAGGCCTGCCAGCACACCGTTCAGCGTCAGAGAGAGCGAAGGCTTACCATACTTGATATAGGTGAGGAACATTGTTGCCACACCACCTGCAGCAGCTGCCAGGTTCGTTGTCAAGAACACATGAGAGATGGCAATACGGTTCACCTCACCACTTGCAGCCAGCTGAGATCCAGGGTTGAAGCCGAACCATCCCAACCAGAGGATGAATACACCCAAGGAAGCCATCGTGAGGTTGTGACCAGGGATAGCACGACTTTTACCATCCTCGCTGTACTTGCCGATACGGGGACCTAACGCCAATGCACCAATCAGAGCCAGCACACCGCCTACGCTATGGACGATGGCAGAACCTGCGAAATCGTGGAACACATCACCGAAGGTGCTCATCATAAAACTGTCAGCCGCATCGTTGCAAAGCCAGCCACCGCCCCATGTCCAGTGACCCTCTACCGGGTAGATGAACAATGAGATCACAGCACTATAAACCATATACATCGAGAACTTCGTGCGCTCGGCCATAGCACCAGAAACGATCGTAGCACTGGTGGCACAGAACACCGTCTCGAATATCAGAAAGCCCTCTACGGGCAGATCGCTCTTATAGAAACTCAGATCGCCCCAGTTAGGCGCACCAATAAACCCTGCACCCTCGCTGCCGAACATGAATCCGAAGCCGAGGAAGAAGAACAGCAGGGAGCCGAACATGAAGTCGACGAAGTTCTTCATCAGGATGTTCGCCGTGTTCTTACTACGCGTAAAACCAGCCTCACACAGCGCAAAGCCAGGCTGCATCCAGAAAACCAACATGGCTGCCAACAGCATCCATACAGTATCGAGTGATAATCCAATTTCGTTCATAATCTTTGCATTTTACATGTTTTACATTTTTACATTACTTCTTGTCGCGAAGTACGGTGTCACCGTGTTCGCCCGTGCGGATACTCCAGGTGTCGATCATGTCGCTCACGAAGATGCGACCGTCGCCCACCTCGCCTGTATGCGCCACATCGAGGATGACCTTCACCGTAGGCTCCACCAGCGGATCGCGGCACACGATGGTCAGCGCCACGCGCTCGATTACATCCGTAGAATACTGCACGCCACGATAGATACGTTCCTGCCGGCTCTGGCCGATGCCGTGCACATTATGGTACTCGAACCAGTCGATATCCGACTGCAACAGCGCCTCCTTCACATCCTCGAACTTCGTCTTACGGATAATTGCTTCAATTCTTTTCATACGCTTTGTTTCTTTTTACCTTATTTATTATTACTAACACTCTTCCTCTGTTGAGGATTGCATTTCGATAATTATCGAGTGCAAAGGTAGTGCATTTTAATGCATATTTAATCAAATTCCTTGCATTTTGATTGTTAAATCGCTCTTTAGCTGTCATTTTGTCAAAACCGATATACTATTCCAACGCCATTTCCTTACACTATGATTGATAATAAGCCATTTTCATTGCAAAACGTCAGCAATCCACATATTGTGTGCGGACACGCTGCTCACTGCGCTTTTCTCATGGATGACAAAGCTTTAATTTTTGAGCAAAATGACAAAATGTACAGAATACACCAAAAGAAACAGTCATTTGATATCAGTATGAAAGAAAACTAGCCAAAATTATAGCAAAATGTCAGAAAACCCAATTTTTAAGAATTAAAACGAAAGCAAAACGGCGGATAATCTGCCAAAACGATATAACTTTGCAGCCGAAAACAGACATAGTGTTAGTTAAAGTAAGGATAATATGACAAATTGCAAACTTCAAGTACAAAAACAGGAGCAGCACAAAGGTCTCTATCAATCAGCTTACGAGCACGATGCATGCGGCGTAGGTATGGTAGTCAACATTCACGGCGGTAAGAGCCATGAACTGGTGGATCATGCGCTGAAGGTGCTTGAGAACATGGAACATCGTGGCGCCGAGACGCGCGACAAGACTGGCGACGGTGCAGGTATTATGGTTCAGATTCCCCATGAGTTTATTCTGCTGCAAGGCATCCCCGTACCTGAGAAAGGAACTTATGGCACAGGACTGGTGTTTCTGCCCAAGGACGAACAGGCCCAGCAGGATATCCTCTCAGTGATGATTGAGGAGATTGAGCGCGAGGGGCTGCAGCTGATGCATCTGCGCACCGTGCCTACGAACCCGGAGGTGCTGGGAGCAGCGGCCCGTGAGGTAGAGCCCGACATCAAGCAGATCTTCGTGAAGAGAGGGCTCTCCCCCGTCCCCTCTTCAGGCAGAGAAGGCGGCGACTATGCACACGACGAGGAAGCCGAACTCAACAGGAAACTATATACCATCAGGAAAAAGATTGAGCGCAGGATAGACGACAAGGACTTCTATATCTGTTCGCTCTCCAGCAAGAACATTATTTATAAAGGTATGCTGACGAGCGGACAGCTGCGCCGCTACTTCCCTGACTTGTCGAATGACTACTTTACAAGCGGACTGGCGCTGGTGCACTCGCGTTTCAGCACAAACACATTTCCGACGTGGTCGCTGGCCCAGCCCTTCCGCTTGTTGGCACATAACGGTGAGATCAACACCATTCGCGGCAATCGCGGCTGGATGAAGGCGCGCGAGAGTGTGCTCAACAGCGAGGCCTTGGGCGACATCAAAGAGCTGAGCCCCATCGTGCAGGAGGGCATGAGCGACTCCGCCTCGCTCGACAACGTGTTTGAGTTCCTCATGATGAGCGGACTCTCGCTGCCCCAGGCAATGGCCATCCTCGTGCCGGAATCGTTCAACGACAAGAACCCCATCAGTGAGGATCTGAAGGCATTCTATGAGTACCACTCTATCCTGATGGAGCCTTGGGACGGTCCTGCAGCACTGCTCTTCAGCGACGGTCGCTATGCGGGTGGCATGCTCGACAGAAACGGTCTGCGCCCCAGTCGTTACACGATTACCAAGCAGGGACTGATGGTGGTGGCCTCAGAGGTGGGCGTGATGGATTTCGAGCCGGGTGATGTCGTCGCCAAAGGGCGTCTGCAGCCAGGAAAGATCCTGCTCGTCGATACCCAGGAAGGCAGGATCTACTACGATGGCGAGATCAAGGAGCAGCTGGCCAAAGCCCATCCTTACCGGGAGTGGCTAAACGAGAACCGCGTACAGCTGGAGAAACTCAAAAGCGGCCGAAAGGTTGACAACAGCGTCAGCGATCTTGGGCGCAGGCTGGTGCAGTTCGGCTATGGTCAGGAGGACATCGACAAGACCATCATCCCGATGGCCACTGCAGGCCAGGAACCTGTGGCAGCGATGGGTAACGACACGCCGCTGGCAGTGATCAGCGACCGTCCGCAGGTGCTCTTCAACTATTTCCGCCAGCAGTTCGCCCAAGTGACGAACCCCGCCATCGACCCCATTCGCGAGGAGCTGGTGATGAGTCTCACGGAATACATCGGTGCCGTAGGTACCAACATCCTGACGCCCGATGCCTCAAACTGCAAGATGGTCCGTCTGCCTCAGCCAATATTGACCAACACACAACTCGATATATTATGCAACATCCGCTACAAGGGATTCAAGACCATCAAGCTCCCCATGACCTTCAGCATCTCTCCAACCAGAGCGGAGGGCGACTATGCACAGGCGGGAGAGGATTTACGGGCTGCGCTCGACAAACTCTGCAAGGATGCAGAAAAGGCGGTGGATGACGGTTATAACTACATTATCCTCACCGACAAGTGCGACTTAGTCCCCCTCTCTGATTGGAGAGAGAACGGGGGAGAGGCCTACATCCCGTCGCTACTGGCTGTGAGCGCCGTGCACCACTATCTGATTAATGTGGGCAAGCGCGTGCAGACGGCGCTGATCGTAGAGAGTGGCGAGATCCGCGAGACGATGCATGCAGCCCTGCTGTTGGGCTACGGTGCCTCAGCCTTATGTCCCTATATGACCTTCGCCATCCTCGACGACTTGGTGAAGCGCAACAAGATACAAGAAGAATATGCGACGGCAGAGGCGCACTATATCAAGGCCGTAGACAAAGGCCTGAAGAAGATCATGAGTAAGATGGGCATCTCTACCATCCGCTCCTATCGCGGTGCGAAGATCTTTGAGAGCATCGGACTGGGTGAGGATCTGCTGCGCCGTTATTTCGGCACGGAGGTGAGCACCATCGGCGGCATCGGGCTGAAAGAGATTGCCCGCGATGCCCTCCGTCTGCAAGCAGAATCGTGTTCTGCCTCCACACTGAAGAACAACGGACTGTTTGCCTGGCGTAAAGACGGCATCAAGCACGCCTGGAACCCGGAGACAATTGCCAAGCTGCAACTGGCCACACGGCAGGGCAGCTATGAGAAGTTCAAGGAGTGGGAAAAACTCGTCGACGAGAAGGAATCGCCTATCTTCATCCGCGACTTCTTCAGCTTCAAGCGTGCAGACAAGCCCACGCCCATTGACGAGGTAGAGTCCGTAGAGAGCATCGTGAAGCATTTCGTGACTGGTGCGATGAGTTTCGGTGCCCTGAGTATTGAGGCCCATGAGGCACTGGCGCTGGCCATGAACAGACTTGGCGCCCGAAGCAACACTGGCGAGGGCGGTGAGGATAATGCCCGCTATCACACAGAAGTGGACGGTGTCAGTCTGAGCAGTAAGACGAAGCAGATAGCCAGCGGACGTTTTGGCGTGACGGCAGAGTATCTGGTAAATGCAGAAGAGATACAGATCAAGGTGGCTCAGGGTGCGAAACCCGGTGAGGGCGGACAGTTGCCCGGCTTCAAGGTCAACGACATCATCGCCAAGACGCGTCACGCCATTCCCGGTATCTCGCTCATCTCGCCGCCGCCTCATCACGACATCTACTCTATCGAAGACCTGGCACAGCTCATCTTCGATCTGAAGAATATCAACCCCACGGCTGCCGTCAGCGTCAAACTGGTAGCAGAGAGTGGCGTAGGAACGATTGCCGCAGGTGTGGCGAAGGCAAAGGCTGATCTTATCGTGATCAGCGGTGCCGAGGGTGGTACAGGTGCCTCGCCTGCTTCGAGCATGCGTTTTGCGGGCATCTCACCCGAGATAGGACTCGCCGAGACGCAACAGACGCTGGTGATGAATGGCTTGCGGAATCAGGTACGTCTGCAGACTGACGGTCAGCTGAAGACTGCCAAGGACGTGATTATCATGGCGATGCTGGGTGCCGACGAGTTCTCGTTTGGTACGTTGCCGCTGATCGTGCTGGGCTGCGTGATGATGCGTAAGTGTAATACGAATACCTGTCCGATGGGTGTTGCTACGCAGAATCCCGAACTGCGCAAGCACTTCGAAGGGCGTGCCGAGTATGTGGTGAACTACTTCACGTTCCTGGCTCAGCAGGTACGCGAATATCTGTCAGAGATCGGCGTACATAGTCTGAAGGAGATTATCGGGCATACGGAATTCATTGAAGCCGCCCCCAATGGCGCAGATGCTTCCAATGGTGCGGATGCCAAGTGGCGGACGATAGATTTCGGGCGGTTGCTGCATAGGCCTGAAAGGCGAAAGATGGACGGCGACACGCCGGCAATGGTCACACAGGCACTCTATTGGGATCGCGGGGCTTACACGCAGATATCAGGCGTCTTGGATGAGCGGATCATCAAAGATGCACAAGCAGCGATAGACCATCAGGAGGAGGTGACACTCGACTACGCCATCAAGAATACCGATCGTGCCTTAGGTACGATGCTCAGTGGTGTCATCGCCAAGAAGTACGGCGAAGAGGGATTGCCCGATGCCACGATCAAGATTAAGTTCAAGGGGGCGGCAGGCCAGAGTTTTGGTGCCTTCGCCGTGAAAGGGTTGGACATCCGTCTGGAAGGCGAGACCAACGACTATTTCGGCAAGGGACTCAGTGGTGGCCGTATCTCTATTCTGCCTCCAGCCCGCAGGAGCGATGACTACAAAGCCGAAGAGAACATCATCGCCGGAAATACGGGACTATATGGTGCCACCAGCGGCGAACTCTATATCAACGGTAAGGTGGGCGAGCGCTTCGGTGTGCGCAACTCTGGCGCCATCGCCGTGATTGAGGGTGCCGGCGACCATTGTTGCGAGTATATGACTGGTGGCCGTGTGGTGGTATTGGGCAAGACTGGGCGCAACTTCGCTGCCGGCATGAGTGGTGGCGTCGCATACGTCTACGACCCGGACCATACCTTCGACTACTTCTGTAATATGGATATGGTAGAGCTCTCGCTCGTAGAGGACAGTGTTTCGCGGAAGGAACTACTCGAGCTCATCCGCCAGCACTATCTGCACACAGGCAGTGCCCTCGCAGGGCGTATGCTCGACGACTGGTATCGCTATATCGAAGACTTCATCCAGGTAGTACCCATCGAGTACAAACGGGTGCTCGAAGAGGAGAAGATGGCCCGTCTGCATGAAAAGATTGCCGACATCCAGCGAGACTACTAAGGGAAAATGTAAAAATGTAAAAAAACAAATTTTTCAATATGGGTAATCCGAAAGCATTTTTAGAGATACATCGTCAGGAGGCTGGTTACCGCCCCATTCACGATAGAATCCACGACTTTGGCGAGGTGGAGCAGACGCTGAGCACCCGCGAGCGTAAATTGCAGGCCTCGCGCTGTATGGACTGTGGCGTGCCCTTCTGCCACTGGGCTTGTCCGCTGGGCAATAAGGCACCAGAATGGAACGATGCGCTATACAAAGGAGACTGGGAACTGGCTTATCGCCTGCTCAACAGCACCAATCCCTTCCCGGAGTTCACAGGCCGCATCTGTCCTGCACTCTGCGAGAAAGCCTGTGTGCTCAACCGTTTTAACCATGAGCCGACCACGAACCGCGAGGATGAGTGCGCCATCACTGAGGCCGCCTTCCGCGAAGGGTATATCACGCCACGCACCGACATCAAGCGCAATGGCAAGAAGGTGGCCGTCATCGGTGCAGGTCCTGCAGGACTCGCTGCTGCCAACGAGCTGAACCAGAGGGGCTACACGGTGACAGTCTTCGAGAAAAACGAAGCTGCCGGCGGCCTATTGCGCTACGGCATCCCCAACTTCAAGCTTAACAAGGCCGTCATCGACCGCCGCATCAGTATCCTGGAGGCCGAAGGCATCACGTTCAAATATGGCCAAGAAATAAAAATGGTCAATGGTCAATGGTCAATGGTCAATGATTTCGCCGCCGTCGTCATCGCATCGGGCACTCCTACGGCGCGCGACCTCAAGGCCCCCGGGCGCGAACTCAAGGGCATACACTTCGCCCTCGAACTGCTCTCACAGCAGAACCGTGTTCTAGCGGGTATGGAATTCTCCAAGGATGAACGCATCACTGCCAAGGGGAAGGACGTGCTCGTGATCGGCGGCGGTGATACGGGCAGCGACTGTATCGGTACTGCCCATCGCCAAGGCTGCAAGAGCGTCACACAGATAGAGATCATGCCTAAGCCCGTAGAAGGTCCAGAGGATCCGCAGAACCCTTGGCCAAACTGGCCACGAACCCTCAAGACGACCTCAAGCCACGAGGAGGGATGCGTTCGTCGCTGGAACATCAACACCCTGGAATTCTTGGGTGAGAACGGCAAACTGACGGGTGTCAAGGTGCAGGAAATAGACTGGAAGCCCAATCCTGAAGGCGGGCGCCCCATCATGGTAGAGAAAGGTGAGCCCGAGATCATCAAGGCCGAGCTGGTGCTCCTGGCCATGGGATTCCTCAAGCCAGAACATCCGGCGTATCCTGAGAACGTGTTCATCTGTGGCGACAGTGCCAACGGTGCCTCGCTCGTAGTGCGCGCGATGGCCAGCGGACTCCAGACAGCCCAGAAAGTAGACAGTTTCCTCAGGACTCAGCAAACAAAAAGTTGATTTTCTTTGGCCGTTTCTGACTTTTTGCTTAACTTTGCACCCGAAAACGTTGCAAAAGGATAGCAAACTTTAAAAATAGATAGCAATATGAAAGAAAAGATAAGGTTTACCAAAATGCATGGTTGCGGCAATGACTACATTTATGTCAACCTGATGGAGCACGAGATCTCCAATCCGGAGGCAGCAGCCGTCGCCTGGAGCGACCGCCACAAGGGTATCGGTTCTGACGGACTGGTGCTCATCGACCGCAGCCACATGCCGGAAGCCGACTTCTCGATGCGTATTTTCAATGCAGACGGTTCTGAGGCCATGATGTGCGGCAATGCCAGCCGTTGCATCGGGAAATACCTCTATGAACGCGGACTGACGAATCAGACAGAAATACGGTTATTGACACTCTCAGGCGTGAAGACACTCCTGCTCGACGTGAAGGACGGTACGGTGGAGAACGTCACGGTAGACATGCTTGAGCCTACATTCGAGGATGACAGTCTGTTCGTAGCCCATCGCGGCATCGATAAAGGCGTGTTTGTATCCATGGGCAACCCTCACTTCGTCATCTTCACCGAGCATATCGATCAGGTGGGAGAGACGGGGCGCATCCTTGAGCAGCATCCCGCTTTTCCGGAGCGATGCAACATCGATTTTGCACGTGTAGAAAGCCAGGATGTCATCCGCACCCGCGTCTGGGAACGAGGCAGCGGCATCACCCTGGCATGCGGCACGGGGGCTTGCGCCACCGCCGTCGCAGCAGCACTGACAGGAAGGGCAGGACGCAGATCGCAGATCGTGATGGACGGCGGAACGCTTACCATCGAATGGCGGGAATCCGACAATCACGTCTACATGACAGGCCCTGCAACTTTCGTATTCGACGGAGAAATATAAACGACAAAACGAAAACAACATAAAAACAATGGCACTAGTAAACATTCATTTCCTGAACCTACAGAACAACTATCTGTTCGCCGACATTGCCAAGAAGGTGAATGCCTTCAAGGTGATGCACCCCAAGGCCGACGTCATCTCACTAGGCATTGGCGACGTGACACAGCCGCTGGCACCAGCCGTTGTCGAAGCCATGCACAAGGCTGCCGACGAGATGGGCACTGCCGAGGGTTTCCACGGATACGGTCCTGAGCAGGGTTACGATTTCTTGCGCGAGGCGATTCTGAAGAACGACTTCCTGCCGCGAGGCGTCCACCTCGGCGTCGACGAGATCTTCATCAACGACGGCGCGAAAAGTGACACCGGCAATTTCCAGGAACTATTGCATTGGGATAACTTCATTGGCGTGACCGACCCCATCTACCCTGTCTATATAGACTCCAACGTGATGATCGGGCGGTGCGGCATCTATCAGGAAGGCCGATGGACGAATGTGCGGTATATGCCCTGCACGGCAGAGAACGGCTTCGTGCCGCCACTCCCCTCAGGAAGACCCGTTGACGTGATATACCTCTGTTACCCCAACAACCCTACGGGAACAGTCATCACAAAGCAGGAATTGCGCAAGTGGGTGAATTACGCCCTGAAGAACGACGCCCTGATCCTCTACGATGCCGCCTATCAGGCCTATATCCGCAATCCGGAGATTCCCCACAGCATCTATGAGATCCGAGGTGCGCGAAAATGCGCCGTCGAGTTTCACTCCTTCTCAAAGACGGCTGGCTTCACGGGTGTCCGTTGCGGCTATACAGTGGTACCGAAGGATGTAAGCGTCTCCACTTTCGAGGACGAGCGCATCCCGCTGAACCAGTTATGGCTGCGCCGGCAGTGTACGAAATTCAACGGCACGAGCTATATCTCACAACGCGCTGCCGAGGCCATCTACACCCCAGAGGGCCGTCAACAGATACAGGCGACGATCGACTACTATATGGACAACGCCCAGCGGATGCTCACCAGACTGCGCGCCCTCGGCTATGAGGTCTATGGCGGTGAGAATGCCCCTTATATCTGGATGCGCACCCCCGACAGTATGGGATCCTGGCAGTTCTTCGAGGCACTGCTCTATGGGGCCAACGTGGTCTGTACCCCGGGCGTCGGTTTCGGCCCCAGCGGCGAAGGTTACGTGCGCTTCACCGCCTTCAGCAGTCACGAAAAGACAGAAGAAGCATTAACGAGAATAGAAAACTGGACAAAACAACATTAAACACAAACAATTATGGAAGCATTAAGATTTCAGGTTGTCGGTGAGGCATTCAAGAAGAAGCCCCTCGACGTAAAAACACCAAGTGAGAGACCGGCGAAGTACTTTGGCAAGAAGGTCTTCAACCGTGAGAAGATGTACAAGTATCTGCCAAAGGATGTCTACGAGACGATGATCGACGTGATGGACAACGGCGCGCGCCTGGACCGTCAGGTGGCCGATGTCGTGGCAGAAGGCATGAAGCAGTGGGCCACGGAGAACGGTGTGACCCATTATACACACTGGTTCCAGCCGCTGACAGAAGGTACTGCCGAGAAGCACGACTCGTTTATCGAGCACGACGGCAAGGGTGGTATGGTAGAAGAGTTCACAGGCAAACTGCTCGTGCAGCAGGAGCCCGACGCCTCGTCATTCCCCTCAGGCGGTATCCGCAGCACGTTCGAAGCCCGTGGCTACTCGGCATGGGATCCCACGTCGCCCGTATTCATCATAGACGATACACTCTGTATCCCCACCGTGTTCATCTCCTACAGCGGTGAGGCACTCGACTACAAGGCTCCCCTGCTCCGCGCCCTCCATGCCGTGAACGTGGCAGCCACCGACGTGTGCCATTACTTCGATCCCAGCGTCAAGAAGGTCACCTCCAACCTCGGATGGGAGCAGGAATACTTCTTGGTGGACGAAGGACTCTACGCTGCACGCCCTGACCTGCTCTTGACAGGACGCACGCTGATGGGACACGACAGCGCCAAGAACCAGCAGATGGACGACCACTATTTCGGCTCTATCCCCGAGCGTGTGGCTGCCTTCATGCGCGAGCTGGAGATTGAGGCACTCGAACTGGGCATTCCCTGCAAGACCCGCCACAACGAGGTGGCGCCCAACCAGTTTGAGCTGGCGCCTATCTTCGAGGATACCAATCTGGCCGTCGACCACAACATGCTGCTCATGTCTGTCATGAAGAAGGTGGCCCGCAAGCATGGCTTCCGCGTGCTGCTGCATGAGAAGCCCTTCGCAGGCATCAACGGTAGTGGTAAGCACAACAACTGGTCGTTGAGCACAGACAATGGCGTGCTGCTCCACGCACCTGGCAAGACCGCCGAGGCCAACCTCCGCTTCGCCACCTTCATCGTAGAGACCCTGATGGGTGTCTATAAGCACAACGGACTGCTGAAAGCCTCGATCATGAGTGCCACCAACGCCCATCGTCTGGGTGCCAACGAAGCACCGCCTGCCATCGTCAGCTCATTCCTCGGCAAGCAGGTGAGCGAACTGCTCGACCACATCGAGAAGGCAGATAAGGAAGACATCCTTGCCATGGCCGGCAAACAGGGACTGAAGATGGACATCCCCGAGATTCCTGAACTGTTCATCGACAACACCGACCGTAACCGCACATCGCCATTCGCCTTCACGGGCAACCGCTTTGAGTTCCGCGCCGTCGGCTCCGAGGCCAACTGTGCCAGTGCGATGATTGCCCTGAACAGTGCCGTCGCCGAGGCACTCGTCAACTTCAAGAAGCGCGTCGACGAGCGCATACCCGAGTTAACCAAGAAACTGGAGGGCACAGGCCACAGCGCCACCTTCCATGCCATCATCGACGTGCTGCGCGAGGACATCAAGACCTGTAAGCCCATCCGCTTCGACGGCAACGGCTACAGCGACGAGTGGGTCGTTGAAGCCACCAGGCGCGGCCTCGACGTCGAGAAGTCCTGCCCCGTCATCTTCGAGCGCTATCTCGATCCAGAGAGCATCGAGATGTTCGAGAGCCTGGGCGTGATGACGAAGAAGGAACTTGAGGCCCGCAACGAGGTGAAATGGGAGACCTATACGAAGAAGATACAGATCGAGGCCCGCGTTCTCGGCGACCTATCGATGAACCACATCATTCCAGTGGCCACCCGCTATCAGAGCGCCCTGCTGAAGAATGTAGACAGCGTAGCGACAGCCTTCCCCGTCGACAAGGCCGAGAAACTGAATGCCCGCAACATGAAGATCATCGAAGAGATTGCCGAGCGCACCAGTGCCATCGAGAAGGGCGTGGAGGAACTCGTCAATGCCCGTAAGCTGGCCAATAAGATCGACGACGAGCACAAGAAAGCCATCGCCTATCACGACAAGGTAGAGCCGAAACTGGATGAGATCCGCTACCAGATTGACAAACTGGAGCTCATCGTCGACGACAGCCTGTGGCCGTTGCCGAAGTATCGCGAACTTTTATTTATCAGATAACCTTCTTGGTTCTTGCCTTGGCAAGCTTCCTTTTGCTTGCCAAGCAGTTTGAAGTTTGCAGGGGGCCCGATGCTGTGACAGTATCGGGTTCTCGATTTTGCTACCTCCACTTGACAATCCTCCGCAGGGAAACGGCCTTTGGGGGACAATTTGTGTAATTATACACTTAATATTCTATAATTTATTGATTCATAGGACAGTGATGTCATGGAAAGTTCGTAACTTTGTGCCCGATTTAACGTTAGTTCAATAATAATTCTTTTTCCGATATGTTTCATATTTATGAAGGCTTCCATTTGGTAGATGCGTATCACAAGATGCGTCACCAGCGGAAGTATCACCCTGAAGACAGCACCAAGCGTGCCGTCAAGATTGCCCTCGTGGCAATAGTCACCCTCCTGCTGTGGAACATGCCTGCCGAGTGGTATGGCATCCAGAATCTGACAGTCATCCAGCAGCGTATCATCGCCATCTTCGCGTTTGCCACGCTGATGTGGATCCTCGAGGTCGTTTCATCATGGGCCACGTCTGTAGCCATTATCGTGCTCATGCTGCTGTTCTGTACGGATAGCGGTATCCTGCCGATGGTCAACGAGGCCGAGGTGGGCAAGCTGCTCTCCTACAAAGGCGTGATGGCCACGTTTGCCGACCCCGTGATCATGCTGTTCATCGGCGGTTTTGTGCTGGCTATTGCCGCCACGAAGACCGGTCTCGACGCCCAGCTGGCGAAAGTGCTGCTGAAGCCCTTCGGCACGAGGAGCGAGATGGTGCTGCTGGGCTTCCTGCTCATCACGGGCCTCTTCTCGATGTTTGTATCCAACACGGCTACGGCTGCGATGATGCTGACGTTCCTCACGCCCGTATTCCACCAGCTGCCCCCCGAAGGCAAAGGCCGCATATCCCTGGCCATGTCCATCCCCGTGGCTGCCAACCTCGGCGGTATGGGTACCCCTATCGGCACGCCCCCGAACACCATCGCCTTGAAATACCTGAATGATCCCGAGGGACTGAACCTCGGTCTGGGCTTCGGCCAGTGGATGATGTTCATGTTCCCCCTCGTGCTCATCTTGCTCTTCATCAGCTGGCGCATTCTCCTGAAGACATTCCCCTTCACCCAGAAGCGCATCGAACTGAAGATCGACGGCGGCATGCAGAAGGGATTCCACTCATGGGTGGTCATCGTCACATTCTTCGTCACCGTCGCCCTCTGGCTGCTCGATCGCGTCACAGGCATCAACTCCTATACTGTCGCCATGATCCCCTTCATGGTCTTTGCCCTCACGGGAGTCATCAACAAGCGCGACCTAGAGCAGATCAACTGGAGCGTCATCTGGATGGTAGCCGGCGGTTTCGCCCTCGGCTACGGCCTCAATGCATCAGGCCTCGCTGCCAATGCCGTAGAGAGCATCCCCTTCGGCGAGTTCTCGCCATTGCTCATCCTGCTGCTCGGCGGTGCCATCTGCTACCTGCTGTCCAACTTCATCTCCAACTCGGCCACCGCTGCCCTGCTGATGCCAATCCTGGCCATCGTCTGTGGCGCCATGGGCGATAAGCTCGACCCCATCGGCGGCACGCCTACCGTACTCATCGGCGTAGCCATCGCAGCGTCATCGGCCATGATCCTGCCCATCTCCACACCGCCAAACGCCCTGGCATTCGCCACAGGCTACGTGAAACAGAACGACATGGCAAAGATGGGTATCATCATGGGTGTCATCTCTATGGTTCTTGGCTTCGGCCTCGTCTATCTGATGGGAACGCTTCACCTTATTTAATGAAGAGTGCAGCGGGGGCTTAATATTTGAAGCTGCTGCCGCCGACGAACTCGCGCATGATGCTTGTCGGTGGGATCTCTTTGTCGCTGATGGGGATGAAGTAATGGAGGAACCGCAACAGGCGATGGGCTTCGGCATACTCGGGACAATTCTTGGGAACGGAGGCGAGGATGACTTCGGCATGGGTGCGGAGCACGGCAAACTCTATGTTGAGGGCTGAGTTGAACATGACATCGGCGGTCTCCTGGAAGGGGAATATCCACTGATCCTCGGCTTCACAGACGCTCTTCCACTGGCTGATGGTCTCTCGAGCCGAAAAGGCGCCTTTGTTATAGTCGCGGATGATGCGGCGCAACAGGCGGTTATCCTGGGTGGGGATCCAGTTGTGGTCGTCGAGCGAGATGCTGGTAAGGGCTGAGATATAGATTTTGTACTTCAACTCCTCGGGCACTTCGTTCGTGAGCAGGGGGTTCAGCGCGTGGATGCCTTCGATGATCAGCACGCTGTCGCCGGACAAGCGCAGTTTCTTGCCGTTGAACTCACGCTTTCCAGTGACGAAATTGTATTCGGGGACTTCTACTGTCTCGCCTTCCATCAGACGGGAGAGGTGATTGCCCAAAAGCGTGTAGTCGACTGTTTCGATATTGTCGAAGTCGTATTGTCCATTTGGCAGCTTGGGGGTATCCACACGGTTCACGAAGTAGTCGTCGGTGGAAAATGAGAGGGGACGAAGGCCGCAGGCCAGCAGCTGGACAGACAGGCGCTTGCAGAATGTGGACTTGCCCGAGCTTGAGGGACCTGTGATCAGCACCAGCCGTATAGGATTCTGCTCGCGGTGGAAGCGGGCTTCTATCTCCTCGGCAATCTTCACAATCTTCTTTTCCTGCAAGGCTTCGCTCACCTGGATCAGCTCTGAGGCATAGCCGTTGAGTATGGCCTTGTTCACATCACCGGCATTGGAGAGATGCATGATGATGTCCCAGCGCACCTTCTCGGCAAAGACCTCAAACGTCCGAGGTTGCTCTACCCGCTCGGCAAGTACCAAAGGATTATGCTTGTCGGGCACGCGCAACAGCAAGCCATCCTGATAGCGCTCGAGCCCCCACACCTTCAGGTAGCCGGCGGAGGGTACCAGCGGGCCGTAATAGTAATCGACGGTATCGCCCAGCATATAATAGTCGGTATAGACCTGCCCGCTCGTCTCCAGCAACTTCACCTTATCCGAAAAGCCTCTGTCGCGGAACACCCGCACCGCCTCTTCGGTGGTCGCCTCTACCCTGCGGAATGGCATATCGGCATCGATCACTTCCTGCATACGCTGGCAGATGCGCGCAATATCTGCATCAGACAGCGGCTCGCCGGTACGCTTCTTAAAATTACAATAGTACCCGCGCGCGAGAGGATGCTCGATAAAGAGTTTACTCCCCGGGAACACATCGCTCACTGCCTTATACAGCACAAAACAGAGTGAACGGACATAGACCCGATGGCCGGAACCGCTACAGGCATCGAGAAACTCCACATCACGATTATGATACAGACGGAACTTCAGCCCCTGAGAGGTGTTGTTCACCTTAGCAGAGACCACAGGGTAAGGCATCTGCAGCTCGGCAGCCAAAGCCTGATAGACCTCCACCAGCGAACAGCCTTCGGGGAAGCTCTTCGTGATACCGTTGTTCTGACAGCGTACCTGCAGCATAAGCCTTAACGCTTTTCCGCTATTTTACGGAAGCTCTGCAGCTTCTCACCGAAACAGAGATCGCCACAGTCGCCGAATCCGGGAACGATATACTTATGCTCGTTCATGCCCTGATCGATGGAGGCGCACCAGATGGTAGAGCCCTCGGGGAGTACATCCTTCACCACCTCGATACCCTCGGGGGCGGCAATGATACAGCAGACGTGAATCTTCTTTGGCTTGCCCGACATGAGCAGCGCCTCGACAGCAGCAGCCATAGAGCCGCCTGTAGCCAGCATGGGATCGGCAATGATCAGCGTTCTGCCCTTCACACTGGGCGAAGCGATATAGTCTGCATGGATACCCACCTCGGTATGCTCACGGTTGATGTACATGCGGAAAGCCGAGACGTAGGCATTGTCGGCACGATCGAATATGTTCAGGAATCCCTGATGGAACGGCAGTCCGGCGCGCAAAACGGTGCCCAGCACGATATCGTCCTTCAGAAGGGGAATATCAATAGAGCCTAAAGGTGTGGTCACCGTCTTGGGCTTGTATTCAAGGGTCTTGGATACTTCATACGCCATCAGTTCACCAATACGCTCGACATTATGACGGAAGGTGAGACGGTTCTTCTGGTAATTCTTGTCGCGTAATTCCGACATGTACTGGTTGAGCACTGAATTCTGCTTGCTAAAATCTATTATTTCCATAATGCAATCGTTTTAAGTTTGGTGCAAAGATACGATTTCGCAGGCAAAAAACCAAATTTTTGCAAGAAAATACCAATTATTTAGAAATTATTTCCTAACTTTGCATTCATAAACCTAGAGCTCAATGAAAAAATTACATAGCTACCTGCTTGCCACCATAGTGATCCTATGTTGTGCCTGCACGGATAATAAGCCCAAACACATCATCGGTGTTTCCCAGTGTTCGGAAGACATCTGGCGGAGTTGGCAGAACTCCGAGATGAAGATGGAGGCCGCCTTCCATGAGGGTGTGGAACTGCGCTTCACGTCGGCCTATGACAATTCTGAGCGCCAAAGCCAGCAGATAGACAGTCTCGTGAAGAGCGGCATCGATCTGCTCATCGTGGCCCCAAACCAGTTAACGTCCGTTTCGCCTGCCATCGACCGTGTCTTTGACAAAGGCATTCCCGTGATTGTGTTTGAGCGGAAGACCGACTCCCAGAAGTACACGGCTTTCGTCAGTGCCGACAACTATGAGATGGGGTGGCTGATGGGGGAATACATCGAATCAAGGCTCAACGGGAAGGGTAACGTGATCGAGATCCTCGGTCTGAAGGGTTCCTCGCCTGCCGATGAACGGCATAAGGGGTTCGCCAATGCCCTGAGAGGTTCTGACCTGAAAGTCGTGGGTACCCTCCAAGGCGACTGGACCGAAGAGACCTCTTACCAGAAGGTGAAACAATGGCTGGCGGGGCACAAGGATGTGAAGGTGGACTATGTGTTCGGACAGAATGACCGCATGGCCATGGGAGCCAGGAAGGCTTTCCGGGAAGTCGGGCAGTCGCCCTATTTCTGCGGCATCGACGGTCTGCCAGGCGAGAATGGCGGTATCCAGCTGGTGCGCGACTCGCTGCTCGACGCCTCGTATATCTACCCCACTCGCGGAGACCAGCTGCTACAGATAGCGCTCGACATCCTCGAAGGGAAGCCTTTCAAGAAGGAGACGATGCTCACCTCGGCCATCGTGACCCGGGATAATGCAAACGTACTGCTGCTGGAAAGTGAAGAAGTGGTGCGCCAGGCGCAGCGCCTGGAGCGCATGAACCAGCAGGCCAGCACTTACCTGCACCAATTGTCGACACAGCGCATCATCAATGTCCTTTCCGTGGTATTGATTGTGCTGATGCTGGCTTTCATCGTCATCTTCTACCTCTACCACCTGCAGAAAGCACGACTTGCCGATGAACGGAACAGGATGGAGCGCGAGCAACTGGACTTCTACACGCAGGTGAGCCACGAGCTGCGAACGCCACTGACGCTCATCGAAGGCCCGCTGGAGCAGATCTCGCAGACCAAGGAAGCCAAGGAGGCCAGTGCCGAGACCAAAGGACTGTATGCCATCCTGCGCCGCAACACCCAGCAGCTGACTGACATCATCAACAAGATGCTCGATGCGCAAACCGCCATCGGCAACACCAAAGCAGCCATGGCAGAGACATTAACGGATCTGCCGGTGGAAACCCCGTCCCTGCCGTCGGCGGAGCCATCCCAACAGGCAGACAATGCCACGATCCTCATCGTAGACGACAACGCCGACATCCGCGCCTATCTCCGTTCGATCCTGCAAGGCACCTATCAGGTGAATGAAGCCGCCGACGGCCAGCAAGGACTGGCACTGGCCAACGAAATCGTGCCCGATCTGATCATCTCCGACGTGATGATGCCGGTGATGAACGGTCTGGAATTCTGCCAGCGGGTAAAAGGCGGAACCGCTACGAGCCACATCCCTGTCATCCTGCTGACAGCCCGCGCCCTGAGCCAGCACCAGATAGAGGGATACGAGAGCGGTGCCGATGCCTACATCACGAAGCCATTCTCTGCAGAACTGCTCCTGGCACGAATCAGCAACCTGCTGAGAAGCCGTCTCCAGCTAAAGAACCTCTTCGGGAATGCAGAGGACAACACCAAAGAACCCGCTGCCTCAGACAAGGCGCCTGCTACGGAGAGAGAGGTGACGGAACCAGCCATTACCGACACCTTCCTTCTGAAATTCCGCGATTTTATCGAGAAAAACATGAGCGATAGCGACCTGAATGTCGAGACAATCGGTGCAGAGCTCGGTCTTTCGCGCGTGCAATTATACAGAAAGGTGAAGGCTCTCACCGGACAGTCTCCCGTGGAACTGCTGCGTACAGCCCGCCTGCAGAAAGGCCGCCAGCTGCTTCAGACGAGCGGGAAAACCATCTCCGAAGTGGCATACGAAGTAGGCTTTACGGCCCCGTCATACTTTACAAAATGTTTCAAAGACGAGTTCGGTATCAGTCCTTCAGACCTGTAAATCCTTAAAAATTCAGTCTTCGTTCCATTACAAAAGTAGTAAAAATCGTTCATTTCGTAGCAAAAATGTTGCGTTGAAACAAATTTTGCACGGGATGAACGATTATTTTACGCTCTCACGCCCATTAGACAGTACCTTTGCAACAGATTTTTTGATTTTCAAACAAGTACTAACAATTAAAACTGTCAACAATGGAACAACTGAAGAAACTGTTTCTGAGTTTTGCACTCGTCTTTGTGAGTACAATAATGTACGCGCAAACGGAGATTAGTGGAACGGTGACTGACGCCACAGGCGAGACCGTCATCGGAGCCACGGTTATGGAAAAAGGTACCTCGAACGGCACAATCACCGATTTCGACGGCAACTTCAAGATCAAGGTCAATGCCGGTGCTACGCTGGTATTCTCTTACATTGGTTACAACACACAGGAGCTTCCTGCACAGGACGGCATGCAAGTGGTCATGAAGGACAATGCCAAGGAACTTGCAGAGGTTGTGGTTACCGGTTATAGCGCCCAGCGTAAGGCCGACCTTACCGGTTCTGTATCAGTGGTTGAGACAAAAGACCTGAAGACTTCGTCGGATACAGACCCGATGCGTGCCCTGCAGGGTAAGGTGCCTGGCATGACCATCACCAGTAACGGCTCACCTGTAGGTGCAGGTACCGTTCGTATCCGTGGTATCGGTTCTTTCAACTCTTCACAGGATCCTCTGTTCGTCATCGACGGTGTGCCCACGACAACCAATCTGAACACACTGAACATGAACGATATCGAGTCAATGCAGGTTTTGAAGGACGCCGCATCAGCCTCTATCTACGGTAGCCGCGCTGCCAACGGTGTGATCATCATCACCACCCGTAGCGGTAAGAAGGGTGACAAGGTAAAGGTGGACTTCTCTGCCAACCTGACAGCCCAGTTCTACACCAAGCAGTCAATGATGGATCTGGCCAACACTGCCGAGTATGCTACATCTATGGCACAGGCAGCGATGAACGACGGTCTGGATCCCGAGCAGTATGCCAACAACTACGGTCTGACACTGAATGCCCCGAGCGGTGTGCCCATCAGCGCCTATGATCCTGCTTCAGGCTCAATGCGCCAGTTTACCGTAAACGGTCTTTATGACGGCTTCATCAACAGCAAGCGCACCATGCGTTTCAGCGACACTGACTGGCTGAAGGAAATCTCACGCACAGGTTTCTCACAGAACTACGACCTCTCGCTGTCGAATGCTACAGAAAAGACATCTGCCCTGTTCTCTTTTGGTTACAAGAAGAACAACGGTATCCTGAAATATACCAACTTCGAGAGTTTCTCTGGCCGTATCAACACCAGCTTCAAGGTGAACAAGATGGTCACCATCGGTGAGAATGCGACAATCACCTATTCAAACCAGGTGGACTGCCAGCCACTGGAGAATGCGCTGAAGATGGCTCCTACGGTGCCCGTTTACGAAGAGGACGGTGTTACCTTCTCTGGTCCTGTAGGTGGTATGAGTGACCGTCAGAACCCGCTGCGTGAGCTCTATCACAACCGCGACAACCGCCTCAAGATGTGGCGTATCTTCGGTAATGCCTATGTGAACTTCGAGCCTATCAAGGGCTTGCTGCTCCGCTCAAACTTCGGTCTTGACCTGTGGCAGGAGGCTATTCACAGCGTGACTTATACCTGGCACTCTGACGTCGTCAACAACTCTACCCCGTCAGCCAGCCTGGGCAACAAGACATCTACCAAGTGGACTTGGTCTAACACGGCCAACTACAGCTTCAACCTCGGCGTTGACCACTCGTTCATCCTCCTGGGCGGTATCGAGCTCCACAGAGACATTGAGGACATCGCAAACGCCTATGCACAGATGTATGCCATCGAGAACTACGACTATATGTTCCCCGATGCCGCTACCGGCACCCAGCGTGCTACCGGTATCCAGGAAGGCTACAACCTCGTATCATTCTTCGGTAAGGTAGACTATAACTTCAGAGATCTGGTGCTCGCATCATTCACCATCCGTCACGACGGTTCCAGCCGCTTCGGTGAGAACCACCGCTACGGTACCTTCCCCGCCTTCACACTCGGTTATCGTATCTCCCAGCACCTCAAGCAGAGCTGGATCGACGACTTGAAGGTTCGTGCTTCTTGGGGACAGACTGGTAACCAGGCCATCTCTAACTACGCCCGCTACGGACTCTATGCAGCTACCTACGGTGGTGGTCGTAACGAGTCGACAGCCTACGACCTGAAGCTGCAGGGCAGCGGTACATTCCCCTCTGGTTTCCGTGCTACACAGGCTCAGAACAACGATCTGAAGTGGGAGACAACTGAACAGTGGAACGTCGGTCTCGACTTCCGTTTCCTGGGCAGCTCTATCTACGGTACATTCGATGCCTATATCAAGAAGGTGAAGGACATGCTGATCAATCCTGCTTATCTTGGTTCAATGGGTGAAGGCGGTGCAAGCTGGCTCAATGGTCCCAGCCTCCAGAACTGGGGTATGGAACTTTCGCTCGGCTATCGTCACACCACAGAATACGGTCTGAAGTATGACATCAACGGTAATATTGACTTCTACCGCTCTAAGGTTACCTACCTGCCTGAGACAACGACTGGCTCATACGTACACACTGCCAAGGAGAATCTCGTAGAGTCTGGCCGTCCTTACGGCTCAATCGTAGGTTACGTTGTAGACGGTCTCTTCCAGAGCCGCGAGGAGGTTTTGGCAAGCGGTCAGGAGAATGCCCGTGTAGGTGGTCTGAAGTATGCTGACCTCGATGGTAACGGTCTCATCAACGAGCAGGATCAGACTTGGATCTTCAGCCCGGTTCCCAACTTCTCTTGGGGTCTGAACGTGGATCTCGGCTATAAGGACTTCGACTTCAACATGTTCTGGCAGGGTGTTGCCGGACAGGACGTGTACAACGACCAGAAGTTCCAGACCGACTTCTACAGCATCACCGATGCCGGTTCCAACAAGGGTAACCGTATGCTCGGTGCCTGGACAACAGCCAATACTGGTTCTGACATTCCTGCACTGACCACCAACAACACTGGTAACGAGAACCGCACCTCTACCTACTTCGTAGAGAACGGCTCATACGCAAAGCTCCGTCAGGTACAGATTTTACAACCTGCCTAAGAGCATCATTAGCAAGCTGAGCATGACAAGCGCACGCGTTTACATCTCTGGTCATAACCTGCTCACCATCAAGAGCAGCTCGCTGACCTGCTCTGATCCTGAGAACCCACGTTGGATGTATCCTAACAGCACCTCGTTCTCATTCGGTATTCAGACCAGCTTCTAAAGAAAGGATAAGTCAAGGAATAATTAAGGAACAATTAAAGATTATAAGAATATGAAGACAATATATAAAGCAATCTGCGCAGGTCTGATCGTTTGCGGTACGCTTACCTCTTGCAACGATTTCATCGACGTTGAGCCCAAGGGTGTCATCAGTGAGGGTCTTGCCATGAGTCAGCCTGAAGAAATGGTAACTGCCGCCTATGCCAAACTCGGTGACGACTGGTACACCTATCCATTTAACCTCTGGCCTTATGCCGACGTTTCTTCCGACGATGCCATGAAGGGCGGATCGGGAACAACGGATACCAACTACCACCCCGTGGAAGTATGGTCTACTCTGACAGCTTCAACACCTGACCACATGGACGAGCTGTGGTATCACCTCTACTGCTCAATAAGCCGTTGCAACCGTGCACTGGTCGCATTGTCGGAAAGCGAGTCGATGGATGCCGCCACAAAAGCTATCCGCGAGGGTGAGGTTCGTTTCCTCCGTGCACATTTCTACTTCAAGCTCGTGCAGCTCTGGAACCAGGTGCCCTGGGTAGACGAGGAAGTTTACAAGAACCACTCTGAGGAGCAGACCTCCAACACAGAGTTCACACACGAAGAGCTGATGCAGAAGATCATAGCCGACTTCAAGGCCGCCTACGATGTGCTGCCCGCACAGCAGGCTGACGGCGGACGCGCCAACAAGATTGCAGCTGCTGCCTATCTGGCAAAGTGCTATCTGACCATGGCTTGGGGTAACGGTTACGAGGACAACACCGGCGTCAACCATATCAACACCAGCTATATGCAGGAAGTGCTGAAGTACACACAGGATGTTCAGAACTCACAGTATGGCTACCTCGAGGACTATGGCGACATCTTCCTGCCCGAGTACAAGAACTCAAAGGAGAGCGTGTTTGCCGTACAGCACTCTGACTATCAGGATGACAACACCCTCTATGGCCGCGGCAACTGGAGCAACATGCTGAATGGCTGCTGGCAGATGTGGTCATGCGGATGGGACTTCCACAAGCCCACACAGAACCTCGTCAATGCCTTCAAGACCAAGGACGGTCTGCCCATGTTCGACGATTACAACAAGGAGATTGCCTATCCCACCAATGGTGTACCCACTGATCAGAAATGGGATCCACGTCTCTTCCACACCGTCGGTATGCCTAGCTTCCCTTACAAATACGAGGCTGAATTCACGATGACCAAGGACAACTCCCGTACCCCCAACACCTATGGCTACTATGCTTCTCTGAAGGAAGTGCCACAGCGCAGTAAGGGTGAGACCTTCGACAACCCCTGGCAGGCATTTGCCATGAACGACTACGTATTCCGCTATACAGATGTCATGCTGATGCGTGCTGAAGCCATGATCGAGACTGGTGATCTGGAAGGTGCCCGCACGATTATCAACGACATCCGCCAGCGTGCCAAGAACTCTGTCACCAAGCACATCGCCTATGCAGCCGATCAGTGTGACATCGCCCTCTACCCTGCCAGCTACTTCAGCTCTAAGGAGCAGGCCCGTGAGTGTCTGAGATGGGAGCGCCGCCTGGAGCTCGCTATGGAGAACCACCGTTTCTTCGACCTGCGCCGCTGGGGTATCTCCTCAACTGTCCTGAACGCTTTCTTCGAGGTTGAGCAGAACAGCGTCTACGATGGTCAGACCTACGCTCAGTACTATAAGGATGCACACTTCACACCGGGTAAGAACGAGTACTTCCCGCTGCCTTACATCCAGCTCTACTACGTACCTGGCCTCTACACCCAGAACAAGGGATATAATTAAACTGATAATTGAAAATTGAAAATTAAGCATTATGAAAAAGATATCATTTATTATAATGGCGATGTTTGCCTTAGTCCTGACCGCTTGTCAGGACAAGGACATCGAGCGCGAAGCCATGAAGCTCAGTGCTCCCGATGCATCACAGATCACCGGTACACTCTCTGGCGATGACTATATTTTGACTTGGCCAGCACAGAATGCTCAGATGCAGGTCTCTGTCTACCGCTATGGTACGCTCTCTTCCAACGAGATTGTCAGCGGCAACAGCTTCACACAGAAGGATGTGCCCACCAACGTACCGTTTGAGTATGTCTTCAAGCTCACCGACGGCACAAACTTCTCTTCAGGCGTCATCAAGAACTACATCCGTGAGGGTGCTACAAGCATCAGCGGTGTCACGATGAGTCAGGTGGACAAGGCTGGCGGCTATGATGCCCTCGTAGAGTGGGACAAGGCTGCCGACGCCACAAACATCATCTTCACTGCCACCAATGGTACGGTGACGATCAACGAGACACTTGCCGGTTCTACGACCAGCTACACCATCCCCAACGTGGAGACAGGCGATGTATGGGATGTAACACTGGTAGCCCAGAATGAGAAGGGCACTTCGCTCGCAACATTCTCATCACTCCGTATCGGTAAGACTGCCATCGGCTTCCTCAGTGTCTATGCAACACCCGAGGAACTCGTTGAGAAGGGTGACGATGACGAGGCTTCAGCATGGCTCTGGGTTAACGAGACCTATCCGACAGCCAAGTTCATCAGCTTCAAGGATATTAAGAGTGTTGACGACATCGAGCCGTTCCGCGTACTCTTCTGGCTGCGCGACCTCGAGGGCGTAGGTGAAGATCAGGTATGGGCTGTTCCTGCAGAGGTAGAGGCTGCCACACCAACCATCCAGACATGGTATAAGAATGGCGGTAACCTGCTGCTCTGGAGCCATGCTACCACATACATCGGCCACTTAGGTCGTATCAGTCTCGACGACATGAAGAACAACGACCATGCCATCGGTACTGGCGAAGGCGGCATAAACAACGACACTTGGAAGATGGCCGTACAGCTGAATCCTGGCGGACGCTTCTCGAAGGATGCCTCTACACACCCCATCTTCAAGGGTCTTGAGGTGGAGAGCACCGACCGTACGAAGCTTATCGCCTTCAAGGGTCCAGGCTGGACAGAAGACCACAACTGTCTGTTCTTCAACCTGCCGTCGCTCTGGACTGGCATCGGTAATCAGGAAGAGGCTTGCTATGCACAGTGCACATCTACCTTCGGTGTCTATCCGCTCGGCACATGGGACAGCCAGATTGATTGGGTAAGCCAGTTGAATGTATGGGAAGCCCAGCAAGGTAACACCGAATTCCAGGGAACCATCATCTTGATCGGTAACGGTGGTTGTGAGTTCTCGATGAAGAACCCCGACGGTACACCTGATAAGAGCGCACACCCGAAGAACAATGCTTTCCAGGAAAACGTGCTGACTTTGGCTAAGAATTCTCTGGAATATCTGAAGACCAGATAAACATGTATTACCATATCAAAGACTATGCGAATACTAAAAAATATTTCCATGATGATGGTAGCTGCTGCAATGGCGGCTACCATCTTTGGCTGTTCAGGTGATGATCCGAAGACGGAGCCTACGCCGGCACCAACTCCAGTTCCAACACCAACGCCAACGCCTGATGATCCAACGCCGCCGGAGCCAACGCCTGGCAGCTATAGCGAGCTTTACCGCCCGCAGATCCATTACACCCCAGCTAAAAACTGGATGAACGACCCCAATGGTATGGTGTATGTCGATGGCACTTACCATCTCTTCTATCAGTATAATCCCATGGCTAACGTCTGGGGAAATATGTCGTGGGGACATGCCACTTCGCCAGATATGATCCACTGGACAGAACAGGCTGTAGCACTTACACGCGATGAACTGGGAGACATCTTCTCCGGCTCGGCTGTCATCGACAAGGATAATACAGCAGGCTTTGGAGCAGGTGCGATGGTGGCACTCTACACGTCAGCAGACAAGTACCAGCAGCAGAGCCTTGCCTACTCTACCGATGGCGGCAAGACGTTCAGCCGCTATACGGCCAATCCCGTGATCAAGAACGAAGACGACAACCTTCGCGACCCCAAGGTCTTCTGGCATGAAGACAGCAAGCAGTGGATCATGGCTTTGGCCAAAGGCTGGAAGATGGGTGTGGAATTCTATGGTTCAACTGACTTGAAGGCTTGGAATCACCTAAGCACCTTCTTCGTAGACTTGACCAAAGCAGGCCGCCCAAGTCTCCAATGGGAGTGCCCTGATTTGTTGCAGTTTGGCGACAAATGGGTGCTGCTCGTGAGTGTCAACCCCGGAGGCCCGAAAATCGGCTCTGGCATGATGTATTTCGTGGGACAGTTCGACGGCAAGGAGTTCAAGGCTGATGACCTTGACTATCCACTATGGTTCGACTATGGTATGGACAACTATGCTGGCGTGACCTGGAGCAACACCGGTGACAGGAAACTGCTCATCGGCTGGATGAACAACTGGAGTTACGCAGGAGATGTGCCTTGTTCGCCCTGGCGCTCGGCAATGACATTGCCTCGCGAACTGAAACTGACGACATTCAACGACAAGCCGTTACTCTGCTGCCCCGTAGTGAGCGAGATTGACAAGATCGCCAGCCAGTGGCAGGATGTAAGCACCGAGGCACTGCCTCTCGACGAGAAAAAGTCGGCATACCAGCTGCGTATCAATGTCTGCATGGATAAGAACTCCACCATCACGCTTAGCAACAGCAGCGATGAGAAGTTCGTCATCGAGATCTATGCTTCAGACCGCTCGCTTGCCGTAAAGAGATCAGGAGCCACAGGCAAGACCTTCGGCAATTTCTCAATACCGTCAATACAGGCGCCGCTGAATGTTGAAGGCGACCATGTGGAAATAGATCTGTTCGTTGACCAGTCGTCTGTCGAGATACTCTCCAAGGATGGTGCCATGTCAATGACAAACCTCGTATTCCCACAGTCTATCTACGACAATCTCACGATGACCAATTCAGATTGCACTGCCAAAGTAAGGTCTTTGAGTCGTATCTGGTAATATCACCGAGAGAATTTATACAAAAATCGTTCATTGCATATAAAAATGTTGCAATGAACGATTTTTATTAATCTTTGAAACATATTTTATCGATGGCAAAGGATATTCGTCGTACCTTTGCAGCACATTGTTAGAATTCATACATTATTGATTAGGTTTAGTTAGATTGTAAATAATACAGGCGCTGCTCGTGAGAGTCGCGCCTGTATTATGATAACAAATTTGAAATTTATGCTGCTTTTTGCTGATATTACAATTTCTTTTTGTATCTTTGCATCACCAATTGGACAGTTTTTACAACTAAACACTTAGGATTATGCAACAAACCAGCATCAAAAAGCGCGTCATTGGTGTCGATATAGGCAATGCATGCACCAACTATGCCATCGTGGATGTTCGCGGCAACGTGATAGCACACGACAGTTTCCCTACCTCAGACTATCCTGATATCAATAAGTTTGTGGAGAAGCTGGCAGAATGCATCATAACGATAGCAGAGACTAATGGTGGTTACGATACCATCCGCTCGGTAGGCATCAGCTGCCCTAGTGCCTCCTATGCATCAGGCTGTATCGAGAATGCAGCCAATCTGCCATGGAAGGGAATAGTTCCCCTAGGCGCTATGCTGCGCGATCAGTTAGGTTTAGCTGTAGCGTTGGGTAATGATGCCCATAATACAGCTCTAGGCGAGAAAATGTATGGTGCTGCCCATGGCATGAAGAACTTTATCGTGCTGAACCTTGGCATAGGCCTTGGCAGTTGTTTCTTCTCCGAAGGTCATGAACATCAGGGAGCCAATGGCTATGCTGGTGAGATAGGACATACGTGCATCGAGGACAACGGACGTCCCTGCCCATGCGGTCTGAAAGGCTGCCTTGAGGCATACGTAGCCGCGGCTGGCATTGTGCAGACGGCCCAGGAACTGATAGCTGCGAGCGACACTCCCTCCAAGATGCGCAAGACAGAACTGTTGAATCCAAAGGTGATTGCCGATCTTTGCGATGAGGGCGATGAATTGGCTATTGAGGTCTATCGCCGCACAGGCTACATGTTTGGCAGAGGACTTGCCACCTATGCCTCAATCGTCAATCCTGAAGCCATCATCGTTACGGGTGGTGTATCTCATGCCGGCCATTGGCTGATGGATCCTACCGTTGAATCATTCGAGAACCATGTATTCCGCAATATGCGCGGCAAGGTGCATCTCATGCTCTCAGACCTGAATGATGCTGAACGCGATGTGCTTGGTGCCAGTGCACTGGCATGGGAAGTACGCGAATACTCATTATTTAAATAAGATGAAATATACCTACCACTGGGCTTTCCTTTTGTTGGCGATGATTCTCACATCGTGTATCAAAGACGAGCCGAAGAATATGGAATGTGATATCCTTGAAGCGTGGGTTGAAGGCGACAATCTGGCTCAATACTTCATTCGGAGTACAGACATGCGTATCAGCGATGTGCCTTCAAGCACAGACAAGCTGACGTTCACCATCCGGGAGCGGGCCACACTGCCAGCCATGCCCATAAACTTCACGCTCACACCTGGTGCCACCATCTCACCAACCAACGGCACCATGCAAGACTTCAGCAATGGGCCTGTCACTTATACCGTGACATCTGAGGACGGTCAGTGGCACCGCACCTATACCGTAGACTTCCGCGAGCCTATGTTGCCCAGCAACGAATATGACTTCGAGGACTTCGAACTAAGCACCAACGGGCATTATTACGTATGGTACTACTTGAATCATGAAAGAGGAAGAGACAACATCTGGGCATCGGGTAACGAAGGCTTCATGATTGCCAAACCCAATGCCGCAGCCACCGACTATCCCACCGTGCCCGACGAAAATGGCATAGACGGCTATTGTATACGTCTGACCACACAATCCACAGGTTCATGGGGTAAGACCTTCAAGAAGCCCATTGCTGCCGGCAACTTCTTCCTCGGTGCCTTCAACAGCGAATATGCCCTGACAAATACCTTGAAGACGACAGAGATGGGCATCCCCTACACCAAGGAGCCGATAAAGGTGGCGGGCTACTATAAGTACAGCCCTGGCGAGATATTCACCGATAAGGATTTCAATGAATTGCCTGACCGCATCGATGAGCCCAGCATCTACTCGGTGCTCTATCTCAACCACGACGAGCAGGGCAATGAGGTGATGCTCCACGGTGACGACGTGCTCAGCAGCCCCTATATTGTGCGCAAGGCAGAAGTAGCCTCGGTACCTGCCACCAAGGAGTGGACACGATTCGAAATGACGTTCGAGGGCAGCACACCCATCGATGAAACACTGCTGGCTAACCGCGGCTACAATCTGGCACTCGTCTTCTCGTCGAGCAAGACTGGTGACACATTTGAGGGTGCCGTGGGCAGCACGCTATATATAGATAAGGTGGAAATCACATTCAAAACCGAATAAACGACAGAAGAGACACAATGAAACTGAAATACATATCACGCATACTCTCCTGTCTGGCACTGCTCGCAATACAGCCTGCTGCAGCGCAGAACAACATGGAGAAGTTACAGTTGAAAGCACGTGTGGGCTACAGCATCGGTGCGACAGCTCCTCTGGGCATTCCTGCCACTATCCGCAGTATCGAATCATTCAGCCTGACACCCAATTTCATGGCAGGTGCAGATGTCATGTATCCGCTATCGGAGAAGTTCGGCCTGCAGGCAGGCCTTCATTATGACATCAAAGACATGGACGGAGAGGTGACCACGAAAGGTTATCACATGAAGGTGAAGATGGACGAAGACGAACTGGAAGGACTCTACACAGGCCACGTACGCCAGATAGTGCGTCAGCGCATGCTTACCATCCCCTTACAGATGACCTACGAGCTGAGCAGGAAGGTACAACTGAAGGCAGGCCCCTATCTTTCAATCCTCCTCAGCAAGAAATTCTACGGCTATGCTTCCGATGGCTATCTGCGAAAAGACGACCCGACAGGCGTGAAGGTGGTCATGGGCGACAAGGAAGGAGAATGGGCCACTTACGACTTCGATGAAGAAATGCGTACTTGTCAGGTAGGTGTGGCTGTAGGCATAGATTGGGCCTTCTACCGCCAGCTTGGCTTGTCGGCAGACCTCTCATGGGGACTCTCAGGCATCCATCACAGCAACTTCAAGACGGTAGAACAGACACTCTACCCTATCTACGGAACAATCGGACTCTTCTACAGAATCTTCTGAACATTTGAATCATATAAATATAGTCATCAATTAAAATTTTACAGCACATGAAAAAATTATTTACCTTACTATTCGTTGGCATAACGGCTATCGCTGCCTATGCAACTGATTACAACGTGCCCATCACAGTCACCGTAAACGATGTGACATCCGAACAGAGCGCCGTCCTCACTGTCGCTGAAAATGGCGGATTGTATGACATTACACTGAAGAACTTCATACTTCAGAGCGAAGACGGCCCTATGGGTGTGGGAAATGTGGAACTGAAAGGCATCCAGCCCTATCAGGATGGCAACGCCACCTTGCTCTTTTCCTCTGACGAAGTGACGATCACCGACGGTGACGACCCCAGCGTAAGTGTCTGGATGGCAAGCATGCTGCCTCCCGTCAAAGTGCTACTGCGTGGAAAGATCGAGGGCGATCGTCTGCGCTGCTACCTCGACATCGACCTGACGGAGAGCCTCAGCCAGGTGATTCAGGTGGCTATTGGTGGTGGCTATCAACTGCCGAACCAAGGTTTCGAGGGCTGGCACACTTCTGCCGACGACTTCGTTGAGCCTAACGGCTGGCATTCATTCGAGAGCGCATCCGGTGCAATGGCTTCTTTGGCAGGCCATCACATCGCCAAGTCTGATGATGCCCACTCTGGTAAGGCCAGCGCACGTATCTTCGCCACATCGATCTTTGGCATCATTGCCAATGGTACCATGACCACTGGCCGCATGAATGCAGGAGCGATGACCGCTACCGACCCTGCCAACAATGCTTATCTCGATATGACGTCAAATGCTATAGACGGCAACGGCGATCCTTTTTACGTTCCCATGTATTCTCGCCCCGACTCTATCGCCATGTGGGTAAAGTTCAGTCAAGGCACGCCTAACAGTGATCATCCATACGCAACCTTCAGTGCCGTTATCACCGACGGTTCCTACTATCAGGATCCTGAGGACAAAGACTACACCAACGTCGTAGCAAAAGCCAAGAACAATGAAATTGCCACCACCGATGGCAAGTGGGTTCGTATCTCTGCACCTTTTGTATATACAGAGAATTCCGTTGATCCCAAGGCTGTTCTGGTAACTGTCTCTACCAATGCCGACCCTGGGCAGGGCAGCGACAAAGACGAAGTGCTGGTCGATGACATAGAGTTCATCTACAATGCCAAGGTTACCAGCCTGAAGATCAAAGGTCAGGATGTGCCCGGCTTTAGCGCGGATAAGGACACTTACGAAATGGAAATCGACGAGGCCGTCACAGCTGAGGATATTGAGGTGACCATCGACGGCAAGGCTGCCCACGCAGCCAAGAGCGTTGAGCTGATTGACGATCACTACATCTGTTCGATTAAAGCTATCGGTGCTGATATGGCTGACGTAACCTCATATATCGTCTATGTGAAGAGCAGTGCGACTGCCATCCGCAGTTTCAAGTCAGCAAACAACCAGCCTGCCACCTACTTCACGCTCGACGGCCGCCAGGCTAAGACACTTATGCCTGGCAGAATCTATATCTGCCGTCAAACTGACGGAACTGTCAAAAAAGTTCGTCTGTAGATCTTAATCAAGTATTCTTTGCTATAGGTCACATGGTCACACAACAACCATGTGACCTTTTTTTGTGCAGATGTTTGCATATATGAAATAAAAGACGTATCTTTGCAGCAGATATGCCAACACTGCCTAAAATTATAACCCGGACACTATCTCTCAAACTCAGTCTGATGGCCGTCTGCGAGATATCGCTGCTACTTATGGTGGCACTGGCAGTGATGTTCCACTACTCGCGCAAGGTCCTGAAAGAAGAGGCGATGATTGATGCGGAGCATACGCTGGATGGCACAGCGCAGCATATTGACAACGTTCTGCTGAGTGTGGAGCAGTCGGCTGGTAACATCTATTTCGATTTGCTGAAACATCTCGATGAGCCAGAGCGCATGTATGACTATAGTCGCCACCTCGTAGAGAGCAACCCCTATATCGTGGGCTGCGCCATCGTATTCAAGCCACATTACTATCCGGGCAAGGAGCTGTTTATGGCTTATGTTCGCCGCAAGGGCTACAGTCTGACGGCTGATAATACGGAACTCGTCACACAGGCCACCTATACCGAACGTCCCTATACCGAACAGGAGTGGTACACGAAACCCATGAAAAGAGAAGCCCCCTGCTGGACATATCCGTTGAAGAACGAAGATGCCGAGGGAGAGCCTTTAGTCAGTTTTTGTCTGCCTATCCGTGACAAAAGCGACACATGCGTTGGTGTGCTTGCCGCTGATCTACCCATCAGTCTGCTCTCTCAGATTGTACTCTCAGCCAAACCATCAGCCCATGGCTATAGCACACTATTGGCTGACAACGGTTCATATATCGTCCACCCCGACTCCACAAAACTGAATTACCAGACGGTGTTCTACCAGCTACATGAAGGTGCAGACCCCTCCTTCATCGAAGCCGCAGAAGCGATGGTTTCCGGCGATGAAGGCTACAGACTGGTCAATATCGACGGTAAGAAGTGGTACGTATTCTTCAAACCTTTCGTACGTTCCTTGACACCTGGCCGTGCAGAAGGAAAACTCGGATGGAGTGTCGGCGTACTCTACCCTGACGATGATATCTTCGAAGAATACAACAGACTGCTTTATTATCTGCTGACAATCGCCATTGTAGGGCTGCTGGTTTTCTTCTTGCTCGTTCGTTTCGTCACCCATCGTCAGCTACTGCCGCTTAGCCTGCTCACTCACTCGGCGCAGCGCATAGCCAAAGGCAACTATAGTGAGACAATACCCGCCACAAACCGTAAGGATGAGATCGGACAGCTGCAGGAGCATTTCCAACAGATGCAGCAATCGCTAGCCTCGCACATCAGTGAACTGGAACATTTATCAACCACCCTGAAGGATCGTAATGAGGTGTTGCGCATTGCCTATGATCGGGCCCAAGAAGCCGACATGATGAAAATTGCTTTCCTCCATCACATGACAAACCAGATGCTCGAGCCTACGCTAGCCCTTGAAGATAGTGTCAAAACGCTCTGCAACAATTATCAAGAGCTCACTCAGCAGGAAGCCGATCATGAGGTAGATAACATCCAGCAAAAGAGTCATACCATCATCGAGGTTCTTAACTCCATGATCCATGGTGCTGAAGACGAGATTCAGGCTTCCGGTGTGCAAGAAGGATCGGGGAAAGGAGGGCGCCTATGACAAGAATAGGGAATAGACTCGGCCTTTCGTCAAAACTCAACCTGAGCATTCTAGTGATGGCGATACCGATCTTCTTGCTGTCGATGGGGCTACTCTTCCTGAAATCGCGCAACGACATCTTTCAGAAGGGAGAGCAGAGTGCTTTCAGTGCACTCAACACGTCAATGCAACAGGTAAGGAAATACATGTTGGCTGTAGAAACGGCCACTAATTCCAACCTGTGGCTGATAGAAGAGAATTTCCAGCCAGACTCGTTGCTGGCCATCTCAAACCGTATCGTGAGGCTGAATAGCCACGTCAGCGGCTGCTCCATCACCGCAGAACCGAATATGTTTCCGTCTGTCGGACGCTACTTCTCTGCCTACACGATCCGGGAGGGAGACTCGATTGTCACACAACGGGAGGCTGAATACGACTATTATAATAAAGAATGGTATAGTGCCCCGATAGAACAGGGCAAGGCCTGCTGGATAGATCCGTTCGACGACTATACGGAGGGTACGCTCTCAAATACAGAAATCATTGCTTCTTACTGCAAACCCATCTATAAGGACGAACTGATTGTGGGCGTCATCTCATCCGACCTCTCCCTCAACAGTCTGGACAAAGTTATCAACACAGTAACGCCTCCCTATCCCAGCGCCTACTTTGTGCTCATTGGTGGTGACGGTAGTTACTTAACCCATCCTGATTCCACGTTGCTCTTCAGTAAAAGCGACTACATAGACCATATAGCAGGCAGACAGGGCACGAAGCATTTACTTCATAATGGAAGAATGTGCCAGGTGAGTTATCAGCCTATTGAAGGCACTGACTGGAGCCTTGCCATCGTGTGTCCTGACAGCGAGATTCTGAAAAGCTACAACCATCTGCCCTACCTCATCGTTGTTCTTATCCTCATCGGTCTGCTGGTCATACTCTGGCTTTGTCGCCGAGCTGTGAATCAAGCTATCAGCCCGCTTAATACCCTCTTGGCTTATTCGCAAAAGATCTCGAAAGGTCAATTTGGCTTGACGATTCCCTTCACAGGACGCGAAGATGCCATTGGCCAACTGCAGAACAGCTTCGCGATGATGCAGCAGTCGATTAACGAGCATATAGGCAGCATTCAGCGAACGGTGATAGAGACGAAAGAGCGCAATGAGGAACTGACACAAGCCACGAAACTGGCAGAAGAGGCTGTGAGGCAGAAGGCCGCTTTCATCCAGGACGTATCTCACCAGATCCGAACCCCGCTGAACATTATCATGGGGTTTGCTCAAGTGCTGCGCGACAATATTACCTCACAAAACGGCCATCCAGACCAGAGTACGCTTGAAAAGGAGGAAATAGCCAATATCACAGACATGATGAAACACAATGCAGCCCATCTGGACCGTATGATCAAAATGCTTTTCGACAGTTCTGATGATGGCATATCCGAGGAACGGAAAAGTCGCAGGAACGAGGCTGTCTCACCAAACGAAGTGGGCCGGGAATGCATCGGGCACACGCTGGAGCACTTTCCCAATATGCCGATCCGTTTTGAAACCGAAGTGCCTGATGACTTCTATCTCCAGACCAGCCATCTTTATCTGATGCGGACCCTGCGTGAGCTGCTATACAATGCAGCCAAATACTCTGACGGGCAGCATATCTCAGTACGTATTTCCCAGACACAGAATACGGTTATCTTTACAGTCGAAGATGTAGGTACAGGTTTACATGAAGAATCAAAAGACATCATCTTCAGACCATTTGCAAAGGTCGACAACCTGTCGGAAGGTCTTGGTTTGGGACTGCCATTGTCCAAGCGTCATGCACGCAATCTCGGCGGTGACCTTATCATCGACAACACTTATCACGACGGTTGCCGATTCATTCTGGAAATACCGAAATAGGCCGATGAACAATTCGCTATAAATCGTTCATAGCCTTACAAAAATGTTGCAATGAACGATTTTTATTATTTTATGAAACATAAATTATAGCTTTACACCAATAAATAGCATATCTTTGCAGCAGATTTCCGCAAAATGAAACTTAGAACAAAGAAATAATTCGAAACAAAAAATGAATAACAGCATGAAAAAAACAGTAATCTCAATCGTAGCAGCCGTACTGATGACACTCTCAGTACAGGCACAGCCTCAGGTGTTAGGCAATAGCCACGCCATGCAGCGAGTAGAAGTAAAGAACCACTATCTGCTGCTGCCAGTACAGGAACGTGAAGACAACGCAACAATCAAAGTGCTGTCCAACAACCAGCAGGTGCAGAAACTGAACATCAGACTGGCGGTAGACAAGGTCGACTACTATGTACCTCTCGACATCCAGCGTTTCGGATCAGACGAGATCCTGCTCGACATCTTCTTCCATGGCGACCGCCGTTTCACGGGAGCAATGAAGGATTTCCTCTGCTGGAGCGAGATGAAACAGAGCGACACCTTTGATACCACCAACCGCGAGAAATTCCGCCCCGCATACCATCATACCCCCGCCTATGGCTGGATGAACGACCCCAACGGTATGTTCTATAAGGATGGCGTATATCACCTATATTATCAGTATAACCCTTATGGTTCCATGTGGGAGAACATGACTTGGGGGCACTCCACCTCTAAGGATCTGATCCACTGGGAGGCTCAGCCCATTGCCATCGAGCCCGATGCCCTGGGTGACATCTTCAGCGGCTCTTGCGTTGTCGACAAGAAGAACAACCGCGTGGTGGCTTTCTATACTTCCGCCGGTGAGAGAAGCCAGGTACAGTCGATGGCCATCTCTACAGACAATGGCCAGACCTTCCAGAAGTACAAGGGCAACCCCGTGCTGGTAAGTAAGGAGCCCGACTTCCGCGATCCGAAATGTTTCTGGAATCCCGAGATCCAGAAGTGGAACCTGATACTGGCCGTAGGACAGGAGATGCGCATTTACAGCAGCAGTAACATGACTGACTGGACCTATGAAAGCTCATTCGGTCTCTCTGTCGACAAGACCTCTGGCGAAGTGACCGAACTGGGATGCCACGACGGTGTATGGGAATGCCCCGACCTCGTGAAGCTTCAGGTACGCGGCACAGACAAGCAGAAGTGGATGCTCATCTGCAATATCAACCCCGGCTTCCCCTATGGCGGCAGCGGCACGCAGTACTTCATCGGCGACTTCGACGGCCACAAGTTCACCTGCGACCATCAGGACACCCGCTGGATGGACTATGGCAAGGATCATTATGCCACCGTCACCTTCGACAATGCTCCCGACGGCCGCAGAATCGCCCTGGCATGGATGAGCAACTGGCAGTATGCCAATCAGGTTCCCACCAAGCAGTTCCGTTCAGCCAACAGCGTACCTCGTGACCTTGACCTCTTTGAATATAATGGTGAGATCTATTGCGGCGTCACCCCTTCCAGAGAGTTGAATGCCATCCGTGGCAAGGCCATCAGCAAGCTGTCTCCCACATGTGAAGTGGTTGTCGATGTGAAGGGTTCTACCGAACTCGTGTTCTCAAACAACTTGGGCGAGCAGATCGTAATGGAATATAATGCTGAAAAGGGTACGTTCTCGATGGACCGCACGAGGAGCTACGCCAGCTTCAGCGAGGCATTCCCCGTTGTGACCACCGCCCCCACCTATGGCGAGATTAAGCAGCTGCGCATCTTCATCGACAACTGCAGCATGGAGGTATTCGATGCCGAGGGCAAGATGGCTATGACAAATCTTGTATTCCCCAACGAGCCTTACAACACGCTAAAAGTGAAAGGCGGCAAGGCTACGATCTACGACATTAATAAACAATAAGAAAGTATATTATGAGCAAGACAAACAAACTCGCCCTGATCCCCGTGATGTTCTGCTTCTTCGCCATGGGTTTCGTCGACCTGGTGGGCATTGCATCCAACTACGTGAAGGAAGACCTTGCGCTGAACGATTCAACAGCTAACATCTTCCCCTCACTCGTATTCTTCTGGTTCCTCATCTTCAGTGTGCCGACAGGTATGCTCATGAACAAGATCGGACGTAAGAAGACGGTATTGCTCTCGCTGATTGTGACTATCGTGTCGCTCTTCCTCCCACTCTTTGGCGAGAATTTCCCCATCATGCTCTGCGCCTTCTCGCTGCTGGGTATCGGTAACGCCCTGATGCAGACCTCACTCAACCCGCTGGTATCAACGGTCATGGGTGGCGGCAATCTCGCATCGACGCTCACCTTCGGACAGTTCATCAAGGCCATCGCCTCGTTCCTGGCACCTTATCTGGCCATGTGGGGCGCCACGCAGATGATTCCCTCATTCGGCTACGACTGGCGAATCCTCTTCGCCATCTACTTCGTGGTGGGCATCCTCGCAGCCATTCTGCTGGCCATTACGCCGATTCAGGAAGAGAAGATGGAGGGCAAGGCCTCTTCGTTTGCAGAGTGCATCAAGCTGTTGGGTACACCGATTGTACTGCTCTCATTCTTCGGCATCATGTGCCACGTGGGTATCGATGTGGGTACTAATACCACAGCCCCGAAGATCCTGATGGAGCGACTCGGCATGACGCTCAACGATGCTGCCTTCGCAACCTCGCTCTACTTCATCTTCCGTACCATCGGCTGCCTGACGGGATCCTTCTTCCTCCGTGTGCTGCCTAACCGCACGTTCTTCATCATCAGTGTCTGCATGATGGCACTCTCTATGTGCGGACTTTTCATCGGCACCGAGAAGTGGATGCTCTATACAGCCATCGCCCTTGTAGGCTACGGCAACTCAAACATCTTCTCTATCTGCTTCGCTCAAGCGTTGACCTCGATGCCAGAGAAGCAGAACGAGGTATCGGGACTGATGATCATGGGTCTCTTCGGTGGTACCATATTCCCCTTGCTGATGGGCTTTGCCAGCGATGCAATGGGTCAGGCCGGTGCCGTGATCGTCATGGCTATCGGTGTCCTCTATCTCTTCACGTATATTAATAAAGTAAAAAATGCATAAATCCAAATAACTCAAAACTTATGAAAAGATATATCGTAGGCCTCGGAGAGGCATTATGGGATGTACTTCCCGAAGGAAAGAAACTTGGTGGTGCACCAGCAAACTTCGCTTATCACGCAGCACAGTTCGGACTCGACACGATTGCTATTAGCGCACTCGGTGAAGACAAATTAGCCGAAGAGACGATTGAAGCGCTCAAGGAGCATAACCTGAACTACCTGATGCCACGCGTTCCCTATCCGACAGGAACGGTTCAGGTGACATTGACAGGCGACGGTATCCCCACCTACGACATCAAGGAGAACGTAGCTTGGGACAATATCCCCCTCACCGACGAGATGCTGGAGATAGCCAAGAATGCCCGTGCCGTCTGCTTCGGCTCACTGGCTCAGCGCAATGTGGTTTCCCGTGAGAACATTCACAAATTCCTCGATGCCACACCCAAGGACTGTGTGAAAATCTTCGATATCAACCTGCGCCAGCAGTTCTACACCAAGGAGGTGATCAAGGAGTCTCTGAAGCGCTGTAACATTCTGAAGATCAACGACGAGGAGCTGGTACTGATTGGCCGCATGTTCGGCTATCCCGGCCTCGACATTGAGAACAAGTGCTGGTTGATTCTGGGCAAATATAACCTCGACATGCTGGTACTCACCTGCGGCACCAATGGTTCCTACGTATTCACACCGGGCCAGATGTCGTTCCAGGAGACACCGAAAGTAGAGGTAGCTGATACCGTAGGCGCCGGCGACTCCTTCACAGGTTCGTTCGTAGGCAGCATCCTCAACGGCAAGCCCGTGCCCGAGGCTCACAAGACAGCCGTACAGGTCAGCGCCTTCGTCTGCACCCAGAACGGTGCAATGCCCGTTGTGCCAGATCGCCTCAAAGGCTGAATCCCAATAGAAAAACTTGCAAAAATGCCACACTAGGGGCAGATTCTGGGCTATACTTAAGAATCTGTCCCTGTGGCTATTCAGCAATGGGAGTAAAATTATTCCTAAGCAAGTCTCACGACTTTTGCTTTTTGATATTTATACGCCGCGCGGCGGGAATTCCTACTCTTGAGCGACAACCAATTGACAAGTCGGAGTGGCAAAAGTAACACCAGAATCTTCATTTTTATATTCTTTAACCTAAAAAAAATTGTGTGCGCGCAAATAATTGCTAATTCGTAGGTGTCAATTCACGAATAATTTGTATCTTTGCAGGCGATTTCAAATAACAGAGGATAATATTTATAACTTAAAATAAAGATTAGTAATATGGCAAAGTTAGATTTGACTCAGTATGGCATCACCGGTTCAACCGTGATTGCTCACAATCCATCGTATGAGTACCTCTTCGAAGAGGAGACAAAGGCTGGTCTCGAGGGTTTCGACAAGGGCGTAAACACCGAGCTCAACGCAGTAAACGTTATGACTGGTATCTATACCGGCCGTTCACCTAAGGACAAGTACATCGTAAAGGATGCTCAGAGCGAGGACAAGGTATGGTGGACTTCTGAGGAATATAAGAACGACAACCACCCCATGAGCGAGGAGGTTTGGGCAAAGGTTAAGGAGATTGCCATCAAGGAGCTCTGCAATAAGAACCTGTATGTGATGGACGCTTTCTGCGGTGCCAACGAGGCTACCCGTCTGCGCGTTCGTTTCATCGTTGAGGTAGCTTGGCAGGCACACTTCGTAAAGAACATGTTCATCCAGCCTACCGCTGAGGAACTGGAGAAGTTCGAGCCGAACTTCGTGATCTATAACGCCTCTAAGGCAAAGGTTGAGAACTACAAGGAGCTGGGCCTGAACTCAGAGACTTGCGTAGCCTTCAACACCACAAGCCGTGAGCAGGTAATCATCAACACCTGGTATGGTGGTGAGATGAAGAAGGGTATGTTCTCTATGCAGAACTACTACCTGCCCCTGCAGGGTATCGCTTCCATGCACTGCTCTGCCAACACCGATATGGAGGGTAAGAACACCGCCATCTTCTTCGGTCTGTCTGGTACAGGTAAGACCACGCTGTCTACCGATCCGAAGCGTCTGCTGATCGGTGACGACGAGCACGGATGGGATGACGAGGGCGTATTCAACCTCGAGGGTGGATGCTACGCTAAGGTTATCAACCTCGACAAGGAGAGCGAGCCCGACATCTACAATGCTATCCGTCGCGACGCTCTGCTCGAGAACGTGACCGTAGCTGCTGACGGCAAGATCGACTTCGCTGACAAGAGCGTTACCGAGAACACTCGTGTATCATATCCTATCGACCACATCGAGAAGATTGCCCAGAAGGTCAACGGCAAGAGCGCTGGTCCAGAGGCTAAGAACGTGATCTTCCTCTCTGCTGACGCATTCGGCGTACTGCCCCCAGTATCTATCCTGACTCCTGAGCAGACCAAGTACTACTTCCTCTCTGGATTCACAGCTAAGCTGGCTGGTACAGAGCGTGGTATCACTGAGCCCACTCCTACCTTCTCTGCTTGCTTCGGCCAGGCATTCCTCGAGCTGCACCCCACAAAGTATGCAGAGGAGCTGGTTAAGCGCATGGAGAAGAGCGGTGCCAAGGCATATCTCGTGAACACTGGTTGGAACGGTACCGGCAAGCGTATCTCTATCAAGGATACACGTGGTATCATCGACGCCATCCTGGGTGGTGACATCCTGAACGCTCCTACCAAGAAGATTCCTTACTTCGACTTTGAGGTTCCCACACAGCTCAACGGCGTAGCATGGGGCATCCTCGATCCTCGCGACACCTATCAGAACCGCGACGAGTGGGAGGAGAAGGCTAAGGATCTGGCAGGCCGCTTCATCAAGAACTTCAAGAAGTACGAAGGCAACGAGGCTGGTAAGGCTCTCGTCGCTGCAGGTCCGAAGCTTTAAAGCGAGTTTTTGACCTACATCAAATAAAGGGCGATTTCTTCGGGAATCGCCCTTGTTTTATTGGTTATCTCGACAAAACGTACTACCTTTGCACTAGTAATCGTGAGATTATATCGTTATTCATTAGGTTAGTAGTTTATAGATTTTTTAAGGTAAAGATTATGTTATTAGATTTTCAAACAACTGTATTGTTGGCATTCGTAGCTGTCATAACAGCATTGAGCATTGTGACTCTAATGAACATCAACATACGTTGAAGGAGTGCGGGGTGAGTGATTCATACCGCACTCTTTTTTGTATGAAAAACACTAAACTAACTTAAAATCGGTCAAATTATAACATATTTTCTTTAATTATAAGGTGAAAATGAATTGATTTTGCAGAAATGTGCGTAAATTTGCATCCGAATTTCGAAATTTGAATTGAATTAATGAAAAGATTTCTCTATACGCTATGTATCGCCATAGTCAGTTCATGGGGTCTTCTGTCGTGTCTTAGTGACTCTGACACTACAGAGTACACCGTGTACGACGATACTGCCATTACCCAGATGCAGATCCTGTCAATCAACAGGTATATTCATACGACTACAACGGCTGGAAAAGACACGACCTACAAGAAGACGATTACCTCATCCAGCAACACACTGCCCGGTTTTACGATTGACCAGGAGAAGAAGACGATCTACAATACCGACTCATTACCCTACGATGCCGACTTGTCACGTGTGGTCATCCTGCTCACTGGAAGCACTTATACAGGCCAGATCTATGTAAAAAGTCTGGCAAACGATGATCTCTTCCCCTATTCAAGCTCCGACTCCATCGATTTCAATTCGCCAAGAGAGATCCGTGCCTATAATAACAACCTGACCAAATATCGTGCCTACACGGTATCCGTCAATAAGCACCAGGTCGTAACGAATGCCATCATCTGGGAGAAGATGCCGAATGCCGAATTCCCCGAGGATGTCATCAAGACACGCTGGGAACAGATTGCATCCGATGCCGGAATGGGATCATTCATCGGCTATGGTTCAGGTGAAGGTTATGCCTATGATGCAGACGGCAAACTCATGGTTAGCAGAGACGGGGGCACCACATGGAATCCCGACAATGTGATTGAAGATGGTTTGCTTTTGCCCAGAAGGACCTTCTCATTCACCTCCTACCCACAGGTGACCAATGACAGCACCGACTATCAGTTGCTTGTAGGCACCGTCAGCGAGAAGGATTCCATCTGCACCGTTTGGCGCAAGATTGCAGAGTACTCGGAAAGAAGCATACCCTCCAAGTGGGTCAATATCCCAATGGAGTACTATAACAACTATGCCCTGCCAGTATTCCCCAACCTCCACTTGGTGAACCTGCATGGCAATATACTAGCTTTCGGCTCTACGAAGTCGATCTACAACACCCGCGATGGCGGCATCACGTGGAAGGTGTCTGACAAGTTCAAGTACCCCAAGGACTACACCTATCCATCCAATATGGAAGTCCTCGTCGACTATGATGATTACCTCTGGCTCAAAGATAACGATCAGAATATAATATGGCGAGGTCAGCTGATCGACGATTAAGAGGATGGCTGCTTGCTGTGCTGCTGCTCACCGTACTACCTGCCGCTGCACAGGATGAGCCGGAATACAGGCTGGAATTGGGAGCCGGCATCGGGACCGTCGCCTATACGGGCGACTTCAACAGCAACCTGATGAAAGGGATGCAGTTTTGGGGCACAGCGGTGGCCAGATATCACCTGAATCCCCGCATGGCACTGGCCCTGAATATCGGAACGGGAAAGATCAAAGGTTCCACGGACAATGTGAAGACGTGGTATCCCATCGAGCGATATGAGTTCAACCATCAACTCACCGAAGCCGATATCCGATACGAATACAACTTCTGGGCCTACGGGACAGGACAGGAATACAGAGGAGCACGCCGGGTAGTGCCTTTTATCGCACTCGGACTGGGTATGACCTACTATGGTGGCGAGAATAAAGGTGTAACGATGAACCTGCCATTAGGTGCAGGAGTCAAGTGGAAAGTAGCCCAGCGCGTAAACCTAACCATTGAATGGGCCATGCGCTTCACGATGAGCGATAACCTAGACGGGCGGAAGGATGTCTACGGCATTGAGAGCAACGGCCTGTTTAAGAACACCGACTGCTACAGCGTCCTCCAGTTGGGCGTCACCTACGACCTCTGGGCAAAATGCAAAACTTGTAACAACGATAGAGATTAAGATATATGAAAGAACTTTTGGACATGAACCGCATTCCTCAGCACATTGCCATCATCATGGACGGCAACGGACGCTGGGCTACCGAGCGAGGGCTGGATCGTACGTTTGGACACAAGGCCGGTCTCGACACCGTGAAGAAGATTACCGCAGAGTGTTCACGCCTGGGGGTTAAGTACCTCACGCTTTACACCTTCTCCACTGAGAACTGGAAACGTCCTGCCTACGAGATTGAGGCACTTATGGGACTGGTTCTCAACTTCCTGGAAATGGAACTGTTCAGCGACAATAATGTAAAGTTCAGAATGGTGGGCGACTTGGAGAGCCTGCCTGAGAGCGTACAGAAGAAGATCCACTATATGGAAGACCTGACGTCGAAGTACGACGGCATGACGCTGGTGGTAGCCTTGAGCTACTCCTCACGCCTGGAACTGTCGAGCGTCACCCGTCAGATTGCCAAGGACGTCAAAGACGGTAAACTCAATGCCGACGACATCACCGAGCAGACCATCAGTGACCGTCTCTGGACGAATTTCATGCCCGATCCGGAACTGCTGATCCGCACAGGCGGAGAGCTCCGCATCTCCAACTACCTGCTGTGGCAGATCGCTTATACAGAACTCTATTTCTGCGACACCTTCTGGCCCGACTTCCAGGAAGAAGACCTCTACAAGGCCATCTACAGTTACCAGAGTCGCCAGCGCCGCTTCGGAAAGACCGAGGCCCAGGTGGAAGCCGAGGAAGAAGTGAAGAGTGAAAAGTGAAGCGCGAAGTATTTGCTACCGCTCTAAAGTCAAAAACAAAGAATGAAATTTGTATATATATATAATAAGGTGGAAGCGAGTCTGAAGATCAAGCGATTGCTGCTGTTGATGGCATTCTTCACTCTTCACTCGTCACTCTTAACTTTAAAAGCTCAGGATAAGATTATCAATCCCGACATCTCCTATGCCGGCACACCCCGTTCGTGCGAGATCGGCGGCATTGCCGTTGAGGGTGTCGAAGGCTATGAGGACTATGTGCTCACTGGTCTTTCCGGACTGGCTGTCGGCCAGAAGATCGAGGTTCCAGGCAGTCAGATAACCGAAGCCGTCAAACGCTATTGGCGCAATGGACTGTTCTCGAAGGTGAGCATCACTGCCGACTCCATCGTTGGCAACAAGGTATATCTCTGTATCCATCTCGGCCTTCGTCCCCGCATCAGTTCTATCGCCTATCATGGTATCAAGAAGTCGGAGCGTGAGGACATGGAGCAGAAACTCGGTATGGTACGCGGCATGAGTTTGACGCGTAACGTCATCGACCGTGCCCAGATTCTTGCCAAGAAATACTTCGACGAGAAAGGCTACAAGAATGCCGAGATCGATATCGTTCAGGCGGAAGATCCCGAACACCCGGGACAGGTGCGCCTTGACGTCAATATCGACAAGAAGGCCAAGATGAAGGTTCATAAAATCACCTTCGTAGGTAATGAGAAGCTGAAGGACAGCAAGATCAAGGGTACACTCATCAGTAAGGGTGCCTTCGGTAAGATCCATGAGGCCGGTAAGTTGACCAACACCTTCAAATCGAAGAAATTCACCGATGAGCGCTATAAGGAGGCCAAGCAGGCTATGATCGAAAAGTATAACGAACTGGGCTTCCGCGATGCCACCATCCTTGAAGACTCTGTCAGCAACTACGATGACAAGCACGTAGACATCTATATCAAGATCGACGAGGGCGACAAGTATTACATCCGCGACATCACCTGGGTGGGCAATACCGTCGTCACTACCGACTACCTGAATGCCGTACTCAACATGAAAAAGGGTGATGTCTATAACCAAAAGCACATCGACAAGCGCTTGAAGCAGGACGATGATGCCGCAGGCAACTGGTACTACAACAACGGTTACGTGTTCTCGAACATCGATCCTGTCGAAGTAAATATCGTCGGCGACTCCATCGACCTTGAAATGCGCGTCACCGAGGGTCCTCAGGCTCACCTTAACCGCGTCCGCATCTTTGGCAACGACCGTCTTTACGAAGAGGTCGTACGTCGTGAGCTTCACACAAAGCCTGGTGACCTCTTCAACAAGGAGGCCCTGCAGCGCTCTGTCCGTGATATCGCCTCCATGGGCTTCTTCGATCCTGAAAAGGTTAATCCCGACATCAAGCCCAACTACGAAGACGGTACCGTAGACGTCAACTTCCAGCTCGAACAGAAGTCGAATGACCAGTTGGAGTTCTCCCTTGGTTGGGGACAGACGGGTATCATCGGAAAGATCGGTATCAAGTTCAATAATTTCTCTATCCGGAACCTCTTCGGTAAGAACAAGCTCCACCGTGGTATCCTGCCTTATGGCGACGGTGAACAGCTAGGTTTCAGTTTCCAGACCAACGGTAGCTACTACAGCTCCATCAGTGCCAACTATGGTACCAACTGGTTTGGCGGCAAGCGTCCTAACAGCTTCAATGTCGGTGCCTACTACTCCCATCAGTCGGATATCTCAAGCATGTACCGTAATAACGCGTTCTACAACAACTACGCGATGTATAGTTATGGCTACGGATCGTACAACAACTACTACTATAATTACGACTCCATGCTCGATGACGACAAGACGATGACCGTCTTCGGTGCCAATATCGGATGGGGTAAGCGTCTGCGCTGGCCAGATGACTATTTCCAGTTCTCAGCCACACTCGGCTATACCCGTTATATGCTGCGCGACTGGAGCTATTTCTATATCAACAACGGAAACTGTAACAACATCAATATCGGCTTGCAGCTGTCGCGTACCTCTACCGACAACCAGCTGTTCCCCCGCCGTGGTTCCGAGTTTCTGCTCTCAGCCACCCTCACACCGCCCTGGTCAGTATTCGACGGCAAGGATTACGGCAGTCTTGCGAAGAACAGGAATTCGGCCACCTATGAGGACGAACTGCAGGAAGTGTACCGCTGGATTGAGTATCACAAGTGGAAGATCAAGAACCGCACCTTCACAGCCCTTACTGGCGGACAGAAGTGTCTGGTACTCATGACCCGTGTCGAAATGGGTATCCTGGGCAGCTACAATAGAAACAAGGTATCTCCGTTCGAGACGTTCTACGTCGGTGGTGACGGTATGAGCGGCTACTCTTACGGCTACGCTGAAGAGACCATCGGACTGCGTGGTTACGAGAACGGTTCACTCTCCTACTCGTCAGCCTACGAGTCGATGATGCAAGGCAAGATACTTAACTCTTACAATGCCTATGCCTACGACCGCTTCACCCTCGAACTGCGCTATCCGTTCATGCTGGGTAACACCACCATCTACGGTCTCGGTTTCCTTGAGGGCGGTAATGCCTGGGCCGACGTAAAGAACTTCAACCCCTTCAAGATGAAACGTTCTGCCGGTCTCGGCGTCCGTATCTTCCTCCCGATGGTAGGTCTGATGGGTATCGACTGGGCCTATGGCTTTGACAATGTCTTCACCGACAGGAACGGATCGCAGAAGCGCGGTGGCAGCAATTTCCACTTCATCCTCGGTCAGGAGTTCTAAGCACGTTAAACTTTTCGCAAGCTATCACGTCAAACAGATGTAACCCAATAAAACGATATAACAATGATGAAGAAAATAACACTATTGATGGTTCTCTTTGCATCGGCAGTTTCGATGCAGGCACAGAAGTTCGCACTAGTCGACATGGAGTATATCCTGCGCAACATTCCTGCCTACGAACGCGCTAACGAGCAGTTGAGTCAGGTGTCAAAGCAGTGGCAGGCCGAAGTCGATGCCATTACCACCGAGGCTCAGACACTTTATAAGAATTATCAGAACGAGGTCGTCTTCCTCTCCAAGGAGCAGAAGAAGGCCAAGCAGGATGCCATCGTTGAGAAAGAGAAGGCAGCCGCTGATCTGAAGAAGAAGTACTTCGGCCCCGAAGGTGAGCTCTTCAAGAAGCGCACAGCCCTGATGACCCCCATCCAGGAAGAGATCTACAACGCCGTCAAGGATATTGCCGACATGCGCGGCTATCAGCTCATCCTCGACCGTGCCAGCGATACCGGCATCATCTTCGGCTCCCCGAAGATCGACATCAGTTCAGAAGTGCTTCGCAAACTCGGCTATTCAAACTAAAACCGCTAGTCGTCAATAAAGGCTAGGAAATTAATAACAACTAAATAAATAAGAAAATGAAAAAATTGATTATCTGCGCAATTTGCGCAATCTGCGGTTTCACTACCGCTAACGCACAGGGCAAATTCGGCCACGTGAACACTCAGGAGATCATCCAGGTGATGCCTGAATACAACAAGGCAAAGACCGAAATCGATGCCCTCCAGGCTCAGTATGAGGCTGACCTGAAGTCTATGCAGGACGAGCTCCAGAAGAAGGGAGAGGCATTTGACAAGGAGCAGGCCTCTCTACCCGACAATATCAAGCAGCGTCGTCAGCAGGAACTGCAGGATATGTACACCAAGATCCAGCAGAGCTATCAGGACAACCAACAGGCCCTTCAGAAAGCCTCTCAGGAAAAGATGCAGGTGATTACAACCAAGGTGCTCGATGCCATCAAGGCTGTAGGTCAGGAAGGCGGATATGTCATCATCAACGAAGTCAATGCCGGCATCCCCTACATCAGCACAACGCTCTCTACTGATGTTACCGCTGCTGTAAAGACCAAGCTCGGCCTGAAGTAATATGAAGCGAATCGCAAGTTTACTACTATTCATAAGTGTTTTCCTAGGCTGCTATGCCCAGGAAAACACTTTCCGTTTTGGCTACCTCAGCTACGATGAGGTACTTCAGGCGATGCCCGACTACACGATGGTCCAGCAGAAGATGGACACCATGCGCCAGCAGTTCCAGGCTGAGACGCTACGCGTGGAGGATGAGTTTAACATGAAGTACGAAGAATTCCTTGATGGGCAGCGCGACTTCCCTAAGACGATTCTGCAAAAACGCCAATCGGAGTTGCAGGAGATGATGGAGCGTAATATCCAGTTCAAGGATGAGAGCAAAAAGGAACTCGAACAGACAGAGAAACTGCTGTTGGCACCGCTGAAGATAAGGCTTATCGAACTACTAGGCAAGATAGGCCGTGAGCGTGGCTATGCTTTTATCATCGACACCGACAAAACGGCGCTACCCTTTATCAATCCCGCTATGGGAGAAGACATCAACCAGCTGGTAAAGGATGCTCTCAAATAATCCAGGTCCTATCGGTATCTTTGACAGCGGCTATGGCGGACTCACTATCCTGAACGGCATCCGCCAGCTGCTTCCCCAATACGACTATCTTTATTTGGGCGACAATGCCCGAGCCCCTTATGGTCCACGTTCCTTCGACGTGGTCTATGAGTTTACGCGTCAAGCCGTTGTGAAACTCTTCGAGATGGGCTGTCATCTGATAATCCTCGGCTGTAACACAGCCTCAGCCAAGGCCCTTCGCACCATCCAGCAGCACGATCTGCCGCAGATCGACCCTGAGCGCCGCGTCCTTGGTGTTATCCGCCCCACGGCTGAAGTAATCGGTAGCCTCACAACCACCCGCCATGTCGGCGTTCTCGCCACCGAAGGCACCATCAAGAGTGAGAGTTATAACCTCGAAATCCACAAACTCCATCCCGACATTCACGTCACAGGCGTTGCTTGTCCCTTCTGGGTGCCCCTCGTCGAATACAACGAGGCCGACTCCCCTGGCGCCGACTACTTTGTCAAGAAGCGCATCGACCAAATCATGGATCTCGACCCCCAGATTGATGCCCTCATCCTCGGCTGCACCCACTATCCCCTGCTCATGCCAAAGATCAAAAAGTATCTCCCGGCAGGCGTTCGTGTTATCTCTCAGGGCGAATACGTGGCCAAGAGCCTACAAGACTACCTTGAGCGGCACCCACAGGTTGAGCAACGCTGCGCCAAACATGGCGAAGCCCATTATCTTACTACTGAAAATCCCGAAAAGTTCAAGGAACAAGCCCAGATATTCCTAAACGACGACATTCTTGTCGAGAACATTACACTAGGGTAAATCTTACTATTTTATGCAAGCAGACGCTTGGCAAAATACCGAACTGGATACCAGACTGACAGGAAGCCTACGACCAGGACGGTGATGAAGATAAGGACAATGTCTTCTGGATGGACGCTGACGGGATAGGCGTTGATGACAAAGGAACCGCTGGAAGAACCGAGGGCGACAAGTCCGAAACGCTGCTGGAGCCAGCAAAGGAGTAGTCCGATGATAATGCCGATGACGGCTCCTATGGCAGAGATCATTCGACCCTCGAAGAGGAAGATGCGGGTAATCTGCTTGTCGTTCGCTCCGAGGTTGCGTAGGGTCACGACATCGTCCTTCTTGTCGATAATCAGCATCGACAAGGAACCGATGATGTTGAAACAGGCAACCATGAGGATGAAGGTAAGGAAGATGTAGGCAATAAACTTCTCAATCTTCATGATCTTAAACGTGTCGTCCTGCTGCTCAAAGCGGTCTTTGACGGTAAAACGGTCACCACAGAGTTGCTTGATTTCCGACTTGGTGCGCTCGAAATTACTGCCAGGCTTCAGACGGAGCTCAAGCGAGGTGAGCATGCCTTGCTGGTCGAAGAGCCGACGGGCGAAGGCTATACTGGTAATGATATAGTTCTTATCGTACTTGGCCTGCCTGACATTGAAAAGCACACCGGGGGAATACAGGTCGTCTTCCTCGAAGGCTTCGGTGGGATTGGTGAGGTCGAACTGTCCTTCGCGGCGGGGTGCATAGATGTGCAGCGGCTGATCATAGGAATAGCCAGTGGCGAGCTGCTCCGCCAGTCGGATACCAGGGATGCCGTAATCCATATCGGCTGCATGAAGGCAGAAATCGCCGTCACCAATCAGAATCTCCTTGATATGGGTCAGCTGGTCGAAATTATCGTCGACGCCCTTGATCATGACCATCATTTGACGACTCTTGTAGATGGCCAGGGCCTGATCCTCTACACACTCGGTAGCGACTTCGATCTGAGGCAACTGACGGATCTGCGTGAGCACAGGATCGTCGGCAGCAACAGATTTGCCCTCTACGGGGGTAATCTTCAGCTGTGGATCGAAGGAGGTGAAGAAGGAGGCTACGAGGTCGTGGAAGCCATTGAAGACGCTGAGGGTGACGACGAGAGCCATCGTGGCAATAGCTACACCAACGACAGAGATGCCGCTGATGACGTTGATAGCGTGAGTTGACTTCTTAGAGAAGAGATAGCGCCGTGCGATGAAAAAGGGGAAGTTCATTTCTTCAGCAATTCGTCGATGCGCTCGATGTAGTCCAGACTGTCGTCGATGAAGAATCGCAGCTCGGGGATGATGCGAAGCTGGTTACGCACGCGCGTACCTAATTCATATCTTATAGACTTGCTGTTGGCATTGATATTGGTCAGTATCTCCTCGCCCTTCTCGCTGGGGAAGATGCTGAGGTAAGCCGTACAGATACTAAGGTCGGGGGAGATCTTCACACGGGTGACGCTGACCATCGTGCCGTGAGTGGCGCGGGTCTGCTGCTGGAATATCAGTGAGAGCTCTTTCTGGAGCAGTCGTGCAATTTTGTTCTGTCTTGTCTCTTGCATATTTATTTTTTGTACATTAACATTATTTCTTGCGGATAAGGGTAAGACCGTCGCGGAGGGGGAGTATCACCTGCTCTACCCGCTCATCGGCAGCTATATAGTCATTGAATGTCTCAATGCCCTGAGTCTGGCGGTCTCGGTCGTAGGCATGGTCAACCACATGGCCGTCCCAAAGCGTATTGTCGGCGAGTATAAAGCCACCCGGACGGAGGATGGTGAGCACCATCTCATAGCAGTCGCGGTAAGTGCGCTTGTCGCCGTCGATAAAGGCCAGGTCGAAGGTGAGCCCCAGTTTCGGCGCTTCGATGAGGGCATCGCCGATGATAAAGTTGATCTTCGAGGCGACGGATGAACCTTCGATCCAGGGACGTGTAAAATCCTCCATCTCATCGTTGATCTCAAAGGTGTAGAGACGGGCATCGTCGGCAAGGCCCTCGGCCATGGAGATGGCACTATAGCCACTGAATGTCCCCACCTCGAGGACGAGCTGCGGTCGGATCATCTGCACAAGCATCTTCAGCAGGCGCCCCTGAAGATGTCCGCTGGCCATACGGCCGTGGATGGTATGTATGTTCGTGGCGCGCCAAAGCCGATAGAGATAATCGGGCTCAGGTTCCGTATGCGCCAGGATGTAGTCGTCGAGCGTCATTCCTTATTGGCCAGTGCCTCAATGGCAAGCCTGTATGAGTCGAGGCCGAAGCCACAAATCACGCCCTTGCAGGCAGCCGAGATCATCGAGTGGTGTCGGAACTCCTCGCGTTGGTGTACGTTAGAGATATGCACCTCGACCACGGGACAACGCAGGCTTCGGATGCAGTCGTGCAGTGCCACACTCGTGTGGGTATAGGCACCGGCGTTAAGTATGATACCGTCGCAGTCGCCGTAGAATCCAGCCTCCTGCATCTTGTTGATCAGTTCACCTTCCACATTGCTCTGGAAGTAGGAAAACTCAACCTCCGGATAGCGTTTGTACAGTGCGGGCAGATACTCTTCCATCGACTCCGAACCGTAGATGCCCGGCTCCCGCTGACCCAGCAGATTGAGGTTTGGTCCGTTGATAATCAGAATCTTCATATACCTTATTATATATATCGGCTGCAAAGATACGAAAAAAATACGAATAGTGAATTGGGATTTGCGAATTATTTAGTACCTTTGCAGAAAATATGGAGAAAGATATCGTCAGAAGTTACGTGCGTTACCTGAAACTGCAACGCAATATGTCGGGCAATACGCTCGATGCCTATCAGCGTGACCTAAGGAAACTGCTCGATTACCTTGAACATGAGGGGAAAGACGTGAGAGACGTCGCCCTGGAGGACCTGGAGCACTTCTCGGCAGGGCTTCACGATATCGGCATCCATCCCCGTTCGCAGTGCCGCATTCTGAGCGGTGTACGCTCGTTCTTCCGCTTTCTGCAGCTCGACGGCTATCGGGATGACGATCCTACGGAACTGTTGGAGTCGCCCCAGATCGGCGAGCATCTGCCTGAGGTGCTGACTCCCGAGGAGGTGGATCGTCTGGAAGGAAGCATTGACCTCTCAAAGTGGGAGGGGCATCGCAACAGGGCCATCATCGAGGTGCTCTTCTCCTGTGGGTTGCGCGTCAGCGAACTGGTAAACCTGAAGTTGTCCAACCTTTACATCGAGGACGAATTTGTCAGAGTGCAGGGTAAGGGCAGCAAGGAGCGGCTGGTGCCTATCTCCAAGAAAGCCATTCAGGAGCTGACCTACTGGTTTGACGACCGCAACCACATGACTATCAAGCCCGGTGAGGAGGACTATGTGTTTCTGAACCGCTATGGCAAGCATCTGACGCGTGTAATGATCCTCATCATGATTAAGCGTCAGGCCGAGGCGGCAGGCATCGGCAAGACCATCTCACCCCATACGCTGCGCCACTCGTTTGCCACAGCGCTGCTGGAAGGCGGTGCCGACCTGCGAATCATCCAGGCGCTGCTGGGCCACGAGAGCATCGGCACTACGGAAATCTACACGCACATCGACACATCGATGCTTCGGAAGGAGATTCTGGAGCACCATCCGCGAAATATGAAGAAATAAATTTGGTTATTCGCGCACTTATTCGTAACTTTGCACCCATATTTTTAAGATTATGTCATATTTATTTTCATCAGAATCAGTATCAGAAGGTCATCCCGACAAAGTGGCTGACCAGATTTCAGACGCCATCCTCGACCAGTTCCTGGCCTACGACGACAAGGCACGTGTAGCTTGCGAAACCTTTGTAACAACCGGACAGGTAGTTATCATGGGGGAAGTGAGGAGTGATGTTTATATTGACCTCCAGACGATTGCGCGCGAGACGATTAAGCGCATCGGTTATACTAAGGCAGAGTATCAGTTCGACGGTTCCTCGTGTGGTATCCTGAGTGCCATCCACGAACAAAGTGCGGATATTAACCGCGGTGTAGACAATGGCAACGAGGACGAACAGGGTGCTGGTGATCAGGGCATGATGTTTGGCTATGCTACAAACGAGACAGAGAACTACATGCCTGTCAGCCTCGACCTGGCTCACCTGATTATGCGCGTTTTGGCCGAAATCCGCAAGGAGGGTAAAGTCATGACTTACCTGCGTCCCGATGCCAAGAGTCAGGTTACCATCCAATATAGCGATGCCGGTATCCCAGAGCGCATCGATACGATTGTGGTATCAACACAACACGATGAGTTTGATAACGACGACGAACGTATGCTCGCCAAAATCAAGGACGACGTCATCAATATCCTGATTCCAAGAGTAAAGGCACAGATTCACTCAAAGAAAGTGCTAGACCTGTTTGGCGACGATATCAAATACTACGTGAATCCAACAGGAAAGTTCGTGATTGGCGGTCCTCACGGCGACACAGGTCTGACTGGTCGTAAGATCATCGTTGACACCTATGGCGGTAAGGGCGCTCATGGTGGCGGTGCTTTCTCAGGCAAGGACTCTTCGAAGGTAGACCGCAGTGCTGCTTATGCAGCCCGCCATATCGCCAAGAACATGGTGGCAGCAGGCATCAGCGACGAGATACTTGTTCAGGTCAGCTATGCCATCGGCGTGGCCAAGCCCATGAATATCTACGTGAATACTTACGGTCGCGGCAAGGTAGCCATGAGCGACGGTGAGATTGCCAAGAAGATCGAGCAGCTGTTTGATCTGCGCCCGAAGGCTATCGAGCGTACGCTCAAACTGCGTCAGCCTATATATAGTGAAACGGCAGCCTACGGTCACATGGGCCGTCAGCCACAGGTCATCAGCAAGACTTTCACTAGCCACTACCACCCGACAAAGACCATCGACGTGGAGCTCTTCACCTGGGAGAAGCTGGATCGTGTGGACGATATTCGCAAGGCTTTCGGACTGTCCTAAGGGGTCATAAGGGATGACGTATCAAGACAGTATCCTGACTATGCCCGACGAGCAGGTCATCAGCCTGCCGTTGTATTACAAGGAGAACTTTTTCTCGAACGACACCCTCTACCATCCTGAGGTGAGCAGGACGCATGTAGGTGTGGCAGGTGATCCTGTGCCCTATAGCATGAACAACGACAACCTCGTCACGGGGCTGCTCATTGCCTGCTTCCTGCTCACCGTCTTTACCTTCTCCCGCATCTCGGGTTTCATCACCCGCCAGTTGAAGGATTTCTTCTACACACCGAAAGGTGAGCACACTATCCTGGAAACGGGCAACGAGATGAGACTGCAGATGGTGTTTGTCATCCAGACGAGTCTGATTTACGGCCTTCTCTATTACTTCTACACGACCAACTTTGTGACCGACACCTTCATCTTCTCGTCGGGATATGTGGTTCTGGCCATCTTTGCGGGTATCTTCCTGATGTATTTTACCTGCAAGTTCGGCATCTACGCAATGGTGAATCCTGTATTCTTCGGCAATGCTGCAAATAAAAAATTCCTGACATCCCTCCTACTGATCACCTCGGTGGAGGGTGTACTCGTCTTCCCGATACTGCTCTTGCTGGCATATTTCCACTTTTCTGCAATTTATGCCATCTATTATTGCGCTATTGCGGTCATTTTGGTTAAAATACTGACATTTTACAAGTCTTACATCATCTTTTTTAAACAAAAGCGTTATTTTCTACAAATTATTTTGTACTTTTGTGCCCTCGAAATAGTACCGCTATTCGCTCTTTGGGGTGGATTGTTGTCTATTGTGGATCTTTTTAAAATAAAATTTTAGGACACAAATGATCAAGAAAATTCTCGTTTCGCAGCCAAAGCCTGCCAGTGAGAAGTCACCATACTTCGACATCGCAAACAGGTTTGGAGTTGAATTGGTATTCCGTCCATTCATCAAGGTGGAAGGTATGACGGCCAAGGAATTCCGCACTCAGAAGGTGAGCATCCTCGACTATACTGCCATCGTATTCACTTCGCGCCATGCGATTGATCACTTCTTCAATATGGCCAAGGAGTTGAGAGTCACCATTCCTGAAGACATGAAATACTTCTGCGTCACAGAGACCATAGCCCTCTACATCCAGAAATACGTGCAATACCGTAAGCGCAAGGTATTCTTTGGCGAGACGGGCCGTATCGATGATCTGGTGCCTACAATGGTGAAGCACAAGACGGAGAAATACCTGGTGCCGATGAGCGACGTACACAACGACAGTCTGGCTCAGCTGCTCGACTCGAAGAAGCTGATTCATAAGGAATGTGTGATGTACAAGACGGTGAGCAACGATTTCACCCCCGAGGAAGTGAAGACTTTCGACTACGATATGCTGATCTTCTTCAGTCCCTCTGGTATCGAGTCGCTCTGCAAGAACTTCCCCGACTTCAAGCAGGGAAAGATTGCCATTGCCACTTTCGGACCTACTACTGCCAAGGCTGCCAAAGATGCCGGTCTGCGTCTGGACATCGAGGCTCCCACGGAGAAGTACCCTTCGATGACTGGTGCTCTGCAGCACTATCTGATTGAGAATCAGGAATAACCCAACATACATCCAGATGCCGGCTCCGACCTTCAGGAAACAGGAGCGCATCGTCAGCTTGAAGCTGATGGAAACGCTCTTCGAAAAAGGCAGCAGCCATTCGGTGGCTGCTTTCCCGTTAAGGGCGATATATACGGAGACAGAGCGACAGGCAGGCTGCGCACCGGTACAAGTGCTGATCAGCGTTCCGAAAAAACGGTTCAAGCATGCTGTCGACAGGAACAGGGTGAAGCGTCAGGTCCGCGAGGCCTACCGCAAGCATAAGGAGCCCGTCGTAGAGAAGATACAGGAGGGCAGGCAGTTGCTCATCGCTTTTATCTGGTTGTCCGACGCACACTTCCCCTCGGCAGAGATCGAGAAACGGGTCAAGAGTCTCATCGCACAAATCGCAAAGAAGATATGAACCCGCTATCCCGTCTGATTGCAAAGCTATTGGTCTTGCCCATACGATTCTATCAGTTGTGCATTTCCCCGCTGTTGGGCCCTTCGTGCAGGTTTACGCCCACATGCAGCGAATATGCGAGACAGGCCATCCTGAAGCACGGCCCGATCAAAGGGCTCTATCTGGCCATCTGGCGAATCCTGAGATGCAACCCCTGGGGCGGCAGCGGATACGACCCCGTCCCCTAGAAACTTGAAATACTAGAATAAAAAGGAATATATGAAGAATTTTGTTGAAGAACTGAAATGGCGCGGTATGCTGGCACAGATGATGCCTGGCACGGAAGAGCTGCTACAGAAAGAGATGGTAACAGCCTACCTAGGTACCGACCCCACGGCCGACTCCCTCCACATCGGACACCTCTGTGGCATCATGATGCTCCGTCACTTGCAGCGTTGCGGCCACAGACCCATCATCCTCGTAGGTGGTGCTACAGGTATGATCGGCGACCCTTCTGGCAAGAGCCAGGAGCGCAACCTTCTCAACAACGAGACACTCTATCACAATCAGGAGTGCATCAAGCGTCAGGTGGCCAAGTTCCTCGATTTCGAGTCGAAGGAGCCCAATGCCGCTATCATGGTGAACAACTACGACTGGATGAAGGACTTCACTTTCCTCGACTTTGCTCGCGAGGTGGGTAAGCACATCACCGTCAACTATATGATGGCCAAGGAGAGTGTCCAGCAGCGTCTGAACGGAACAGCCCGCGACGGACTGAGCTTTACGGAGTTTACCTATCAGCTGCTGCAGGGCTACGACTTCCTGTATCTCTACCAGCACTACGGCGTGAAGCTGCAGTTGGGCGGCAACGACCAGTGGGGCAACATGACTACTGGCACGGAGCTTATCCGCCGCACACTGGGCAACGAGGTAGAGACCTTCGCCCTCACCTGCCCGCTGATTACGAAGAGCGACGGCAAGAAGTTCGGCAAGACCGAGAGCGGTAACATCTGGCTCGATCCTGCCCGCACCACGCCGTACAAGTTCTATCAGTTCTGGCTGAACGTGAGCGACGATGATGCCGAGCGCTACATCAAGATCTTCACCTCGCTGGAGAAGGACGTGATTGATGCCCTCGTTGAGGAGCACAAGCAGGATCCCGGCCGTCGTGTGCTGCAGAAGCGCCTGGCTGAGGAGGTGACTATAATGGTACACTCGCAGGAAGCACTCGACACAGCCATCGAGGCATCCAACATCCTCTTCGGCAAGTCGACGAAGGAGAATCTGGAGAAACTCGACGAGCAGACCTTCCTCGATGTGTTCGACGGTGTGCCTCAGTACGAGATCGGCCGCGACCAGCTGGGACAGCCCGCTATCGAGGTGCTCACCACAGCAGCACCCGTCTTCCCTTCCAAGGGTGAGATGCGCAAGATGGTACAGGGCGGTGGCGTCAGCCTGAACAAGGAGAAACTGGCTGACCAGAATCGTGCCATCACGGCTGAAGATCTGATCGATGGTAAGTATCTTTTGGCTCAAAAAGGCAAGAAGAATTACTACTTACTGATCGTTAAGTAATATTTGCGCTGCAAAATTTTGGTACTTCAATTTTTTATTCGTACCTTTGCAGCCGCATTCTGGACGATGGTGTAATGGTAACACTACAGGTTTTGGTTCTGTCATTCCCGGTTCGAATCCGAGTCGTCCAACTACTTAAAGACAAATTCTAAAACATATCGTATTATGACAACTCTTTTTTCATTAGAGGGTAAAGTAGCCCTTGTTACTGGTGCAGCTTACGGCATCGGGTTTGCTATTGCCGAAGCTTTGGCTAATGCCGGAGCCAAGATTGCGTTCAACTGTCGCGGACAAGAGCATCTGGATAAAGCGCTTGCCGACTATCGTGCCAAAGGCATTGAGGCCTATGGTTACATCTGCGATGTTACCAACGAAGAAGATGTGGAGAAGATGGTAGCAGATATCCGCAAGGAACTGGGGCATATTGACATTCTGGTAAACAATGCCGGTATCATCAAGCGCATCCCCATGCACGAGATGAAACGCGAGGAGTTCCAGCAGGTCATCGATATCGATCTGGTTGGTCCGTTCATTATGACCAAGGCCGTCATCCCTGAGATGATGGAGCGTCGCGAGGGTAAGATCATCAACATCTGCTCGATGATGTCTGAGCTGGGTCGTGAGACCGTTAGTGCCTACGCAGCTGCCAAGGGTGGTCTGAAGATGCTGACCCGCAACATCTGCTCTGAGTATGGCGAGTACAACATCCAGTGTAACGCTATCGGCCCGGGCTATATCGCTACGCCTCAGACAGCTCCCCTCCGTGAGCGTCAGCCAGACGGCAGCCGTCACCCATTCGATTCATTCATCTGCGCCAAGACACCTGCCGGACGCTGGCTCGAGCCGTCAGAACTGGGAGGCCCCGCCGTGTTCCTCGCTTCTCACGCTTCCGATGCTGTGAACGGTCATGTGCTCTACGTCGACGGCGGTATCCTCGCCTATATCGGCAAGCAGCCCAAATAATGCCTCTGGCATAGACAGATATAAAAAGGGACCCCGATTCGGAGTCCCTTAATTTTTATTGACAAATTCTAGACTTAGAGAGCGTCGGCGAGCTCAGCACCTGGCTTGAACTTAGCCACCTTCTTAGCAGCAATCTTGATCTTCTCCTTTGTTGCGGGGTTGATACCCTCACGAGCGGGGCGCTCGCTTACACTGAATGTGCCGAAGCCTACGAGAGAAATCTTGTCACCTGCTACGAGAGCGTCCTTAATGGCTGCTACTGTTGCGTCGAGAGCCTTCTTGGCGTCTACCTTTGTCAGACCAGCACCTGCTGCAATCTTGTCAATCAATTCTGTTTTGTTCATAATGTTTAAAATTTAATGAATTATTAATAGTAATAACCTATGGTTTAGCCTAAATCGAGGGCAAATATAATGTAAAGTATTTAAAGAAACAACAAAAAATCGGAAAAAATTACTTTTTTATTGAAAATTAAGTGTATTATGCCCTTTTTTGGTGCTAAACCGAGATATTTTTCGTAATTTTGCACCCGAATTAGAAATAACAAGAAATTAAAGTTTACTAATAAACAAGACGTTATAGCGCATGATGTTCCGCATACCACCCGTCACAAAAAATCTGCTGATCATCAATTTGATCGCATTCATTGCCACATTCGTCCTGCAGATGCGCGGCATCGATCTGGCCGACATCGGCGGCCTGCATTTCTTTATGGCAAGCAATTTCCATTTCTATCAGCTGGTCACCTATCTGTTCCTCCACGCCAGTTTCATGCACATCCTCAGTAACATGTTCGGACTTTGGATGTTCGGCTGTGTCATCGAGAATGTCTGGGGGCCGAAGAAATTCCTTTTTTATTACATTACGTGCGGCATAGGAGCAGGATTACTGCAGGAGTTGGCACAATTTGGCTCGTTCTATATGACCGTTGCCGAGCAGGTGCCTGCCACTACTCTGGGAATGGTGCTGGAGTACGGACAGCATTATGCGCATGCCCTCAACGCCTGGACTACCATCGGTGCCTCGGGTGCAGTCTATGCCGTCATCCTTGCCTTCGGTATGACCTTCCCCAACGAACGGCTGTTCATCATCCCGTTCCCCTTCCCCATCAAGGCGAAGTGGTTCGTGCTGGGCTATGTGGCCATCGAGTTCTTCTCGGCCCTCGGCTCTTCGGGCGACGGCGTGGCTCATACCGCCCACCTCGGAGGTATGCTCTTCGGCTACCTGATGATACGCTACTGGAACCGCCATCCCGACTCTTCCTATGATCGCGGACGCGGACAGCAGTTCTTCGAGAACCTGAAGCGCAACTTCGAGCAGCGCAGGCACAACACGCCGTATGAAAATCCCAACATGCACGTTGAGCGCGGCGGCGGCAAGGAAGCCGACAGAGAGTACAATGCCCGCAAGCGGCAGAACCAGGATGAGATCGACGCCATCCTCGACAAAATACGCAAAAGCGGCTACGACAGCCTGACCAAGGAAGAGAAGAAAAAACTCTTCGACGCAAGCAACGAACGATGATCAAGCAACTCAAATCCTTCACCATCAACATCGTGGCAGGGGCCAATGTGGCTACCGTGCTGCTGATGGCGCTCGCAGGATACTCCGACTACATCAATCCTGTCGAGCATCCGATGCTCTCCAATGTGGGAATGACCTTCCCCTTCTTCCTCATTGCCAACCTGCTATTTATCTTCTTCTGGCTCACGTTCAAGTGGAAGAAACTGTGGATACCCATCCTCGGCTATGCGATTGTCTACGTGCCGCTGACCATCTATGTGCCGATGCACAGCAGCCAGCAGGAGCCCGAGGGAACCATCAAGATCATCTCCTACAACGTCTGCCAGTATGGCGGCAACTACAAATACGAGCAGGCCTTCGACACGATCTTCAGTTACCTGAAGGAGCAGGATGCCGACATCGTCTGTATGCAGGAGGATGTCGACAGCTGGCGCCGATTCGTCTTCCAGCGCTACAGCAAGGTATATCCTTACAACGACACCACCTTCTTCAGCAAGCAGAACATCAGCATGAACGGCGTAGGCATCCACTCGAAATACCCCATCATCCGCAAGGAGCGCATCTGGTATCCGTCGGTGGCCAACGGCTCCGTCGCCTACTACCTGCTGATCGAGGGCGACACGGTGCTCGTCATCAACAACCATCTGGAAACCACCCACTTATCCTCTGCCGACCGCGACCACTACAAAGAGATGATCTCAGGGAAGATAAAGCGCAAGGAGGCCAAGGAAGAGTCGATGATGCTGATCGACAAACTGGGGCAGGCATCAGCCAAGCGAGCCGTCGGCGCCGATGCCGTCCACAAGTATATCGAGGAGCATCGGCAGTACCCCATGATTGTCTGCGGCGACTTCAACGACAACCCCATCTCCTACTCCCGCCGAACCATCGCCAAAGGACTGAAAGACTGCTTCGTAGAGACAGGAAAAGGCCTCGGTTTGTCATTTTTTCAGAAAGGATTTTTCTTCCGTATCGACCACATTATGTGCTCCGATCACTTCGTGCCCTATAACTGCAAGGTTGACAACAAAATGGACGCCAGCGACCATTACCCCATCGCCTGCAGGCTAAAATTCGTGCATAAACCTTAAAAAACGAACGAAAATCGTCCATAAATTTTTCGTTGTCTAAAAAAATGTCTATATTTGCACGCTCAAATATGCGCGAACAGAATTAAATAACAATAAATAACATCAAAAATCAAAATGCAAAACAAAGGAATTGTAAAATTTATCGCAGTGCTTCTGATTCTCGTGTGCTGCTTCTACCTTTCCTTCTCATTCGTGACACGCCACTACGAGAGTAAGGCTGCCGCTATGGGCGAGAAGGCAGGTGCGGAGTACCTCGACTCAATCAACAACGAGAAGGTGTATATGGGCATCTATTCTCTGAAGCAGTGCCGTGAGATGGAGATTGGCCTGGGTCTTGACCTGAAGGGCGGTATGAACGTGATTCTTGAGGTATCAGTACCCGACGTGGTTGACGTGCTCGCCGACCACAAGTCTGACGCTACCTACAAGAAGGCTATGGAGCTCGCCAAGAAGGAAGAAGAAACCAGCCAGAACGACTTCATCTCTCTGTTCGTGAAGTATTGGAAACAGGAGGCCAACGGCCGTCCCCTCGCCGCCATCTTTGCTACCCAGCAGATGAAGGGCAAGGTTAGCACACAGTCTACCGACTCTGAAGTAGAGAGCGCTATCCGCGCTGAGGTGCAGAGCGCCGTCGACAACTCCTTCAACGTAGTCCGCAACCGTATCGATAAGTTCGGCGTTGTCCAGCCAAACATCCAGAAACTCGAAGGCCAGAGCGGCCGCATCATGGTCGAGATGCCTGGTATCAAGGAGCCCGAGCGCGTTCGTAAGCTTCTCCAGGGAAGTGCCAACCTTGAGTTCTGGGAGACCTACAACTCGCAGGAGATCACCCCGCTGCTGGCTCAGCTGAACCAGCGCTATGCCGCTCAGGGCGGTGAGGTGGTTGAGGACAGCGCTGTCGTAGAGCCCGCTGCCGAGACTGCCGAGGCTGCTGCCGACACCACAAAGGCTGATGCCAGCGACCTCGCTGCCAAGCTCGCCAAGAAGGACACCAAGGCTCAGGACAACAGCAAGGCCATCGAGGCTGCCAAGAAGATGAACCCCCTGTTCTCTATCTTCCAGCCCACTCAGGGTAACACGCTCGCCGTCGTAGGTTATGCCAACGCCCGTGATACCGCTGAGATCAACAAGATTATCTACTCCGACCTCGCCAGCCGCATCTTCCCTGCCGAGCTGAAGCTCCGCTGGGGTGCACAGCCCGAGGACTTCGGAGGCCAGAATACCAAGGGCGACATCTTCGAGCTCTATGCCCTGAAGATCACCGAGCCCTCAGGCCGCGCTCCGCTGGAGGGTGATGTCATCACCAACGCCAAGGACGACTTCGACCAGATGGGCCACCCCTCAGTATCGATGCAGATGAACTCTGACGGTGCCCGCCGCTGGAGCCAGATCACCAAGCAGAACATCGGCAAGGCTGTAGCAATCGTGCTCGACGATGCCGTCTACTCTGCTCCACGTATCCTGAGTCAGATCGACGGTGGTAACTCTCAGATCACAGGTAACTTCACCATCGAGGCTACCAAAGACCTTGCCAACACGCTGAACTCTGGTAAGATGCCGGCTCCTACCCGCATCGTACAGGAAGAGGTTGTTGGTCCGTCACTCGGTGCACAGTCAATCCAGCAGGGTATCATCTCGTTCGTCGTAGCCTTCGTGCTGCTGATGATCTACATGATCATGCTTTACGGCTTCATCCCAGGTATCCTCTCGGATATCGCCCTGCTGTTCAACCTCTTCTTCACTCTCGGTATCCTGACCTCGTTCCAGGCTGCCCTGACGATGCCCGGTATCGCCGGTATCGTGCTGACGCTCGGTACGGCTGTGGATGCCAACGTGCTGATCTACGAGCGCATCAAGGAAGAGCTGAAGAAGGGCCTCAGCGTCAAGGAGTCACTCAACAAGGGATACTCCAACGCCTTCAGCGCCATCTTCGACTCTAACTTCACGTCACTCATCACGGGTGTCATCCTGCTCTACTTCGGTACAGGTCCCGTGAAGGGCTTCGCTACCACCTGGATCATCGGTATCCTCGTCAGCTTCTTCACAGCTGTGTTCATGACGCGCGTTGTCTACGACCACATGCTGAGCAAGGACAAGTGGACTAACCTCACCTTCGTGACCGGCTACTCGAAGAACCTCATGCAGAATGCCAAGTACAACTTCATGGGAATGTACAAGAAGACCTTCACCATCTGGGGCGTTGCCGCCATCCTGTTCTGCATCTCGTTCGCCGTTCGCGGACTCAGCCAGAGCATCGACTTCACCGGTGGCCGCAACTACGTGGTAACCCTCGACAAGGAGACTCACGTGGAGGATGTACGCCAGGCTCTCGTGGGTGCCTTCATCAACACCATGGGTGAGAACCAGGGCAAGGAGGCCAACACCTCTGTCATCGCCCTCGGTACCGACGGCAAGACCGTCCGTATCTCTACCAACTGGGATATCGAGTCAAACAATCCTGAGGTCGACGACCAGGCCGAGACCATCCTCTTCAACACGCTGAAGAAGGGCGGCTTCGTAAGCCAGGAGAGCGTAGAGTCGTTCAAGAACCCCGATGTTCGCGAGGGTGGCTCTATCATCAGCTCTGCAAAGGTAGGTCCGTCAGTGGCTAAGGATATCACCTACGGCGCCATCATCTCTGTGATCATCGCCCTGATCGCCATCTTCCTCTACATCCTGTTCCGTTTCCGCAACGTGGCATTCTCTGTAGGCTCAACGGTGGCTCTGGCACTCGACGCCCTCGTGGTGATCGGCTTCTACTCAGTGCTCTGGGGATGGGTGCCCATGTCGCTCGAGATCGACCAGACTTTCATCGGTGCTATCCTGACCGTGATCGGTTACTCTATCAACGATAAGGTGGTGGTGTTCGACCGTATCCGTGAGAACATCGGCCTCTATGGCAAGCGCGACCGTCAGCAGCTGTTCAACGACTCGCTGAACCAGACGCTGGCCCGTACCATCAACACCTCTGTGACGACGCTGATCGTGCTGCTCGCCATCTTCATCCTCGGCGGCGACTCAATCCGCTCGTTCTCGTTCGCCATGATTCTCGGTGTCATCTTCGGCACCCTGTCTTCACTCTTCATTGCTGCTCCCGTGGCCTACATCACCCTCGGCCGCACCATCAAGGAAGAAGGCGAACCCGTACCCGCCAAGAAATAAAAACTGTGAATTGTGAAACTGTGAATGGCTCAAGGAAGATGATTCCCTGAGCCATTCTCTTGTTAGGCCGCTTTCTTGCGCTTCAGGTATGCTGCCGTCTTGTGGTAGATGCCATCTTCATCACGTTCGATATAACCTCGTTCAATCCACATGCACAACTGCTGGGTGGGATTGCTGTTCGTCTTACGCTCGCGGATACGGATGGACTGGGCATCCTCAAACGTGAAGTCGTCAGAAAGCATGTCGAGCATGTTCTTCGGGCCTCGGGTACGAACCACCTCGCCAGCCATCTGCTGATGCATCTGCTCACCGAAGAAGTGCATCTTGCACCACATGTCGTATTTTATCGACCACATGGCGAAACTCTCGATATCCTTCGACCACTTGCCCTCGGCGATATAGAGCACCATTGCGCGAAGCCAGGCACTGACTACGGCCCGATAAGCCAACTTCTCATACACCTCGTCGTCGCAGAGCCAGGCAGTATCCTTGGCCTCCTTGTCGAGTTTCTGAATCAGTCGCTGAGCCTGAGGGAGGTCGATGACGCCCCTGGCTGCATTCAGCCTGTCGATATAAGGCTTGATGGCCTCGGCGTGTTGATCGTCGTAGATGCCGTGAACGGGCATCGCCATACCACGGTAGGTGATGATGGTGGAGAAGGAGAGTCGGCTCAGGGTACCGTCGGCCATCATGGGTCGGAAGAACTGCTGACCTCGCTGGATCGTGGTCGAGGCATTGTAGTTCAGTCGCATCTGAGGACGACCCGTCACACTCTGGATGCCTACACGCTCCTGTCCGTAGTAGCCGCAGTCGTAGGCTAGGCGGAAAATCTTGCCGATCTGTCCTGACTTGCCGTTCACCTTCAGCTGCTCAAACAATTCCACCTCGTCTACCTGAACATAGAGGAAATGCCCCTGGGCATCCTGGAGTTTCTGGACGAGGGCGGCATTCGTCAGATCGCTCGACATCATCTGAATAATCAGATCGTCAGGGCGCTTGGGCTTCTGCTTGTTGGCACCCATCGAACGGCACTCCTCCTTCCACTCGTCCTCACGGCGGCGGTTCTCATCGTCACGGGCCTTAATGTCGGCCATGATGGGGTCGCAGACACGATTGACACACGACTTGCCAGACGACATCGGAGCCATGCAGTTGCTCATGAAAGTGGCCTCATGCAGCGTGTGGTCGGCATAGGGGAACTGCACCTGATAGAGATGGCTTCCCAAGGCAGGGAAGAGTCCCATGGCCGATGCGGGCTTGTAGATGTCGGGCTCCTTGGAGATCATAACCTTGACCGACTTGGGCAGGCGTCGGGGCATCTTTGGAGGCTCGTCGCCAAGAACGTCATCAGTAGTGAGAGGCTTGTCCTTCTGCCCAGTTACGCTTTCGGCATAGATGGCACGCAGGCGCTGACTCATCGGAGCATTCATCTTGGTGTAATCCTTGTAGAAGTCAGAAACGAGGCGCTGGCAGTCATGTTCCTTCGAGTAATTTGGCATCTTCACGGCGAGGACGGACTTCAACTCGTCCTGCGACATCAGACGGCAGATGCCAACGGAGAGAATGCTGACGAGGGTGTTGTGCCAGTTGTAGACACCCATCTGGTCAATCTCCTCGAGTTTCAGGCCTGCCTCAGCCAGACAGAGGTCGAAGATGCGCAGGTTGCGGTCAGAGGCAGGAACGATTTGGGCACCCCTTTCAGGCACCGTCGCGTTTTGCGACTCCCTTTCAACCTCATACCCGCTTTGCGTAGCTGGTTTCGACTCACGCTCCTTACAGAGTTCCTCTTCATCAATATAGAAGAGGTACGCGCGAGGAACGATGAACGAACTACGGGCATAATCCTTCACGGAGCCGTCGTAGCCGGTATCCCCCAACTGCTCCGACATCCATTTCTGGGCCTCGGCAAGACCCATCCCCTCGGGCACCTCGAAGATAAGGCGGATGCCCTCGGTGGAAGGAGTCATGTAAGCCATCACGATTCCCAGTTCACGACAACGGTCCTTGACGAGACTGTTGAAGTAACCGCGAGGATCGGGAATGTGGTCCACGTCGTACATAGACAGCCCTGAAGGCACAGCCGATTCGTTCGAGCGATGGCCGTCGGAGTAAGTGGCATGAGGCGTCAGCACCATCAGTTCCTTTTTCTTCTCACGCTTGAAGGTCTCAAAGTCCTCACGGCTCATCTCGCCTCGCTTCACCTTCTCGAGACCATCTTCGATGTCGGCGCAAATTTGCGCTGTCGTCAGACTGTCCATAGCGGCATACAAATTCTCAAGTGTGCAGGTCGTCACGCTGCTGTAGACGCTTTGGGCAAAGCCCATCTGAGTTACATTTTGTTTCATAAAAACACATTTTTAAAAGTAAAACATTAAGTTCTTGCGGGCATCAACCGAAGGGCCCTCTCGGTCAAATCCGCAATGCAAAGTTACTAATTAAAAAAGTGCGAAACAAGCGTTTTGCCCCTTCGGAACGTTTTCGGAAAGGGCTTGGAATCCTTCGGAAAAGTGTTGGCTTTCGTCGGGAAATCGTTGGTGGATTTTTGGGCAAAACCTCACAAAAGGGCCTGTCCCTATTGTGAGATTGAGGCGAAATTCTTGCGGCCCAGGATGGGTGCGAAGAACGCTGCGATCTGACGGCACAATTCCTTGTTAGAGGCCTGCGTAGGGTCGATGTGACTGTTTTCCGTCCATGAGTGATAAGAGTATCCCCTGTCTTTCATGATGGTCCTGTAGTCACCGTTCTTACGCACATTGTCAATCCCCTTGCCGGGAATCATGGAAGTAATGATGTTGTCGAAGCGGTTGGTGGAGACAGTTGCCAGCAGGATGTTCTCGTCGACCATCACCCTCATCACGTGAGCCCAGGTCCACAGTTCCTCATTGTTCTGTATCTTCTTGTCAATATCCTGGATCATCTCAATCAGCCTCTCAGCCTTCTCGCCCCCACGATACGTCTGATAGAACTCCTTTGGCATGTGGTGGGCGTCGATCTTCTGCTGACCTGTTATCCTGCGCGCAGCCGCCAGACCTTCAGGCTCCATGCCTTCGTGCTCGGCCCACTGCGTGATGAGTTCCACGTAGGGGCGACGCATAATTTCGGTATTCTTCGTCACCGCATGACCTATCACGAACTCCACCGGGATAGGCTGCAATTGTGTCAGTGTCTTCTCCATCAGCTGCTTAGAAATTATTAGGGTCGTTTAGGCGCTTGATGACATCATCGAGTTCCATATCGTAAGTACGGAAGGTGATGGAACAGATATCATCGTTAAACCAGTTCATATAGGCACTTTTCTGCTCCGACAGGTCTTGGTAGATTTTCTCTTCAGTGCCCTCGGCCTCAAAATAGAAGCCCTCGTAGCGGTTGCTCTTCACACGATAGTAGCGTGGCTTATCCCACGGGCCGTTCAGGGGCGTGATAGCCAGTGTGGCTGTATAGTGGATGCGTTGCAGCTCCTCGCCGTCGGCATTCTTTTCCTTGGGCATCGCAATCTTGCAGTCCAGCAGCCTCATGCGCTCCAGGATATAGCCAGGCCCCGCAGGGTCCAACTGCTGGAAGTCATACTCGATGATATTTGCTACCCAGATGAGGTTTGTGCCGCCGGCAGGACAGAGCGTGCGGCAATCGTCCAAGTCGGTCAGCACCATCTTGCCGGCGGGATATTCCTCGCCCATATCGATGACGGGATATGATACGGTGTCAATCATCTCGCCCTCCTCGTCCTCTTTCCAAGTCACCATCGTGGCGATGTGGCGACCAACCAAGCCCCCGGCGTAAATCACGTTATAGGGCGCATCCAGTTTCAGCAGCTTTGATTTCATACTTCTACGATTCTTGTTATTGACCGCAAAGGTAGCGTAAATCGGGCGAAATACAAAACAAATCTCGATTTATTTTTCCTCATCAATTCACTGGCTTATTCACAGATTCACAATTCACAGTTTCTTTTCCAAGGGCACCCCCTCCTTTTATACCTATTTCTATATATACTTATATACATATATAAACATAAATTAATATTCTCCACGCAAGTCTGCACCCCCTGCCACCAAAAATAAACTGTGAATTGTGAATCTGTGAATATCGCTTTCCCTTCTTACGCATAAATATACGTGACGTTGTATAAATATCAGCAGAAATCCCCCACCCGAATCCGCTTACGACTGAGCAGCCTTTTCTCGTAATGAAACACCCCTTTTCCTTACGATTGACCGCCCTTTTGTTACGCCCTAACTCAAACCCGCATAATTATGCAAAACGCCGCATAAAGGCACAATAAAAAAGCTGAGAGATTTCCATGCCCTTGATTTAAAATATGTTAATTATTCACCAGACGATGCAGTATTTTCATACTTTTGCGGTTTAGTATATAGAAACAGTTCAACAAAAAGCGCAAAATATGAAAAAGAATCTTGCATTGTTTATGATGTTGCTCGCGGCTGTGGCGATGACGGGCTGCAGCAGCAGCGATGAGAAAGAACCTCAGATTGTTATATGTTTTATCCAACCTGAAATAATCGGTAAATGGCAATTAGTGGAAGTGAAAGACGGACCTCACGAGTTTCATCAGAATGGATATGAGGATGCCTTTAAGGGTGCTCTCGTTGATTTCAGTCCAACGGGAAAGGTTACAATGACTTTTTCCAACTACCATACCGAAAAGATGGATTGGCGTAATGATAAAAATACAATTGACGACCTTCCTGTTGTATACATCGAGAACGTTCCTTTTACCTATACAATCGAAGGACTAGAATTGAAACTGCATTATAAAGGAATATATAAGACTGACCATATACCTGCAACTTTCGTACTACAGCAAATCAGTGATGATGAGTATAACGACATTGCTTTTTCCTGGTCTTACCCTGATGCTGTATTCTATCCATTACAAATCAAATCAGATGATAGCGAGGAAGATTGCCAGTTGTTTAACGCCCACTGCTACAAGCTAAGAGAAAATCTCGTTGGCAATGACGGCACAACCATTCATAGAAAAACGAATCTGGAATTCGGAGCCTTGATAAAGGATTCGTCAGTCTTTGACATGCTTGGGTTCTACTTTGACGGAGAGAGTCCTGTAAAGGAATTCAGCGACATGCAGATAGGCGATGCTTATGACGCCAGTCAGTTCAATGCCTGTGCATACTTTAGAAGCACAGATGGTTTGGAGGTCTTACGTGGATCACGATGTGTTTCTGGGCAAATTGAGGTAATCGATAAGAAGGAGCTTGGCGAGGACAGCGTTATCACGCTCAAGTTCAATGGGCTTGTGTTCCCCTCAAAAGACGGAACCTCAACCTACACCTTCAACTCCACAGTGGACTATAAGATCAAAGAGCTCCAATACGCCGAGGACTTATAGGCGGATAGATAGAAACAGTACAAAAAAGCACAAAATATGAAGAAGAATCTAACATTATTCATGGTGTTGCTCGCGGCCGTGGCGATGACGGGCTGCAGCAGCGATGAATTGGGCGAGTTTAATGCCAATGGTGACTTCGTGGTGAAGGGCAACAATCCGCCAAGCAAGACGGACTTCCTGAGAATCGTCGACGGCTACGGCTGGCTCGAGGCCGAGACCCACGAGGTGACAAGCGACGGGAAGTGGAAGTCGGAGGATTACTGGAATAACAGGGTTGGCGGAGCCCCCTCGTCCTACGCTTTCAGCGGCAATACCGCCACGCGGTTCGTCTGGCTCGACGCTGTTCCGGCATCAGTCTATTTCGAGCGCCCGCTGCGCTACGATGAAGCCTCAGGCAAGGTATATTTCGGCGATAACGAGGCTTTTACCGTGATTTCTGCTTCCGACGAGGTGATCACCATCGTGAAACCTGGCGGCATCCGGGGCGGCGACGATTCCAAGATCTACCTCTACATCAAGCTCAGGCGCATGACTGCCGAAGAGCTCAAAGCGCATCAGGAGAAATATTGGGTGAATGGCGATGACATCAACCGCGAGATGACTGAGGAGGACATCTGCCACAAATGGGTTGTGACGCGGATTCCCGGCCTCATAGTGAATCGCGAGGGCGACAGGCACAACGACCGTCATTATATCCGCTTCATGCCCGACGGAACGGTGGAGGGAAAATACGACAATGCCCGCTTCAAAGGCACTTACACCTGTAAGTATGAGGCTCCTGACGAAATGCAGATGCCGACATTGGGATGGGAGACCCGATTCAAGGTGGAAATCACTCCCGATGCCGATGGCGGCTCGTGGCCTGGCTGCTTCAGGAATTTCGATCAAGGCGTATATGCCATTATCTACAATGCATGTCACCTGGCTATCCTCTCACAGGGAGAAAACGATCCATACCAATTCATCCGAGGCTTCGATGACTAGCCGACTATGTACCCTCAAATGAGGCCAAACGGAGGAACGCCGCTTGATTTCACTCAACAAAACGCACACTTTTGCGCGCCAAACTGCACATTTTTAGTATAAAAGCTTGCACGTTAACAAATTTTATCCTACCTTTGCACCCAGAATAGAACATGTGACTATTAGTAAATTATCAAATTAAGGTATTAGTTATGAAAAAGTTAATGATGATCGCTGCCATGATGGTAGCTACATTGAGTGCAAGTGCACAGTTTGAACCAGGAACATTCTCTCTGCAGCCCAAGTTGGGTATGAACCTCTCTAAGGTAAGCAATATGCCCCCTATCGGTTATGGCAAATATACTATCGACCGCTCATTGCTGGTAGGTGGTGCCGTAGGTGTCGAGGCTGAGTATCAGATTGCCAAGCCTTTCAGCGTGGCAGCAGCTCTGCTGTTCTCTATGCAGGGTTGCCAGTGGGAGGACACAAAGCTTAAGAATGCCGGCCCGAAGGGTGAGGACATTCAGATCAAGGATGCCAAGATTGAGCTGAATTATGCCAGCATCCCCGTTGTGGCTAACATCTACCTCTTCAAGGGTTTTGCCATCAAGGGCGGTGTGCAGTTCGGCTTCCTGGCTAGCGCCAATGCCAAGTCATCAGCAAAGATGGGTGACGTTACAAAGACTGCCGACGCAGACGTGAAGAGCTCTTTCAACAAGTTTGACCTCTCAATCCCCGTAGGTATATCTTATCAGGTTCCCAACATCCCCATCTACATTGATTCTCGCGCCATCTTCGGTGTGACTGACATCGAGAAGGATGTAGAAGACGGCGACAAGAACAGCAGGAACCAGGTATTCCAGCTGACCGTCGGTTACAAATTCGCCCTCTAATCATTCATCATAATCCCTGCCATATCACAAATGGCGGGGATTTTTGTTTCTAAGAGGCAAGAAAATATAATTCGGCAGTTCAAACTGCCGAATTACATACTAAGGACGATATTCCCTGTTGTAGCCCTTCAAAGATTATTGAGAAATCGTTGTGTATTCTGAAACAAATTTGTAACTTTGCAAACGAAATATGACAAAAGAAGAGATAAGAGCATTGCTCAATGATTTGGAGAGTGATAGGGTTGAAAGGACGATTTCAACTACGAACACAGATAAGTTCGGACAGGCGATTTGTGCGTTTGCCAATGATTTGCCAGACCATCGAGAGCCTGGTTATCTATTCTTGGGTGTAACAGACGATGGCGAGGTGAAGGGTTTGAACGTGACTGATGAGTTGTTGAAAAATGTGGCAGCAATCAGAACTGACGGCAATATACAACCACAGCCATCGATGTCAGTAGAAAAGGTGCCGATGGAGGAAGGGGATATCGTGATGGTAAGGGTGGAGCCTTCTGTCTTTCCTCCCGTCAAGTATAAAGGACGCATCTGGATAAGAATTGGGCCTCGCAAGGGTGTGGCCTATGAGAACGATGAGCATATCCTGATGGAGAAACGTCGGGCAAATGTGACTTCTTTTGATTCGTCGCCATGCCTGAATGCAACGATTGATGACTTGGACTTGCAGAAGTTCAATCATTACTATCTGCCTAAGGCAATGACGGATGACGAGATAGAAGAAGACCGTAAGGAAGGACGAGGCATAAAGGTGCAATTGGCATCGTTTGGTTTCTTCGATACTCGCTATGATTGTCCTACGAATGCAGGTATGCTGTTCTTTGCCAAGAATCTGCGCAGGTTTATTCCTGGGGCTTACGTTCAGTATGTGCGTTTTGCTGGGAAAGATCGTGCTGGGGATATTATGACAGAGCATGAGTTCAAGGATAATCTCTGCACCATCTTGCCAGAACTCGACACATTTATCAAAACCACGATTGCAAATCGTCGGCCTATACCAGTGAGTGCTTTGCGAGAAGATTCCTTTGTGGACTATCCAGACTGGGCTACTCGTGAGCTGCTGATGAATGCTATCTGCCATCGAGACTATACGAGCAATGGCCCGATACAGTTCTATCAATATGATGACCGTATTGAAATCATGAATCATGGTGGATTGTATGGAAGAGCAAATGAGCAGAACTTCCCAACGGTGAACGACTATCGCAATATCGTGGTGGCAGAGGCTATGAAGGTTCTTGGCTTTGTGAATCGACATAGTCGCGGTGTGCTGAGAGTACAGAAGGACTTGAAGGCGAATGAGAATGGCGAGGCTGTCTATGATTTCAGCTACCAGACAGCAGTGATGGTGACGGAGAAGAAATCACCGCGTGGTGAAAAGGCAATGGAAGAAGCTGTAGCCAATGGATTCGTAATTGAAGGAGAAAAAGGGTCACCAAAAAGGTCAGATTTGACCATTTCTGAAGGAAAACAGTCAGAAAAACCGTCAAATTTGACGGAAAATGAAGTAAAGGAGCAACAAAAACCGTCAAATTTGACGGAAAATGTATTTCCTTCAATGATTGTTAAGAATGTTTATGAGGCCATCAAAATGAACCGAAAAGCCAAATATTCATGGCTTCAGGATAACTTGGGCGTAAGCGAAAGCACTATCCTACGTGCCATTAACGACCTGAAAGAACTCGGCTATATCAATCCTGAACATTCAAAGATCAAAGGTGAATGGCAATTATTGCGCTAGCAGATTGTGCCAATTAGATTGGCATAAATCCTGGTACCCCGACCGAGAATCGAACTCGGAACTAAGCTTTAGGAGAGCCTTGTTATATCCATTTAACTATCAGGGCGTGTGGTTTTCGCGTGCAAAGGTAGTGATAAAAGGCGAAATGGCAAAATTAAGTGGCACTTATTTTTCGGATAGGTGCCACTTTTGTCATTTCAAGACGCCGGCGATTCTGTTGAGGGCCTCTTCCAGACGGCTGCGCTGGGTGGCGATGTTCAGGCGGATATAGCCTCGTCCTGACTCCGGGCCATACATCGTGCCTGGATTCACCCACACATGGGCTTCGCTGAGCAAGCGGTCGCAGAGCTGCTGTTCAGAGATACCCATCGCGGAGATATCCACCCAGGGGAGATAGGTACCCTCTAAGCGGCAAACCTTCCACTGGGGGATGTTCTTACCGATGAAATCGCGCAAAAAGGTGTAATTACCCCAGAGATATTGGTTGAGTTCATCAATCCAGTCCTCACTCTCGTTATAGGCTGCAATCAGGCCCACAGGTCCGAAGGGGTTCAGGTCGCACACCTCATTGATGTTGATGGCGCGATCGAGGCGACGGCGCCATTCAGGCTGCGCACAGATAATGTTGGCCGCCTGGAGACCAGCGATGTTAAACGACTTGGAGGGTGAATTGAGGATGACGCTGTTCTGGCGGCAGAGGTCGCTGACAGCAGCAAAGGGCTGGAACTGATGGCCAGGCATGATGAGTTCGCAATGGATCTCGTCGCTCACCACCTTTACCTGATACTTCAGACAGATATCGTTCATCTGCGAGAGTTCGGCCTTCGTCCAGACGCGGCCTGTAGGGTTATGAGGGTTGCAGAGCAGAAAGACGGTGGTCTTCTCGTCGGCACACTTCGCCTCGAAATCCTCCCAGTCTACCTCGAAAGAATCGCCCACAGGCTTCAGCGCTGTCTCAAGCACCTCGCAACCGTTATTCCGCACGGAGGAAAAGAAGCAGTTGTAGTCGGGCGACAGGATGAGCACTTTCTCGCCGGGCATCGTCAGCGCCTTGACGGCAACAGACATCGCGGGCACTACTCCCGTCGTATAGAGGATTTCCTCCCGATGAATCCGCCAGTTATGACGGCGCTGGAACCAATTGATCACCGCCTCGTAATATTCCTCCTCAACGACGGTATAGCCGAACACCCCATGCTCAGCGCGCCGTCTGACGGCCTCGAGGATGGCGGGAGCAGCCTTAAAGTCCATATCGGCTACCCAGAGGGGAATCAGGTCGCTGACATGATCCATACCCTCGCGGGGGCTTTCGTCCCACTTCACACAACCCGTGCCCCGACGGTCGATCAATTCATCGAAATCGTATTTCATTTTCTTGTCTCAATGATGCAGTTATTCGGCTGGCGCACGTTCTCGTCGATAGTGATACTACCGATGGAATCGGCAATAATGTGTCCGCTCGTGGGGTTCTTGATGTTCTCGATATGTCCCTTGATGTCGGCCTCGACGTTGGAATATTCAAACATTCGGTCGCACATCGGATCGATGGTGCAGTTCTCGAGCACGAGGTTGTCGACATAGCAGAGCAGCTGTTCGCCTGCGAGGTGACAGTTCACGAGCCGCACATTCTTCGAGTGCCAGGCCAGATACTCGCCGTCGAGCACAGAGTCGTAGATGGTGACGTTCTCACACTCCCAGAAAGAGTCCTTCGTGAGGATCTTTGCGTTATGCACCTCGACGTTCTTGCAGTATTGGAACACGTATTTCGAATCGCTCTCCAGTCCGTCGACATAGATATTGCTGGAGAACATGAAGGGATAAGTGCCGCCATGCAGCTTCACATTCTTGATCTTAATGCCGTCAACCTTCCAGAACGTCTCGTCGGCATCGGTAATCTCCACATTCTCCAGTTCAAGGTTCTTCATCTCGCGGAAGAACTTCGGACCGTCAATGCGCGAGTTCTTCATCACCAGATCATTGGTGTACCAGATGGCCGAACGCGAACCCAGCGCGAAATAGCAGTTCTCGATATAGGCACCATCGACGTGCCACCAAGGGTATTTGCCATAAAACTTACTGTTGTAGCACTCCATGTTCTGGCACTGCTTAATGCCGGATTCACCGTCGGTAATGGTGATGTTCTCCAAACGGAGGTCGTGCGTAGCGAACAGGGGTCGCTCGCCTCCAAAAGTCTTGTCTTTGATCAGTTCCATTGTTTTGCGTATATTATCGTGTGCAAAGTTACAAATAAAAATCCGTAATCTGGTTACCCAAATCACGGATTATACTACCAATTTAAGTGTTTTTATTATTTGATGGCCATCAGCCTGTCGCTGATCAGCTCGAGAGGTTCCATGCAGAGCATCTTGTTGGTGAGATACATATCGTTCTTGGCCTCGTTCATTCTGAAAGTCCTGACGGAAGTCACGCTTGGGGCAATCTCGCGGTAGAGTGTCACCTCAGCGGGAACGTCATAGGCATTGAGGGTTGTATCCCACTTGCTGGTCTCCATGTTGTAGCCATTCTTATAATACTTATAGGTGTGACGGAAATCGTTTACCCACTGGTGCTTGGTGTTGTCCCAGCGCATCACCTCGCGGGCTGTCAGGCGACCCTGCTTGTCGTAACTGTAGCGATACTCCATCTTGGCGCACATCTGGCCATCGGCCTTCTGCTCATAGACCTCGATCTTGTGGATCACACCGTCTTCCAGGTCTGAGTTATACAAATACTGAGAGTTAACGTCGTTAGCGGCGTTGAAATACATCGTTAAAACGGTTGCGATTGTGATAATTGATTCCATAACTCTTTGCTTTAAAAATTAAACTTTGCCTGTTAGACGCTGCAAAGGTATGAAAAACTACATGCATTTAAGGTTATTTAAATGTTATCTTTAGGTTAAATCGCCAATTCGGTGTTAATAAATCATAAATCAGGCTCACTTCGTGCAGTATTTTGCTGTCCTCCGCAGTTATATAAGAAAAGACAGCTAAATTTGCAACAATATAAATAATAGTGGAATATGAATAAGACGTTTATTTTCGGATTATCTCTGTGGATGGCAACATTAAGCCTGAACAGCTGCAGCAGTTCTGACTCTGTCGACAATGGTCTTGGCAATACCCGCGTATCAGAAGAACTGCTGAATCAGGAACCTTTGTGGACGTCTGAGGACTTTGGCTACCTCGACACCAGCGACTACATGACGGAACAGGGAACGACCTGGCTATGGCACGATAACTTTGGACGCCTCACGTCGATCATGCTTTATATCCCTGCGACCATGGACATAAGCGTGCTCTATCGGAGTCCCAGTTCCGTTGATCAGCTTAATGGCCTGTATTATCAATTAGGTAATGACAATGAACTGAGAATCGATTCGAGCCACTCATACGAATTTACAGGTGATACAGGCATGACTTCTGGCTTCGAACGCTATGACCAGTACTACAAAGACGTTAAGGTATATGGCGTTGGCTATACGGTCAATTACTACAACACCCCGATGGGCAAGCGTCTGGCCTATACCAATGGGCGGCTGCTGACAGACTTGTCAGTAGACACCACCCCTCTCATCACGGCCGACCAAGCCAAGCGTATCTTCGCCTCCCGTTTGGGGGAGGATGTGACCAAAGACTGGGAAGCCGAGCTGATGGTCAGAGAGTTCGTTCTTAAAAAGAATGGCAAGGATGAGCTTGAGGAGCATCTCGTCTGGCATGTCAAGGGCTCGTTCTATCCTGAGGATGAGGCTAAGATAATTACCTACTTGTCAAGTACGCAAATTGAGGAGCCATTGCGGCATGTAGCCCAGATTGACGCCCACACGGGCAGACTGCTTGTAGAGGGCCATTCACTAAATATCGGACAATACTAATCTGAAAAAGAAATCTTGAATGTCATTATGAAGAGTTGGATAAGAATACCGATAATGATGCTGGTGGTTGCGATGGCAGCTTCCAGTTGCGATGACAGCAGTGATGACGGGGCAACGACATATTGGACGGTGACCATCGAGCCGGAATATGTGCTGAGCAGTCCTTACTGGGGTGGCTGGGGATTAGTGACGCCCCACATGGAAGCCATCAACGAGCGCGGCGACCGTACGGACTTGTATGGTCTTGAGGAAATCGAGGGCTTTACTTATGAAGAAGGTTACCGCTATCAGTTGCAATTGCGCGTGGTTGATAAGTTCAAGAAGACGGGCCAGTACTTCGCTGATGCCTCGCAATACGAGTTCTATCTCAATAAAATCATTAGCAAAGAGTATGTGGGTATCCGTCAGGAAGGTCGTCGCGATGTGGAGATGGATGTGGAAGAGGTTCGTGTTCGCTCTACTAACGATTATGAATCCTGGGAGTATATCGCGCTGTTAGGAAAGGTTATAGGTACCGATGAAACCTTTCTTTTGCACCCATTTGAGATCTATGGTCTCACCTATGTGGACTTCCAGATGCTGATGGACAGAGACGAACGGGGCAGTATCCCTGTCCGTGTACGGATGAAGGTGAGCATCACCCCTTCCGAGAAGCCCATCTATCCGAATATCAATCAGCGAATCCGCCTGATAGAGGTTCTTGGCAAGCAGCAGCTTGAATGTGACAGCATTATTTATAGAGACAAATATGAAGCGTTTATTTGATATGAAGACGATACGTAAATTCCAATTTGGCCTATTGTTTTTAGGCATGATGTTGACAGCGTCGTGCTCTACAGATGTTCATGATGAGATGACCAATGCTTATAATCAAATCGCAGAATTGATGGATGATTTGGATGCAAGGGTGAAACTGCTCGAGCAGGGCATGGGCACTTTTGAGGGGCGCTGGAAGTTTTATAATAATGATTACAACTATGTTGATAATGACGGTAGCTGGACATCTGGAGGGAGCATTGCGGTACAGAAAGATACAATTTCGTTTGTTTTACCAGAAGAAATGATAACCGATTTGTTTTGGTTGGGTTGTGCCTCTTATCCCGATGTCACTTGGGCAGACACTTATCCTGACGAACCTTTCTTTTCAGACTATCATTCAATCAACTATGGTTATCAATTGGATTCCTTGTATGGTCAGTGGGTCTGCTCCAAGACAGTTCAGCAATTGACGTATAATTTGGAAGGATTGACTGTCGAATCCTATTATCTGGTTGGATCGAATGCCTACAATTCATTCGCAAATGAAGATTCTTATGGAATACGAGCCAATATACCCTTACCCGAATATGGCGACTATTCATATATGATTTCTAAGGATGACCTAAAATATCGTATAGATCTGAGGATTAATAATGAAACGCTTGTTTTTTATAAAGAAACAGCAACATGGTATTTACAAATGCCAATAAAGAAGATAACCTTCACTAATCTGCAAACAGGCAATCAAGTGGCTGCTGAGTTCAAGGATGATGTGAGATTATCTATGAATACCTATTCAAAAATAGAGTAAGCGCTGTGCAGGAGACAGAACGACAGTTGCTCGACGCGATACACCATGGAGACAGACAGGCGCTGCGGCGCCTCTATGATCGATATTCCGACTATGCTATGGCCGTCGGTCTGAGGTATGTGGTGAATCGAGAGGACGCAAGGGATCTGCTACAGGACTGTTTCATCAAGATTCTGACCTCAGTTGACGAATTCGAATACAGGGGCGAAGGGTCGCTGAAAGCCTGGGTCTCTACCATCGTCGTCAATCGCGCCATCGACTGGATCAAACTGCACGAGCGCATTCACACGACGGACGAAATACCCGATTTAATCGATGAAGGTCCGCCTGATTTGGAGAAAGTGCCGCCCGAGGTGTTGAATCGGCTGATAGGAAAATTGCCTGCAGGATGCCGATTGGTGCTGAACCTCTACGTGTTTGAGCAACTCTCTCACAAAGACATCGCCCATCGGCTAGGCATCAGGGAAAACTCCTCCGCCTCACAGCTCACAAGAGCAAAGAGGATGCTACAGAAAATGATTAATGAATATTTAAACTCACAAAGGATATGAAACAGGAAAAGCTTGAAAACGACTGGACTGAACAGCTCCGAAAGAAGCTGGCAGACCATGAGGAGCCTGCTCCTGCTGACCTGTGGGAACAGATCGAGGCTCGTATGGCGAAGCTCGAAGCCAAGAAGCGCCAGCCTGTCCGCAGACTGCCTTTGTGGGGAAAGTGGGTTGCTGCAGCTGCCTTTGCAGGTATGCTGGTATGTAATACTTATCTGATGTGGATGATTGGCTGCGAAGGAACGACTGAGAATACGGCGCAACAGGAGTTTGCCCAAAGCAATGCTCCCGCAGAATCGCAAAAAGCACCCATTTCATCGAAAAAAGAGGAAATGAAGACAAAGGCGCATGAGACGCCACTCCTTATCGCACAGACGAAGACAAAGCCTTCGATTACTGCACCAGCAGTGCCGCAGATAGAGCCGGAGAACTTTGCAGTAGTGAAAGACTCTATGCCTGAGATGGCTGCTGCAACTGTTGATAGCATCGAGCACGTTGTGAAGCCTGCCGATGAACGGATGACACCAGTAGAGGAAGCGACAGTTATCCAACAACTCGACGAAGAAATCGCTGCTATCGACAACCGTCATCGCCACCATCACGATGTGGCCTTCGCATTCTATGCCGGTAATGATTTGGGTACCTACCGGCATGCGAACGGGGTGTTGATGAGCCGGGAGAAACTGTCACAGTATTACGCTGCGACGCGTGGCTATACGGATAATATCCCAGAAAACACGCCGCCCGTGTATCTCTACAACTACGAAGAGCGACAAAAGCACGCTCAACCCATCTCCTTCGGTATGACAGCAAAAATCCCCATTTCATCGGGGTTCTGTCTCTCCTCTGGTCTAGTCTATACGCGCTTGCGTTCCGATTTTACAAATATCGTCAGCGGCTACCCCCTCGACAAAAAACAGACACTCTATTATCTGGGTATCCCGTTAAGTGCCCAGTATCATCTGTGGGGTTACAAAGGGCTCAGCTTCTATGCGTTGGCTGGTGGGCAGGTGGACTTCTGCATCGCTACCAAGGTGGTGATGAGCGGCACAGAAGTGCCGATGGATAAGGATCGGCCACAATGGTCAGTTCAGGGTGCACTGGGCGTGCAGTACAACATCATTCCCCAGCTAGGTATTTATATCGAGCCGGGTGTGAAGCATTACTTCAACAATCATAGTCGGGTACGTAATTTCTTTAAGGATAAACCCAATAATTTTAACCTTCAGTTTGGTTTGCGATTGAATGTAGGTAATTAGTTGTTGTTCGACGGGTTAGGCTGTGACTAACAGTTGCAGTCCTATCCCGCGAACGGTTTTCAGGGTGATGTGTGGCTCATCGGCCAACAGCTTGCGCAGTTTGTTGACAAACACGTCAAGCGAACGCGAAGCGAAATAGTCATCCTCAGTATTCCAGAAACGGCTGAGGATGGCTTCGCGGCGCACCACATTGTTTTTGTTCTCTGCCAACAGTTGCAGGATTTGTGCCTCGCGCAGGGTAATGGTCTGAGAATTGCCGGTTTCATCGTTACGCAGGGTGGCATGTTCGGCATCGAGCGTATATTTGCCGAGTTTATAATGACTGGTCTCTTTCTGTGTCTTTGCCCCTCCGCGCATCTTCATCAGCGCCTGGATGTGGGCATCGAGTTCTTCGGGTACGAAGGGCTTCTTCACATAGTTGTTGATACCCAGGCGATAGCCCGCTTTCACGTCGTTGGGCGAAGTGAGAGCCGAGGTGAAGATAATGATCACGTCGCCATCGGTCTCACGGATACGCTCCACCATCTCGAAACCGTTCATCACGGGCATATCGATGTCGGAGATGATGACGTCGGGCTTGGTCTCCTGCCAGGCTTGCAGTCCTTCCTTGCCGTTCGTGGCGGTAGTCACCTCATAGCCGCCAATGATATCTTCAAGGCCAGTCTTCTCAATATAGGCCAACGACGCATCGTCTTCTACCAACAATAGCTTTACCATATCATTTCCTCTTTTTATGTTCTTACATTTTCGGGATGTACAGCGTAAATTCCGAATAGCAGTCTTTCTCACTTTGAACGGTCACCTTACCGCCATGAGCCTGCATCACCTGATCGACATAGTTCAGCCCGAGGCCGAAGCCGCTGACACCTCCCTTGCGGTTCTGCTCGTGAACGGCAGCACGGCCAAACTTATCGAAGATGACGCGCTGGTCTTCTTTCGAGATACCGATACCATTGTCGCGCACCTTCAGCAGGACGTATTTCTCGCTGTTCTGCGAGGTGATGCTGATCTCTATATTGTCTTTCGAGTATTTGATGGCATTGTCGATAAGGTTAGAGATGGCTTCCGTGAGATACTGCTCGTCGGCTAGGACGTGCTTGGTCAGCAAATCAACGATGAAATCGATGTTTTTTGTCGTTTTGGCCTTTGCTTTTTCCACGATATCATCGATGATGGGCTCCAGGTTTACCGTCTGTTTGTTCAGGATCAGTTTCTTGTTTTCCAGCTTCGAGATAGTGAGCAGCTTGTTCACCAAAGCCAGCAGGTGTTCGGCCTCGCTCTCGATGATGGAGTAGTATTTCTCCTTGATTTGCGGCTTGTCGTCCACCTTCCCGCTATGCAGGAATCGGGCACCCATGATGATGCTTGAGAGGGGCGACTTCATGTCGTGTACCATCGCATAGCTGAAATCATTGCGCAGATCGGCCATCATCTTCTGTTCATCGAGGTATCTGAGCAGTCTGATTAGGATGGCGCCGAAGAGTATCAGGATGATGGCACTGGCGAGGAACAACGGACTGAGCCGTTTACCCAGCGTCGGATACGGATTATTAAGTGCCAGTTGGAGTCCTCTTGACTGGTCGCGGCGGGTGCTGAATACACGCGTCTTCAACGAGGTGGGTGTCTGCAGGTCATTGTTGCTTCTGAGCACCTTGCCGTCGCGGTCTACCTCCATCACCGTAAAGTTACGGTCCATGTTCACTACGCTGAGCAGACTGTCTACGTAGAGAGCAATCGTATCAAGCGACACCTCTGAGTGATACCTGCGACTCAGCACGTCGTTCATACCCTCTACAGACGAGACGAGAGAAAGGTTGCCTCGCAGTTCTGGCAGGCTGAGCGTATCGCCTTTCGACAGGATTTCCGCACGGTTATAACTCTCATAGAACATGGCCCAAGGCAGTTGGTTGCCAGCCCGATCTGAAAGGTCGCGTGCCTCCCAGCGGTAGGTCATCCACATATACAGCCCTAACAGCAGCATCACCGCCACCATCGCCGCCACAGACACATATTTATATTTGTTCTTTTGCATATCAGTATGCAAAGGTCATAAACATGGAGGGGAGTTAGTCTTTACGCTCCTTATAGATGACTTTATTGGCGCCGCTGGTAATCTTCATAGCCTCCGGATGCTCCTTGATAAACGAGTTGATATGGCGTACTCGCTTTTCCTCGAAGATCTCGTCTATTGCTATCAGGATGCCCGTCTCCTCGACATCGCCGAAGCCATAATTGATGGCTGTACCAAAGAGTTTCATCGTTGGGGAGAGGTTCATATAGGCATTGACAAGTGGCGGGATATTATAGCCCAGCTTACGGATTTCGCCATTCAAGATGCGATAGTCTTCCTTGAAATTATGGCCTGTAAAGATCTTCTCCAGCTCAGAGGGATCAGACTCTATTTTCAGCGGTTTCATCGGCAAAATCAGCTGTTCCTTGTCATCGAAATACTTCTTCAGGAAATACAGGATCATATCGCGGCCCTTCCGGATATACGACGGATACATCGTCATCTTTCCGAAGAAATACTTCACGTTGGGTTTGATCACCGTCAGTGCTCCCAGACCATCCCACAGGTTATCCAGTGCAAACAGGCTTTTGGCACCCATCTTCGAACTCTGATAAGGAAGCGACACGAATGAACGACCCAATTCGATGGTATAGGGCATATACTCCTCAATAAACTTATCGGAGAAATGGAACATGTGACTCGTGGCCAGTATCGGCTGTCCCTTTTCATCCAAATCCCAAGACGTTCCTTCCAGATAACGATAGCCGCCAATGATCTCCTCTGCCTCTGGATTCCAGACAATCAACTGCTTGTAACAGTTCTCACAAGTGTCGAATTCATCGATATCCATATCCTTGCCAGTACCACCACCAGCCTCACGGAAAACAACCTCACGGAGTCGGCCTATCTCCTTCATCACGTTTGGCGCATTATGGGCTGTTATAACATATATCTCATTATGACTCTTATTAGTCATACGCAACTGGCGGGCTGGTGTCAGTTCACTCTTGAGAATTTCTTTGGCAATTGGCTGGATAATCTCTTGTTCCATCGTTGTTGGTCGTTTTGGTTGTTGGGTTGGGAATTATAATGAATATACTTGTTCTCGTACGAATTGTGCCCATTCCTGTGGGCTCTTGCTCTTGTCGAAAGTCTGCCAGGGAATCGGCTTACCTATCTTTACCTGGAATGACTTATGGACATTCTTATACATTTCATCGGCAAGGAAGATCATCGCCAGATTAAAAGGCAGAAACCTGTCACTGAAATTTGCCAGACGGTAGAAGAAGTTAGAGTTCTGTCCACTGAAATGGATCGGGATGATATCACGCTGGTATTCAACACTTTTCGAAATAAAAGTCTTCGACCAAGGAATATCCCTAATCAAGCCGTTATGGCGACGGGAGCAGAGCCCTGCAGGGAACATCAGCATGTGATTGTTGCTCTCGAAGCCTGCCTTGACCATAGCAGGGAAATTTCGACTCTGACTGCCTGTCTTATTAATAGGAATACATAATGGTGCAAGTCCCGGCAGGTTCATCAGCAGGTCGTTAACCAGATAACGGAAGCGCCCTTCGAAATGACGCCCGACGATGGCACCTAGAGCCACACCGTCCTGCCCGCCCAACGGATGATTGCTGACTAAAGTGTAGAGACGCTTGTCGTCAGCGGCTGGGAGATTCTCCTTACCCTCTATTTCTAGTTTAATATCCAGATAACTGACACAGGCCTCCAGCCATTCGACACCCGTTTTGTCACGATTTTCCCAGAGGAAAGCATTGATTTCGTCCTGATGGACAATGCGTTTCAGCCACCGGACAAGAAAACCTGGCACAAATTTAGCCTTTGCGCCCATCTTATCTTTCAAGACCTTTTCAATGTCAATCGTCTTTTCCGAAACATTTGCCATTTCTATACACTAATACTAACAATCTGCAAAAATAGCACAAATCTTTCACATTTGAGCAAAAATTAAAGAAAAATGTTCGATTTTAAATGTATTTTATACACAAGTGCCCTTTCGTTTGATATTTTTCACTCCAATTTCACTAAAATGTCAGATATATATCAAAAGGCCGAAAGTAGGCCAAATCAATAAATAACGTTAAAATTGAAAAAAAGTGGGGAATTGTGGTGTGAAGTGGGGAATTTTTATCTATCTTTGTAACCGATTTCTATTAAATAAGGTTCGTATGCGTTTTTTAGGTAACATAGAAGCCAAGACTGACGCGAAGGGAAGAGCTTTCCTGCCAGCCGTTTTCCGCAAGGTGCTGCAAGCATCTGGCGAGGAGAATCTGGTGCTGCGCAAGGATGTCTTCCAGAAATGCCTGGTGCTCTATCCTGAAAGCGTATGGAACGAAAGACTGGACATGCTGAAGGCTCAACTCCGTCCGTGGAAGCCAGCCCATCAGCAGATGTTCCGCCAGTTTGTTTCAGAAGCAGAGGTAGTGACCCTCGACGGCAACGGCCGCTTTTTGATATCCAAACGGCTACAGAAAGTGGCGGAGATCGATCAGGACATCCAGTTTATTGGCATGGACGACACCGTTGAGATCTGGTCACCAAAGAATCTGACACAGACACTAAAGACCGAAGAAGAGTTCGGAATAGAATTCGAAAACATTATGAACGCCGGCGATGCCCTATGATAACGACTGCTGAGACATATCATACTCCAGTACTCCTTCAGGAGAGCATCGACGGGCTTGACATCAAGCCCGACGGTGTTTATGTAGACGTAACCTTCGGTGGCGGAGGCCACAGTAAGGAAATCCTGCGGCGTTTGGGCAAGAACGGTCATCTGTATGGATTCGACCAGGATGAAGATGCAGAAAAGAACATCCTCGACGACGACAGATTCACGTTTGTAAGAAGCAATTTCAGATATCTCACAAACTGGATGCGCTATTACAATGTGGAGCATATCGACGGACTGTTGGCCGATCTCGGTGTTTCCAGTCATCACTTTGACGATGAGACACGCGGTTTCTCTTTCCGCTTCGAAGCACCGCTCGACATGCGGATGAACAAACGGTCGGGCATGACAGCTGCCGAGATTCTCAACGACTATAGTGAGGAGCAGCTAGCCGACATCTTCTATGTCTATGGCGAACTGAAGAATGCCCGGAAGATTGCCTCTGCGGTGGTGAAAGCCCGAGAGGAGAAGCGCATTGAGACAACAGGCGACCTGATGCAGATAGCCGAAAAATTGTTACAGCGCGAACGCGAGAAGAAAGAAACGGCCAAGTTGTTCCAGGCATTGAGGATTGAAGTCAACCACGAGATGGATGCGCTGAAGGAGATGCTTAGCGGTGCCTGCGCGACACTCCGGGAAGGCGGAAGGCTCTCCGTGATCACCTATCACTCACTGGAAGACCGTATTGTGAAGAATTTTATGAAAGCCGGGAATGTCGAGGGTAAGGTAAAGCAGGATTTCTTCGGCCGCACAGAAGCCCCACTCCGTGCCATCAGCAATAAAGTCATCGTGCCCAGCGATGAAGAGCAGCAGCAGAATCCGCGCAGTCGGAGTGCCAAGCTCAGGGTAGCAGAGAGAATTGACAGCATTAATAGCGAGAACAGATGAGCAAGAAAGACGATATAGAATTTGAGATCCAGGAGACGGTGGCTGAAGAACCTGCTGTTCAGAAGGATGACGAGCAGCGCTTGTTGGAAGAGACTGCCGAGATGAAAGAGCAGGCGAAGAAGACCATCCAGCTGATCAAGGAGCGGGCCAAGGAAGAAGATCCGAAGCTGACTCCTTCCATGACGCTGCGCACCATCCTCGGTGGCGATTTCCTGACTGCCGACATGGTACGTCGCCAGATCTGGCTCTTCGTCCTGATGGTGGTCTTCTGCATCGCCTACGTGGCTATCAGATACCAGTGTCAGCAAGACATGCTCACTATCGACAAACTGGAGAACGAGTTGCTCGACGCCAAATACAAGGCACTCTCCAGTTCCAGCACACTCACGGAGAAAAGCCGTGAGAGCCATGTGCTCGAAGCCCTGAAACAGAACAGGGACAGTCTGCTGCATATTTCAGACCAGCCCCCATATATTGTAAATGTACCCGAGTAAGAAGACGGAATGAGTAAGTTCAAGAGTGATAAAGTAATGCCCCGCTACTTCGCCATCGCAGTAGTCCTGACGTTGGTTGGTTTTGCCGTTGTCAGCAAGGCCATGTTCATCATGACTGCCAAGAAGGACTATTGGACACAGGTGGCCGACCGTCTGAAGCGCGACAGCGTCAGCGTCAAGCCGACACGTGGCAACATCCTCAGCTGCGACGGTCAGCTCATGGCTAGCAGTCTTCCCGAATACAAGGTCTACATGGACTTCCAGGCAGGTGCCAACGACTCCATAGGCAATCATAAGCGAGACTCCCTCTGGGCAGTGAAGATCGACAGTATCTGTTACGAGTTGAACCAGATCTTCCCGTCGAAGTCTGCCGCCGAGTTCAAAGACCATCTGCTGGAAGGCAAGAAGAAAGTACAAAAGAACGGTTCCATCGGTGCTCGCCACTGGGCTATCTGGCCGCGGCGCATCGACTACAACACCTTCTGCGAAGTGAAAAAGCTGCCCATCTTCAGAGAACCTGTCTACAAAGGTGGTTTCCACTACGAGCAGTTCAATTCGCGCCGTCGCCCCTTCGGTTCACTGGCCCAGCGTACCATCGGCGATATGTTCGGAGCCAAGGACAGCGCCAAATACGGACTCGAGTTATCGTTCGACTCCCTGCTGCGCGGCACCAACGGTCTGATGCATCGCCGAAAGGTGCTCAACAAGTATATGGACATTCCCGTCTTGAATCCTATTGACGGCTATGACATCGTGACAACCATCGATGTCAGCATGCAGGACCTGGCGGAACGTGCCGTTGTTGAGGAGCTGAAGGAGATTAACGGTGAAATGGGCGTGGCCATCCTCATGGAGGTGAAGACGGGCGATGTGAAAGCCATCGTCAACATGCAGCGTGGTGCCGACGGTGAATACCGTGAGATGGTGAACAATGCCATCAGCTATCGCTGTGAACCTGGTTCGGTATTCAAGGTTGCTTCCTTCCTGGTGGCCCTTGACGATGGTGTGATTCCCCGTGACACCAACTTTGTCATCCATACAGGCAGTGGTGTGATGGAGATGCACGGCCGTCCGATGAAAGACCATAACTGGCGTCGCGGTGGTTATCAGGACATCAACGTTGCACGTGCCTTGGAGGTCAGTTCGAACATCGGTGTCAGTTATGTCATCGACAAATTCTACGGCTCGAATCCCACGAAATATGTACAGGGCCTCTATCGGGTAGGTATTCATGAGGATCTGAAACTGCCGCTGGTAGGTTATCATCCGCCCTACATCCGTATGCCGGATACGAAGACCACCGATCGTGCCAAATACTGGAGTAAGACCACCCTGCCCTGGATGAGTATCGGCTACGAGACACAGATTGCCCCCATCAACACGGTGGCTTTCTATAACGCGATTGCCAATAATGGTAAGATGATGCAGCCACGCTTTGTGAAACAGCTGCTCAAGGACGGTCAGGTGGTGAAAGAGTTCGAGCCCGTCGTACTGAAAGAGCAGATAGCAAAGCCTCAGACCATCAAGATGATGCAAACCATTCTGGAACATGTGGTCAGTCAGGGTCTGGGACGTAAGGCCGGCTCGAAATCATTCAAGGTGGCAGGCAAGACAGGTACTGCCCAGGTAGCCGACCAGTATGGCAGCTATCACTCCGGCACGACCCGTTACTGGCTGAGCTTTGCCGGTTTCTTCCCTGCCGACGATCCACGCTACACCTGCATCGTCTGTCTGAAGAAATCTGGTCTGCCCGCATCCGGTGGCGGCATGAGCGGTGTGGTATTCCATCACATCTCGGAAGGCGTGATGGCCCAGAACCTGAAACGCAGCGTGGAAGATGCACGCGACACTTCGAAGATCATCATGCCCACTGTCAAAGGCGGTGACATGATTGCAGCCAACTATGTGCTCGACAATCTTGGCGTGAAGACCAGTCATAACTGGAACGGCTCGTATAGTGAAGGGAATCCCGTATGGGGAAAGGCCACGACACATCCTCACGAAGTGGTACTTGCCCCTGTCAATACCCAGAAGAGCGTTGTGCCCGATGTCATCGGCATGGGAGCCCGCGATGCTGTCTACCTGCTTGAGAACCGTGGTGTGAAAGCCAAGATCAGAGGCAGAGGAAAGGTCAAGTCGCAGAGCATCTACTCAGGAACAGCCGTTAAACAGGGTATGGTTTGTGAACTCGTATTAGAATAATATAATAAGGTATAATATATATATGAAACTGAATGAACTGCTTAAACATGTAGAAGTGCTGAACGCACTTGGCGACACAGAGATTGAGATTACTGGTGTGAACATCGACTCGCGCCGCATTGAGGCTGGTCATCTGTTTGTGGCAATCCCTGGCACACAGACCGATGGTCACAAGTTTATTCCCAAAGCCATCGAGCAAGGAGCCGTGGCCGTTCTTTGTGAGTATTTCCCCAATAGGCGTGAACCTGGCGTCACCTATATCGCAGTAGATTCAACTGAAGACTGTGTCGGCGAAGTAGCCACACAGTTCTATGGCGACCCGTCGAGACAACTGAAGCTGGTAGGCGTTACCGGAACGAATGGCAAGACGACTATCGCCACCTTATTATATAATATGTTCAGGAAGTTCGGCCATAAGTGCGGACTGCTCTCAACCGTATGCAACTATATTGAAGACGAGGCTATCGCTGCCGACCACACCACACCTGATCCCATCGAGCTGAACCGTCTGCTGGCACAGATGGTAGAGGCAGGTTGCGAATATGCGTTTATGGAGTGCAGCAGCCATGCCATCGCCCAGAAGCGTATCGGCGGACTGAAGTTTGCAGGCGGTATCTTCACCAACCTGACGCGTGACCACCTGGACTATCACGGCACCTTCGAGAACTATCGTGATGCAAAGAAGGCGTTCTTCGACGGTCTCGACAAAGATGCGTTCGCCATCATCAACGCCGACGATAAGAACGGGGCTGTGATGGTGCAGAACTGCAAAGCCCAGATCAAGACCTACTCCACCCGCTCGATGGCCGACTTCAAGGCGAAGATTATTGAGTGCCACTTTGAAGGGATGTACCTCGAGATCAACGGCAAGGAAGTTGGCGTACAGTTTATCGGCAAATTCAATGTGAGCAATCTGCTCGCAGTATACGGTACAGCCGTCATGCTGGGTAAGCAGCCTGAAGACATACTGCTGATCCTCAGCACCCTGAAGAGTGTAAGCGGACGCCTGGAGCCTATTCGTTCTCCGGAGGGCTATACGGCTATCGTCGACTATGCCCATACGCCCGATGCCTTGCAGAATGTGCTGAATGCCATCCATGAGGTGCTCGACGGCAAGGGTTTTGTCATTACAGTCTGCGGAGCCGGTGGCGACCGCGATAAGGGTAAGCGTCCGCTGATGGCTCAGGAAGCCGTGAAACAGAGCGACCGTGTGATTATCACCAGCGACAATCCGCGATCCGAGGATCCCGAGGATATCATCAACGACATGCTCGAAGGTCTCGATGCCAAGCAGATGAGGAAGGTCGTCAGTATCGTCGACCGTCGTGAAGCTATCCGCACGGCCTGCATGATGGCACAGAAAGGCGACGTGGTGCTCATTGCCGGCAAAGGACATGAGGACTATCAGGAGATTCAGGGTGTGAAGCACCACTTCGACGACAGGGAAGTGGTCCGCGAGATCTTTGGAAGCTAAAGGGAATTAAAGGGAAGTTAAAGGTACAATATTATGCTATACTATTTTTTCAGGTTCTTAGAGCAGTATAATATACCGGGATCGCACATGTGGTCCTACATTTCCTTCCGTGCCCTGCTGACGCTGATCTTCTCGCTGCTGCTTTCGGCATGGTTTGGTGAGAAGTTCATCAAGTGGATGAAGCGCAGGAAGATTTTCGAGACTGAGCGCGATCCGAGTATCGACCCCTTTGGTGTCGAGAAGAAGGGCGTGCCCACCATGGGGGGCATCATCATCATCGTGAGCATCCTGGTTCCCGTCATCTTGTTTGGCCGCATCCGCAACATCTACCTGATCCTGATGATCATCACTACAGTATGGCTGGGATTCCTGGGTTTCCTCGACGACTATATCAAGATTTTCCGTCGCAACAAGGACGGCCTGAAAGGAAAATATAAGATTGTCGGACAGGTAAGTATCGGTTTCATCGTAGGCCTTACGCTCTGGCTGAGTCCTGATGTGGTGGTACGTGAGAACATCAATGTTAAGCAGCAACCCAACCAGGAGGTTGTCGTCAAACATAAGACAGAAGCCGTAAAGTCGTTGCAGACCACCATCCCGTTCATCAAGAATCACAACCTGAACTATTCCAATGTGATGGCCTTCTGCGGGAAGTACAAAGTTGCAGCAGGATGGATGCTCTTCGTGTTCATTACCATCTTCGTCGTGACAGGCATCTCTAACGGCGCCAACCTCAACGATGGCATGGATGGCATGTGTGCCGGCAACTCCGCCATCATCGGTGTTGCACTAGGCATTCTGGCCTATGTGTCATCCCACATTGGCTTTGCCTCCTATTTCGACATCATGTATATCCCCCACTCCGAGGAACTGGTAGTCTTCCTCTGCGCTTTCGTGGGAGCCATGATCGGATTCCTCTGGTATAATGCCTTTCCCGCACAGATCTTCATGGGAGACACAGGTTCGCTGACCATCGGCGGTATCATCGGTGTCTGCGCCATCATCATCCACAAGGAGTTGCTGCTGCCTATCCTTTGCGGCATCTTCTTCGTAGAGAGCCTCAGCGTGATTATCCAGACACAATGGTTCAAGATACAAAAGCGGAAAGGCAAGCGAGTGAGAGTGTTCCGTGCGGCCCCGATCCACGATACGTTCCGCAAGCTCGACTCCCAACTGGATCAGACGAGCACCTATATCCTGAAAGGCTGGCCGCACCGCCCGTTCCATGAGTCGAAGATCACCATCCGTTTCTGGATTACGTCAATCATATTGGCAGCATTGACCATCATAACACTGAAGATGAGATAAAAAGATGAATAAGAGAATTGTTATATTAGGAGCAGGAGAGAGCGGTGCAGGAGCTGCCGTCCTCGCCAAGAAGGAAGGCTTCGACGTGTTTGTATCTGACATGTCGAAGATTGCCGACAAATACAAGAAACAGTTAGACGACCGCCATATCGAATGGGAAGAAGGCCACCATACTGAAGAGAAGATTCTGAATGCCGACGAAATCATCAAGAGCCCGGGTATCCCCGAGACGGCACCGATAGTCAAGAAGGCTGTCGAGAAAGGTATCCACATCATCAGCGAGATAGAATTCGCTGGCCGCTACACCAACTCTAAAATGATCTGCATCACAGGATCAAACGGTAAGACCACGACCACCTCGCTGATCTACCACATCTTCAAGGAAGCAGGCTACGATGCAGGTCTGGCCGGCAATATCGGAAACTCGCTGGCACTCCAGGTGGCCGAGGATCCGCACGAATACTATATCATAGAACTGAGCTCGTTCCAGTTGGACAACATGTACGACTTCCGTGCCGACATCGCCATCCTGCTGAACATCACGCCAGACCACCTCGACCGTTATGGTTTTGAGATGCAGAACTACGTGGATGCCAAGATGCGCATCATCCAGAACCAGACGCCAAAGGATGCCTTCATCTACTGGGCCGACGACCCCATCATCAAACGTGAGTTAGAGAAATACGACATTAAGGCTATCCAATATCCTTTTGCCGAACTGAAAGAGAAAGGCGTCATCGGCTATATCGAAGAAGGCCAGTACAAGATTGAGAAACCCGAGCCCTTCAACATGGAGCAGGAAAGCCTTAGCCTGACGGGCAAGCACAACATCTACAACTCACTCGCAGCCGGCATCGCTTCCGATGTGGCAGGCATTAAGAAAGAGGAGATCCGCAAGAGCCTCAGCGACTTCCCCGGAGTGGAGCACCGTCTGGAGAAGGTCTGCGTCGTTCGCGGCGTACAGTATATCAACGACTCGAAGGCAACGAACGTCGATGCCTGCTGGTATGCGCTCGAATCGATGAAGACGAAAGTCATCCTCATCATCGGCGGCAAGGATAAAGGCAACGACTATGAGCCCATCAAACAGCTTGTCAGGGAGAAGTGCTCAGGCATCGTCTATCTTGGTGCCGACAACCAGAAGTTACACGATAACTTCGACAACATGGGCATCCCGGTACGTGACACCCATTCGATGAAGGAATGTATGGAGGCCTGCTACGAGATGGCCAAGCCCGGCGAGACCGTATTATTGAGTCCCTGCTGTGCTTCATTCGATCTCTTCAAGAACATGGAGGATCGCGGCGAGCAGTTCAAGAAATTGGCAAGAGCACTCTAACATCATAACAAGACAACATTTATGAACAAGAAAATAGGCAACATATTCAAAGGCGACAAGGTCATCTGGATGATATTCTTCTTCCTGTGTATGATCAGTCTGGTAGAAGTCTTCTCTGCTTCAAGTAATCTGACATACAAGAACCACAATTACGTGGGACCGATTGCCTTCCATGCCGCTACCATCTTCCTTGGAGCGATGGTGGCTGTATTCACGTTGAATGTTCCTTGTCGTTATTTCAAACTGACGACACCTTTCTTGCTCATTATCTCGTTTATCACCTTGTTGTGGGTGCTCGTCGGCGGCGAATCCATCAACGGTGCCAACCGCGTGATCTCACTTCCCGGCGGCATCACCTTCCAGCCATCAGAGATTGCAAAGGGAACGATGGTACTGATTACCGCCCAGATTCTCAGTGCCATGCAACGTGAAGACGGAGCCGACAAAAATGCCTTCAAGTATATCTTGTGGATCCTCATCCCCATGGCTGGACTGATCGGCATCGAGAATCTGTCAACGGCAGCACTGCTCTTTGCCGTCATATTCCTCATGATGTTCATCGGTCGCGTACCGATGACCCAAATGGGTAAACTCGTGGGGGGCGTCGTCATCCTCGTGGCGATATTCCTGACGATGGTATTCACGCTGGGAAGCATCGGAGCAGAACAGGAATCCACCAAACAGACCGTCGAGGCTGTCAATAATAATGGTGAGACAGATACAAAGGTGATCAAGGGCGGCGGTGTGTTCCACCGTTTTGTCACCTGGCGAAACCGTATCGTGAAGCACCTTGACAAGAAGGATATCGCTCCAGACGAATACGACTTGGATAAAGATGCCCAGGTTGCACATGCCAACATTGCCATCGTATCAAGCAATATCATCGGTAAAGGACCTGGACAATCCGTTGAACGCGATTTCCTGTCACAGGCTTTCTCCGACTTCATTTTCGCCATCGTCATTGAGGAACTGGGTATCTTCGGTGCATCGTTTGTTGTGCTGCTCTATATCGTGCTGCTCTACAGGACAGCCCGTATAGCCAGCCGTTGCGAAAACAACTTCCCAGCCTTCCTGGCTATGGGGCTGGCACTGCTCTTGGTGGTACAGGCCTCCTTCAACATGCTAGTAGCCGTGGGTATTGCCCCGGTAACGGGTCAGCCACTGCCGCTGATCAGTAAGGGTGGTACGTCAACCATCATCAACTGCGCCTACATCGGCGTTATACTCAGCGTGAGCAGATCTGCAAAAAAAAGAGAGCCAAAAATGGCTTTAAAAGAAATATAATTCGTAATTTTGCACGCAATTTATAAAAAAGGTATGAGTAAGGAGTTAAGAGTCATCATCAGCGGTGGCGGAACAGGCGGCCATATTTTTCCTGCCGTTTCGATAGCCAATGCCATCAAGGCATTGCAGCCAAACGCCAAGATCCTGTTTGTAGGAGCCTTGGGACGTATGGAGATGCAGAGGGTACCGGCCGCAGGGTATGAAATCAAAGGTCTGCCCATCAGAGGTTTCTTCCGTCCGCTATGGAAGCCAGCCAACATCGGTGTAGCCATCGACTACCTGAAGAGTAAGTGGCTCGCCAAGAAAATACTGCAGGAGTTCAAACCCGATGTGGCTGTCGGTGTAGGCGGATATGCCAGCAGTGCAGCCTTGGGCGCAGCCAACAGCTTAGGTATACCGACACTCATACAGGAACAGAACAGCTATGCAGGCTTAGCCAACAAGAACCTGGCCAAGAAGGCTGAGAAGATCTGCGTGGCCTATGAGGGCATGGAACGGTTCTTCCCTGCTGGGAAGATCCTCATGACGGGCAACCCCGTCCGCCAGAATCTGCTCGACACCACCATCTCTCGCGAGGAGGCCGTCAAGCGTCAGGGATTCGATCCTGCCAAGAAGACCATTCTTCTTGTCGGCGGTAGTCTGGGAGCCCGCACCATCAACGAGAGTGTGCTCCAGCACCTGGATCTGGTAACATCATCGTCCGATGTACAGTTTATCTGGCAGACAGGCAAGTATTATAGTGCAGAAATCGCCAAGAGACTGGAGGGCAAGGACATCCCGAACCTGAAGGTCACCGACTTCATCACCGATATGGGGACTGCCTACAAGGCCGCCGATCTCGTGATCAGCCGTGCCGGAGCCAGCAGCATCTCAGAGTTCTGCCTGATTGGCAAGCCCGTCATTCTTGTGCCAAGTCCAAATGTGGCTGAGGATCACCAGACTAAGAATGCACTGGCACTTTCCACCAAGGATGCCGCCATCTATGTAAAAGATGCAGAAGCACCCGGCATGCTGCTGAAACTGGCCATCGATACGGTTAAAGACGACGCAAAACTGCAGTCGCTCCATGAGAATGTACTGAAACTGGCGCTCCCCAATTCTGCAGAGATTATCGCTAAGGAAGTTATCAAACTAGCTGAATAAGAATATGGAACTGAATAAGATAAAAGCTGTCTATTTTGTTGGAGCCGGCGGCATCGGCATGAGTGCCATTGCCCGCTACTTCCTGAAAAAAGGACTCGTCGTGGCTGGCTATGACAAGACGCCCAGCGATCTGACACGGCAGTTACAGGAGGAAGGTATGCTCATCCACTACGAAGAGAATGTCGATGCGATTCCCGAGGCTTGCAAGCAGAAGGGAGACTGCCTCGTCATCTATACCCCTGCCATTCCCGAAGAGCATCAGGAACTGCAGTATTTCCGCAAGAACGCTTTCGAGATCCAGAAGCGTGCACAGGTTCTCGGCACCCTGACTCAGGCACATAAGGGACTCTGTGTGGCAGGAACCCACGGCAAGACTACCACTTCCACGATGTGTGCCCATATCATGCACCAGAGCCACTTAGACTGTAACGCCTTCCTCGGTGGCATCTCGAAGAACTACGGCACAAACTATATCCTCTCCGATTCGGATTACGTGGTGATCGAGGCCGATGAGTTTGACCGCAGTTTCCATTGGCTGCGCCCTTGGATGAGCGTCATCACCGCCACCGATCCTGACCATCTGGATATCTATGGTACGAAAGAGGCCTATCTGGAGAGCTTCCGCCATTATTCAGAATTGATACAGCCTGGTGGTGCGCTGATCATCCATCGCGGTCTTGAGATGAAGGAACATCTGCAAGACGGTGTCCGCCGCTATGACTACAGTCTCACCGAAGGCGATTTCCATGCCGAGCATATCCGCATCGAGAACGGCGAGATCACATTCGACTTCATCTCCCCCATCGAATGCATCAAGGATGTGCAATTAGGACAGCCCATCCCCATCAACATCGAGAACGGCATTGCGGCGATTGCGATGGCCCAGCTCAATGGCTGTACCGCTGAAGAGTTGAAAAACGGCATGAAGACCTACGGTGGTGTCGACCGTCGCTTTGACTTCAAGATAAAGACCAAGAAACTCGTGTTCCTCAGCGATTATGCCCACCACCCGAAAGAGATCTACCAGAGTGCCAAGAGTATCCGTGAGCTCTATAAAGACAAGCACATCACAGCTATCTTCCAGCCTCACCTCTATACGCGTACCAGAGACTTCTATAAGGACTTCGCAGAGGCATTGAGCCAACTCGACGAGGTGATACTCACCGAGATCTATCCCGCCAGGGAATTGCCCATCCCTGGCGTGACGTCACAGCTCATCTACGACAACCTGAAAGAGGGTGTGAAGAAGCAGATGATCCAGAAAGCCGACGTGCTCGATTTCATCAGAGGACACGAGTTTGAGGTGCTGATCGTCCTCGGTGCCGGCGACCTCGACAATCAGGTGCCAGCCATTACAAAGATACTTAAAGAAAGATTATCATAACAGAAATATGACCGTCAACTGGAAAAAGTCCCTATTCGCAGTCTGCGATATCGTCATCGCCGCCTACCTGCTACTGGCCGTCACAGCGTTTAACAACCCTGAGGCGGAGCCTGCCAATTGCACAGAGGTGAAGATCGACATCATGCAGAATGCGGTGGAAGGATTCTTGACAGCTGGCGAGATCAAGAAGCTCCTGTCGCAGGAACAGCTCTACCCGCTTTCGCTCCCGATGTCAGAGATCAGTCCCCGAAGGATTGAGGAAGCCCTTCAGAAAAGCCCCTTTGTGGAAAAGGCCGAATGCTATAAGACCCATAGCGGGCACGTCTGCATTAACATCAAGCAGCGCATACCTGTCGTCAGGGTGATGGCCGACAATGGCGAGAACTACTACCTCGACACCCAAGGCAACATGATGCCAGAAAGCAACTTCGTGACCGATCTGGTCATTGCCACAGGTGCCATCAACCGCAAATACGCCAAGACCATTCTTACGAGGGTGGCCAACTACATCCAACAGGACAAGTTCTGGAAGAACCAGATAGTGCAGATGAACGTCCTGCCTGATGGCACGATGGAGATTGTGCCTCGTGTGGGAGACCACATCGTCTATCTGGGTGCTCCAAAGGAAATAGACAAGAAACTGGATCGACTCCGAAAGTTCTATCTCTATGGGCTCAACAAGGCCGGATGGGGAAAATACAGTTACATCAACGTGGAGTTCAACAACCAAATTATTTGTAAGAGAAACAAAAGAACAAAATAGAATACAAGATGGCAGCAAAAGAATTTATCGTAGCAATTGAACTCGGTTCATCCAAAATGACCGGTATTGCGGGACAGAAGAATCTCGACGGCAGTATTCAGGTATTGGCTGTCGTGAAGGAGAATTCTTCTTCATTCATCCGCAAAGGAGTGGTCTACAACATCGACAAGACCGCTCAATGCCTCACCAGCATCATCAGGAAGCTGGAAAACCAACTCAAAACGGAGATTACTCAGGTGTATGTGGGCGTTGGTGGACAATCCATCCGCAGCGTCAGGAATGTGATTACCAAGGACCTGCCCAGTGAGACGATTGTAACTCAGGATATGGTTATTGAACTGATGGACTCAAACAGAAGCATGACGTATCAGGATCAGGAGATTCTGGATGCTGCTGTTCAGGAATACAAGGTTGGCAGCCAGTTGCAGCTCGATCCTGTAGGCATCCAGGCCACCCGACTGGAAGGAAACTTCCTCAATATCCTGGAGCGAAAGGCATTCTACCGCAACCTGAACAAATGCTTCGAGGCTGCTAACATCAATGTAGCTGAGATGTATCTGGCGCCGCTCGCCCTTGCCGATAGCGTACTCACCGAAGCCGAGAAGCGCTCCGGATGTGCACTGGTGGACATCGGTGCTGATACTACGACCGTTTCAGTCTACAGCAAGAACATCCTCCGCCATCTGGCCGTCATCCCTCTGGGAAGCAACAATATCACCAAGGATATTGCCACACTCCAGATGGAAGAAAGCGATGCCGAGAAAATGAAACTCAAATACGGTTCTGCCTACACAGACAACAATGACATCGACAGCGACCTGAAATACTCCATTGACCCGGAGCGTCAGATTGAGAGCCGCAAGTTCATTGAGATCGTTGAAGGCCGTCTGGAGGAAATCATCGAGAACGTATGGTACCAGATACCTTCAGAGTATTACGACAAGCTGTTGGGCGGTATCATTCTTACCGGTGGCGGTTCCAACATGAAGAACATCGAGAAGGCTTTCTCCAATCATACCCATGTGGAAAAGATCCGCATTGCCAAGTTCGTCACACAGACCATCATCTCCAACAATGAGATGCTGAAAGCCCACGACGGCACGATGAACACCGTTCTGGGTCTGCTGGCTAAGGGCGACATCAACTGTGCAGGCGGTGCCGTCGACCTGAATGCCGACCTCTTCGGCACGCAGAAGCCTGCCACCCATACAACCACTGACACCACGCGTCCTATCCGTCAAGCAACGGAGACCCCCGCCGGTGTTATCCGCACAGAGGCTGAGAAGAAGGCTGCCGAGGAAGAAAAACGCCGTCAGCAGGAAGAGGAAGACCGTCTGAAGCGCGAGGAGGAACTCCGCAAGAAGGAAGAAGAGGAGCGTATCCGTAAGGAGAACAGCCCCCTGAACAAGTTCTGGAAGAATATCAAGAAGTTCGGTAAAACAATTGTTGAAGAGGAATAATAATAAAGCAGAAAGATTATGGAAGATAACAACATACAGATTCTCGACTTCGGAGCACCGGAGAAGGAACACAGCATCATCAAAGTGATCGGTGTAGGCGGCGGTGGCGGAAATGCCGTGAACCACATGTACCGCGAAGGTATCCACGACGTCACGTTCGTACTCTGCAACACCGATAACCAAGCGCTCAACGATTCACCCGTCCCTGTACACCTCCAGCTTGGAAAAGAGGGACTCGGTGCCGGCAACAAGCCCGAGAAAGCCCGCCAGGCAGCTGAAGAGAGCATCGATGATATTCGCTCGATGCTCAGCGACGGCACCCGCATGGCCTTCATCACCGCCGGTATGGGTGGTGGCACAGGTACCGGTGCTGCCCCTGTCATCGCCCGTGTCTCGAAGGAACTGGGTATCCTGACGGTGGGTATCGTCACCATCCCCTTCCGTTTCGAGGGTGACCGAAAGATCGATCAGGCACTCGACGGTGTGGAGGAGATGCAGAAACATGTCGATGCCCTTCTAGTAATTAATAATGAACGCCTGCGTGAGATATATCCTGAACTCTCTGTGCTCGATGCTTTCGGAAAGGCCGACGACACCTTGAGTGTGGCTGCCAAGTCTATTGCAGAGATCATCACCGTTCACGGACTCATCAACCTCGACTTCAACGATGTGAAGACCGTGCTGAAGGACGGTGGCGTCGCCATCATGTCTACCGGTTATGGTGAGGGCGAAGGTCGTGTGAAGAAGGCCATCGAGGATGCACTCCATTCACCGCTTCTCAACGATAACGACATCTTCAACTCCAAGAAGATCCTGCTTTCCATCTCATTTGCCGGCTCAAAAGACGGCCAGCAGTCGCTGATGATGGAAGAAATGAACGATGTAAACGACTTCATGGCGAAGTTTGGCAACGACTTCGAAATCAAGTGGGGACTGGCCACAGATATCGAGCTCGGCAAGAAGGTCAAGGTCACCATCCTTGCTACCGGCTTCGGTATTGAGAGCATCGACGGTATGGGCAACCGCCTGAAGAAACAGAGTCAGGAAGAGCTGAACAAGATTGCCGAGGAGCAGGAGAAAGCTGCTTTGAAGCAGGACCGCCGTAATCGTTACTATGGTGGAGAAGGGGCTACTAAGCGCTACAAGCGTCGTCCTAACATCTACCTCTTCCGTCCTGAGGACCTCGACAACGACGATGTGATTTCAGCCGTAGAGTCAACACCGACATACAAGCGCACCAGGGAAATCCTTGACAGCATCAACAGCCAGGCCAGTGGTGAAATCTCAAATGAGGTAGACGACACACCAGCCGATCCCCGTGATGCCGTCCAGGGCACCATCAGGTTCGCTTAGGCATATAGTTCTTGTAACACCGCTATCGACTTCAGCTCCGGGAAATCCGTGAGATGAAGTCGATAGTATGTTATAGTGACCTCCAGCAGACGGTTGCGCTCCTGGTGTGACATCCGGAACAGATGCATGGTGGGATAATCCATGCGCATCATCAGCTGAACCTTCTCTGCCTCTTCCGGATAGAGAAAATCGCGATGCAGAGGGGGCGCCGGCAGGAACATACTCTCCCGCAGATCGAAATAGTCGCCTGGCTGATAGTGTTCCAGATTAGGATAGAAGCCCAGGAAACGGCTGAGACGCATCAGAAACACCAGATGGAAGTTCGCATAACGGTCTGCCTGACTGTCGAGCCATAGGATGCTGCTCTCCACATAATCATACAGCAGGGTGTTCTGCTGCTCGGAACGGAGGGCATAATAAAGGAACTCGGCGATGAAAAGCGAGATTGACAGTTTATGGGGGTTAAAGGGTATCGAGGAGAATGGCGATGCCAGTCTGACATCCGACAGTTTCTGAAGCTGAACCTTGGGGCGCACGTCGACCTCGATCTCCAGAATCGTCAGCGGCTGGAAGAACTGCTTCTTCGCTTTCGCCTTCGTCGACTTCGGGATATTGACGATGAACGACAGCCGTCCATGACTCCTGGTGAACATATCGACGATGATACGAGTCTCACCATACTTAATCGAATGCAGCACTATGGCCTGTGTTTTCGTCAACATACGGTGCAAAGGTACGAAATAATTGACCATTGACCATTGACCATTGACCATTTTTTAAGGGTCTTGTGGTTAAAAATAGTTAATCTCTTTAAATTTTCAATGATCAATGGTCAATGTTCGATGGAAAAGTAGTACCTTTGCACCCGCTAAAAAAGGCAACGGTCCGTTCGTCTATCGGTTAGGACGAGAGATTTTCATTCTCTAAAGAGGAGTTCGACTCTCCTACGGACTACAAATTTTAAATCTGCCATCTGCACAGCCAGTGCTACTGACGCGTTCGGGAACGGTGGCAGAGGGTTTCCGAAAGGGAGTCCGCCCAGGGCAGTCTTAGCGACGCAAGACCCACAAGCTTTAAGTTACACTTTCAAATTTTTAATTAAACAATGGCAAATCACAAATCATCCGTGAAGAGAATCCGCCAGGAGAAGAAAAGGGCGCTTCACAATCACTATTACGCAAAGACGATGCGTAACGCAGTGCGCAAGCTCCGCGCTATGACCAACAAGGAAGAGGCTGTTGCTCTGTATCCGAAGGTACAGAAGATGCTGGACAAGCTGGCTAAGACCAACATTATCCACAAGAACAAGGCCGCTAACCTCAAGTCTAGCCTCGCTCTTCACATCAACAAGCTGGGATAAACATTTTATCATAGGCATGTTAAAACCGCAATTCTTTCGGATTGCGGTTATTTTTTTGTGGTTTTTTAGCAGATAAACTACGTTTATCTGACAATTTTTTCGTACCTTTGCACGCAATTAGTGAAATTAAGAAAATGACAGAAGAACAACTGAACCAAGAACAGAATTATTCCGCGAGCAATATTCAGGTGCTCGAGGGTCTGGAAGCCGTACGCAAACGCCCCGCTATGTACATCGGTGACATCAGCGAGAAGGGTCTTCACCATCTGGTCAACGAGACCGTCGACAACTCTATCGACGAGGCGATGGCCGGCTATTGTACGCATATCGAAGTAACGATCAATGAAGATAACTCTATTACTGTCCAGGACAACGGACGCGGTATCCCCGTCGATGAGCACGAGAAGATGCACAAGAGTGCCCTTGAGGTCGTGATGACGGTGCTCCATGCCGGCGGTAAGTTCGACAAGGGTTCCTATAAGGTGTCCGGTGGTCTGCACGGTGTGGGTGTCAGCTGTGTGAACGCCCTCTCTACCCACATGATGTCACAGGTATTCCGCAATGGTCATATCTACCAGCAGGAGTACGAGAAGGGTAAGCCCCTCTACGACGTGAAGATCGTCGGCGATACGGACAAGACGGGTACCCGCCAGCAGTTCTGGCCCGACGGCAGTATCTTCACGACGACGGAATTCAAGTACGACACCATCGCCAAGCGAATGCGTGAACTGGCTTATCTGAATGCCGGCATCACCATTACCCTCACCGACTTGCGTCCTGATGAGGAAGGCAACCTGAAGCAGCCCGAGGTGTTCCACGCCAAGGACGGTCTGAAGGAGTTTGTGCGCTACGTCGATCGTCACCGCACCCACCTCTTCGACGACGTCATCTACCTGAAGACCGAGAAGCAGGGCACACCCATCGAGGTGGCCGTGATGTATAACACCGACTACACAGAGAACATCCACTCTTACGTGAACAATATCAACACCATCGAGGGCGGTACCCACCTGATGGGCTTCCGTGCGGCTCTTACCCGTACCCTGAAGGCATACGCCGATGCCGATCCTCAGATCTCCAAGCAGATCGAGAAGGCGAAGATCGAGATTGCAGGCGAGGACTTCCGCGAGGGTCTGACGGCAGTCATCTCCATCAAGGTGGCAGAGCCTCAGTTCGAAGGCCAGACCAAGACCAAGCTGGGCAACTCCGAGGTGGCCGGTGCCGTTCAGCAGGCCGTAGGCGAGGCGCTGAGCAACTATCTGGAGGAGCATCCGAAGGAGGCCAAGCTCATCTGCGACAAGGTGGTGCTCGCTGCCACAGCCCGTATCGCTGCCCGCAAGGCTCGTGAGAGTGTGCAGCGCAAGAACCCGATGACGGGTGGCGGACTGCCCGGCAAACTCGCCGACTGCTCAAACAAGGATCCTAAGGAGTGCGAGATCTTCCTCGTCGAGGGTGACTCCGCAGGTGGTTCTGCCAAGCAGGGACGCGACCGTCACTTCCAGGCCATCCTGCCGCTGCGCGGTAAGATCCTGAACGTTGAGAAGGTACAGTGGCACCGCGTTTTCGAGGCCGAGTCGGTGATGAACATCATCCAGAGTATCGGCGTGCGCTTCGGTGTCGAGGGCGAAGGCGACCGCGAGGCGAATATCGACAAGCTGCGCTACGACAAGATCATCATCATGACCGATGCCGACGTCGATGGTTCTCACATCGACACGCTGATCATGACCCTCTTCTACCGCTTCATGCCGCAGGTGATCCAGGGCGGCCACCTCTACATCGCTACCCCACCACTCTACAAGTGTACTTATAAGAAGTTCTCCGAGTACTGCTACACCGAGCAGCAGCGCCAGGCCTTCATCGACAAGTATGTGGCTGGCGACGAGAACGCTTCGGCCCTGCACACACAGCGCTACAAAGGTCTTGGTGAGATGAACCCCGAGCAGCTCTGGGAGACCACCATGAACCCCGAGAACCGCTTGCTGAAGCAGGTATCCATCGAGAATGCCGCCCAGGCCGACGAGATCTTCTCCATGCTGATGGGCGACGACGTAGAGCCCCGCCGCGAGTTCATCGAGAAGAACGCCACCTACGCCAACATCGACGCATAAAACATCATCAAATACTTCTTTCAATCCCCGCCTGTCCTACCTCAGTTCAGACGGGGATTATCTTTTAGGGCGCAAAAGTTACAATAACTTTTGCGCCCTTGCTATTTATACAAACCCACCAGCAAAATAGCTACGGGCGATGTAGGGTGAAGGTTCGTAGTAGGCGCTGGTATTGTAATTGTCGATAACCTCGCATCAGAATGCAGGGTATCCGCAAGCGACAGTTTCTTAGCCAGTTCGTCGTGCCCCATCATATTTGCCACATATTTGTTGGGCTGCTTCAATTGGCGTGCAACCCTCTCAATCATATAGCAGACGAAATAGAGATCGTCAGTACTGATCTGCTCTTCAGGAAAGAAAACGTTTGTCATAGGCTGAAACTATTCTCAAATGTGATTGAATCTAATCACAACCACATTGCTACCATGATAAATTGATATGCTATCTGCCATTGCTACAAAATATTTCTGCAAAGATAACACTTTTTTATGTGAAATCCAAAAGAAACGTAACTTTTTTCATTTCAGATTAATTTCCCTCTGCACGAGGTGATACTTCTGGCAGGTGTTGGTCTTGTGGGGATTGTAGCCCAACTGATTGAGGGCACGGCCTACCTCGGAATTGATGCTCTTCGTGAGGTGGAAGTTGGGGAACAGTTGGTTGAGGATTGCCACAATCTCGTCGACGCTCAGCAGATTACTGTTGTCGTCATCAGGAGCAGGCATGAAGGTCTCCGAGATCATCCGCTCTATGCTGCCGATACGTTCGAAATGGCGATTCTCGCTGATGATACGCTGATTATCGGCATCATCAAACCAGTAGCGCCGACCCTCTGAGATCTCAGCCACGAGCTGGGCATAGAGCTGCGGATAGTCCACAGGCGACAGATAGTCGATGGGACTTTCGACCACGACGCAGACGAACCTTCGGGAGCCCGACTTGTCGTCAGGCAGAGGACGCAGATTGTTGGTCGTGGCGATGAACGAGGCATAGCGACGTCGCTGCTCGTAAGCCTTGCCGTATGGCGGACGCATCTTCACGTCGCTCTTCGAGATCAGGTGCTTCAGCAGCGGTTGCTGACTCTTCGAGAGTGCATCGAACTCGTCGATGTTGATAAGTGCAAACGAGGTGAGTCCGAGGTTGATGGCCGTATCGTTCTTGAAATCGATCTTGTCGTTATAGTAGTCGCGCAGTTCCTCGGGCAGGATGATGCCGCAGAAGGCAGTCTTGCCACAACCCTGATCGCCGATGAGCATCGGCACGATGGCATTGCCGTGATTGCGGTCGATGCCCTTCCAATGGGCCACCATCGAGAGCATCCAAGTGTGGAAGTCGCTGATCCAGTGCTTGTTACGGGTAACGACCCGCTGCGCCAGAGGAGTCACACGATCGACACCATCCCAGCGGGGCAACTGCTCCAGCCACTCATTCACGGGGTCGAACTGAGGTATCATCGTCGACTCCACATAGCGCTTGATGTCCTTGTCCCACGAGTCAAGGCCGGCTTTGAGCGCACGGATCGACATGGTGTTCATCACCTCCTTTGTCAGATCACGGAAACTGTAGTCGTAACTATCCTTCGAGCGATACTGGGCCACACCCGTCATCACGTTCTTCCGAAGTTCATAGCGCGAATTAAGGAACGACTCGGTCTTATACGTCAGCAACTGCGAGGGCTTCACGTGCTTCAGCGGCCAAGTGGCTTTCAGCGTCTTGCTGTACTGCGAGTCGAACACCGTCTGCACATACTCCGCATCCTCGTTAAGCCGTCCGTCGAAAAGCGTCATCCTGACGGCAAAAGCCTCCTCGATGCCGCTCTCATGGCAATTGAACGCCAGGACCTCCAAGCAATGGGCCACGAAATCCTCCTTCTTGTCGAGCCTGCAGGCCTCGAGGGCATCAGCCTTGCAGGCCTGATACTCATGGCGTCGTGATGCCTCTGTCGTCAGACCGGGAATCGTCTTTCCGTCGTCCTCACGCCCATCGTCGCCAAGTCTGGCGGTCTTCGTCAGCCGCTCGGCAGTATTCTCGAAAGGCGACACGGTGATCGTAGCCGCAAAGTCGTTGAAATACACATCGGGGTCGTGGCTCAGCAGACAGCTGGAACGCAGCGTCGGCGGTATGTTATCCACTCTGACGGCCAACTGGGTAGAGTATATATAATGGTATTTGGCGTAGGCGTTACGATGGAACTGCTCAACATCCTTCAGCTCATAGCCGTCGGGATTCTGCCACATGTCGCGCTCTGCAGCCTGACTGACGATTTTCACCGATCGGCCGTCGGCCCCCACAAAGGCAATGACCGTATAGGGGATGAACCGTGCCTCGTCCCTGATCTCCTCTGCCGTCTGACGGTCAGGCAGACTGTTGATCTCCAGCAGCACGCATCCGTTGTAGACATCGGCCCACTGGTAGGGGCCCTTTGTCATCAGCATCGACGAGAAGCACACCAACGGGCGCTCCGTGAGTTCGTCGATCAGTTTGCCACTCTTGAGTTTTCCTGTACGGATCATCTCCACCACGTCGCTCATCTCGTGGCGAGTATAGCGTTCCTTTCCGTCGCGCTTGTTGATTAATGTGACTTTTGCAGTACTCATAATTCCTGTAGTGTTTGATATCTGGTGCAAAGATACAAAAAATTCTCCATTTGGCCAAAAATTTTTTTGCATTTTGCTTCCACTTCCACTAAATCTTCTGTATCTATAGTAAATAAAGGCATTTTAAGAGGTGGAAGAGGATTAATTTTCTTCCACTTCTCTTCCACCATTCACATTACGACAAACCCCTAATCACATTACGACTGACTGGTAGTTTCTCGTAAGGAAACCCTAAAATTCTCTCGAGAATTTATAAGTTTGCTCCCTTGCGACTACCCGTTTAGTACCTCCAAAAGAGGGGTTACCCGTAGGCAAACCCTTTCACCGCTCCCCTCAAATACCAAAACGCAAAAAGTGGAAGCAAAGTGGAAGAGAAACAATCCTCTTCCACTCGCTGAAACCATTATATATAAAGGCATTTTGAGCGTTTTAGTGGAAGTGGAAGCAAATTTACCTAAAGATTTTCAGAATGAAATACCGCAAGCAACTGCACACCCCATCATTTGTACCCTTTCGGGTATAAAATGTCTAAATAACGATTAAATTATACCCTTTCGGGGCTATTTCGTTGCAAACTTAGAACACGACTCCGATGGTGGCGACGATGTTGTGAAGGTACTTATTGGTGGTTTGGGTCTCGAAGCCATACGACTTTCTCACATCGTGGAGGCCGATCTGGCCGTCGATGCCTATGCGGAAATGCCTGCCAATCTGGTACTTGATGCTGGGCTGCAGGCCGAGATAGAATTTTTTGATCTTGTCCTTGCCGTTGAGTTTGCTGGTCGGATAATCATAGTGATATTGATCGTTGGAGATGCAGAATGAGAAAACAGGGCCAAGTCCGAATGCCCATCTGCCAAGATGATACTGCGCAATGACAGGGACATCAAGGAATATGAAATCATCAGAGTCTTCCCCACACACTTCAGAACTGAAAAAGTGCTCTGTGTCCCTGCGGATATCTATCCCGGGCATCATCGACCAATGCTCAGAGAAGTAATAGTTCAGACCATAGCCCAGTTTCATGGACACACCAGTCTCACTCTCTCCCCACTCACGGTCAATCAGCAGACCGCCTGCCACATAGATGTTGTGCTCCCATTTCCTATCCTGGGAGTAACCTGTTACTGCTACCAGCAATAGCAGCGCAGAAATAATAATCTTTTTCATACAAAAGTTCATATTAATAATACCTTAACTAAAAAAGTGGGGCAAAGATACAAATAATATTCCTTCCCCACAAATGTATTCACATTCTTTATTGATCGAAAAACACCATATTTGTGCTCCCCATAATTCATTAATGTCTCAAATTGATATAAATCTTTCTATGATTCTAATTGGGAGGCTTTTTGCTGCAACACTCCCACTCCAGGCTGTAAAACATACAAGCATGATTAGCAATTTTCTCATTTCTTTTCTTCTTTTAATGTTACTATATCAAAAACGGCTGCAAAGGTACTAGAATTAGCAGTCACAGAAAAGAAATAAAGGCAATTAGAATTAACCAAGAATTAACTCCTCTGTATTATTCTAATTTTCAGATGGTTATAAGATAGCCCTATTAGAAATCATATTAAGATTATTATGAATACTGCATCAGTCTTTCGTCCAATTCCTTTGATTTCCCTACCTCACCAAACAACTTCACCATCATGTTATTTCGAAGTTTAGTGATATAAGCCGATGACACATCAAGCATATTTGATATTTCCTTTGGGGAAAAATGCAGGCGGATAAGAATACATGTCTTAAACTCATTATCATTTAACTTATGCTTGTTTGAAGATATTAATTTATAGAAATTTGGAAGGACTTTAATAACCATTGAATTGACATCAAGTGCCTCAACATAAGCCCGCCGCTCAGAGCAAGCTACCATTAACAGTATCAGTAACAACAAATAAGAAACCCTTCTCATCTATTTATCCTCTTGAAATCCACTCTTTGAAAAATGGGTCTTCTATCTCATAGCGGTCAGAATATATCACATAGCCATCTTTCTGTAATCGTTTCAAAGCACTATAGATAGTACTCGTTGGATACTCTCCAGTTTGCAGGGCACTTTCTGAAGCAAGACGCTGAAGTATCCACTTACTTGTTCGGTTTATATTCATCCACAACCGCTCATAGTCAAGTCCGTGGGTGGTGACTATTTGGTCAATGGCTGTATGGAGGACATCTTCCGTCTCAGGCTGAAGAGTTCCGATATTCCATATACTCGACGCCAATTGCTGAGAGTAATAAGGATGGTTATTGGTGTAATCCAGAATATTATCGGCCAACTCTTCGCTATTTGTTGCAAAACATCCTTTCAGTCGTTCTGAGAGGAAATGATGAAAATCATCACGCGGCAATTTCCCTAGTCGCATCATCTCTCCAAAATGATAAAATGGCGACTTCTTGCGCTCAAAGATTTCCGTCATCATGCTTTCCTGGCTTCCTAACAGGATGTAGTTTATGTTTTTCTGTTCCTGCATGATGGCTCGCATCTTTTTGTCTAAACGGGGAGCCAGATCCAGAATTTCCTGGAACTCATCAAGTACCACAATGATTCTCTCTTTTTCAGTATGAGCCTTTTCTATCAGTTCCATGACGTCTTCAAGCAATATCGTACCATCTACTCCTGGGCGGAAGCTGACATCAACAGAACCTGTAATTTGGTTTGTGGATATAGTAGGAATGATGCGGAAGTGAGATATCAGATGCCGTATGCGCTCCATGGGATGTACTTTTAGGAACCCACGAAGTAGTTTGGCAGAAAAGTCAGCAACAGAGGTGACTTGCTGAAGATTAATAGTGATGCTTTTTCGTTCACTCTGTTTGATGGCCTTTGCCACTACACTACTCTTCCCAAATCGTCGAGGGCTAATCAGGATAAGATGATTTGCACTATGAACGAATTGACTGATATATTTCACTTCGTTTACTCTGTCTGTGAAGTAATCTGCATCCACGATTGTACCGTATTTAAAGGGATTCTCCATATTACGACTTTTTTCGTTACGACTTTTTTCGTAGTCGGTGCAAAGGTAAGGATTTTTTTTGAAACTAAAAAGAAAATGGCAAGGAATTTTGATATCTTCCAAAGTTGGGGCGCAAAAATGACTTTTGCGCCCTCATATTCATTCACCTTGGAAGGAGCCGATGAAGAAGATTCACCTTCAGCAAACCCTTCGACACGACCTTCAGCTCGACCTTGCGCCAAACCTTTGTTCAGAGCCGTCGTCATGATGCTATGGGCAATCATACATCCTCATAGAACGTTTAAAACCTATAGCCAATTGTCATCATCAGGTAGCGGGGGATGCAGTTGTTCCAGATTTCAGTGCGGCCCTGGGCGTTCACGCTGTACTGCACCTTGGAGAGTTGGTGCAGCAGGTCGAAGGCCTGGAGTTTCAGCGTCAGTTTGTCCTTAAGGAACGAACGGCTCAGTTCGGCATTCCATACGAGGTCGTCGGTGTTCATCAGTTCGCTGTAGTAGCCCCTCTTGCTGAACATCTTCAAGTCTGTGGATACAAAGACTTTCAGCCACGGTACCCGGTACTTCACCCAGCCGCCATACTCGTAGTCGAAGGCATCGAGGGCTTCGAAGCCGTCGCGCTGGCTACGGCTATGGCGGCTATTGAATTGTCCGTAGCCACCTACGGTCAGTTCACCGTAACTGTATTCCAACTGTGCGTAGGCTCCCGTCGTCAGCGTATTCACCTTGCTCAGGTTGCGCGAGGCGGCATCGTAGGCAATGTCGAAATCCACGCTGTGCTCATATTTCAGGTCGCTCTCCACAAAGTAGGTCAGTCGTCTCGCCTTGTCAAGGGTGCCGCTGAGACCGCCCTGCAGGTAGCCCGTCCAGTTGCCGTTCACGTTGTCGTTCATATAGGTATAGCCGCCAGTCTGTGGATTGTAGGTGGTGCGTGTGCCCCAGGCACGCTGTACGATGTCGAACTTACCGTTGAACCACCATCTCAGGTTCACGGAATCACAGCGGTGCTGGTATCTCCATTGCCAGGTATGAGTGATGGTGTTCTTGAGGCCGGGGTTGTTGATGCGGACGGCCAGCGGATTGATGTTGTTACCGTCGGGCATCAGCGTGGCGAAATCGGGGCGGCTCATGTTCATGTTATACTCTATCTGTATAGACCCCTTTGAACTGCCTTTGGCATAGAGCACATGTGGCTGAAAAAGCCAGTCGCTGCGGCGGGCAAGGGTGTCGAGCCGTGCATTGTGGTAAGTCATCTGCTCGTTTTGTCGCATGATGGGCAGCCCTATATGCAGAATACCGTTGTCATAGTTCTTGTCGATGTAGATGACCCCTGTATATCTGCGGCTCAGGTTATGATGCGTATTGCTGTTGTCGGCATCCAGTGCCTGTATCAGTACGTCGTGGGTAGAGGGCAGCCAACCGAGATCATGCTGCCGTGCATCGCCAAGCCAGTCCAGGCGGTAATTACTGTTGTAGGTACTCTTCTGCTCTTGCCTGTAGTTCAGGGAAAATTCGACACTCCAGTTGTTGAGCAGTTGTAGGCGATAGTTACCTCCTGCCAGATAGCTATAGCCGCTCTGGTGGGTGTCACCGTAGTATTCGCGCTGTTCACTGTCACCACTCTGCCCATAGACAGTCCGTTGACGGCTCCAGTTGTCGCTGGGCTTTTGCCGTTCGTATTCGCCACGAAGGAAGAAGTGGATATAGTCGCCCCAGTCAAACTTCTTGTATGAATCAAGTTGCCCCGCCAGATGAAGCGTCTGATACTTATTCAGACTCTCGCGCCGGCTCTGATTGATAAGGAAGTCGCGATAGGTGGAGTCATTCGACATGGAATTGCGGTCACCGTTGATATAGTCGGCACTGACCAATCCCATCAGGCCTTTAGGCAGCATACTCAGACGATTCTCCATGGTGAAATGGAAGTCTTTCTGGCGGTTGAGCGACTCACTGCCACCCAGGATGTTACCCCCCGTGGAGAATACTTCCGAAGTGCTGCGGCTGTAGTCGTCGGCATCGCTCCACTCGACGCTCGACGACAGTTCCTCCTCCCAGTTCTTGTCGGCATCCTCTGCGGAGACATTCAGACCAATCTGCCTCGTGGCGCGCAGGCCCTGCGGCATCTTCGAAGGACTCCAGTCACCACGTTCACCAGGATGGCGGTTCTCATTGATATTGTTCAGGTTGGCGAAGGTGGCTACGCGGTTGTGGTCGTCGTAGTAGAGTCCGAAGATACGTCCCAGATAGCGGTTCTCCGTGCCCATGCCGCCCTCGGCATTCAGCAGATAGCCGCGATGATACTCACGTTTCAGACTCACATCCATCACGTAGTCCTTCTTCTCCACGTCGCGCCCCACCATCTCACTCTGACGGGTACTCTTGTGATACACCTTCACGTCCTGCACGATGTAGTAAGGCAGATTGTCGAGCATTACCTTGTTGTTGCCCTTGAAGAAGTCCTTGCCGTTGAGTGTCAGGTAATCCACCTTCTGCCCGTTGATGTAGATGTCGCCGTTGCTCTTCAGTTCTGCCCCAGGCATCTGGCGCACCAGTCCGTCGAGCATCGACCCTTCAGGCAGGTTGAAGGCCGAGGCGTTATACACGATGGTGTCACCACGATAGGCAATCTTCACCTTCGTGCCTGTGATGGTCACACCGTCGAGATCCACATCCTTATAGACATCCTGCCGTTTCTTCATCAGCAGGCGGGGCAAGGAGAACTCGTTGTTGCGGGCGATGTGGTGCAGGTTGTAAGCCATGTAGGCATCCTCGTAGCCCTCGCATGTACCTTTTATAATATATTTGGCGTTCCTTGCGGGCACCTTTAGATCGTAGTAGGAATGGCGTTCACCGACGAAACTCCTCGTTGAATCCACAAGGGTGGAGTCTTCGCGCAACAGCCACACCTTCGCTTCCAGCGGCACTTTCGTGAACGAGTCATATACCGAACCAAAGAGCATGATTTTCCGCTCCTTTTTCTGTCTTACTTGCACACTGTCCGTCTGGGCAGAGACATTCTGTATCAGGAATACACCGAGTAGTGTATTCAAAAACAAGGTTGCTATTCTTTTCATTTACTTAATATACGATTTTTCTTTCTGCGGGGTCGATGATGTGGTGATTGGCCTCAAGGTCCTTGATACTTAGGTCATTGTATTCAAATGCATATTCCTGATTGGCATAAGGCTCGTAATAGTCGATGCGACGGGTGGTCTTTGGTAGTGGCGGGAACTTCAGAAGTATATAGATGTGGTCGCCTGGTACGCCTTCGATGAAGAATTCCTGATTAAAGGGGAAGTTGACAATCTCGATGATGGGGTATTTTTCCCCTGTGTCACAATCGCGAAGAAAGATTTTGTCGCTGTAGATATAGAAGGTGCGCACCCAGCCCAGTGCCGACACCAAGGCGAGGTAGGTTGCGTCCTTGGTGCGCCACAAGGCCATGTCGTTACAAGGGTGTATGTCGGCATAGTCGCCGTCCTTGTCAGTCTCTTTCACAATGGGCAGGTCGCCATACACGGCATAACTGTCCCACACCCGAGGCTGATAGTCGTGGGCGGGTTTGATGAGGCGGGCTTTATAGATGGCAGGGCAGTCGTCGTCATAGGGGATAGCGTTTTCCGTACAGGCAGAGACGACGGCACTCGTCAGTATGAGCAGGATCTTATGAATCGTCTTCATCATGGGTCAGTTGTCGAAAAAATAGTTGATATTACCTATGTGGGCACCACCGCGCAACTGGCAGTAGGGAACACCATAGATGCGGGCATTCCAAAAGCCGCTTGGAAGGTCGGGGAATACGATGGTAAACATGAACTCCTGCCCCTTGCAGCCTTTCACCACAATGTCGCAGTTCAGGTCTGCGGGTGGCAGGGCTCGACGGGCCTTATAACGGATACCCGTTGTTTCGTTGACGATGTAGGTATCAGGTCCGCCAAGCCAGATGGTTTCTTCGTCACTGTCAATCCTGCCGAACACCTGCATATAGGTCTCTCCGTTCACATGGCGGAAGTTGAAGCCTCGGCACATGTCGGTGGGATCTGCATACATCTCACGTCGTCCCCAGACGATACCAAACAGATGATGCATGTCATCCTTAATCGCATCTTTCAGGGAGAATGGCGGGGCAGGCAGGCTGGTCATCACGAGTTTCTCGTCTTCGGGGATAAAACTGGGAGCCTCAGTCACTATCTGGTAGGCTTCCTGAATCTGTTGTTCCAATTCATGGATGGCTTTCGGCTTGGCAAAGGCTGTCAGGGCGATGGTGGTAAGGGGCAGCAGATAGACGGCTTTCAACATTGCCAGCCTGCTCGACTTCTTGGTGTAGAGCATCTTCAGTCGCTTCTTGATGCCACTTTGGTTGAGAGCATTTACTACGGGTTGTGGCTGCGCGGCTGTTACACGGTCTATCAACAGCAGTTCGTAGTTGTCCTGATTATAGCCCTGACGAATCACATACAGGTCTGCCTGATATTCATGAATGTCCTTCAAGTCTCTGCGGAGCATCCAGGCGAAGGGCAGGAACCAGAGCATGTTGGCTGTCGTCTCGGCCAACAGCATATCCAAGGTATGGAGCAGTCGTACATGGGCTGTCTCATGGGCGAGGATAGCGTCATTGTTCTCATCGGCAGGGTTCACCATCACCCAGCGCAGCCAACTGCACGGCACCTTTACCTTTGGATGGCTGAGCAGTTTGATGCCACGTGGCGTGTCGTCTGCCTGGAACTCATTACCACAGATAATCAGTCTTATGACACTCCCCATGGCTAGCATATAGCGCAGCCAGAAATACAATAATCCAAGGAGATAGATGGCGGCCAAGGCCCAAGTGACGATATAGACAGGCATCATGTCTTCCCGCTCTATGGGACTCCGATGAATGGAGCCGCTGCTGACTCTCTGAGCGGTATCCACAGACGCAGAGAGAAAGGATTCTGTCGTGCTGACGCTTTCCGTCATCACTGTTGGCTGCTCTATCTCGATGGTGCAGAATGGGAGTATCATACTGGCCATGAGGATGCTTAGTAATACGGTGCGGTTCATGGCATGGAAGGTTTCGCGCCGTAGGAACAGCCCGTAGAGCGAATAGAGCAGGGTGAGTACCACAGCCCACCTTAATATATAGATGAGGAATGTGGCCATCATAACCGGGATTTAAGTTCGTCGAGGAATTGCAGGAGTTCTTCGCGGCTCACTTTTTCGTCGCTGACGAGTGTCGATACCACTTTCATATAGTCGTGATCGAAGTAGCGATCGACAAATGAACTGAATTTCGACTTGCCATAGTCGCTCTGATCCACAATGGGCGAGTAGATATAGCCGCGCCCCTTGGCCTCATGGGTCAAGTAACCCTTCTTCTCCAGCATCTGGAACATGGTGGCGATGGTATTGATGTGAGGCTTCGGCTCCTCATAGAGTGCCAGTACATCCTTTGGTGCGCAGTTGCCTATCTGCCAGATCTTTTCCATCACCTCTTCTTCTTTGGCGGTCAGTTTAATCATACTTTCAACGATTTTTTTAGTTTAATGCTGCAAAGATAGAGTATAATCAGTCACACTCCAAATATTCGCATCGTCTTTTAAACTATTTTAATCGTTGAATCGATTCTCGCCGTAAATAAAAGAAAAAAAAGCTTTTTTCTTTGAATTTCACTCACTTATTTGTATCTTTGTAGCAAAATTGACTGTTATGAAGATATTAGCTATTAATCCGGGAATGATCTCAACCAAGGTGGGGGTCTTTGAAAACGAGGAGCTGCTGATGCACGCCACGCTGAACCACCCGTTCGAAGAACTGTGCCGTTATCCGTTCATCATGGACGAGTTCGACTACCGTAAGGAAAAGATCCTGGAGGAACTGCAGCGTCAGGGATACACCATGGATTTCGACGTGGTGGTGGGTCGCGGCGGATTGGTGAAACCCATCGAAAGCGGCGTCTACGAACTGAACGACAAGGTGATCGAGGATACCAAGAACCCCCGTCTGCACCATGCCTGCAACCTAGGGTCGCTGATCGCACTGAGCATAGCCCGAGAGATTAAGGGTTGTCGCGCCTTCACCGTCGACCCAGGCGTTGTAGACGAGCTCGACGACGTGGCCCGCATCACTGGTCTGCCCGAAATGCCCCATCAGACCATCTGGCACGCCTTGAACCAGCGTGAGATAGCCAAGCGTTACTGCCGCGAGCACAACCTAAAATACGAGGAGCAAGACCTGATCGTCTGTCACATGGGCAGCGGCATCTCCTTTGCCATGCACCACCACGGACGAGCCATCGAGTGCAGCGACGCGCTGAGCGGCGACGGGCCTTTCTCCCCGTCGAGGGCAGGCATGCTGCCCACAGCTGCGCTGGTGAAGTTGTGCTATAGCGGACAATATACCGAAGCAGAGATGCTGCGCAAGATCAACGGTCACAGCGGACTAACGGCCCATTTGGGCACCAACGACGTGAGAGAGGTGGAGCGCCGCATCGCCGAGGGCGACGAGAAGGCCAAGCTGGTGCTCGACGCGATGATCTACAGCATCGCACGGTGGTTGGCTTCGCTGGCACCAACCACCAACGGACACGTAGATGCTGTCATCCTCACTGGTGCCATCGCCCACAGCCAATACGTCACAGAAGGGCTGCGTCGCCGATTAAGCTTCCTCGCCCCCATATTCGTCTATCCCGGCGAGGACGAGCTGACGGCTCTGGCCATGAATGTGCTCAGAGCCATGCGCGGTGAACAGGAAATCAAGGTCTATTCTTAAATGGCGGCGAGGGCGAGGGAGTAATATTTCGACTCGGGACTGTCGGCACGTGAGGGTAGCACGCAGCAGCACTGGGTGCCCTGGAGCACGCCCGCCGTCTTGGCATAGCCGAAGAGAGTAATGGTCTTATAAAAGACATTGCCTGCCACGATATCCGGGAAGATAAGGGCATCAGCCTGTCCGTCGATGACGGAATGGATGCCTTTCTCACGGAGACTGACGCTGTCGAGCGAGGTCTTCAGATCCAGCGGACCGTCGATAATACAACGGCCGAAGGCACCCGTCTGGGCCTCGGCGATGATCTCGAGGTAATCGACGGTATAGGGGAAGGTCTTGGCACTTACCTTCTCAGCACAGTGGATAAGCGAGATACGCGGCTCCTCGATGCCGAGGGCATGACACACATAGTTCACATAGTGGATCTGCTGGCGGCGCTGGGCATCGGTAGGCACAGGGATGACGGCGGCATCGGTGAAGAAGAGCAACTTCTCGTATTTAGGAATTTCGGCCATAGCCACATGGGTGAGCACATGACCAGGACGCAGGATACCTGTCTCACGATCGAGGATAGCCCGCAGGATGACATCGGTATTGATCAGCCCCTTCATCAGGATATCGGCCTCGCCACTCTTACAGAGGGCCACAGCCCGACGGGCGCATTCTTCCTTATCGTCACCATCGACATAGACGGGTTCGATGAATCCCATCTCCTGTCCTTTTTCCACGGCGTAACGGGTACTGGCATCATTGGCGCAGACAACGGCCACGCGCTTCTTATCACCTCGCTGCTGGAGGAACACGATCATGTCGTTGAGGTTCTTTATAGGCTGCATAAGTAGTAATTTTAAAGTTTTATGCTGCAAATTTACAAAAACTTTTGTATCTTTGCAAGCGAAATACCAATAAAAAGGTTATTATGCTAAAAAGAAGATTACTATTATCCTTAGCCATCCTGATGATGGCACTCCTCAAAAGCACATGGCTCGTAGCCCAAACTCAGGCACCGATGGTGCTACAGTATAACCGCCCGGCAGACTATTTCGAAGAATCGCTGCCCATCGGCAACGGCAAACTTGGTGCGCTCGTCTATGGCGGCACAGACGACAACATCATCTATCTGAACGATATCACGATGTGGACAGGAAAACCCGTAGACCGCAACCTCGACAAGGATGCCCACCAATGGATTCCCAAGATCCGTGAGGCACTCTTCAACGAGGACTATCAGACGGCCGACTCCCTGCAGTTGCATGTGCAAGGCCCCAACAGCCAGTTCTTCCAGCCACTCGGAACCCTGCACCTGAAGGACTTGAGTCTTGGCAGCATCAGCGACTATCATCGCAGTCTCAGTCTCGACTCAGCTATTATAAAAGATAGGTACGTGCGTGATGGCAAAGCCATCGAACGAGAATATTTCGCCTCGCATCCCGACAAACTCATCGCCATCCGACTGAAAGGCGAAGAGCTGAACTACCGCATCGCCCTGACGGCTCAGGTGCCCCATCAGGTGAAGGCCATCCCCACGCAGTTGACAATGACAGGGCATGCTACGGGTGATTCCCAAGAGAGTATCCACTTCTGTACGATGATTGCCGTGAAGACTGACGGCGAGACCACTGCCAGCGACTCTTCGCTGACTATCAGCCACGCCAAGGAAGCTATTCTCTATATCATCAACGAGACGAGTTTCAACGGCTTCGACAAGCATCCCGTCACGGAGGGAGCCCCCTATCTGGAGCAAGCGGCTAATGACATCTGGCATACCCAGAATTATGCATACGACGAGTTCTATAACCGCCATCTCGCTGACTATCAGGCTATCTACAACAGAGTAAAAATCAGATTGTCGGATACCACCACTCCCCCCAGCATGAGTACGGATATGCTTCTCAAGTCATATACCGACAACGGAGGCCAAAGCCGTTATCTGGAGGAGCTTTACTTCCAATATGGACGGTATCTGCTGATTGCAGCATCACGAACTTCTGGAGTGCCTGCCAATCTGCAAGGGCTTTGGTCACCCCACCTCTGGTCTCCCTGGCGCGGCAACTACACGGTGAACATCAATCTGGAGGAAAACTACTGGCCTGCCTTCGTGGCAAATATGGCCGAGATGGCTGAACCACTCGACAAGTTCATTGCCGGCCTTGCCGAGAACGGACGCTATACTGCCCGCAACTACTACGGCATCGATGAAGGTTGGTGCTCCAGTCATAACAGCGACATCTGGGCGATGACCAACCCTGTGGGAGAAAAACGCGAATGGCCGGAGTGGGCTAACTGGAACATGGGCGGTGCATGGCTTGTGAATACCCTCTGGGAACGTTATCAGTTTACACAGGACAAGGACTATCTGCGTACGATTGCCTATCCGCTGATGAAAGGAGCTGCACAGTTCTGCCTCAACTGGCTCATCGAGAATCCGAAGCAGCCTGGAGAACTAATCACAGCCCCCAGCACCTCACCCGAAAACGAATACAAGACAGACAAAGGCTATCACGGCATGACCTGCTATGGCGGTACTGCCGACCTAGCCATCATCCGCGAACTGTTCATCAATACCATCGCCGCAGGTAAGGTCCTTGGTGAGAAGAATAAGGCTATCGAGCAGGCCCTCGCCAGACTGCATCCCTATACCATCGGACACATGGGTGATCTGAACGAATGGTATTATGACTGGGACGATTGGGACTTCCAGCATCGCCATCAGAGCCATCTCATCGGACTCTATCCAGGCAACCACCTCAATAGCGAAGAGTTGTTGAAGGCAGCTGCCAAATCGCTTGAGATCAAAGGCGACCAGACAACAGGCTGGAGTACAGGCTGGCGCATCAACCTCTGGGCTCGTCTGCACAATGCACAGCAGGCCTACCATATCTATCAGAAACTCCTGACCTATGTGACACCCGATGGCTATAACGGTCCTGACAGACGGCACAGTGGCGGCACCTACCCTAACCTCTTCGATGCACATCCACCCTTCCAGATCGACGGCAACTTCGGCGGTACGGCAGGTGTCTGCGAGATGCTGATGCAGAGCGGCAACGGACAGATAGAGTTGCTGCCAGCACTGCCCGAACAGTGGAAGGACGGCAGCGTGAGCGGGCTCTGTGCCCGTGGCGGTTACGAGGTGGCTTTCGAATGGAAAGACGGCAAGGTGCGCGACTGCAGTATCAAAGCCAGGAAGAACAGTTCGGTCACCTTATTATATAATGGTCAGCAGAAGACCGTCAAACTCAAAGCAGGAATTACTCAAAACATCAAGACGTGGTAAAACAAACTATCAAAGAGTCGGACCTTAATAAGGCAAAGACGTGGAGTGAATCCGTTTTCCTGGATGATGACCTCCTATTGACAGAACGCATCAACGAAGCGCCGATGCCTACAGAACCTCGGCGCATGAACTTCATCCTCATCGGACTATGCATTAAAGGAGAGGTGATGTACCAGTTGGATACCCAGAAACAGGTTATCAAGCCCGGTGACATCCTGATAGTCAGCGATCGGCATGTCGTGGACAGTTACCGGCATTCCAACGATATGGAAGGGCTGTGCATCATGATGTCCGTCCATTTCTTCCGCGAGATCATCCAGAACGTCAGCGACGTCAGCTCACTCTTCCTCTTCTCCCGCCAGCACCCTGTCATGAGTCTGGAGCAGAAAGAGATAGAGACCTTTAAGGAATACTTCCAAGTGATCAAGCAAAAGATCTGCGACCAGGGAAATCATTTCCGTAAGGATCTGATCAAGACCCTGCTATTGGCAATGTTCTACGACCTGAGCAATATCATCTATCGGGTACAATACAACGACAAGCCACAGACCCGTGCGGATGCCATCTTCACCCATTTCATCAAACTTGTGGAGAAGAACTACCGGCAGGAGCGCCGCGTAGGCTGGTATGCCGCGCAACTCAACATCACTCCAAAGCATCTGTCGGAAACGGTTAAGAATGCCAGTCGCAGAACACCCAACGAGTGGATTGACGATTATGTAACACTTGAACTGCGGGTATTACTGAAGAACTCTACGAAGACCATCAAGGAGATTGCGCAGGAGTTAAACTTCCCTAACCAGAGTTTCCTCGGCAAGTTCTTCAAAGAGCATGTCGGGGTAAGTCCTTCCAAATATCGGAAGTCATAGATAATCCTGACGCTTCAGCTCATCCACGGTATCCAGTAATTCCTGATACCAGGCCGCGCCGAAACGACGGATCAACGGCTCACGGAGGAACTGATATAGTCGTGTATTCTCCAAGACACCTTTGGCTACAGCCATCTTACAGACATTCCAACGGTTGTAGTTCAGCCCAACGAGTCCGCCACCCAATTGCTTTTCACGGATGGGATAGAGCGCACAACTGACAGGCTTGCAGAATCGGGTCTTACCCTCCCTATAGGCCTTTTCCAATGCACAGAGGCAACAGTCTTTAATTATTGAACATTGACCATTAACCATTGCACATTCTACATCCCCATAATAGGTAAACACACAGTCCTTACCCCTGACAATACTTGTCACCAAATCGCCTTCCTGATCCGTATAAGCCACGCCTTGCTTGTCAATAACGGATTGTGCCGAGGCAGAAAGGTCATGCCACACCTCATCGAGACAATCCTCTATCTCTGCGATCTCATCAAGTGTGACGGGAGCCCCGGCATCACCTTCCACACAGCAGGCACCCTTGCAGACACTAAGGTCACAACAGAATTTTTCCGTCAGGATTTCTGACGAGAGGAGCACGTCGCCGACTTGGAGGATAGGAGGAATATTTGGCACGGATTACAGAGATTTACACAGATTTTATCCTACCAGTTGATAGGTGTCATACCGTTTTGTTCGAGATACTGATTACAACGAGAGAACTGATGCTGTCCAAACCAGCCACCACGATTAGCACTCAGGGGCGAAGGGTGGACACTCTCAAGCACCAGATTGCGCGACTTGTCGATCATATAAGCCTTGCTACGGGCATAGCCGCCCCAAAGCATATATACCAAGTGTTCACGATTGGCAGCCAGCGCCTGGATGGCAGCATCGGTAAACTTCTGCCAGCCGAGGGAGGAATGACTGTTTGCCTGATGGGCTCTGACGGTGAGTGAGGCATTCAGAAGCAGCACGCCCTGTTCTGCCCAACGGGTCAGATTACCCGATGTGGGGATAGGTGTACCAAGATCTGCCTGAATCTCCTTGAAGATGTTCTGTAGTGACGGTGGAAACTGGATACCATCCTGCACAGAAAAGCTCAGTCCGTGAGCCTGTCCTGGCTCGTGATAGGGATCCTGTCCGATAATCACCACCTTCACCTTATCAAACGGGCACAGATTAAAAGCGTTGAAGATCAGCTTACCTGGCGGATAGCAGGTCGTCTGCATATACTCTTGTCGCACTGCCTGTGTCAGCTGTGCGAAATAAGGCTTCTCGAACTCACCGTTCAGGTGCGCCTTCCAACTCTCTTCTATCTGTACTGCCATGCTAAAAATGGCACGGATTACACGGGTTAACACGGCTATTCATGTAGTATAGCGGCTGTGTCTCTCAAAGAGAACCGTGTAATCCGTGCCTAAATAATTATCGGTTATCAGAAATCAGATTCTCACCTGTCATGTCTGATGGTTGTTCCAGTCCCATGATGTGGAGGATAGAGGGAGCCACGTCTGCCAGACGTCCGTCCTTAACGGTAGCGGAATTGTTATTCGTGACGTAAATGAACGGCACGGGATTCAGTGAGTGAGCAGTGTTGGGAGAACCATCGGGGTTGATGGCGTTATCAGCATTACCATGGTCGGCGATGATGATAGCCTCGTAGTCGTTGGCTTTGGCAGCCTCGATGACCTCACGCACGCAGTTGTCAACAGCCCAAACAGCCTTGGCGATAGCGTTGTAGACACCTGTATGACCTACCATATCTCCATTGGCGAAGTTCACCACGATAAAGTCATACTCCTGGGTGTTGATGGCACCAACGAGCTTATCCTTCACCTCGTAGGCACTCATCTCAGGCTTCAGGTCGTAGGTAGCCACCTTCGGAGAAGGAACCAGAATACGATCCTCACCCTCGTATGGTGCCTCGCGACCACCATTGAAGAAGAAGGTAACGTGAGCGTACTTCTCCGTCTCAGCGGTGTGCAGCTGCTTCTTGCCCTGCTTTGAGAGATACTCACCTAAGGTATCCTCTACGTTCTCCTTGGGGAAGAGGATATGAACGCCCTTGAAGTTTGCATCGTATGGTGTCATGCAGTAGTACTGCAATCCCGGAATGGTCTTCATACCCTGCTCAGGCATATCCTCCTGTGTGAGGGCTATCGTCATCTCCTTGGCACGGTCGTTACGGAAGTTGATGAAGATAACAACGTCGCCTTCTTCGATACAACCATTGACGCTAGCATTATGGATAGGCTTGATGAATTCGTCAGTTACGCCCTCATCGTAGCTTTCCTGCATGGCCTGAACCATATCAGTTGCCTGCTTACCAGTGCCGTTCACAATCAGGTCGTAACCCTCCTTTACACGCTCCCAACGCTTGTCGCGATCCATTGCATAGAAACGACCTACGATAGAGGCGATAGCAGCATCATTCTCAGCACACACCTTTGATACCTGCTCAATAAAGCCCTTACCGCTCTTGGGGTCAGTATCACGACCATCCATATAACAATGTACGAATACCTGATTCTTCAGGCCGTAAGCCTTACCTATCTCGATGAGTTTGAAAAGGTGGTCGAGGCTTGAGTGTACGCCACCGTCAGAAGTCAGACCCATCAAGTGCAGCTTCTTGTTGTTCTCCTTAGCATAGGTGTAAGCAGCCTTCACCTGAGGATTCTCCATAATTGAGCCGTCCTTGCAGGCGCGGTTGATCTTCACAAGATCCTGATACACGATGCGTCCTGCACCGATATTGAGGTGACCCACCTCTGAGTTACCCATCTGACCATCGGGCAGACCAACGTCCTCACCAGAGGCCATCAGCTGAGAGTGAGCCGATGTAGCTGTTAACAGATCGAGATACGGGGTCGGCGTATTGAAAATCACGTCACCCTTACCATGCTTACCGATTCCCCATCCATCGAGAATCATCAAAAGTGCTTTCTTTGCCATAATCTTATTACTAATTTAAAACGTTTGTTTCTTTTTCGCCTGCAAAGTTACGAATATTTTTTGTATCATTCGCCAAAATCCAGACTTAATTGTCCATCGCCGAGCAGATTGTAGCTCTTACGGTGATAGGGAGTGATGCCAAACTGCCTGATGGCTTCACGGTGTTTCTTCGTGGGGTAGCCCTTGTTGGAGAGCCAGTCGTATTGGGGATATTCCTCTGCCAGACGATTCATATAGTCGTCGCGATAGGTCTTGGCGAGGATGCTGGCGGCAGCGATAGCGAGGTATTTGCCGTCGCCCTTGACAATCGTCGTATGGGGAAGAGCCTCCCCCCGTCCCCCTCCAAAAAGAGGGGGAGAATATTTTTTGAAGCGGTTGCCATCGACGATGATGGCTTCTGGGCGAACCTTCAACTGATCCAATGCCCTATGCATGGCGAGGATCGAGGCGTTGAGGATGTTGATCTTGTCAATCTCTTCAGGGGTGACGATGCCCACAGCCCAAGCTACGGCATCGCGCTCGATAATCTCACGCAACTGATAACGACGCTTCTCCGTGAGCTGCTTAGAGTCATTAAGGAGCTCGTTCTGATAGCCATCAGGCAGAATGACGGCAGCAGCATAGACGCTGCCTGCCAGACAGCCGCGGCCTGCCTCATCGCAACCAGCCTCAACTTTTCCTTCGTAGTATTTGCCTAATAACATATCAGAACATTTGTGACACACGACGGATACCTGCTACAAGGGCATCTATCTCCTCTTTCGTATTATAAAGCGCAAACGAAGCTCTCACTGTTCCTGAAATTCCCAAGCGATCCATCAGGGGCTGAGCACAGTGATGACCTGTACGTACAGCGATGCCCAGGCGATCGAGCAGGGTTCCCATATCCAAGTGGTGGATATCGCCGACGTTGAAACTCACGACAGCGTCTTTTAACGATGCATCCTGCGGGCCATAGATCTTCATGCCTTCGATGGTCTGGAGCTGCTCCATGCAATAGCGGGTGAGCTCGTGCTCGTGCTGCTGGATGGCATCGAAGCCGATGTAGCCGATATACTCGATAGCGTTAGCGAGTCCATGGGTAGCCACATAATCAGGAGTGCCCGCCTCAAACTTAAACGGCAGACGCTCAAAAGTAGTCTTCTCCCACGTCACCTTATCGATCATCTCACCACCGCCCTGATAGGGAGGCAGTTTCTCGAGCCACTCTTCCTTGCCATAGAGAACACCAATGCCCGTGGGTCCATACATCTTATGGCCGCTGAAGGCGAAGAAGTCACAGTCCATTGCCTGCACATCAATTTTGAAGTGAGGCGCACTCTGGGCACCATCTACCAAAACGGGGATACCGTGTGCATGAGCCGTCTTGATGATTTCCTCTACAGGGTTCACTGTCCCCAGCACATTGCTCACATGGGCCACGCTGATAAGCTTCGTTTTCTCTGTGATGAGTTGCTCCAACTGATCCAGACAAAGGATGCCATCATCTGTGATGGGGATATGCTTCACGACAATACCTCGTTTCATCGCCTGCAACTGCCACGATACGATGTTCGAATGATGTTCCATCTCGGTGACGATCACCTCATCGCCTGCCGTCATCTGTGATTCACAGAAAGAAGAAGCCACCAGATTGATGGCCTCCGTCGTTCCCCTGGTGAAAACAATCTCTTCGATCTTCGAGGCATTGATAAACTGCCTCACAGCCTCTCGTGCCGCCTCATGCAGATCAGTAGCCTGCTGCGAGAGATAATGTACCCCACGATGCACATTGGCATTCACGTTAAGATACTCATCCCGCATAGCATCTAGCACGCAGAGCGGTTTTTGTGTGGTAGCCGCATTATCCAGATATACCAGCGGCTTACGATAGACTTCCCGAGAGAGTATCGGGAAGTCCATTCTAATCTTATTGATATCGTACATATATACTGCTGAAGTTATTTCAGGATGCCGTCCTCCTTCAGCTTCATTCTGAGTTCGCTGCGCAATACTCTGACTACGACAGCATAACGGCGTCCGAGGGCATTACGGGTGTCTTCGCGACCAAACATACGCTCGTCGGCCATAGAAACGAAATCCTCAAAAGGACCATCGTCTTTGAAGAAATTGTCAAAATAGTCCTCATACTTCTCACGGGCATTAACTTCCGTGAGCAGCGGTTTCATATTACAGCCAGAACCTTTCGTGATACCCTTAAAGATGACGGCATAGACCGCATTTTTCTGGGCCTGTTCCACCGCATCGTCCTTGTCCTTACCAAAGCCATAGGCACGAATGGTCTGAGAGCCATCACCCTCTACGCCGAGACATTCTGCCTCGAACTCCTTAACACCTGAATTCTGACGACGCTGAGCGTGACAGACGTCACAAGTCAGCGAAAGCAACAGGGCTGCTATAAAAAACTTCTTCATCATTCTCTACATTATTATATTTACCACCATGAACCGATATTATAAACCACTTTCGGCTGATTCTTGGCATAGGCGAGACATATCTCACGGACAGCCTGCATGTGAGCCTTATCCATGCTACGCTCATGAGCCAACTCCTTGAACACCTCGGCACGATCCTGATCATCGAGCTTTGACACACGCCCCTTCACCTCCTTCATAAACGACTGAGCGGCATTGTAAGAACTAGAAGAGGGGTCGATGTCGCCCACCAGAGCCATCACGGCCTCGGCATTCTCCTGAGAGGGAGAAGCAGCCCATAGGGCACGGGCACGCTGCAGCAGCTCGGCTGCCTGGGTGTTCACCATTCCCTTATAAGCTGGAATAAGCATGCTCTGGGCTTCCTGATAATACGAGCACTCCATCGGAATCTGGTAGAGTGCGAACATAGCTCCTTCATAATCGTGCATGCCCATCATCGTCTTTACAGAGGTCATGATCTCCCGCTTGTGGCTCTCATAATAGGCCAGGATCTGCTGTACACCCTTCTTGATGAGTTGTTCGATCTCAGGACGGCTGGCATTCAGTTCCCTCAAGGAGTTCACGATAGCCTTGGCCTCGTTGTTGCCGGCTCCCTTCAAGGGAATCACGGTCGAAGCAAACTTATTGCCAGTCATACCATCGCCGATATACATACCTGCCTCCAGACGATACATCACCTTCGTGGGTGCCGTTCCCAGCACTTCCTTATCCACCACGTTCCAGTTCATGGTAAGTACAAAGCGCGAGCCTTCGGCACTCAGCAGACCACTATCATTGATAATCTGAGCCAGACGGTTCTCCATCAGTCTGGCGTTGTTCACTGTCATACCCTCCTGATCATAAGGCATATAGGGCGTGACAATCATCTGTGCACGGATGCCGAGCACACACAACAGTAAAATCGGAATAACAATCAGTCTTTTCATATTACTTTCCTCCTATGGTAATAGTCGCATGGCCAAGACCACGCATGTCCAACTTAGATGCAATACCCTTTCCCTTTAGGAAGTTCACAAGGCCACGAGCCCACTGACGGGTATCGGTCGCACGTCCTTGAGCGTTGTAGAGCGGAATGCGCACCTGGTCAAACTCCATACGTGTCTCCGTAGCATCGAGTGTAGAGAATCGGCCATTGACGGTATTGTCAGCCACCCAATCCTCGATGACCTCGTTCAGTTCCTTGTCACCCATCTCATACTCCAGGTCCCAAGGGCTGTTATCCCAAGTACGGATCACCAGAGCCACCTCACGGCCATTGGCAGCCATATCTTCGAAATGCTTCTGCAGCTTATCCTGGAAGCTCTGCATGGTTCCCTGGACAGCCTCCTGAAGGAGTACTGCCAGCGGAGCTGATGATGATGCATCGCCCGTGCCGTTGACTGCTGCGACCTGTTTATTGGAATAAGCATCCAACGCACGGAGATTATAGGTAACGGAACTGTTAGGTCCGCGCTTGTTCACCGTCCAGGTCAATTCAAAGATAATGTCGCTTTTAGCTCGCGCATTGATAATATCGAGCGGACTCTCTGCCACCTCACCGCCAGACTTGGAGGTTGCTGCAGCATTCTCGGCACGTGTCAGGGACAGCGAACTGAGATACTGCTCCATATCCTTCAGCGGGAAGTTGGCCTCAGCCATCATGTCATTGATACATGAGATTGCAGTCTTCACATCGCTGTTCTCCAAGAAAGCGCGCTCATAATCGGGCACCTTCTTCGTTTCGCCATTCTCAGCAAACGTCTTGATATAACCATTCTGATAACACCAGTTTTGGCTGGGTACGACCATGATCGTCGGCTTCTTAGCCTGGCCAAATGCCATCATGCTAATGACAAGAGCCATACATGACAAAAATATCTTTTTCATTGCTTCTTATAATTTGGTTATTAGAACAGGAAATTCAGTCCCTTGGCAATACCATCGCCTTCGAGCTTGGCACGAAGGGCGGTGTAGTTCACGATGCAGGCCATGCCTACCTTATACTCCTTGCTGGAGATTTTGATACGGTCACCGGCCTGGATGTTACCATTGTTCGTCAACTCTACAAACTGAAGATACTCGCCGTTACGGAAGAATGTATCGAAATAGTCCTTGTGAGCAGCATAGCCCTCAGGGCAAAGCGCCTTGGAACCTTTAATCAAACCAGCACCGGCACCAGCGGGGGCACCTTTGAAGATAATGCCATGAACGGCATTAGCCATACAAGCCTGACGAGTCAGTTTCTCCTTCTTTCCATAGCTCCAGACCTTCAGCAGCACACGGCCCTCGGAAGCCACGCCGTCGAGTGCCTCAAGTTCATAACGATAAGTCTCCGACTCACCATCCTTAGCGTTTGCGGTGAAGACAGCCATCACCATCATGCAAACCATCAGTAATCCAATTCTTTTCATATCCATTTGTTTTATTAGTGATTATTCTTACTTTAACTGACGCAGCCACAAGCCGCCCATCTCCATTCCTTTGCCAGGCTTACCCTCAAAGGTGGTGTAAGGCTTGTCGTAGTTGATATCGTCGTCATCATCATCTTCCTTTGCCTCGGCCTCACCTTCCAGTTTCTCTCCTGCTCCGGCACGGTTGTCCCAGATCATGCCCTTGGCCACCTTCACCGTTCCGATCTTCTTATAGGTGATGTTGCCATCTTCGTCGGCAATCTGCTCCAGCACCTCGAACTTGTCGCCCTTCTTGATGCCTTCCTTCTTACCTATATAAGCGTACATCGTAGAACCGTCATCGCTGACGTTCAATACAGAAAGGGTCTTAAACACTTCATATTTCTTCTGCAGCTTGGCGATGCTGGCATCAGTAGCACGAGCCGTTGCACGGCTGATCAGCTTCAATCCCATCTCATCGCCCTTGACAGTGAACTTCAGGGTTGCTGGTGCAAAATTCGACGTCTTACCTACATATTTCAGCTGATAGGTTGTGTCGTTATGGAATGCCTTAGTATCCTTGGCATCCCAGTATTTGTCATAGAAGTCGTTCATGATCTCCTCATTCCAATCCAGCTGGAAGAGATAGCTGGTAGTCGTGATGAAATAACCCTTCAGAACGGCAGCTGCTGCTGATGCACTCAACTGTGTGATGGCTCCAATCGTACCGCCGGCGACAGCACTACCTGCTGCCACCATAGCTGCCACTTCCTCAGACGACTGATAAGCATAAGATGTCACCATCACAAAAGTGCGAGGCACGAGGTCTAACTGAGCTGCAGTCCTGATCTTATCCATACCACCAATCTTAGTCTTTGACATATTGATCTCCTCCTGGCTGGCACCGAACTCACCACGACTCTCAATCAACAAGGTATTGAAATGAGAACCGTTTTTCATTGTCTTGCTCTCGTTATACCACTTTGCGATGATTTTGTTGGCAACATGGTTCTCCTTGAAGAACTTCATGATCTTGGCCACCTTCTCGTCACCGCCCATGCCGCCTGTCTCTGATTTAGAGACACTCTTCTTAGCAAAACTCAGGCCCTTCTTGGCCAATCCGGCTATACCTTTCTTGTGGCCTCCGCGAACTTCCTCGGCAGCCTTCACCTCCTCGGGGGTCACCTCGATCTTCGTCAGATCAATATGACGCACTTTCAGGTTGTGGTCGTTGTACTTGTCGGGGATTGCCAGTGTGTCAAAGGTAGCCGTCACGACTTCCTTGGCATCACCCGTCAGCTTGTCGCTGGGCACCATGATCGTATAAAGCGAGCTTCTACGATACTTCATCTCCTTGGGGTTCTTTTGTGCAAAGGTAATAGTTGTTGCGGCACAGGTCAATGCCACCAACATCGTTAATCTCTTCATGATTCTTTCTCCTTGTTTTAAATTAATAATTAGGTTATTATACAAATTATGTGGGCAAAGATACGAAAAAGATATTATCTAAGCAAATAATTTGCTGAAAAAAGAACGAATTAACAGATTTATTATGGTAATTGCGGCTATTTACCTTACTTTTGTAAAGAATTTGTTAGTGGAGGTTTAGTGGAGGTTAGGTGGAGGTTTAGTGGAGGTATAGAAACAACTTATTTGTCTAAGAATCAGAAATTTAAATCGATTTTAGTGGATGTATGTCGCCTAAGAGTTACATTACGACTAACTGATGCTTAGTCGTAAGGCGAGCACCAGTCAGTCGTAATGTGAATACCACTCAGTCGTAAGGCGATTTTCGTGGCGGTACTAGGGATACTAGTGGAGTTTATTGTGAAAATTTTGCATTGGTACAATGTTGGCAGAGGAAATCGTATACGAAATCGAAATCCTCGTCAGGGACATAGATGCGGTTCTTCTTCAACAAGCAGTTTATCTTAATCAGGTGATAGCGACGACAAGGGATGAGACGGGCGACGTTGGCGAGCTCGGAGGTGGTTGTGGAGCGAGAAGCTGCCAGATAGCCCGTACCGACGACACTTGGTTTGCCTGCTGCGACTCCTGCAAAGGATGTCAATGCACCTAATATCTGCGCTTTCTTCACCTGGCGGGGCATCTGCTGATGAACGATTTCCTTCTCGTCCATCGTGAAAAGCACCACATATTTCCAGCCATAACACCATGCGACGATCACATAGGCTATGAGAGCAATCACCGCCAGCACGAGCGCCACCACTAATAGGACATAGGTGGAACCCCACAGGTTCTTGAGCGAAAACCCGTCTTCGCAGCCAATCAGCAGTACATTCAACAGCCATACGACACCGAAGCTGATGCCCAGCACCTTGTACACATCGTACAGGATGCTGGGATTCTTCAACATCGGCACCTCGTAAACCCAACGGTATTTCCCGTCAGGACAGAGCGTCACGCGGCTATCGGTCTTTTCGCTCATCTGTCTATTCTTGCCTTTACACTTGACCCATCCTTGAAAGATATCCACACTTCAATATAATTGGCAGGATTATCAACGAGATTAAGAGCAAGTCCATCTGAAGTAGAATACGTATAATCTGTTACTGTGCCACCCTTCCAATAGGTAAAAAGTAAGCCATCAACAATCGGTATGTCAGAGGCAGAAAGGTGGGCGCTACCGGTAGAGGATGATCCGAACCAATTGATTTCTGTATTCATTGAGAGATCGATGTTTGTGATAGTTGCCTTACAACTTTCTATCAGACTTGCATCATCAATATCCAAAGACAGTTTAAAATGATATGTGAACCCGGTTTGAGGGTGGGTAATGCCAGAACCTACAATATGCATGCCTTTCCCTTTGTAAGTGATTGTGAACGAACCGCCATCTTTGGTTCGCACTGCTCCTCCAAGGTTATTATACACTTCCACTTTGTCATCCTGATCTATTGTGGAGAAAGTGCCGAGAATGGAGACCATAATGATATCAGACGAGTTCTCTTTATAGAACATCTGCCCCTCTACAGGTTTGGTATCAGGACCGCCGATAGCGCCGGTAGGAATCTCCGTATCACCAGAGAGTGACCGGCTCATGACAGGATTCTGCTGTTGAAGCACTTTTTCGTCATCGCTTTTTGAACATGACAGGAACTGGATGGTCAGAACTGCCATTGCTATTAGGTAAATACACTTTTTCATTTGCTTTTACTGTTTTTGGTGATTATTATTGACGGCTATTTCACTTATTTCCCTATTCTTGCCTTCACAACTGTGTCGTCCTTGAAGTGAACCCACACCTCAATATTATTTGCGGGATTATCAACGAGATACAAACTGCTGTAGGAAGAGGTCCACGAGTAGGCTGTGATAGTGCCACCCTCCCATCTGGTATGAGGTAAACCTCCAACCATCGGAATGTCAGAGGCAGAAAGATGGCTTTTATTGGTAATGGACCATGTGCCATAATCTATTACCCATGTTTCCGAGAGATCGAAATTTGTGATAGTTGCATCACCACTTTCTATCAGTTTTACATCATCAATATCCAAAGACAATGTAGAATATATTGTGACATCAGCCGCTTGAGAAACACCAGTACCTACAATATGCAGTCCCTCCCCCTCGAGGGTCACAACAAACGAGCCTCCATCTTGGGTCAGGACTCCTCCTCCAAGATCTTTAGACAAAAACACACTATCATTCTGATCAATTGTATAGCAATCAGCAAGACAAGCGACAGCAATGACGTCATACGGGTTCTCGTTATAGAACATCGGCCCCTCAATAGGTTTGGTATCAGAACCGCCAATGGCTCCGGTAGGGATCTCAGTACCATCAGATAGCGATCGGCTCATGACGGGATTCTGCTGTTGAAGCACGTTTTCGTCATCACTTCTAGAGCACGACAGGAACTGGATGGTCAGGACTGCCATTGCAATTAAGTAAACATACTTTCTCATCGCTTCAATGTTTTGGTGGATGCTCTTACTTAATCATTGCTTTAAAGAACTGGTTGCCTTTGCTCGAACGAACACCAACAATCAAGAGACCCTTATTGCGGGGAAGTGCATACATGTGCGACGGATTACTCTCCATTTCTGCCAACATCTGGCCGGCATAGTTGTAGACAGCTACGCTGTAGGGACCCGTAACATTCTTTATATTCAAGATATTCCCTATGACAGCATAGCGCAATGCAGCATTGTCCTCCACAGACTTGATGCCACTTCCACCTTCTCCCAATGTCACCTTCACGGAATCAACCACCAACGCATTGTAGTTGGTGCGTCCGAAGGCATAGATCCATTTCTCGCCCTCGAAGCCGCTCATATCGAAGTACATCATGTCCTTATCATAGTCGGAAATCATTTCGTCTGGGCTAAGAAGACAGAAAGCCACTTGAGCCATCATGTCGTCACTGTGGGCAAGCCTGATCACATGGGTATAGTCTTGACCATCTACTTTCTCAGCCTCAATCTTGATAAAGGAACTGGGGGTGGGATCCACAATCTCCCTAACCAGCTCTATATCATCTCCTTCACCTCTCGTACTTACGGATTTTGGAATATCCCCAAATCCAGAAGTGGAAAACTCATTGGTGTCAGTTGCCGTCAGCAGACTATTCAGCTCTTCGAAAATTGCATCCCAATTTGTAACATTACAATGCATGGCTTGGAAAAAATCCCCTTCGTATATGAGGTGACTGGAACATCCACCTATTTGGCTTTGAACTGAGACCACATAGTCCGATTCCTCTTTCGTTTTCTTGTCAAGATTAACTTTCCCTTCTCCTGGCTTAGCATCAAAAAGGTAAGACGCTACTTTGTTGTAATTGACATAGAAACTCTCCTTATAGGCAATCATATCGTCAACCCAGGTTTTAACTTGGGAGCCAAGAGCAAAAACAGGAATTCCATTCAGCTTATTTCTGCCAGCTGCAAGGTTCTGAATGGCGGAACTATTTTCACCAAGGTTTTTTACGGCTTGCATACTTGGATCTTTGGCAAATGCTGAATCCAATAAATTGTTGAACTTTTGTACATACTTGTTCTCTCTCACTTTAGGAACAAATTGGGCAAGATCATAAACTTGGTACACATTACCTAATATAGATCCGTAGTGAGGTGTGTTCAGCGTAATCAGTCTGTTCGTGTGCTTGTCATCGACTTCTTGGATATATAGACGCTCCAAGATGCCGCCCATACTATGACCTACCATATCATATTTGGTGCTTGCAATACCAGCTCTAAGCAGATTGTCGCTGAGCTTTAGCAAGCCTTTCTTCACGACCTCATTCTTATGTGTGTTTTCTTCGAAGGAGCTGGTGTTCGATGAACTATAGTCAAGAAGCATCATCTGGTTAAGAAAATAACTTTTGGTTGTATTTAACAAGTATTCCCTAAAATTCCAAAAACACTTAATGTCACCGTTCAGACCATGCGACAACAAAACACCGTTACGGCTGACACCGATTTGCCTGGCTACGGCAGCCTCTCCCATACCCTTCAATTTCAAATGGAGAACCACATAGTATGTATACCACGCATAGGAGGGATTTGGGAATACTGGAGGTGCTGTCAGGTGTAGGGTAACTGACTTTTTTTTCTGCTCCATGGTGAAAGTACCCGAAATGTTTTCATCGTCGAAGTAGATGACGTTTTCTTCATCATGGAACAGGTCTTTTCCGTCATAGAAACAGAACTCAACCCATGTCGAATCGATATCATAGCTTTCGTCACCGGTCTTGTACTCAAAGGTGACCTTCAGCTTCGTTTCTCCATCAGCTGTCATCATCCACGCTTCTTTGTCTTTGTATTTATCATTATCATAACAATTCTCGACGACAGACTTGAACGACCACTGGGGATCCTTGTCTCCTCGGGTAGACGCCTTAACAGTGCGCGTTTTCCCGTTCTCCATATAGAACATGTTTCCCTCCTTAGGGATATCATTGGTACTTTGAGACGCGGCTTTGATACAGAAAGCCATTATAAGTGCAAGCACCAGACAGGATTTGAGTAGAAAATTCTTCCCCATAGTTCAATAGTTTTAATTTATAGTTGCTTAATATGTCGCAAAAATAGAAAATTGTGACGAATATGCGATTCCTTATTCCAAGAAAGTTTTCCCGAATTCACAATTTCTCGTTATCAGAAGATTCAATTCTTTCCCGAATATGCAATCAGATACCCCAAAAACTACGATTTCATCGGCATATTCCGCATTTGGCAGGTGTAAACCAAACACCAATCTGCTTTTTTGTATCCTTTACGCCTTTTTTATTTGCATAATTGAAGATTTTACACTACTTTTGCAGCCATGTTAGGCGTTTTGATATCCTCCTTGCCGATGATCGTATGCGGCATTCTCTCAGTGCTGATAGCCCTGAGCCTCTATGATCATCGGAACATGGCAAAGCTGAAATTGCTGATTTTCATGGCTACGGCAACGATGCTCTATCTGGCCCATTACTTCTATTTCAATCGTCTAATGGCCGTCATACCTCTAACGGATACACTCTACTGCTTCTGCAATCCAGCCGTGTTCCCGCTATATTACCTATATATAGAAGAGTTGACGGACTACCGCCACAATCGCTGGCGACAAGCCCTTTACCTGCTGCCGTCGCTGCTTTGCTGTCTGGCCGTAGGGCTGCTCTACACACTGATGAATCCTCAGGAAACGGCCACCTTCGTCCAGCATTATCTCTATGACGATGAATTTGCCTCGCTGTCTGGACTGGCTTACTGGCAGGCCATAATCCATGTCGTGGTCAGAATCATGTTTGCTCTTCAGGTGCCTTTAGTGCTCTTTTTCGGATTCCGTCGGATTACAGCCTATAATGCCGTTGTCGAAACGAACTATTCGAACATTGAGGGAAAACGAATTGTCAGGGTGAAGACACTATTGGTGCTCTTCGCAGTCACGTCGCTCGTAGCCTTTGTGTTCAACCTGATAGGGCGTCAGCGTTTCATTGACGGGGCAGAACCCCTTGTCATTCCTGCAGTCTTGTTCTCTATACTGCTCCTTCTGATAGGCCACGTGGGGCTGAACCAGCAGTTCTCTGTGCAGGACATCGAAGCCGAAGTCTTTATGGGAGCAGAACCGATGACAGAAGAATGTGTCTATAGCGAACTTCTGGAGAAGATCCGCAAACTGATGAGCGAAGAGAAACTATATCTTTATCCCAACCTGAAGGTCAGCGACCTGGCCATGCGGCTGAACAGCAACCGCAATTATGTCTACAATGCCATCAATGTGGAGATGGGGATATCCTTTTCCGACTATATCAACGGACAGCGTATCGATTATGCTTCGAAGTTGCTCGAAGCGCACCCAGAGTTGTCTATTAACGATGTGATGTTCAAGTCAGGCTTTACCTCTTCCAGCGCATTCTACCGCAATTTCAAGAAATTCAAGGGCATCACGCCCACCGCTAAACGCACCAAGTAGTTAGGGTGTACCAAAAAGCTTCTACCCGTATCAAGGACTTTATCAATCCTAGAGACTACTTGCAGAGTTTGCAGCCTTCGCATTTGTTGAGCTCGCCACGGAAGCGCTTCTCAACGAGGTGATGGAGACGGTCGCGAAGAGGTTCGAGCTGCATCTTGTCGATGACTTCGTTGATAAATGCGTTCTGCAGCAGCAACTTGGCCTCCTGCAAAGAGATACCACGCTGGCGCATGTAGAAGAGGGCGGCATCGTTGAGCTGGCCAACGGTTGAACCATGGGCACACTTCACGTCGTCGGCATAGATCTCAAGCATGGGCTGGGTGTACATTCGGGCTTCCTTTGTGGCCGTGAGGTTCTGGTTGGTCATCTGCGAGGAGGTCTTCTGGGCTCCGTGTTCCACAAGCACACGACCTGCAAAGGCACCTGTGGCCTTCTCATCGAGCACATATTTGTAGAGCTCATTCGAGGTGCAATGAGGCACATGATGGGTGATGAGCGTATTATTATCCACATGCTGCTGCTTGTCTGCAATCACACAGCCGTAGCACTGGCACTCAGCCCCCTCGCCCGAGAAGGTGAGGTCGAGCTTATTGCGGGTGATGCCGTTGTGGAGGGTGATGACGTTGTGGTTCACACGGCTGTTGGCCTGCTGGTCTATATAGACGTTGCTCACACGAACATTCTTATAATGTGTCTCCTCAAGACAATAGAGGTCGAGTGAGGCATTCTCGCCCACATAGGCCTCGATGACCTGAGTAGCCAGGAAGTTCTTGTCGTCGGCGGCATGGTCGCAGAAGAGCATCTTCAGTTCTGCGCCTTCCTCAAGCACGATCAGCACTCGGCGGTTCACCATCAGATCGGGTACCTGACGCTGGGCATTGCTGGGTGTGGCCTTAAGGATATTGATGACCTGGATGGCACGATCGACCTTCACGTTGCGAGGCACATAGACCAACAGGCCGTCTTGGGCCAGCATCGTATTGAGCGCCGTCACAGCATCATCTGAGGTCTTGGCCAACTTAGCGTAGTAGGTGTTTACCAACTCAGGGAAATCGCGCATAGAGCCAATGACAACACCCTCGGGCAAAATTCCCGGGCGTTGCCCGCCTACCCGCAGTCTTTGACCCTTAGGCTTATCATCGCGATAGAACATATCGTTGACGACGAAATAGAGCGAGGTGGAAAGGTTGGGCACATCGCAACGGAATGTCTGATAGGGATCGACGGGTATTTCGAGGCGATTCAAGTTCACGCCATAGTCGGGCGCGAAGAGCTTCTGCATATCGGTGTACTTATAGCGCTCCACCTTTTTTGATGGGAAGCCCTGCCTACGGAAATCCCCGAAAGCCTCATCCCTTACGGCATTCATCGCCTCGGGAGCATGAGAGAAGATCATCTCCCGTGCCTGCTCGTAGAGGTCTATATATTGCTGCTCTGCTCCCATTACTCTTCTCCGATTTCTTCCTTTATCCAGTCGTAGCCGTGCTCCTGAATCTGCTTGGCGAGCTCAGGGCCACCCGTCTTCACAATACGGCCCTTATAGAGCACATGGACGAACTGGGGACGGATCATCTCCAGCAGACGGTCATAGTGGGTAATGACGATACACGAGGTCTCAGGCGTCTGAAGCTTGTTCACTCCCTCTGCCACGATACGCATGGCATCGACATCAAGGCCGGAGTCAGTCTCATCAAGGATGCTCAGTTTGGGCTCGAGCATCGCCATCTGGAAAATCTCGTTGCGCTTCTTCTCGCCCCCGCTGAAACCCTCGTTCACAGAGCGATTGGCGAGCTTGGAGTCGAGTTCCACAATCTTGCGTTTCTCGCGCTGCAGCTTCAGGAATTCAGCCGCATTCATGGGCTCCAGCCCCTGATACTTGCGCTTCTCGTTGATGGCTGCCTTCATGAAGTTGGTCATCGAGACGCCTGGTATCTCCACCGGATACTGGAAACTCAGGAACAATCCCTCATGGGCACGATCCTCAGGCTTCATCTCCAGCAGGTTCTTGCCGTTGAAATAAGCTTCGCCTTCCGTCACTTCATAGAGCGGATTGCCCACTAGTACAGCACTCAGCGTACTCTTCCCAGAGCCGTTAGGTCCCATGATGGCATGGGTCTCGCCATCATTGATCACGAGGTCGATGCCCTTCAGTATCTCTTTTTCGCCAATCCTGGCGTGCAAATTTTTAACTTCTAACATCGTCTATCTGTTTTCAGGGTGCAAAGTTATCAAAAAAAGTGTAGATAACGAAATTTTTCTGATTAAAAGGAGGAGTTTTTCTGTACGTAACAGAAAAAGTTATTTAAAATGAAACGTAAATTAGATTTTTTTTGTAAATTTGCCCACGAAATGTGCAAAAACTTATGAGAAGGATATTTTTGATGATAACCGTTCTGATGTTTTTTCCATTCAGAATGACCGTCTGCGCCCAGAAGAAGGAGTTGGTGTACACACCCATCTGGACAGCTCAGGCACAGTTTGCCGGTTTCTATGTGGCAGAAGCAATGGGCTACTTTAAGGAGGCAGGACTGAATGTGGTAATCAAGCATCCGACAGCCTCCAGGACAAACGTCAATCGTTTGGAGAGTGGGGAGAGCCAGTTTGTGTCGCTTCAGCTGACATCGGCTCTGGAGATGATGAATGACGGAAGCCAACTGGTGAATGTGCTGCAGTATTTCCAGCAGAGCGGCCTGATGATCATCTCCCACCAGCCGTTGAAGGGTTTCAACAGTCTGGACGGCAAACGCGTTGGTCATTTCAGGGCAGGCGCTTCCATGCTGCCCATCGCGATAGGGCGAAAAGCTAAACTCGATATTGAATGGGTGCCCTTTATATCCAATGCCAACATCTACATTTCAGGTGCCATCGATGCCACGCTGGCCATGAGCTATAATGAGTACTTCCAGTTAAGAGCCGCTGGACAACGACTGAAAAAAGAGCAGCTATTATATCTGCGGGATATCGGCTATAATGTGCCTGAGGACGGGCTTTATGTGACGAAGGATTTCTTTATGAAGCATCGGGAGGAAGTCGTGAAGTTTGCTGAAGCCACTCGTAAAGGCTGGGAATGGGCTGCTCAGCATCCTAAGGAGACGCTTGATCTCGTGATGCTCTATATGCGTCAGAATAATGTCCCCTTTAACATCTATGCCCAGCGCTGGATGCTGGAGGAGTGTCTCAGGTTACTTACGGATCCTAAAACTGGCAAGCGTACTTACCGTCTGGATCCTCAGATGTTCGACCTTACAAACCGTATCCTCTGCGAGGGGAGTGTTTTAAAGCATCCGATTTCTTATAAGCAAATTACGCAGCCATGAGTTCATTCCGTTTTTCACTTCCCACTTTCCGCTCCCTTTCCGCCAGACTAACCTTTTGGGTGATGCTCACGGTGATGATTGTTACAGTCATTATCGCAGTGATAGTGTCGTACATTAGTTCATCGGCTGTTCTGATGGGAACAAAGGAAAATGTGCAGAGCCGCATGGAGATAGCAAATCAGCACATCAACAGTGTCCTTGTAGGTGTGGAAGTCGCTGTGGCGAATACCATACCGGAGGTGGAAAATTCGCTCTCCAATCCGGACAAAATGTATGGTGTCGTCCGTCGTTTGCTGGAACTGAACCCAAATATCATTGGTTCCACCGTGGCCTTTGAGCCCAACTATTATCCTAGTAAGGGTAAACAATTCTCTCCGTATGCCTATCGCGACATCGACTCAACAGTTCTCACCAAGCAGCTCGGCAGCAATGACTATGAGTATCATTATATGGATTGGTATCTCATTCCCAAACTTTTGAAGCGTAATTACTGGAGTGAGCCTTATTATGACAAGGGTGGCGGTGAGCAGATGATGACCACGTATTCGCGTCCGCTCTTTGATGCTTCGGGCAACATCTATGCCATCATCACCGCTGACGTGTCATTAGAGTGGCTTACAGAACTCGTGACGGAAAGTGACCTTGATTTCAATCAGCGGGTGCTGAATATTAAAGACCAAGAGAGAGATGCACAATGGGCTATCTTGGAGGGCGACAGCGCCTTCTTCTATCATCATGCATATACCTACATTATAGGTAAGGGCGGCGCATACATTACCCACCCTCTGCGTGACCGCATTCTAAACGAATCCTATTTCATTTTATCAGAGGTGACTGCTGACACGATTGACGACCGTATAGGCTATGAGATGATTGACGGTAAAACGGGTATGGAAGCCGTTGATCGTGACGGCACCAAGTTCTATATCAACTATGCCCCGATAGAGCGTACGGGATGGTCGATGGCTACTGTGATCCCTGCCAAGCTCATCTTCACTCGCTCGATGATCTTTGGAGGTATTGTCGTGGCCGTCATGCTGATAGGGCTGGCGATCCTGTTCTTCATTTGCCATCACATCTTAATACGAGTCACCAAGCCACTGACCCTTTTTGCCAAGTCTGCCGATGAGGTTGCACAAGGCAACCTGAATGCTTCGCTGCCCCAGATTTTATCGCATGATGAGATGAAGCGCTTGCACGACTCGTTTGCGATGATGCAGACTTCGCTGAAGGAGCAGATGGAAGAACTGAAGCAGGTGAATGAGACCAAGGGACGCATCGAGGGAGAACTGAATGCAGCCAAGGATATTCAGATGTCGATGTTGCCAAAGTTGTTCCCTGCCTATCCTGATCGTGACGATATTGACATTTATGGACAATTGACGTCAGCCAAAGAGGTAGGCGGCGACCTTTTCGATTTCTTCATCCGTGACGATAAGTTGTTCTTCTGTATCGGTGATGTGTCTGGCAAGGGTATCCCTGCCTCATTGGTGATGGCTATGACGCGTAGTTTATTCCGTAACATAGCCAATCATGAGAGTCGTCCGGAAAAAATCGTCTCACTCATCAATGAGGCAATGTCCGATGGTAACGACTCGAATATGTTCGTGACTTTCTTCCTTGGGGTACTCGACCTGCAAACAGGCCAGTTACACTATTGTAATGCGGGGCACGATTGGCCTTACCTTGTGGGTAATGGTATCACAGAACTGAAAAGCGATCCGAACTTGCCCGTCGGTACGTTTAGCGACACTGTTTATTGTCTCGAGGAGTATCAGATGCCAGAAGGCACAATACTCTTCATGTATACCGATGGACTGACGGAAGCACAAGACAGTCAGAAAAATCTATTTGGAGATCAGCGAATCGTGGATGTGCTTCAGACTGGTGGCAGTTGTAAGGAGATCATAGCGAAGATGACTGAGGCTGTCCACAAGTTCGTGGGAGATGCCGAGCAGAGTGATGACCTGACCATGCTGGCCATCCAATATAAGTCTACAACGAAACAATAGTAATCACATACAAGATTTCAACAATGAAAACAACGATTGAACAATTAGAGGACTGCACGCTTGTCACCTTTGATGGAGAGTTTAATACGGCGGCTTACACAGAAGCAAGCCATATTTTAGCCCCCCTCATGGAGAATGGGAGTGGGCATATTGTCATCGAATGTAAAGACCTGACGTATATTGCATCCAGCGGCCTACGTATCCTGCTCAGTATTCTGAAGAGTACCAAGGCAAACGGCGGTACAATGACACTGCGGAACACCAATGACAGTGTCAAGAAAATATTCCTCTTGACAGGATTTTCCAAAATCTTAAATTTTGAATAGAATCCTATTGACCTTTAGTCCTCATCCCACTGTGCCTTCGAGAGAGACAGAGAGTAATTTCTGAGCCTCGACGGCGAACTCCATGGGAAGTTTTTGAAGCACTTCCTTGGCATAGCCGTTGACGATGAGTCCGACGGCCTGTTCCGTAGGGATGCCACGCTGATTGCAGTAGAACAGCTGATCTTCCGAGATCTTAGAGGTGGTTGCCTCATGCTCGAAGACGGCTGTGTCGTTGTGGACATCCATATAAGGGAAGGTATGTGCACCACAGTCGGAACCTAACAACAACGAGTCACACGAAGAATAGTTACGGGCATTATCGGCCGTTGAAGCGGCACGGACAAGGCCACGATACGAGTTCTGGGAATGACCAGCAGAAATACCCTTCGAGATAATCGTCGACTTGGTATTCTTGCCGATGTGGATCATCTTGGTACCTGTATCAGCCTCCTGATAGTTGTTGGTTACGGCTACGCTATAGAACTCAGCCTGCGAGTTGTCGCCTCGCAAAATACACGAGGGATACTTCCAAGTGATGGCAGAGCCTGTCTCTACCTGAGTCCATGAGAGTTTGGAATCCACACCACGCAGATCACCACGCTTTGTGACGAGGTTCAAGACACCGCCCTTGCCGTTCTCATCGCCAGGATACCAGTTCTGTACGGTAGAGTACTTCACCTCTGCCCTATCCTTCACGATAATCTCCACGATAGCTGCATGCAACTGGTTCTCATCGCGCATTGGAGCCGTACAACCTTCGAGATAGGAGACATAGGCATCATCGTCGGCGATGATCAGCGTGCGCTCAAACTGGCCCGTGTTACGGGCATTGATGCGGAAATAGGAGCTGAGTTCCATGGGGCAGCGTACCCCCTTGGGGATATACACGAAGGAGCCGTCGCTGAACACCGCAGAATTAAGTGCTGCGAAGAAGTTGTCACGATAAGGCACCACAGAGCCCAGGTATTCGCGCACCAGGTCAGGATGCTCCTTGATGGCATCGCCGATGGAGCAGAATATAACACCTTTCTCGCGCAGTTTCTCCTTGAAGGTGGTCTTCACGGATACTGAGTCCATGATGGCATCGACAGCCGTATTGCCACTCAAGGCAAGACGCTCCTCGAGGGGAATGCCCAGCTTGTCAAACGTCTTCTCAAGTTCTGGGTCTATCTTCCCGTCGCCTGCAGGTTTCTTCGCCAAAGGGTCAGCATAATATGAAATCGCCTGATAATCAATAGGCGGCACATGCACATGCCCCCACTTGGGTTCCGTCTGTTCCTCCCAGTAACGAAAAGCTTTGAGGCGGAACTCAAGCATCCACTCGGGCTCCCCCTTTTTAGCAGAGATGAGCCGAACGATGTCTTCGTTCAGCCCCTTTTCGATGATTTCAGTATGTACGTCCGTGGTGAAGCCGAACTCGTATTTCTGTTCGGCCACCTGACGGACATATTCATTTTTCTCTTTCATTGACCATTGACTATTGAGCATTGACCATTGAGTCAAAGAACAAGGCGCAGCCAATGTTCAATGTTCAATGTCCAATGTCCAATGTTTAAAGTTTCTGTTCAACCTCTATCTCTGTGAAGGTCTCGATGATATCGCCTACCTGAATATCGTTGAAGTTCACCAGCGAGATACCACACTCCAAGCCTGTGGCCACTTCCTTGGCATCGTCCTTATAGCGCTTCAGGGCTTCAATCGGAGCAGTATGAATCACAATACCATCGCGAATCACACGGGCCTTATCCTTATTGTGTACCTTACCGTCAGTAACCAGACCACCGGCCACAGTACCCACCTTGGAAATCTTGAACACCTGCTTCACCTCGATCTCACCAGAGATAACCTCCTTCTTCACCTTGTCGAGCATACCCTGCATGGTCTGCTTCACATCGTCAATGGCGTCGTAGATAATCGAATAGGTATTGATCTCAACACCCTCACGGTCAGCTGCACGACGTGCATCAGCAGAAGGACGCACCTGGAAGCCGATGATGATAGCCTCGGAAGCCGAAGCCAACATGACATCGTTCTCTGAGATCTGACCTACAGCCTTCGAGATGACATTCACTTGAACCTTCTCGGTAGAGAGCTTGATGAACGAATCAGAAAGAGCCTCGATAGAACCGTCGGTATCACCCTTCACAATGATATTGAGCTCATGGAACTCACCAAGGGCGATACGGTGCGACAGTTCGTCGAGTCCGAGTTTGGTCGTAGTACGCAGACTCTGTTCGCGCTGCAACTGGATACGCTTGTTGGTGATTTCACGTGCTTCCTGCTCAGTCTCCATGATATGGAAGGAGTCGCCGGCAGTAGGAGCACCATTCAGACCCAAGATGATGGCGGGCTCAGCGGGGCCGGCCTGTTCGATACGCTGGTTACGCTCATTGAACATCGCCTTTACCTTACCCCAGGCAGTACCTGCAATGACCACGTCGCCTACCTTCAGCGTACCATTTGATACAAGAACGGTAGAGACATAACCACGGCCTTTGTCGAGTGAACTCTCGATGATAGAACCAGTAGCCTTACGGTTAGGATTAGCTTTCAAGTCGAGCATCTCGGCCTCGAGCAATACCTTTTCCAGCAACTCCTCTACACCAATGCCCTTCTTGGCACTAATCTCCTGACACTGGTACTTACCACCCCACTCTTCGACGAGCAGGTTCATGTTTGCCAAGTCCTCACGGATCTTATCGGGGTTAGCACCTGGTTTATCAATCTTGTTGATAGCAAACACCATCGGCACGTTAGCAGCCTGAGCATGAGCGATAGCCTCCTTGGTGGTAGGCATCACAGAGTCGTCGGCAGCAACAATGATGATGGCGATATCCGTCACCTGAGCACCACGGGCACGCATGGCGGTAAAGGCCTCGTGACCTGGGGTATCCAGGAAGGTTATGCGGCGGCCGTCCTTCAGCTTGACGTTATAGGCACCGATGTGCTGAGTGATACCACCAGCCTCACCGGCAATCACATTCGTATTGCGGATATGGTCGAGCAGAGAAGTCTTACCGTGGTCTACATGACCCATCACCGTTACAATCGGGGCACGAGAGATCAGATCGTTCTCATCGTCCTCCTCCTCAGTGATGGCGTTCTGTACCTCGGCAGAAACATATTCGGTAGTGAATCCGAACTCCTCGGCAACGATATTGATGGTCTCAGCATCCAAGCGCTGGTTGATAGACACCATGATACCGATACTCATACAGGTACCGATAACCTGGTTCACACCAACATTCATCATCGTGGCAAGTTCAGAGACGGTCACAAACTCCGTCAGCTTCAGTACCTTACTCTCTGCTGCCTGTGTCTCCATCTCCTCCTGCATACGCTCGGCGACGGCATCACGCTTCTCACGACGGTACTTGGCACCCTTCTTGTTCTGGTTCTTGGAGGTGAGTCGCGCCAGCGTCTCCTTCACCTGACGGGCTACAGCCTCATCGTCAACCTCAAGGGGCTTCACGGGGCGGTTCTTCTTGTTTTTCTTGCCACCACCCTGCTGATTATTGCCTGAATCCTGGAAGTTCTGGTTGCCTCCCTTGTTCTTATTCTTCTTATTACCGTTGTTACTGTCCTGCTTGGCAGCAGCCTCGATATCCACGCGCTCTTTTCCGCCACGGATACGCTCACGCTTCTTCTTCTCACCAGTGCCGTTATGCTGCTGAGCCTGCTTCTCCTCACGCTCCTTACGACGCTCTTCCTTTGATTTCTTCTTCGGACGCGTACTCTGGTTCAGAGAATCGAGGTCGATCTTACCCACCACATTGAGGTTCGGCATAGCCTTCTGTTCTGTCTTCAGCTTATAAACCTCACTCTCCTGAGTTGCAGGTGAAGCAGGTGCCTCATCGACCTTTGCGGGTTCGGGTTCTACTGCCACCTTGGGTTCAGGCTTGGGCTCAGGTTCGGGTTTCGGCTCTGGTTCAGGCTCGGGCTTAGGCTCAGGTTTTGGTTCCGGCTTGGGCTCGGGCTTGGGTTCAGGCTTTACTTCAACCTTCTCCTCCACAGGCTTCGGGACTTCAACCTTTTCTGGTTTCGGCTCCTCCTTTGGCCTAGCAGGTTTACCAACTTGAGTCAAATCGATTTTCCCAAGTGGGGTGAATGTCTGGCGGGGCTCCTCCTTTTTCTCAGCGACGGGCTCCGGCTTCACTTCCTTCTTGGGCTTCTCTTTCTCTTTTTCCTTTTTCTTCGGGAAAATCATCCCAGCCTGGGTCTTCACGTCCTTATCGCCCTTGAATTCCTTGACGAGTGCTTCGTACTGCTCGTCGGAAATCTTGGTGTTGACATTCGCATCATCCTTGATCTCGCCCAGACTCTTCTTGTTCTTCAGATAGTCGATAGCCGTCTGAAGACCAATGTTCAGTTCTGTTAATACTTTATTTAATCTGACTCCCATTTACTCTAATTGAAAAGTGATACTTGATAATTACTCAAATTCTGCACGGAGCACACTCAGCAGATGGTCTACGGTCTCCTCCTCGAGGTCGGCTTTCTCGATCAGCATCTCACGGGGTGCATTGAGAACAGCCTTGGCTGTATCCAGACCAATAGCCTTAATAGAATCGATAACCCACTGGTCGATTTCATCAGCGAACTCGTCCAGATAGATATCCTCATCAGCCTCACCTTCGCTGACTACACGGAATACGTCAATCGTATATTCTGTCAGCATGGAAGCCAGTTTAATGTTCATACCGCCACGACCGATAGCCAGTGACACCTCCTCTGGCTGCAGGTAAACCTCAGCCTTGTGGTTCTCCTGATCAAGCACGATGCTGGAAACCTTGGCAGGACTCAGTGCACGCTGGATAAACAGCTGTACGTTGGAAGAATAGTTGATCACGTCGATGTTCTCGTTGCCGAGCTCACGGACGATACCATGTACACGACTACCCTTGACACCTACACAAGCTCCTACTGGATCGATACGCTCATCATAGCTCTCGACAGCCACCTTTGCACGGTCACCCGGCATACGGGCCACACGCTTGATGGTGATCAGGCCATCGTTGATCTCAGGCACCTCAGCCTCCAACAGACGCTCGAGGAAGACTGGACTGGTACGTGAGAGGATGATACGGGGATTATTATTCTCGTTCTGCACCTCTTTCACGATGGCACGGATGGTCTCACCCTTATGATAGTTGTCTGAGGGGATCTGCTCAGCCTTCGGGAGATGGAGTTCGTTACCCTCATCGTCCATCAGCAGCACCTCACGCTTCCAAATCTGGTAAACCTCGCCGCTAACCACCTGTCCTACCTTATCCTTATACTTCTGATAGAGAGAGTCGTGTTCGAGCTCAAGGATTTTTGACGCCAGCGTCTGACGCAGGTTCAGGATAGCACGACGACCGAACTTAGCGAACTCCACTTCTTCGGATACTTCCTCGCCTATCTCATAGTCGGGCTCAATCTTCTGGGCTTCACTCAGTTCAATCTCCTTGTTCTCATCCTCCACCTCACCGTCGGCTACTACCACACGGTTACGGTGAATCTCGAAGTCACCCTTGTCGGGGTTCACAATCACATCGAAGTTCTCGTCAGAGCCATAGATCTTGGCGATGACATTACGGAAGCTCTCCTCTAGCACACTGACCAGAGTAGTACGGTCGATGTTCTTTGTCTCTTTGAATTCCTGAAAGGTCTCAATCATTGAGGGGCCTTTCGCATCTTTCTTAATTGCCATTTGTTATCTTTATTTGTTATTCTTAATCATTTGAACGCCAGGAGATACTTGGCATATTTCACACCATCCATCGCATAGGTCTTATCGACCTCTACGAGCACTGGGCGCTTCTTGCCTTCCTGCTTTTGCTTCTCCTGTACGGTAACGGTAAAGTTGTTACCATCGACGGCTTTCAGGATTCCCTGGAACTTCTTACCTTCGAGGTCGAGCACTTCCACCATATCCCCCACGTGGTTGATATACTGCTGCGCCACCTTAAAAGGCTGTCCCAATCCTGCACTGCCCACCTCCAGTTCGAATTCTCCAAGCTCGTCACCCAGACGCTCTTGCAGGAACCGGCTCAGTTCTGCACAGTCCTCAATCCATACCCCATCGGCATGATCGATCTCAATTACGATTCTGTCATCAGCTCCGAAGTTGATGTCTACAAGGAAGTAGTCGTTACCACTTAACCACTCTTCCGTCAATGTCTGAATTGTTTCCTTATTAATCATCTAACGCTTATTAAAATATGAAATGAGAGACCCTTTCGAGCCTCTCATTCCGCTGAACGGGTGCAAAGGTAAGCATTTTCCCGTTAACTACCAAATATTTAGCTATTTATTTATGCTATCGCACTAAATATTTTCATTTTCTTCTCTTTAACCGTCATATCACCAAATGATTTCTTGCCGATTTTCATCAGCAAGGAAGATGTCTCTTTTGGTTTCTGTGGAGCCAGTAGCTTCTTGTATTCCTCAGGGTTCTGCAGCAGCCGTATAGCTTCCTTCACCTGTTTGTCGTTATTCAGACTGGCCTCGATGGCACCCGACTGATAATAATAGGCAGAAATAATCTCTGACTCCAATATCTGACGAAGCACCTGTTCATGACGATCCAAGGCAAATGCCACATCGTGGTTCAGCTTTTTCTCCAACTCATCAAAAGCCGACTTCGCCTCTTCATAATAGCCCTCAAACTTTGCCGTCTTCACCAATTCGGCAAACTGTTTCTTGCTGACGGGATCAAAGGTAAAGCCGCTCTTCACAACCCGATCCTTGAACGCCTGCCATTCCGCATCGGTGATATGGAACTCCGAGGCAGGGGCAATCGTAGGATGCTGGGCGATGTAATCCACAACATAATCGAACATCACCTCAGTAGAATCTTGTCCTGATGCAGAAAGATAGAACCCGATATTGGGGATAGTATCACCTTTCAACTCTACATCGGGTTTGATGCCACCACCATCGCGCACTTCACGCCCATTACGGGTATAGAACACCTTCGTCAGCGAGTCAGGGATATGCTCGCGATAGCCGCCACTGCCCTTCTTGTAGTTGATGGCCTGGATACAGCGTCCACTGGGGATATAGTATTTCGAGGTTGTCACCTTCATGTTCGTATTATACGGCAGATCGATGGGAACCTGAACCAATCCCTTCCCATACGTACGCGTACCTAATATTACACCTCTATCCAAATCCTGAATGGCACCACTGGTAATCTCACTGGCAGAAGCCGTCTCACCATTCACCAATACGACCAACGGCATGATGGTATCCAAGGGTTCTACGCGGGTTTTATATTCCTTACTGGCTTGTTTGATCTTACCACGATTCTCAACTACGGTAATACCCTTAGGCAACCAAAGGTTCAGGATATCTACAGCCTCCTGCTCCGAGCCTCCGCCATTGCCGCGCAAGTCCAGAATCAGAGAAGTGGCTCCCTGTTTCTTCAGGTCAATAAGTGCCTTACGCATATCCTTGGAACATCCTTCTGTGAAAGAGTTCAGATTGATATAGCCGATGTTTCCTTCCTTGATACCATAATATGGCAACTCAGGCAACTTGATATTCTTACGGGTAATCTTAAAACTCATCAGCTTACCTGTAGACGGGCGCATCACTTTCAGCAGGAAGCTCGTTCCAGGCTCACCGCGCAGATGTTCACTGACATAGCCCACAGCCTTATCCGTCATCATCGAGTCATCGATACTCAGGATCACGTCACCCTTCTTCAGCCCAGCCTCAGCAGCAGGCATGTTCTGATAAGGCTCATCGATTACCACACGATCCAACTTCTGGTGCTTACGGATAAGCGCACCTATACCGGCATACTTACCAGTGAGCATCATTCGCAGGTTCTTCGTCTCGTCCTGAGCATAATACTCCGTATAAGGATCCAGACTCCTGAGCATGGCATTGATACCCGTGCCGATGGTCTCTTTCGGATTCAGAGTATCTACATAGAGCAACTCCAGATTCTTATAGAGCTCATTAAAGATATCGAGATGCTTTCCCACCTCGAGATTATGATCTTTTTGCTTCTGTGCCTGAGCCGTCAGCGACATCGCCAACAACAGTACCAAAGGGATGATGTATCTTTTCATTCTCATCTAATGATTATTTTGACGCTGCAAAATTACACGTTTCTCCGAATAAAACACCCATTTTATACGCTTTTTTGCAAAAAATTAGTGTTTCCTTGAATTTTTTCGGCAAAAAGTTTGGTAGTTTCAATTTTTCGCCGTACTTTTGCACCCGCTTAACAGCAAAACCTGCTTCAGTAGCTCAGTTGGTTAGAGCACCTGACTGTTAATCAGGGGGTCGTTGGTTCAAGCCATCGCTGCATAGCATTGAAAAGCAAGGAGTTAGAGACAATCTGGCTCCTTTTCTTTTTCTATAATATTTCAAAGTTGCACCCAATTTGCACCCATTTTTGAATGATGCACCCAACCTGCACCCACAACTTTTTCATACTGTTCTCCCTAATCTCAGAATATTTTCGTATCTTTGCAGCCGAAACAAAGAGCAATATGGCACAGATAGACGATTTCTTTATGTACGAGAACCGTGTGGAGGGCATCACCGATGCCGACTACCAGCGGGCGCAGCTTTACGTGGAGGCGGCGCAGGCTTTCGCGCAGACCACCTACCAGAGCATCTACATCATCGACTACTACCGCAAGAACTTCCTCTACGTGTCGGACAATCCGCTCTTCCTCTGCGGCCATACTGCCGACGAGGTACGCCAGATGGGCTACGGCTTCTACCTAAGCCATGTTCCCGAGGACGAGGTGCCGATGCTGACCGAACTGAATCGCTCCGGCTTCCGCGCTTTCTACGACGAGCCCGTGGAGAACCGCCGCCAATGCATGATGTCCTACGACTTCCACATCACCCACGGCGACCGTCTGCTGCTTGTCAACCACAAGATTACGCCCCTTGCCATGACCACGGAAGGCCGCGTCTGGCTCGCACTTTGCACCGTCTCGCTCTCGCCCCACAAGGAGGCCGGACACATCGAATTCTTCCAATTCCATACGGGCGAGAAGCGCGAGTACTCATTGGAGGCCCACCGATGGAAGAGCCGCGAGACCATCACCCTGAAGCCTGAGGAGAAGCAGATCCTGACACTCTCAGCCCAGGGCTATACCATGAAGGAGATAGCCGGGCAGATGCTCCGCTCGTTCGACACCGTGAAGTTCTACCGCCGCCAAATTTTCGAGAAACTCGACGTGCAGAACATCACCGAAGCCCTCGCCCTTGCCACCAACTACGGCCTTGTCTAAGCCGTCATCCTCACGATTTTAACATATTTTGTTACCCAAATGGGTAATTTTTCATCCCCGCGATGCAGAATTACCCATTTGGGTAGTAGATTAATTTGGCCTTTTCATTTATTTTGCAGGCAAAAAGCGAAATAATTCTGAAAAATAATGATTATGGACAGACATTCAAAATTCGGTTTGAAAACCATGTGTGTGTGGATTATATTCCTCACTGTGCTTTACGGTTCTTATGCCGTAGTTACTAATTCTCCTCTTAGCGGATTGCTTGACAAAGAGACAGGAGGATTCATCTCACTTGCATTCTTCGTGGCATGGGCACTTGTCTGGTTTGCCATCGGTCGGTACTTCAGTCGTGATTATGCCCAGAAAAAGGAAACTTGGAAGCGAGACTATCCTGCCATAGGTGAAGCGGAAATCGACAAGGCTTTTCGTGCTGAATATTTCTCACGTCTTGCCAAAATGCTTTCTATCGTATTCTTCTTTGCCGTTCTCGCTTATGTGGCTGCTAATGTCAGAGAAACAATTACGCTGAGAAGTGGAATCTACATCGGAACGCTGATGGTACTATCCATTATCTGTGGCATATACTATAAAAAGCACAGGAGAGATTGCCAATCCTCCGCAGGATGATATCAACTTCTTTAGTCTATGCATAGGAGTGTCATTCTCGTATAAGTTCAACGCCACCCGCACGAAGTACAAGAATAGACCGCTACATCGCCGACCATCCACCCATCGAGACCTTCCCCCGCTTCTACCTCGTCCTGCTCCGTCAGCCGATAGCCCCGATGGAAGCCGACGGCATGAGCCGCGTGTATCAAATGTAACAATGGTTAAAACTCAATAGCAAAATGAAAAGACTGATTCTATTTTCCATGATGAGCCTCGTGGCGATAGCTTCGACAGCACAGAGCATCAGCGGACGGGTGATTGACGAGCAGGCCCAGCCGATGCCATTTGCAAACGTTGTGCTCGTCAGCCGTGCCGATTCCGCTTTCATTGCTGGAGCCGTAACGAAGGATGACGGAACTTTCAGCATCAATACCGATAAGCAAGATGGTCTGCTGAAAGTATCGAGTATAGGATATATAACAAAGTATATCGACGCACGACAGGTGGGCGACATACAGATGCAGCCCGACACGCAGATGTTGAGAGAGGTGACGGTGAAAGGAAGCATTCCAACTCATAAACTGACAGCCGAAGGCTTGCAGACCAACGTGGAAAACACCGTTTTGAGCAAGCTAGGCACTGCTAACGATGTGCTTGCCCATATACCGGGCTTGCAGAAAAACGGCGATGATTATAGCGTGTTTGGCAAAGGCACTCCTA
>OMXK01000035.1 GCA_900314995.1 uncultured Prevotella sp.
TGGGGTAATACTTGCCGTAACCGGGGTTGTTGGCGTTGATGTTCTTACGAATGTTGATTAGAAACTGTGGATTTTGTACCATAATTGATTCTCCTATAATTTTAAATTTGTGTTTGTGTTGCGACGATCTACATCGGTCCGCCGCTTCCCGCTGTCGTTCCGGATTGACTTCGTCTTTCTCTGTCGCGACTCGGCCATTCAAGTGCACTTGATGGCTCTCGCTGCTCCATCGATTGACGATACAAAATTAGCTAATTATCTTTATATTTGCAAGCATTTAAGCCGCTCGAAAATACTTATAACAACTTAATAGTACTTATAAGTACTTATACCAAATATTTTGCGGTATTTATGCTGTTTTCTCGATTCTTTTTGTTACCTTTGCAACAAGAAATATAACTATAAAGAACATCACAAATATGGAACATTCATCAAAATCATTCGGACGTATGGAGCTCGCACAACTCTATTTCCCCTACATCTTGCCGCGCTCAGCCTGGCAGAAATTGAAGTCACTTCTCGTTGAAGATCCAGCTCTCAAACACCTTGTGACGCTTAAACGTCGCTCTTTTCTCCCCGTAGAAGTCAACATTATTTACCAACGTCTTGGACACCCGTAGAATGTCCTAAAAATGGGCTTTTCAGCGGGTTTTGAGTCAGTCGTAAGCGGAAGGGTAGTCAGTCGTAAGTCGAGCGCCCTTCCGCTTATGGTTGATTTATACTCAGCCAGAGCCCGATTTTTGAGGGTATGCAAATAGGGTAACAATGTAAATCAATTTCAACAATCTTTAGTTCTTTAGATTTTTAGAATTTCTGATTTTACATGTTATAAATTGTAAATTCCACTTATAAACCTATATTAAATTATATTATATATAATATTATTATAATAATATTATATATAATATAATTATAGATAACTATTCTATAATTCTCCTTTCCTCCTTACGGCACAATGCATAGTGTTTTTCCAAAAAACTAAAAATCTAAAAATCTAAAGTTCTAAAGTTCTAACTAATGGAGCAATGGTATTTCTGTGTAGTGGATGTCGTTGAAGTATTGACGGAAAGCAAGGATCCTTCTGGCTACATAAAAACGATGAAAAGGCGCGACCCGATGCTTGCCAAAGGGTGGGGACAAATTGTCACCCCCCTTTTCGTTCAGACCCCTGGCGGACGGCAGAAAATGAACTTCTCTACAATGAAGGGAATCTTCCGTATCATACAGGCAATTACATCACCCAAGGCAGAGCCTTTTAAACAATGGATAGCGCAGGTGGCGAAGATACGGAGGAACCAAGAGCGGGATATTGAGGAACAGAAGAAACTGGCGCAGGACTATTGATAAAATCCGCATATTAATATTTTGAAAATACTGAGGAAATTCTTCTTTTTCTCTTTTTTTATTTGTATCTTTGCAAGCTGAAAATAATGCTTGAATATTATAATGGCAGATGTAAACATAAAAGAAGACCTGAAATTGTCGGCTTTCCCGGAGGAAGTCGGCGAGGATGGTCTGAAAATATATGGTGAGACCTCTTACGAGAATCAGATAGCGGCTCTAAGCCATTATCTGCATAATACTGAGTTTGAGGGAACACAGATAGAAATCCAAGAGAGGCGTAATGAGCTCATGGCCTTGATACGTGAATTCTTGGAATATAAAGATAGGTTAGATGATTTCACAGATGAGGAAATCATCAAGGCAGCCGACAATCCTCTTGAGTTTGATATGTTCCGAGAGTTCTTCCAAGTGCCTTTCCCTGACCCTAAAAAACCGAAGTTTACTTTCATCGATCTCTTTGCGGGTATGGGTGGTTTCCGTTTAGCAATGCAGGCACAAGGAGGTAAATGTGTATTCTCTTCTGAATGGAATAAGTATGCTCAGCGTACCTATCTGGCCAATTTCGGAGAGATGCCTTTCGGTGACATCACCAAAGAGGTGACGAAAAGCTACATCCCAGAGCACTTCGATGTGTTATGCGCTGGTTTCCCGTGTCAGCCATTCTCTATAGCTGGTGTCTCGAAAAAGAAAAGTCTTGGCAGAGAGACTGGATTCAAAGATAAAACACAAGGAACATTGTTCTTTGATGTGGCTGATATTATCAGTCGCCATCGACCCAAAGCTTTCTTCTTGGAGAATGTGAAGAATCTGATGTCTCACGATAAGGGTAACACTTACCGTGTAATCTATGATACATTAAGGGAACTCCGATATACAGTTCACGCTCTTGTTATGGACGGACAGACATACGTCCCCCAGCACCGCGAGAGAATTATGATAGTAGGATTCGACGAGGACATCTATAACGGACAGGAAGTATTCACATTCCCCGAACAGCATGAAGCTACCCGCAGCATCAAGGAAATTCTTGATCCAGATATTGATCCGAAGTACACACTTAGTGATAAACTCTGGCAATACCTGCAAAACTATGCAGAGAAACACCGTGCTAAAGGTAACGGCTTCGGTTACGGTCTTGTAGATTTGAATGGTATCAGCCGTACACTCAGTGCCAGATATTATAAGGATGGTTCTGAGATCCTAATTCCTCAGGGCAATGGTATGAATCCGAGAAAACTATCACCAAGAGAGTGCGCTCGTCTGATGGGTTATCCCGATAACTATATACTTAGTGCTGTTTCTGACGTTCAGGCTTATCGGCAATGTGGCAATTCTGTGATAGTTCCGCTTATTACAGCGGTATCGGAACAATTAGTAAATACGATGCAAGGTTTTAATTAAGAAGAAATGAGTGAGTTACTGGACTTAACAATACAGGCCGTAAAGACCGCCAAAATGTCATTTTGCCGTTTTATCACCGGCAACGATGCTGGCACAACAGGTTCGCACCAGGCAGGATTCTATATACCGAAGAATGCTGCTCCACTGCTTTTTGGCGAAAAATGTCTTAAAGGAGAGAATCGCGAGAAATGGGTCACTATCAAGTGGCAGAACGATATAGAAACGGCAAGCCGTTTTATCTATTATGGGCAAGGAACCCGCAATGAATATCGCATCACCCGCTTCGGTAAGAACTTTGAGTTCCTCCAAGACAGATATGTTGGCAGTCTGATCATCATTGCCGAGATGGATGTTGATTACTATCAGGCATTTGTACTGGAGAGTGAGGATGATATTGAATCTTTCCTGTCATTTTTCAATCTCTCTACGGAACAGACTAACCAGATTATAGATTTATCGAAAGCCCGCAATGAGGGCGATATTCTCCGACTTGCCATCATGGAGAGGATTAAGGATATTCAGGATTTCCCAATGACAAACGAAATGGGAAAGATGGCACAGGACATTTACAACCGCCTGAATAATGTCACTCCTGAACAAATCAGGCAGACTCCCGACAAGATTCTCATGAGTTGGTATTCTGCAGAATGGGAATTATTCCGCAGTCTGGAAGAAAAGGTTTACAAGCCTGTCTTTACCAAACCATTTGATGATTGTCAGTCTCTGATTGATTTCTCGAATAAGATACTGAACCGCCGCAAGTCGCGTGCAGGTAAGTCTTTGGAGCATCATCTTTCTGCCATCTTCGATGCGGAGGATTTGATTTTTGAAGAACAGGCTGTTACGGAGAACAATAAGAAACCTGATTTTCTCTTCCCGAACAGTGAATGCTACCATAACTTTGAGTTCCCAGCCGAAGACCTCACCGTACTTGGAGCAAAGACAACGTGTAAGGATCGTTGGCGTCAGGTTACTACTGAGGCTGACCGCGTAGATGAAAAGTATCTGTTCACTTTGCAACCCGGTATCTCTAGAAATCAGTTGAAGGAGATGCAGGACGAAAAAGTTGTTTTAGTTGTTCCCGAGGAACACATAGCAACATTCCCCAAAGAATATCAGGAAAGCCTCCATACGTTGGGTGGCTTCATCAATATAGTTAAAGAAAAGCAGGATCGGATGCCAAAGCATTTCATCCTGAATATGAAAAAAGAATATCATTTCCACGGTAATGTTGGCCAGTTCATTGAGCATGCCGACAACGTTGGAACCAAGAATAAAGACAAAGAAGATAATAAAGAATAGGATTTAAGCGAATCTGAATAATCGCAGTCTTCACAGCAATTTCTCGACCCTGGGCTAATGCCCTTGCTAAATCCCAAGACATGCGACCATCGCTTCTCCGTGAGTATAATCACGGCGAGGGCGGCGGTCGTTTTGACGTTTTGGGATAAGGGTGTCGAGACCCTTGCTGTGAAACTCTTTTCGAACACGTGCCCTCGCTTTTATTATAATAAGGTATGGACGAAAAGAAAAAAGATAGGGGAGAGCTTGAGGAACTTCTCAAGAAACAGAAGGCCGACAGGAATTATTATTTCTTCAAGCCTGTAGGTCAGTTTATAGAACATGTTGATACTGTCAACTTCTCTATGGATAAGGATGGAAATTTTCATTTTGAGAATGTCGGACAGGTAAACAAGCAGAATGCTGCTGGTGAAAACAAACCTAAGGAGCGTAAAGCTACAAAGGAAATGATGAGCAAGGCGATGTTAAAGACTTTGCAGGACGGATACTGGAAAGCAGCCAGAGCTTGGGCCATTGTCTATCAAGTCTACTGTATATGGGGATATAAGGGTACACAACAGGACTTTATAGAAGAGGTTAAGACGTGGCCTGATGTAGACAAGAACCGTTATGTATGCAATCGTGATGCAGCAACAAAACTCTCTTCAAAATACAATTTCAGTAAAGATATTAAGAAATGGAAAGAGGACGGTGTTTTGGAAGTTTATTGCATATTAGGTGAGAAACTGACCGATTCATTAGAAGAGCAACTTGAAGAAGAAAAAGGCTCATAAAAGACTCAAAAGACTCAAACAAGGACTCAGAAGACTCAAATAGAGGCGCATGGAAGATCTTTTCTTTCATGCGCTTTTTTTTATGCCTAATTTTGTGGTGTCGAAAGACAAATAGCTCTTTGAATTGATTGAAAAGATTGATACTGCGACAAAAGTTGTTTGATTTCTTTGTTCATTTTTCTGAGTTGATTTGTAAAAAGTTAAACTTTTGAGCGGTGAAGCGTCGCCGCGAACACATTCCGGTACGGGAGTATAGGAATGTTTTTCAAAAGAGATTTTTCATTCACATTATTAATAAATTAAAGACCCCGCTGAAAGGAGCGGTTTAAAAAACAAGATGAGAACATTAAATTATTTAGAAAACTATACCGACTATATGGGCGGTAAGTCTACATTGGGTAGCTTGATGGATGTTAAGGGCATTCCAGCAAAGGCATACGGATGCATTTATGATCCGCTGTCCACACACATGCTTATGATGTACAGGCATATGGACTGGAAGGATTTTGTAGTGAAGCTCGACAGTCAGACCATCAGACTCCTTCAGAAGAAAATGTATTCGGAAGGGAAAGACATGGTATTGATGAACCTTCTTGAGCCAGGCATGAACGTAATTCTCGTGGATCGGGACACGATGCTTCCTGTCACCTATAGCCAGATGTCGAACACTGAAAAGGATGTGGAAGTGTTGACCCTCGATGAGGCCATTCATCAGGCAGCTTATTGGTTTGCTCAGAATTTTACAGACGGATTTTGCGGATTCGCGCTGACATCGGCTTACTTTCTGGCTGCCTTCCGTCTTGCGATGATGGAAGGGGAGATGAGCGACGAAGATCGTTTCTCGACTTCCAGGTATAACAGGTTATGGAGAGAAATGTATTGCCTGCTGCTTCATGAGGCCGGAAAGCAGCTGATGGAACAGTCCACGAATGAGCGTAATAGTTGCTGCAGACAGAAATTCGGACTGGACGAGAGTGAGATTAATGACTATCTGAATTGTATTAACGATTAAATACTGTAAGTTATGATTGTCAAAGGATTTATTAGTAATGTCGGCCAGACGAGAGACTGGACGAACAAGGACGGCGAACAGCGCCAGAGTGTAAAGTTGACGGTGGCTATCCCCTTCATGTCGAAGGATGGTCAGGAGCACAAGGATGAACTGATGGGCGAGATGAACCTGCCGAATCAGGAATTCCTGGAAAGCCTGAGAAAGACCTCGGCTGCCAACGAGAAGTGTGAGTTCAATGTGGGCTTTAGCCTGTCGGAGTGGAACGGGAAGAAGATCCAGAACGTCAGGATCTACAGTGTTACCAAATTAATGATGTAGGCTATTATGATGACGATCGCTATTGATGAGAGATGTTGTACGGTTGAAAGGCTGTACTTCGCAGGGATAGACGCGGCAGACCGCCCGAAGTGGCTGATCATGTCGCCCGGGAAACCGATAGAAGTAAGACATAGTGAATCTATAGGCGCGAATGTCTACCACCATGTGTGTCTTGACGGTGAAGAGGCTCCTTCATACCTGATCGCCCAAATACTGGGTATGTCGTTCGACTATACTTACAGACGCAGTGGAGTCAGTATGATGGATCATATAACGAAGATGAAGAGCCTCAACCTGAAGTGGAGGAAGGACCCGCTGGAGTTCGTTTTCACCATCTACGACTATGGTCCGGATGAAAAGGAAAGGTTTGTCCTGAGGATGGAGGATAAAGACGGGCATACCCTGGTTGAAGAAACCGGCTTCGATTCTTTGAAAGAAGTGAATTTGTCTATCTACGGTTACCTGCTTACACTCAGGACGTTTACGGAAATCCCGGTTACGAGCGTGAAACTGAGGGCTCCGAAGAGGCTGATCACCGATTGGAAGAAGGGCAGGTTGTACATGTTTTATGATTACACGGCTTTTGAAGACGAGCCAGACAACGTAGTTTAAAGGTAATAAAGTAAAAGGAAAAAAATTTATGAGTGAGAAAATTTTTGAAAAGGACGTGACTTATCGCGCCAAAGTGAGAGTGTTGGCAGGGACGGATGAGATCGTGGTGAGACCCGAGGCTCAGGGCAAGCCCGCCAAGAAGAACGTGGTGGAACGGGGCGACTCGGAGATGTATACCACCACAGGTACCAGGAACCCCAAGCGGGTGGTGAAGCTGATGACGCCCGAGAAAAGCGGCGACCTGATCGGCGACATGAAGCGGCAGTTCGACGAGTTCATCACCGAGATGGGCGGCACGCCCAGTCCCGACCCGATGGAGCGTCCGCTGCGGACGAACGACCCGCGCCTGGAGGTGTGGATCTCTAGGGAGCGCCACGAGCTGGTAGTGAAGAAGACGGTGAAGCTCGACATGCACACCGACTACAGTACTGAAATTAGTAATTTAGAAGGAGAACTGAGAAGATGTTTACTTTCCAACAGAACAAGCTTGCTGAGTGCCAGCTGTGCCCAGTAGAGACCTTCAGGCAGCTGACCCAGAGCGCTGAGACGGCTGCCACCATCGGCGAACACCGCAGACTCATGGCCTGCGGGAGCGTCGCCCAGGCGAAGAAGAAGAAAGACTCGCTGCCCGGCTGTCTGTATCAGACGAAGGAGGTGCTGGTGAGTGAGGGCAAGTCGAAGTTTAACAAGGGAAAGACAGGACGCTGGAGGCTCCAGAGCCAATGCGTGCTGAACGGCCTGGTGATGTGCGACTTCGACCATGTGGGCAAGGATCCCCGTCAGGTGTATGAGGAGATCAAGGCGAAGCACGACTTCGAGCAGTTGGGCATCGTGCTGTTCTTCATCACTCCGGGCGGCGAGGGTCTGAAATCGGTATCCATTGCCGACATCAACTACAACCTCGTGGATAATCAGAAACGACTCGCCTCCACGCTGGGACTCACCATTAAGATCGATAAGAGCTGTAAAGACTCTTCAAGGCTCTCATACATCCCGAAATGGGACGATATCCTCTATATCAATGAAGAAAAACTCTTTGGATATGATAATCCTTTATACGACGAAAAGTACGGCAAACAGTACCGTGAGGGCAATTCTCAGGGCCGTCTTGATTTCACTCAAGACAAAGCTGGAGACGGTGATCAGGAGGCTGTAGACCTCAACCAGCTAGAGGTGAAGCTGGATAAGGACGCTGATGGCGACTACTGCTATCACGGGGTGAAATACAAGGACCTGCTGGCGAAGTGGTGGGAACTGAAGGGCGGCAAGCCCGGTATCGGCGACCGCCACCAGCGGATGCTCGAACTCGGAGGCGAACTGCGGCGCATCGTGGACAACCTGCCGCAGAACGTGTTGTGGCTGATGCAGCAGACCGACTTGTGGAAAGATCTTGTGAAGGATGGCCGGCGCAGCGAGCTTGAGAGGATGGCCTCCGACGTGTGCCAGTACCGCCCGAGAGGCCCTCTGCCTGATGCCCTTGCCCTGACCCTCGACGCCTTCGGCATCAAGTACACCAGACAGGACGTGGTGCAGAACAACCTGCCTTACGACGACTGGGCCGAACGCCTGATGGCCCTGCCCTTAGGCTGCTACGAGCCTGCCGTGGCGCATATCGACAATCCGAGGGTGAAGCCCGGCGGTGTGATCTCTGCCTCTGGCATGTACTCGGTGCTGCTGACCCGCTGCGACTATCAGAACTGGAAAGGACGCATGCAGCGTCTGAACTCGCTGGTGCTGATGTGCGGCGACCCTGCATCGGGCAAGTCGGTGGCCAAGGAACAGGACGATCACATCATGCTGACGATGCGCGAGAGCGACAAGCCTGCCCGTGAAGCCGAGAAGGCCTTCAAGAAGGAGCGCAATGCCCGTAACACGTCGAGCAAGGCACAGAAAGGCGAGGCTCTGCAGGAGCCGTGCGGCATCATCCGCTACAACGTGGTGAAGGTGTCGAACAACCGCTTCTACAAACATGCGGAGAATAACGTGGAGACGGGCTACGACGGGGAGAAATGGTTCCTCCACCAGTATATGTTCTCTACCGAGTTGCTCTCGTTGGTGAATGCCAAGGGCGGTTTCCAGGAGAAACGCGATATCATGCTTCAGGCGTTCCATAACGAGCGAAACGGCGTCGATTACGCCAATTCGGATTCTGTGAACGACTCGATGCCCATGATGTTCTCAGGCGTCTTCACCTGCACGAGGACTTCACTCCAGCAGTTCATCAATGCCCGGAATATCGGCGACGGTATGTCGACCCGCATGACCCCGTGGCTGATGCCCGAAGAGGACTACCACACGGATGAGTTCTGCGAGGAGCGTTGTGACCTGACACCCGACCGTCAGATGGAGGAGTGGGGCGCGAGGTTCGACCAGCTGAAGTGTGAGATCAAAGGTCTGAGACCGCTCGTAAGGTTCGTCTACGACCTCTGTGCGGCCATCGCCGAGGAAGCCCGCATCAACGAGGACAAGGTGCTCAACCTGGAGCGCAAGCGTCTGCAGGACAAGATCATGGCGGTATGCATCCCGCAGGTGATTTCTACGCAGTCCTCATGGGAGGAGTTCGTGAAGACGGGTGAGGCGAAGATCGAACAGTATCATCTGGACTTCGCAGAGCTGATGTGCGAGATCATCAACAAGTGCGAGGACGCGCTCTTCGGCCAGCTGCTGCAGGACATGTTTGCGAATGAGGCTCGCGACACCCAGCTCCGCAGGGTGTACGACAAGACGGCCAAGTTCTACTCCATGCTGCCGGAGGAGTTTACGACCAAGGATGTGGTAAATATTTTTGGCTATTCTTCTATCTCAACGGCATCGAGCAAATGCGACAAATTCGTTAAAGAGAACGTTTGTGAGCGGATCTCGAAGGGAAAGTTCAGAAAACTTGCCAAGGCCATTTGATCTTTAGAACTTTAGATTTTTAGATTTTTCGTTTTATGAATAATGTAGAAATTAACCAGACTATCAAACTCTCCGAGCACATGACGCTCGGGGAGTTGACAGTGACGAATGTGAAGACTGCGGATGGTAATATTCCGAGTCATGTGGCGATTGAGAATTTGAAGCGGTTGTGCAAATGGCTGGAGCATCTGCGGGCGCAGTATAATCTGCTGTATGATGACGGGTCGCATCCGATTGTGATTAATAGCGGGACGAGTAATCATCTGACGGGGTGTGCGGCGGATATCCGGGTGTTTGGGATCGAACAGGCGATGAGGTATGCGGTGATCCTGCTGAATTATGCGGATGATTCGGATCAGGAGTTTGATGAGCTGCTGATTGAGCGTTCGAAGAAGGGTACGTATTGGTTGCATTTCGCGGTAAGGCCGAAGGGGAATCGGATGAAGGTTGCGTTTTTGCGAGGGTAGATGATCTTGATCAATCTACCGAGCCTTAGCAAGCTCGAACGAAGTTCAAGGTGATTTTTTTGTAGACTTAGCATTCACTTGCGGCGGAGCCTCGCGCTAGGGTCAGGCACTGACCCTAGTGCGAGGCGTTTGCGGCGGGGATTATTATCACACATGGGGGGTGTTTATGCTACTTGGTGTATCCGTGGTCTGGATTCACGTACATGCCGATGGGGATGCTGAACTGCATCATCTCGTCGAGGTTGTGGACGGGATGCTCCATGTCTTGCGGGATGGGGCGGCGGGAGAAGGTCTGGAAGTAGAGCAGACAGGCATCGCGCCACCACTCTGCGTCGCGGGCCTGGATGCGGAGTTTGCGTTGAACCTCGCTGAAACGCTGGGCATCAACGAAGGGTTGCATGGCGTCCCAGACGTTGAGGAAGCTGCGGGCCTCGTGCACGCCTTTATCGTAATGATGACAGAGCTCATCCCAGAACGTGTGACCGCTCTTCATCTTGTAGTCCCAGGGCACATGGTGGAACCAGGTGATGAGGTTCTCGGGGCACGTGCTGATGTCGTTGTAGAGACTGCAGAGCGGCTCAGGATACTGCCTGACGTTGGCCGTGCCTGTGAGGGTGCGGTTGAAGCCCATGCCGATAGAGTCGGCCTTGTGGTAGTAGGGCGGGGTCCAGTCGACTCTCACCCCCTTGGGGGCATACCACGGCTCGGGTCCGTAGTGGTGGGTGCCGGCAAAGATGTGGTGGATGCCGAGGGGCATCATGTAGTTGACGCACGCCTCGCGGCTTCTAAGCATCATGCTGAGGAGGGGGGCATTGACCATTGACCATTGACCATTGACCATTGAGGATGGGGTATCGAATGTGGCTTTGAGCCATTCTTTGGCAATGTCCTCTGGGGTCAGCGCAGGGTTCCATGCCGTACGGCCGAAGGCATACCAGTTGGCCTGTGCGAAGTGATGGCCGCACCAGTTGGTATCGTCGCCGATATTGGCCACGCCTGCCATCGCCTTCAGACTGCCGGGCTTCACAAACGAGAAGAACTCCTGCCACATCGGGGCGAGGTAGACCAGATGGTTGGCTGCGCCGAGATACTCCTGGGTGATCTGGAACTCCACCATCATCTGCGTCTTCTGCAGGGCGGTAAACAGCGGGCTGTATGGTTCGCGGGGTTGGAAATCGATGGGGCCGTTCTTGATCTGGATGATGACATTGTCGGCAAACTGGCCGTCGAGGGGCATGAACTCCTCGTAAGCCTGGTTGGCGCGATCGGGGCTCTGGGGCGCATAGACGAAGGCGCGCCACATCACGATGCCCTTGTGGGGTTTCAGCACACGGGCGAGCATATTGGCACCGTCGGCATGGGTGCGCCCGAAGTCCTGAGGCCCTGGCTCACCCTCGGAGTTGGCCTTCACCAGGAAGCCGCCGAAGTCGGGGATCAGACGGTAGATCTCCTTCACCTTCTCCTTCCACCAGCCGACGACCTTGGCATTGAGCGGGTCGGCAGTCTCGAGGCCGCCCACCTTGATGGGCGAGGCGAAGTTGATGGAGAGGTAGACGCGGATGCCGAAGGGGCGCAGTTGGTCGGCGATGGCCTTCGTCTTCTGCAGACTCTCTGTAGAGAGTGCCTCCGGCTTGGCATTCACATTGTTGAGCACGGTGCCGTTGATACCGACAGAGGCATTGGCGCGGGCATACATCCTGATGCGTTCCGGATCGGGATTGAGGAAGATGCTCTTTCCCGCAAAGCCGCGTTCCACGGTGCCGTCGGGGTTATCCCAGTGGTTGAGGATGCGGAGTTTGTAGAAAGGGGCGGAATAGCCCTGTTCTCCTCTGAGCAGGGCATAGGCTCCGTAGAGCAGTCCCTGCGCGTTCTTGGCGGTGACGGTGGAGCCGCTGATGCGGTAGGCATCGTCGGCCATTTTGGGGTCGAGAGCCAGCGTGGCCTTCTCGCCTTGATAATAGGTTCGTAACTCTGTGGCAGCGAGGCACTCGGGGCCCGTGACCTGCGCTTTGTTGACGGGCTGGTATCTCAGCCACAGCTGATGGCCGTCTTCGGCCTTTGCCAGCGCGACAACGGTCAGGAGGGTAATGAATAATGCTAGTCTTTTCATATCTGTCGTAGGGTTTATTGCGTGATGATCAGTCCGCCGTTGGGCTGGATGGTGAACTTGGCCTGTCCTTTCTTGTCGAGTTTCAGCGGCAGGCGCGTGGGGCCGCCTTTCTTCTCGTCGATGTAGTACTGCGTGAGTCCGCCGTAGGCTTTCAGGTCGAGGGTGAGCGTCAGGGGCTCCTTCTGGGCATTGAGGCCAGCGATGTACCACTGACCGTCGGTGGCCTGACGGGCGAGGATGACGTATTTGCCGGGGTAGCCGTCGATGAAGCTTGTCTGTTGCCACGTGGTGGGCAGTCCGCGCAGGAAGTTGAGCTCGAACTCAGGGAGCTCGTCGAGGTTGTTGGGCTGCATGGCGACACACTGTACCGAAGTCTGCATGATGATGCCGGCGGCCATCTCGAAGATATCCGTCGTGTGACGCGGATGGCGGCTCTTGTTGTCGGGCGAGAGATACTTGTTCATGATGACGCCGCCCCAGTCCATCGAGGCCGTCGCATTGCGGCAGAAGGGGTGGAGGGTGAGGTCGAAGGGCTCCTTGATGGCTGCGCCCTCGTTGAAGAACACGTTCTCGGAAGCCAGCACGGCCTCAGAGGCGACGTAGTTGGGATACATGCGCTCCCAGCCGCGCGGCATGGTGCAGCCGTGGAAGATGACCTGCAGGCCATAGCGGTTGGCATCGGAGAGGATGTCCTCGTAGAGCTGCATCGTCTCCTGCTTGTCGCCGCCGAAGAAGTCGACCTTGATGCCCTTGATGCCGATTGACTGCATCCACTTCATCTCGCGTTCGCGGGCAATGGCAGTGTTCAGACAGTTGCGCGGGCCCTGCGGGGCATCGTTCCAGAAACCGTTGGAGTTGTACCAGAGCATGAGGTGGACACCCTTCGACTGGGCGTACTTGGAGAGTTCCGCGATGCGCTCACGGCCAATCTGCGTGTCCCACCAGTTGTCGACGAGACAGTACTCGAAGCCCATGGCCGAGGCGAGATTGATGAACTTCACCTGATCGTCGTAATTGATGGAGGTGTCCTGCCAGATGAGCCAGCTCCAGGTGTAGCGGCCAGGCTGATAGTCGCAGGAGGGCTCATAGAGCGGCTTGACGACATCGTAGCTGATGGTGGTCTCGACGATGGGCTTCAGGCTGTTGCCAAGGGTGATGGTGCGCCAGGGGGTCTCACCGGGCAGGGGGATGCCGGCGAAGTCGGCTCCGAAGCCGTTGTTCTCGCCCTTGTCGGGATAGACCACGGTGTAGCCCATGCCAGCCTGATAGTCGGAGAGGTGGGCGCCACAGTAGTTGGAGCCCACGCCCGTCTCGGAAACCAGTGCCCAGCCGTTGGGCAGATGGAAGAGGGCAGGGAAGATGTAGCCGTGACCATACTGCGACTCTACCGCCATGGGTGCATCAGCCGAGTAGCCTTCCTCGTAAGAGGGCTTGGTCTGTTCCCAGCCCGTCTCGGGACCTATCTGCGGCGAGATAAAGGTGGTCGTGCCGTCGGGGAAGTTGAAACTGCTGAGTTCCGAGACGATGCGCGCGCGTTTGTACTCTATCTGACCGATCTTCTGACGGGGAATCAGGTAGCGGAAGGCGATATCGTTGTCGGAGACCTGGAAGAGCATGCTGAACGTGCGGCCGTCCTTGTTCCGGAGGTTCAGCGTCAGGGTGTTGGCCTTGTAAACGGCAGAAGAAGCCTTGGTGCCGCGCATCTGATAGGTCTCGTCGACGGCGCCTGTCCTGGAATCTACGATTGACAGATCTCTGGTGAAATCGCCTACTGACGTCTTGAGTCCAAGGGCAGAGGGCTGCAGCACTTCCTGACCGTCGAGCGCCACCGTGTAGTACAATCGTCCGCCAGCATCGCTGACGGTCACCTTCAGCTTGTCGGAAGGCGATGAAACACTAACGTCACCAGCCCAAGCCAGGACTGATGACGTCAGTAGTGTGAAAAGGATGAATCGTCTCTTCATGCTTACAGCAGTTGGTCTTGTTCGATATCCTTAAAGTACTTGTAGGTGCTCACCTTGATCTCGTCGGCAGCCTCCTCGTCGCATACGATGATACCATGCTCGTGCATCTGGAGGGCAGAGATGGTCCACATGTGGTTGACGGCTCCTTCGACAGCAGCCTGCAGGGCACGTGCCTTGGCATGGCCGTTGGCCAGGATCATCACCTCGCGGGCAGCCATGACGGTGCCGACGCCGACGGTGAGAGCGTGAGCGGGCACGTTCTCGGGCTTGCCGCCGAAGAAACGGCTGTTGGCGATGCGGGTGTCTGTCGTCAGTGTCTTCATACGGGTCTTGGAACTCAGTGATGAGCCGGGCTCGTTGAAGGCGATATGACCATCAGGGCCGATGCCTCCGATGAAGAGGTCGATGCCACCAGCCTCGGCAATCATCTCCTCGTAGTGCTTGCACTCCTCGACGAGGTCAGGGGCATTGCCGTTGAGGATGTGGATATTCTCCTTCGGACAGTCAATGTGGTCGAAGAGGTTACGGGCCATGAAGGCATGATAGCTCTCAGGGTGGGTCTCGGGCAGGCCGACATACTCGTCCATGTTGAAGGTGATGACGTTCTTGAACGATACCTTTCCGGCGCGGTTAGCCTCTACGAGGGCATTGTACATGCCAACGGGAGAAGAACCAGTAGGAAGACCCAGCACGAACTTGTGGTCAGGTGTAGGGTTGAACTCGTTGATACGCTCGATAACATGGCTTGCAGCCCACTGTGACATTTTCTGATAGTCACTCTGAATAATTACTCTCATAATGTTTTTGTTTTTGGTTCTTAAATAAATTTGGATGCAAAAATACAAGGAAAATTTTTTTTTAGGCACAGATTAACACGGATTAACACGGATTTTTTTCTGACGCGCGTAGAAATCATTAACTTTGTAGCCAATATGAAAGAATTTGTAATCTCAGAGGCAAAGGCCGAGACTGCCGTACTGGTGGGACTCATCACCAAAGAGCAGGACGAAGCCAAGACCAAGGAATATCTCGACGAACTGGAGTTTCTGGCCGATACGGCTGGTGCCGTGACCGTGAAGCGCTTTACCCAGAAGGTGGGTGGTCCGAGTCAGACCACCTATGTGGGTAGTGGAAAACTGCAGGAGATCAAGGACTATATCAAGAAATGCCAGGATGCCTACGACGACTGGCTGGATCAGCAGGACGCCCAGCTCTTTGCTGAGGGCTTGTTGGACGAGACGAACGCTCCCCAGCCTGTGGGTATGGTGATCTTCGACGATGAGCTCAGTGCCAAGCAGATCCGCAATATCGAGAAGGAACTGCAGGTGAAGATCCTCGACCGGACTTCGCTCATCCTCGACATCTTCGCCATGCGCGCCCAGACTGCCGAGGCCAAGGCACAGGTGGAACTGGCGCAGCATCGCTATATGCTGCCACGACTGCAGCGGCTCTGGACCCACCTGGAGCGACAGGGTGGCGGCTCAGGCTCTGGTGGCGGAAAGGGTAGTGTGGGACTGCGTGGCCCTGGTGAGACCCAGTTGGAGATGGACCGTCGAATCATCCTGCAGCGTATCACCCTGCTGAAACAGCGGCTGGCGGAGATCGACAAGCAGAAGACCACACAGCGCAAGAACCGTGGCCGATTGATCCGTGTGGCCCTCGTAGGCTATACGAACGTGGGCAAATCGACGATGATGAACCTGCTGGCCAAGAGCGAGGTGTTTGCCGAGAACAAACTCTTTGCCACGCTCGACACCACCGTGCGGAAGATGACCATCGACAATCTGCCCTTCCTGCTGGCTGACACCGTGGGATTCATCCGCAAGTTGCCCTCCGACCTGGTGGAGAGTTTCAAGAGCACCCTCGACGAGGTGCGCGAGGCCGACATGCTGGTGCATGTGGTGGATATCTCGCACCCCGACTTCGAGGAACAGATTCGTGTGGTGGAGGAGACGCTGAAGGAACTGGGCTGTTCGGAGAAGCCCGCGATGCTCGTGTTCAACAAGATCGACGCCTATACGTGGGTGGAGAAGGATGAAGACGACCTGACGCCCATGTCGAAGGAGAACTACACGCTTGACGATCTGAAGAAGACGTGGATGGCCCGAAGCGGTGAGAACCAGCACTACATGGAGTGTATCTTCATCTCCGCCAAGCAGAAAGAGAATATCGACGAGTTGCGCGACATTCTGTATCGCAGGGTGCGCGAACTACACGTACAAAAATATCCCTATAACGATTTTTTATATCAAGATTATGAGTAATTACAGACAACTGACACAAACTGAAATTGAAGTTCTGGAGAACAATGTATGCTGGGCAGAGGACTGGCAGCGCGTCATGGTGGATGAGAATTTCATTCCCTACAACTTCCACCGCGTGATGTTCTATGGCGATATCCGTCTGGGCGCCTTCAACAAGATGATTGAGGTGACCAAGGGATTCTCCAAACACTCGGGGATCAATGACGCCACCCTTCGCAACGTAACCGTCGGCAACGACTGTCTGATCGAGAAGGTGGGCAACTATATCAACAACTATACCATTGGCAACGACTGCTACATATCTAATATATGTACGCTCGAGACCACAGACGATGCGACCTTCGGCGAAGGCTCCACCATCTCTGTGCTGAACGAGATGGGCGACGGCAACGTGACCATCTTCCGTGAGCTGAACAGTCAGATTGCCGCCTTTATGGTGAAGCACGACCGCGACAAGCAGCTGAAGAAAGCCCTGCAGCAGATGATCGAGGACGAGCTGCGCGTGTCGCGTCCAGATCGCGGCTATATCGGCAACAATGTGAAGATTATTAATGCCAAGGATATTACCAACACTATCATCAAGGGTGACTGCGAGATCTCGGGTGCTGCCCGTCTGTCGGAGTGTACGGTGATGTCGTCTATGGATGCGCCCGTGTTCATCGGCACAGGTGTAATCTGTGAGAACTCGATTATCTGTGACGGCTGTTCGATCAACAACAGCGTGAAGATGCAGGATTGTTTCGTGGGTGAGGCTTGTCAGATTACAAACGGCTTTACGGCTGAGGCTTCGCTCTTCTTCGCCAACTCGTATATGGCCAATGGTGAGGCTTGTGCTGCTTTCTGCGGTCCCTTCTGTGCCAGTCACCATAAGAGCTCGCTGCTCATCGGCGGAGAGTTCTCGTTCTATAATGCCGGCTCTAACACCAACTTCTCAAATCACGCCTACAAGATGGGACCTCTGCACTACGGCACCCTTGAGCGCGGCACGAAGACCGCCTCAGGCTCATACGTGCTGATGCCTGCCACGATTGGTGCTTTCTCCGTGTGCTTCGGCAAACTGATGCACCATCCTGACACACGTAATCTGCCCTTCAGCTATCTGATGGCCTATGGCGAGGACTGCTATCTGGTGCCTGGCCGTAACATCACCACCGTGGGACTCTATCGTGACATCAAGAAGTGGCCGAAGCGCGACAAGCGTTCGAAGCAGTCGCGTAAGAGTATCATCAACTTCGACTGGCTCTCGCCCTTCACCGTGGGTGAGATCATGGAAGGCATCAAGGTGCTGAAGGCCCTGCGCGAAGCCTCGGGTGACAACGTGTCGACCTATAACTTCCACGAATACGTGATCAATGCCTCTTCCCTCCGCAAAGGACTGAAGTATTACGATATCGCGCTGCGTATCTATATGGGTGCCGTGCTGAAGCGTGCACAGAAGGAGGGCTTCTTCGGGCGTCCGAAGAGTCTTGTGGGCAAGGGCCGCTGGACAGATCTTAGCGGATTGCTCCTGCCAGAGAGTGAGGAGTTGCGCGTGGTTCGTGATATCAAGAACGGCGACATTGACAATATCCAGCAGCTGCTTGACCGTTTCGTGGAGATCAACGATAACTATAGCGACTACCGCTGGGCGTGGTCCTATCAGATGATTCTCGACTATTACGGTCTGGAGGAGATTACCGAGGAAGACGTTTCTCAGATCCATGAGGACTACATCAAGGCTCGCCGTGCGTGGATTGCCGAGATTAGAAAGGATGCCGAGAAGGAATACCAGATGGGCGACGTGGAACTGGAGGTGTATGAGGATTTCCTCTCGAAACTCGACCACGAGATCGACTATGAGAACTAGGAAATCGTCATCATAGCGCATTTATAATATAAAAAGGTATAAATATTTGGAAAAATCAGATGAAGGCTAAAGTATTATTGACTATTGGTGCGATGATGCTCGGGATGAGCATCCATGCAAAGGATTATCAGTATGCAACGGTGCCGGGTGACTTGATGCAGACGCGCATCTATACCCTCGACAACGGTCTGAAGGTGTATCTCTCAGTGAACACGGAGCGTCCGCGTATTCAGACCTATATCGCCGTGCGTACAGGTTCGAAGAATGATCCTGCCGAGACCACCGGTCTGGCACACTATCTGGAGCACCTGATGTTTAAGGGCACCACCCATTTCGGCTCGAACAACGTGGCTGCCGAAGCTCCCTTGCTCGACAAAATCGAACAGTGTTATGAGGAATATCGCCGCTTGACGGACCCTGAAACCCGCAAGCAGAAATATCATGAGATCGATAGCATCTCGCAGTTGGCCGCCCAGTACTTTATCCCCAACGAGTACGACAAGCTGATGGCCGCTATCGGTGCTGAAGGAACCAACGCCTTCACCTCGAACGATGTAACCTGCTATACGGAAGATATTCCCAGCAACGAGATTGAGAACTGGGCTAAGATCCAGAGCGACCGTTTCCAGAATATGGTGATTCGCGGCTTCCATACTGAGCTAGAGGCTGTGTATGAAGAGTATAATATCTATCTGACGGATGATGGTGACAAGTTGTGGAAGGCCATGGGTGAGAAACTAACACCGACGCACCCCTATGGCACACAGACCACGATCGGTACGCAGGAGCATCTGAAGAATCCTTCAATCACGAATATCAAGAACTACTTCCGCAAGTGGTATGTGCCCAACAATGTGGCCATCTGTATGGCAGGCGACTTCGATATGGACAAGACCATCGCCATCATCGACCAATATTTTGGTGGTTGGAAACCCGGCGCTGACGTCGCGCAGCCTGTGTTCCCAGAGCAGAAGCCGTTGACGGCACCCGTGGATACTGTCGTCATAGGCCAGCAGGCAGAAAACGTGTGGGTGGGCTGGCTCGCCAAGAAAGCCTCGGATCTGCAATGTGACACGCTCGACGTGATTGGCTATATGCTGAACAATGGCAAGGCTGGCATTTTTGACATTAATCTGAGCCAGCAGATGAAGGTGCTGAGCGCTCAGGCAGGTCTGCAAGACGAGCAGGACTATTCTTCTTTCCTGCTGATGGGCAAGCCCAAGCCCGAGCAGTCGCTCGAGGAGGTGAGAGACCTGATGCTGGCCGAGATCGAGAACCTGAAGAAGGGTAACTTCTCCGACGACCTCCTGCCGAGTGTGATCAACAACATGAAGCTCAACTACCAGAGATCACTCGAGAGCAACCAGTGGCGCGCCCGTCAGTTTATGAATGCCTTTATCGACGGCATCACCTGGGAGCAGAAGATAGGCAAGCTGGACCGTGTGTCGAAGATGACCAAGGAGCAGATCGTGGCCTTCGCCAACCGTTTCTTCTCCGCAGGCTATGCCACCATCTATAAGAAGACGGGCGTGGACTCTACCCAGAAGAAGATCGACAAGCCTGCCATCACCCCGATTCAGGCAAACCGCGACCAGATGAGTGCCTTCGTGAAGGAAATTCAGGAGTCGCAGGTGGAGCCCATCCATCCGAAGTTCGTGGATTTCAAGAAGGATCTCGTCATCGGAGAGACTAAGAACAAACTGCCCCTTTACTATAAGCAGAACACAGAGAACGACCTCTTCACCATCGTGTTCCGCTATGAGTTCGGCCAGCAGGACGACAACCGTTACGACATCGCTGCCGGCTATCTCGACTATGTGGGAAGCGACAAACTCTCGGCTGCCGAGGTGAAGCAGAAGTTCTACAACCTGGCCTGCAACTATTCGGTCAACGTGCATGCCGACAACCTGAACATCTCGCTCAGCGGTCTGCAGTCGCAGATGCCTGAGGCGCTGGCACTGCTCGAAAGCGTGGTGAGAAACGCCAAGGCCGACAAGGAGTCCTACGACCAGTATGTAGGCCTGATCCTGAAATCGCGCGAGGATGCCAAGACCGATCAGCGTTCGAACTTCGCACGTCTGGTTTCCTATGCCACTTTTGGTGAGCACAACGCGCAGCGCGACATGATGAGCGAAGCGCAGCTCCGCCAGGCTGATCCCCAGCAGTTGCTCTCGCTGATTGCCAACCTGCCCAATCTGAAGCACTCGGTGCTGTACTACGGCAAACTGTCGCCCGAGGAGCTCTCTGATGTGCTGGGTAAGGCCCATCCGACTCCCCAGGCTCTGGCCGATGTGCCCAAGGGTAAGCCCTACGTGCGTCAGGAGGCCAAGACCAACGAGATATGGATTGCGCCTTACGATGCCAAGAACATCTACCTGATGATGTATCACAACGAGAGCCGCGACTGGCATCCTGAGCAGGAGGCTGTGGTGGATCTCTTCAACGAATACTACGGTGGCGGTATGAACGGCATCGTGTTCCAGGAGATGCGCGAGGCCCGTGGTCTGGCCTACAGTGCTGCGGCTTATTACATCACGCCTTCCAAGAAAGACGAGAAGGAGTACTGCCAGACATATATCATCACGCAGAACGATAAGATGATGGATGCCGTGAACCAGTTCCATGTCATCCTCAACGATATGCCCGCCAGCGAGACGGCCTTCCAGATTGCCAAGGATGCCGTGACCAAGCAACTCGCCAGCATGCGTGTCACGAAGTCGGGTGTCATCAATGCCTACCTGATGGCGAAGCGTCTGGGTATCGACTACGATCAGAACGAACGGGTGTATAACGCCCTCCCCGGTATCAATCTGCAGACCATCGTCGACTTCGAGAAAGCACAGATGGCAAACAAGGCTTATCGCTACATCATCCTCGGCGACGAGAAGGAACTCGACATGGAGGCCCTCGGCAAGATCGGCCCCATCCGCCGCCTGACTACAGAAGAGATTTTCGGATATTAAATAATCATTCATTAAACAAATACAATTATGGCTAAAAACGTAGATTTCAAGTATGCCCCGATGTTTCAGGTGGGCGAAGACAAGACAGAGTATCGCCTTTTGACGAAGGACGGCGTAACCACCGCCGAGTTTGAAGGCAAGCAGATCGTAAAGGTGTCGAAAGAGGCTCTGACGCTTCTTGCCCAGCAGGCTTTCCACGATGTGGAGTTCATGCTGCGCCGCGAGCATAACCTCCAGGTAGCTCAGATCCTGAATGATCCTGAAGCCAGCGAGAACGATAAGTATGTAGCCCTGCAGTTCCTGCGCAATGCAGAGGTGGCTGCCCGTGGTATCCTGCCATTCTGTCAGGACACAGGCACGGCCATCATCCACGGTGAGAAGGGTCAGCAGATCTGGACAGGCTTCGAAGATGAAGAGGCTCTGAGCCTGGGCGTGTTTAACACCTTCACGCAGGATAACCTGCGCTACTCGCAGAACGCGCCGCTGAACATGTACGATGAGGTGAATACCCGTTGCAACCTGCCTGCACAGATTGATATCGAGGCTACCGAGGGTGCCGAGTATAAGTTCGTGATGGTGGCAAAGGGCGGTGGCTCTGCCAACAAGACCTACTTCTATCCGATGACCAAGGCTACCATCCAGAACGAGGGCACGCTCATTCCGTTCCTCGTAGAGAAGATGAAGTCGCTGGGTACAGCTGCTTGTCCGCCTTACCACATCGCCTTCGTGATCGGTGGCACATCGGCCGAGAAGAACCTGCTCACCGTGAAGCTGGCTTCCATCAAATACTACGATGGCCTGCCTACGACAGGTGACGAGACAGGTCGTGCCTTCCGCGATGTAGACCTCGAGCAGAAGCTCCTGAAGGAGGCCCATAAGATTGGCCTCGGCGCACAGTTTGGCGGTAAGTATCTGGCTCACGATATCCGTGTGGTTCGTCTGCCTCGTCATGGTGCCAGCTGCCCGATAGGTATGGGTGTCAGCTGCTCTGCCGACCGTAACATCAAGGCCAAGATCAATGCCGACGGTATCTGGCTCGAGAAGATGGATGCCAACCCCTCCGAACTGATTCCTGCAGAGTATGCAAAGGCTGGCGAGGGACAGAACACCATCGTCATCGACCTCAACGAGGGTATCGATGCCGTGCGTGCCGAACTCTCCAAGTATCCCGTCTCTACTCGCGTCAACTTGAAGGGTACGATCATCGTAGCCCGTGATATCGCTCACGCCAAGCTGAAGGCCCGTCTGGATGCCGGCGAGGGATTGCCCGACTACTTCAAGAAGTATCCTGTGCTCTATGCCGGACCTGCCAAGACGCCAGAGGGTTATCCTTGTGGTTCGATGGGTCCGACCACGGCCAACCGTATGGATCCGTACGTTGACGAGTTCCAGTCTAATGGTGCATCGCTCGTAATGATTGCCAAGGGTAACCGTTCAGACGTTGTAACAGAGGCTTGTAAGAAGTACGGCGGCTTCTATCTGGGTTCCATCGGCGGCGTGGCTGCCGTCCTCTCTCAGAGCTGCATCAAGAGCATCGAGTGCGTGGAGTATCCCGAGCTCGGCATGGAGGCAGTATGGAAGATCGACGTAGAAGACTTCCCCGCATTCATCCTCGTCGACGACAAGGGCAACGACTTCTTCAAGACCCTGAAACCCTGGTGTCCTGCTGCTAAATGAAGCGATTCCTGACGATAGCCGCTTTTGTGGTGCTGGCAGTACTGTCTGCCAGTGCCCAGAAGCGTATCCCCTGCGACCGTAGTTTGCTGACTTCCGGCACCCGTGGCGGTTCTGACTATCATGGTGTCCGTGTGTCGAAGACCACAGGCCGCGTACGTATCCCGGTGATTCTGGCGGCTTTCAATAATCAGGGCTTCTCGGTCCCCGATAACGAGATCAAGGCCTACTGGGATGCCCTCCTTAATCAGGAAGGCTATTCAGAGCATGGCGCAGCCGGCTGTGTGGCCGACTATTTCAAGAAGCAGAGTGGGGGATTGTTCGAGCCCGTATTCGATGTCATAGGGCCTGTCATGCTGCCTGAGACTGTGCGCTATTATGGTAAGAACAGGGCTGGAAAGGCTGGTGAAGACACCAATGCGGAAGGAATGGTCTATGACGCCTGTGTGGCTGCGAATATAGACTTTGCGCCTTACAGCTGGAGCGGCGACTCCATCGTCGATGTGGTCATGGTGGTCTTTGCCGGCCCTGGTGAGAACAGAGGCGGTTTGCCTGAAAACATCTGGCCGCATAAGAATTATCTCACGTGGAAAGAATTGGATGGCATGGAGCTTACCCAGTATGCCTGTGTCAGCGAACTTCGGAACAAGAAAGATCTCGACGGCTACGGCACGTTCCTCCATGAGTTCTCACACTGTATGGGATTGCCTGATCTATATCCCATATCCAATTCTGCCGTTTATTCCTACTTCGACGAATGGGATCTGATGGATGGCGGCAATTATATCCACAACGGTTTCTCGCCGCCCAACTATTCTGCCCTTGAGCGGTGGATATGTGACTGGTACGACTTTAAGGAACTCACAGCTCCTGCCACAATCTCCGATATGCCTGCTTGGGATGACGAGCCTGTGGCTTATGTCATCCGCAACGATGACAATTCGGAAGAGTATTACATTCTGGAGAACCGCCAGCAGCGGGGCTACGACTTCTATGTGCCAGGCAACGGCCTGCTGGTGACGCATGTGACCGGCTACACGAAAGGCGACCTCTTCCCGAATAGCGCATCGTCTTCAAGGATACGGCTCATATATGCTGATAACCGTAACTATCGCGAGAGCGAGGCTTTCTTCGGAAGCGATAACCACTTCACGACTGACGGTCACAGCAACTATCTCAGTCTGTCTGCCTATCCCTACATCGTGGGCGACTCCCTCAACAACCATCTGACGAAAGCCTCTATTCCCGCCATGCAATTCGACAAGCCCATTACTAACATCACCATGGATGCCGAAGGGCGCATATCCTTCGATTTCATGAAAGAGGAGACGGCCATCGATCATAGCGTGACTGTCCGTGAAATTGAGGACGAGGAGGTTTGGTTCGACCTGCAAGGGCGACGCCTGCCCTGCTTGCCTCAGTCGAAGGGCATCTACATCGTCAGGAAGGGTAAGAGCGTAAATAAAGTATATAAACCATAATATGAAACAGACCATTATCATTTCCATGCTGCTGCTGATGTCGGCAGCAACCCATGCCCAGCGCATACCTTGTGCCAAGGGCTTCTATCCTAATGGTGTAGCCCGTCATGCTACTCGGGCTGATTTGGGTACACCGAAGCAATATGTCGGCTCAAAACGCGGACTGATTATCCTGATGGAGTTCCCCAACCTCAAGTTTGTCAACAAGAACAAGAACGGCAAAACTTTCGATGTCCACGAGATGTGGAACGATGTGGCCAACAAGGAGAATCTCAAGGCCGTGAACGGCGTGCTCGTCAATGGTAGTATCCGCGACTATTTCGTAGCCCAGAGCTATGGCAAGTTCGCCATCGATTTCGATGTGAAGGGCCCCTATACCGCCAAGAACAAGTATGCTTATTACGGTCGCAATGTTGACTATGGCGATGTGTCGTTCGATGATCGTCCTTACGAACTGATCATTGAGGCCTGCAAGGCTGCCGATGGTGAGGTAAACTTCAAGGATTACGACTGGGATGAAGACGGCGAGGTCGATCAGGTCTACATCGTCTATGCCGGTCATGGTGAAGCCACCTATGATGATACCGATCTCATCTGGCCTCATGAGTCAAGCATCTCGGGCAATACAGGTTCGCCGCTCACCTTGCAAGGCTTGAACATCGATACCTATGCCTGCGGTAATGAACTGGATTCAAGAGACCGCATCAATGGCATCGGCACCATCTGCCATGAGTTCAGCCACTGCCTCGGACTTCCTGATATCTACGATGTCGAATATACGGGTAAGACTGAGACGCCAGGGCAGTTTGACGTGATGGATGCGGGTAACTATAACGGCGACAGCTGGTATCCTGCCGGCTATTCGTCGTTCGAGCGCTTCTTCTGCGGCTGGCTTGAGCCTAAGCGTGTGGGCAGCGTGGCCGATGTAGGCGAACTCCAACCTCTCCATCTCCACCCTGATGCCGCCATCATCGAGCAGTTTGAGGGCTCCACCAACTACTATCTCGTAGAGAACCGTGTCAAGGAGTCGTGGGACAAGTTCCTGCCTTCCCACGGTTTGATTGCCTGGCACATCAACTACGACCTCGAGGTGTGGAAAAAGAATAGGGTGAATGTTGATCCCAACAATATGGGCATCACTATCGTCGATCTGGCCGACGTGCCGAGTTACGGTACTGCCATCTCAGCGCCCGAGAAGACCGACAGCCGTCCTGTAGCCTGGTACGACGTCAGCGGTCGCCAGCTGAAGGCTCAGCCCGACAAGGCAGGCATCTACATCGTGCGCTATGCCGATGGCACCACTCAGAAAATGCGACGGTTCTAACCGCCGCATTTTTTCTTCAGTGCTTCTATCTCTTCTTCCAGTTTCTTGTTGAGGGCAATCAGCTCCGTGTTGTTGGTCATCACCTTCTTGTGCGTCCATTCCAGCTTGTGGTTGGTCTGCTCCAACTGCTCGTTCGACTCCTTCAGTCCCTTGTGGGTATTCTTCAGCTGTTTGCGCTCTTTGTTGATGGTCACAAGGTAGACGGCAAGCACGATGAGCAGGATGGTGGCTATCACGGCCCATATCGTCAGGAGCCTGCCCTTCATGTCGAACAGCGTCTCGTAGTTTTGCTCAATGGCCGAGAACAATGGCGCCATCTGCCAGGAACGCATGTTGGGACTATAGCGGCGGTTGCACTCCCATGTGAAGGCGATATAGCGGTTGGCGCGCTCCGTGTCGCCCTCGCTGTTCAGCAGTTCTGCCAGCGACATCAGCGATGTCTGGTCCATCACCGCATTGCACACATCGGCCAGCGCCGAGCGGCACAGCCAGTATTTGGCCATTTCCATATCTCCCTTCTTCTGGTAGATAGTAAATCTGTTGTAGGCGATGATGGCATCGTCGTGCGAGTCTGCCTCCGCCAGATTGAGCCGTTTGTCGTTCATCTTCAGGGCCTCGTCGAGCTTTCCCTCTTCCACGAGCATCGGCTCGCGATGGCGGAAATACAGCTCCGACTCTGGTGGAACCGCATTGAGCAGACTGTCCATATACAGCCGGTACTGCTGCGTTGACTCTTCGCGCATGGCTGGCGTCTTGCAGTAGATGCTCATGTAGTTGTATGACAGCGTATAGGCCCGATAATACGAAATCAGTCCCTTCTTTGACAGTTTCGACTTGTCGATATTCTTGAGGATGGTAAGCGCTTCAGTCTGCGAGCCGAGGAATGCACACAGGTAGGCTATGCGAGCCTGACAGTCTTCTGCCGCATCCTCCATCCCCAGCGCATGGGCCACCTTCATGCTGCGCCGGGTATACGACAGTGTCGAGTCTGCATTGAACGATTCGTACATGTCGCTCAACTGCATCAGCAGCATCAGCCGCTGCTCGTCGTTGGTCGCTTGGCCGAGATCCCCTTCCACCTTTCTGAGCTTCGCCCTGTAGTCGGCGATGTATTGTGGCGAGTTGCCGATGGCCTCGTCTATTTCCTTATACATCTCAGGCAGATCCACATTGATGTCCTGCGGTAATTGTCCTTGTGCCCCGCCTGCCGCAAAGAGCAGCGCGACGGCGATGATTTGTCTTATTTTCATATCGGATATGAATTGAGTTCTAAAGTTGATACATTGTCAAGAATTGATTGCCGTTGCAAATTTATAAAAAAAATGCCAATCACGGCAATAATGAGAGAAAAAAAGTGCAAATGTAGCAGTGTAGCGGTGTAGCGCGGCTGTCACCACCACCTCGTGCACGGGCCTTTATTGCGTCAATGAAGATATGTTATAGAAAGTTAATTTATCGTATTTCAATAAAATTTTATCGAATTTATTTGGTGGGTTGAAAGAAAAGATATACTTTTGCATATCGAAATTCGATAAATATCATAAATTAAACGATAAAGGTTATGAAAAAGAAACTGAATGTGTTCTGTGTGCTGATGCTGGTACTGAAGGCGGCACAGGTGATTATCGGCAACGTCATGAGCTTCGGAGAGAATGCCGCAGCCTTCAGGCAAGGCTGGGAAGACGGCAGACAGGCTACTGGCATGCCATCCTTTTGGGGCGGGTTTCTAGAGATGATGATAGGACTCGCCGCCATATTCCTTATTATACGCGCGCTTATCGCCTTTGTACGGTTTATACTGAATGTCAATCGCGACAGGGTGTTCGTCTGGGATAATGTCCCCTTGCTGCGCTGGACGGGGTGGGGCATGCTGGCCTCTACCGCCATCATCTTCGTCTACGACTTGTTTAATCATGTCTCTGCTGAAAAGATCTACAACGAAACGATGGACGATTTTATCTTCAGCGTGTTCTGCCTGATTACGGCCGAAGTGTTTGTCATCGGGTTGAAACTGAAGGAAGAGCAGGACTTAACTATCTGACGGGCGATGGGAAGAATCATAGTAAATCTGGACGTCGAGATGGCCAAGCGGAAGATGTCGCTCAGCGAACTGGCTGAACGAGTGGGGCTCACGCTGGCTAACCTCTCCATCCTGAAGACGGGAAAGGCCAAGGCCGTGCGCTTCACCACCCTTGAGGCCATCTGTCGGGAACTGGGATGTCAGCCTGGCGATATTCTGGAATACAGAGATGAGTAAACTAATAAAGTCACAGCATTATGGAAAAAGATATGGAAACGATCAAAGTGTATGAATCCTACTGGAAATCCGACACTGACCTGGCATGGAGCCTTACGATTTGCATCTGGGCTGTCTATGCCATTCTGAAAAGCGGATATGAGTATAGCGGAATGATCCTGTTAGGCATGTTCGGCTTCTTTGTTGTCATCAACATCCTGAAACGGATCTGGAGAAAACCCAGACTGATCGTCTACGACAGCGCAGTCAAGGTGAATACGTCAGAGCCGTGGTCAGTGCTTTTCAACGATGTGGAGTCTTTCTACCCGACACGTTATAACGGGCAGGATGTGATCGGCGTGAGATACAAACAAGGTACTGAGCTCTGGAAGCCGGAGGATGAGATCCTCGACAGTAGGAAGTCTCGCGTCAGATACCCGGAGAACCTTCATCCAGGCAAACCGTATGAGATCTACGCCAATGGTCTGGAGATGAAGGGGCAACAGCTTTGCGATCTGCTCAACCAAAGGCTGGAAAGATAGACAGACAATGCGTCGCGCTACGCCGCTACACTGCTACATTTGCGATTTGCGAATATAGGGATTGGCGGATATGAAAAATGTCACACAAGGGATTGTCCCGAGTGTGACATTTTGGATTAGTTGCGGAAGACGAGACCGTCGCCGAAGTCGTCGATGACGATAGGCTTTGTGCGGTCGACCTCGTCGGCGAGAATCTTCTTCGAGAGATCGTTGAGCACGAACTGCTGGATGGCTCGCTTCACGGGACGGGCTCCGAAGTCGGGATCGTAGCCTTCCTCGGCGAGGTAGGCGATGGCCTGCGGCGTGCACTCCAGGCGGATGCCCTGCGGCTCGAGCATGTCGGCGACCTTCTTCATCTGCAGGCGAACCACGTCGGCAATCTGTTCCTTGGTGAGCGGCGTGAAGGTGATGATCTCGTCGATACGGTTGAGGAACTCCGGGCGCATCGTGGTGCGCAGCTGCTCTCGCGTGGCGTTGGAGGTCATGATGATGATGGTGTTCTTGAAGTTGGCCGTACGCCCCTTGTTGTCCGTCAGTCGTCCGTCGTCCAATACCTGCAGAAGGATGTTGAACACGTCGGGATGGGCTTTCTCGATCTCGTCGAAGAGCACGACGGAATAAGGCTTGCGTCGCACGGCCTCAGTGAGCTGTCCACCCTCGTCGTAGCCTACGTAGCCCGGAGGTGCGCCGATGAGTCGGCTGACGGTATGCTTCTCCTGATACTCCGACATATCGATACGCGTCATCATGGTCTCGTCGTTGAACAGATACTCGGCGAGCGTCTTGGCGAGTTCGGTCTTGCCGACACCCGTTGTGCCGAGGAAGATGAACGAGGCGATAGGGCGCTTGGGATCCTGCAGTCCGGCACGCGAGCGGCGCACGGCATCGGAGACGGCGGTGATGGCCTCTTCCTGACCGATCACGCGCTTGTGGAGCTCTTCTTCCAGATGGAGCAGCTTTTCGCGCTCGCTCTGCATCATGCGGGTGACGGGGATGCCTGTCCAGCGGGATACCACCTCGGCGATATCGTCGGCGGTCACTTCCTCACGCACCAGCGAATTGCCGTTCTGTGCGTCGGCCAGCTGTGCCTGGATACGCTTGATGTCATCGTCGAGCATCTTCAGCTTCGAATAGCGGATCTCGGCCACCTTGCCGTAGTCGCCCTCGCGCTCTGCACGCTCAGCCTCATATTTCAGGTTCTCCATCTCCTGCTTGTCCTGCTGGATCCTGTTCACCAGCTGGCGCTCGCTTTCCCACTTGGCGCGGAACTGCGTCTCCTGTTCGCGGAGTTCGGCAATCTCCTTGTCGAGCTGGGCAATCTTGGGCTCGTCGCCCTCTCGCTTGATGGCCTCGCGCTCGATCTCGAGCTGAGCCAAACGGCGGGTGATCTCATCGAGTTCCTCAGGCACCGAGTCGCGCTCCATACGCAGTTTGGCGGCAGCCTCGTCCATCAGGTCGATGGCCTTGTCAGGCAGGAACCGTTCGCTGATATAGCGCTCGGAGAGTTGTACGGCAGCGATACAGGCATCGTCCTGGATACGCACCTTGTGATGGTTCTCGTAGCGCTCCTTCAGTCCTCGCAGGATCGAGATGGCCGAGAGTTCATCTGGCTCGTCGACCATCACCGTCTGGAATCGGCGTTCGAGGGCCTTGTCCTTCTCGAAATACTTCTGGTATTCGTTGAGCGTCGTGGCACCGATGGCTCGCAGTTCGCCACGGGCGAGGGCAGGTTTCAGGATGTTGGCGGCATCCATCGCTCCCTCACCGCCGCCAGCGCCTACCAGCGTGTGGATTTCGTCGATGAAGAGGATGATGCGGCCTTCGGCCTTCGTCACCTCGTTGATGACGCTCTTCAGTCGTTCCTCGAACTCGCCCTTGTACTTCGCGCCAGCCACCAGCGCACCCATGTCGAGCGAATAGAGCTGCTTGTCCTTCAGGTTCTCAGGCACGTCGCCGCGCACGATACGGCCCGCTAGACCTTCGACGATGGCGGTCTTACCCGTACCAGGTTCGCCGATCAGGATCGGGTTGTTCTTCGTGCGGCGGGAAAGGATCTGCAACAGGCGTCGGATCTCGTCGTCGCGGCCGATTACGGGGTCGAGCTTACCCTTGCGGGCGAGATCGACGAGGTTCTTGGCATATTTCTCCAGCGACTGGTAGTTGTCGTCGGCACTCTGCGATTGTACCTTCTGTCCTTGGCGCAGTTCCTGAATGGCTTTCTGCATCTCCTTCTCCGTGCAGCCGGCATCCTTCATGATGCGCGAGGCGGTGGAGTTGACGGAGAGCAGCGCCTGCAATACGGGCTCACAGGCGACAAACTCGTCGCCGGCCTTCGAGGCGATGTCTTGTGCGTGTACGAGTACATTGTTACTGTCATTAGAGAGATACGGCTGTCCACCCTGTACGCGAGGCAGGTGCTTGATTTCCTGATCCACGAGCAGTTCGATCTGCTGGGCGTTCACGCCGAGTTTCTGGAAGATGAAGGTCGTAACGTCCTTCGCCTTCTCCAATACTCCTTTCAGGATATGGACAGGTTCGATGACCTGCTGACCGTTCAGCTGGGCAGTATTCACGGCCTGCTGAATGGCTTCCTGTGCTTTGATTGTGAATTTGTCTAGTGTCATATTTAATCCTCCTATAATTTTAAATTTCGCATTTATTCTCAAAAACCCCAATTCAATTCTTATGCCGAGTTTATGGTTGCTGACAGATTGTCGGCTCGTTCTGCCGATTCGTCAGTAAAGGTGGTGCTGTCTCTCATTTTCGGATAAATAGTGAATGTAAATACATTCTAGTGTAAAGAATGTTAAATAATCGCCTTAAATCTAATAGATTTGAACAACGTATCGGATTATTAACTATATTTGCGGTGTACAAACAGTCAGGGAGGAATGCTTATGTCAACTAAAAACGAACAGAACCAATTTGAGAAACGTGTCGACACGAAGCGTGCCGAAAGTTCAACAACCGAAAGAACGCCGTCGATCTGGTATTCTTGATAAGAAGAAATCTTCAACCAGAGACGAGGTAAGACCAAAACCTGCAAAAGAAATCCCCGCATACACAATAAATGCGAGGATTATTGCGTTTATATGGTTGTGTAGTAATCAGTAAACGCAATTATGATAGACTATATAAAGGGAGAACTGACAGACTTGTCGCCAGCCTTTGCGACGATAGAAGTGGCGGGCATCGGCTATGGGTTGAACATTTCGTTGAACACGTTTAGTGCCATCCAGGGCAAGAAGGAGGTGAAGCTCTATGTGTACGAAGCCATCAGGGAGGACGCCCACGTGCTCTTCGGCTTTCTGAACAAGAAGGAGCGCGAGATGTTCCTGCTGCTGATCACCGTGAACGGTGTCGGAGCCAACACGGCGCGGATGATGCTTTCGGGCATGAGCGTCGCAGAGCTGTGCAGCGCCATCTCTACGGGCAATGCACGGCTGATCCAGAACGTGAAGGGCATCGGAAAAATGACGGCGCAGCGTATCATCGTCGACCTGAGAGACAAGATCGTGGCGCTGGGTATCGCCGACGAGATACCGGCGGGTGGCAGTATCGTTGTACCAGTGAATAATGCCGTAAAGGACGAGGCTGTATCCGCATTGACGATGCTGGGCTTTGCCCCGGCACCGAGTCAGAAGGTGGTGCTTCAGATTCTTCAGCAACAGCCGGATGCACCAGTTGAGACCGTGGTGAAGCTGGCGTTGAAGCAAATTAAATAATCATCTCCGTGAGCCTGGTACTTTCCTCCTGACAAACGAGGAGAGGAGTACTGGAATACTGATAAATGAAGCGTGTAATCATCATACTGTTGGGGCTATTGGTCGTGTGCGCGGGCGTGCAGGCGCTGCGAGGCGTGCCTACGAAACAGCAGGTGGTCGGGAATGATTCTATCTTCCCGTTTGATACCAGTCTGTCCGAATCGATCCCCGACTCTCTTTTGCACGCGCGCTTCCGCATACAGCGCACAGCCCCCATCATGGTGGAGGATCTGGACTCGTCGGCCATCGACCTGCGGCACCCCGAGAATATCCGCCAGACGGTGGAGTATGACGATTCGGCCAATGTGTACTATGTCGGCACGAAGATCGGCGACTCTTACCTGAATGCCCCTGTGCTGATGACGCCCGAGGAGTATCGCCAGTGGGTGGAGAAACGGGCGCTGCGCGACTTCTTCCGCCAGAAGAACGTGGAGAACGTTGAGAACAAGGGCGAGGACAAGTTCTCGTTTGCCGATATGCACTTCGACCTGGGACCTGCCGAGAAGATATTCGGCCCTGGCGGTGTGCGCATCAAGACACAGGGAACAGCAGAGCTGAAACTAGGTGTGACGATGAAGAACATCGACAACCCCTCGCTGCCTATTCGCAACCGTAAGACCACAGCCTTCGACTTCGACGAGAAGATCAACCTGAACGTGAACGGTAGGGTGGGTGACAAGGTAAACATGAACCTGAACTACAACACCGATGCTACCTTTGACTTTGATACCCAGAACCTGAAACTGAAATACGAGGGCAAGGAAGACGAGATTATCAAACTCGTGGAGGCCGGTAACGTGAGTTTCCCCTCGAACAACTCGCTCGTGAAGGGAGCCAGTAGCCTTTTCGGTATCCGTACCGATATGCAGTTTGGTAAGCTGAAATTGCAGACGGTATTGTCGCAGAAGAAATCCTCGACGAAGAGTGTATCTTCCAAGGGCGGCACCCAGACCACGCCCTTTGAAATGGATGTGGCCGACTACGAAGAGAACCGTCACTTCTTCCTCTCCCACTATTTCCGCGAGCGGTATGACGCTTCGATGGCGACATTGCCCGACCTCGTGACGGGCATCGAGATCAACCGTGTGGAAATCTGGGTGACCAATAAGACGGGAACAACCGCCAACAGCCGTAACCTCATTGCGCTGGCAGACCTGGGTGAAAACACGAAGGTGATGAATTCATACTGGCAGCTGTCGCACCAACAAGTGCCAGGTAACGCTGCCAACAGCGAGTATGGCGAACTGGTGAGCAGCTATGCCGGTGCGCGCGACATTGATCAGGCGGCATCCATTCTGGCAGCTATCCCCGGATTCGAGGTGGGGGCAGACTACGAGAAACTGGCGAGTGCCCGACTGCTGTCTCCCTCGGAATATACCGTGAACAAGGCACTAGGCTACGTGTCGCTGAAGACAGGCTTGCAGACGGATCAGGTGCTGGCCATCGCCTATGAGTTTACTTCGGGCGGTGTGACCTACCAGGTGGGTGAGTTTGCCAGCGATCTGACGGATACCTCTCAGGCGCTGTTCGTGAAGTCGCTGAAGAATACATCGAACAATCCCACGCAAGGCAACTGGGACCTGATGATGAAGAACGTGTATTATCTCGCCTCGACGGTGGAGAAGACCAAGTTCCGTCTCGACATCAAGTTCCAGAGTGACACGTCAGGTGTATATCTGACTTATATCCCCGACCAGCGGGTGAAGGATAAGACCCTGTTGAAGCTGTTGGGCTGTGACCGTCTGGACAATAACAACAAGACGAATCCCAATGGCTACTTCGACTTTATCGAGGGCTATACCGTGAGTGGCGGCCGTGTGTTCCTCCCAGCAGCAGAACCCTTTGGCAGTTATCTCAAGGCGCAACTGATCAAGAACGGCCTCACGGAGTCGGATGCCGAGAAATACGTGTTCGACGACTTGTATAGAGCGACCAAGACAGAGGCCAAGCAGAACGCGGAGAAGGATAAGTATATGATGACGGGCCAGTATAAGGGCACTTCGGCCAATGTCATCTCGCTGGGTGCCTATAATGTGCCCCAAGGCTCTGTCGTCGTGACGGCTGGCGGCGTGACGCTTACGGAAGGCTCCGACTATTCGGTGGACTATTCGGCTGGCGAGGTGACCATCCTGAACCAGAGCATCATCGATGCAGGCACGAACGTCAACGTGTCGCTGGAGTCGAATACCGACTACGGCATGCAGCGTAAGACGATGATGGGCGTGAACTGGGAATACGACTTCTCGAAGAACTTCCAGCTCGGCGGAACGCTGATGCACCTCTCCGAGCAGGCACTGACCTCGAAGGTCACCATGGGCTCCGAGCCGTTGAGCAATACATTATGGGGACTGAACGTGAACTGGAAGCAGGAGTCGCAATGGCTCACCAACGTGCTCAACAAAATTCCTTTCCTGCATGTGAAGGAGCCTTCGCATATCACCTTCACAGGAGAGTTTGCCCAACTGATCGCAGGCACTGCCAGCGGCACACAGGACAATGCCTCGTATATCGACGACTTTGAGAACTCGAAGAACTATATCGACGTGAGCGATCCGAAGTCGTGGACGCTCTCGAGTGTGCCTGCCACACTGGATGAGGCAGCCGATAAGACAGGTGTGACGAGTAGTTACAACAGAGCACGACTGGCATGGTACACTGTTGACCCCATCTTCACCCGCCGATCCTCTACGCTGACCCCGAGCCATATCAAGAGCGACCTGGATCAGTTGTCGAACCACTACGTGCGTGAGGTCTATGTGAAGGAACTGTATCCTAACCGTGACCAAAGCACCTACAACGGGGCGACCTCAACGCTTGCCGTGCTGAACCTGGCATATTACCCGCAGGAGCGTGGCCCTTACAATCTGACACGCGACTTCAACAGCGACGGCACCCTGCGACAGCCCGAGACAAAGTGGGGCGGCATGATGCGCAGGCTGGAAACCACCGACTTCGAGCAGGCCAACATCGAGTATATCGAGTTCTGGATGCTCGATCCCTTTATCTATACCCGCCAGGAAGGTACGGCTTCCGACTATAGCGGCGACCTCTACATCAATCTGGGCGAGGTGAGCGAGGATGTCCTCCGCGACGGTAAGAAGTTCTATGAGAGCGGCATGCCCGTCGACGGCACGGGCTCGTTTGTCACCACCCAGTGGGGTAAGATTCCCGTACAGGCCACGCAGACCTACGCCTTTGCCACGACGAGCGGCTCGCGCGAGTTGCAGGATGTGGGTCTGAATGGTCTGACGGATACCGAGGAGCGCGACTTTGGTGCCTATAAGGAGTGGATGGATGCTGTGATCGGTACAGGCATCGTGACCAACGACAGCGTCATCCAGTCGTGGCGCAACGACCCTGCTGGCGATGACTATCACTATTTCCGCGGTACGGATTACGATAACGAGCAAAAGAGCATTCTCGACCGTTACAAACTGATCAACAACCCCCAGGGCAACTCGCCTGATACGGACAACCAGCGGGAATCCTACGACACCAGTTACAAGAGCGGCCCCGATGTGGAAGACATCAATGGCGACTATACCCTCAACGAGTTTGAGCGCTATTACCAGTACAAGGTGCGCATCAGTCCTGAGATCCTCGAAGCCTTTCGTCACGGCTCGGCCCCCGACGACTGCTTCATCTCCGATATGCGTACCAGCAGCGTGAAACTGCGTAATGGCGACACCACGAGTGTGAACTGGTATCAGTTCCGTATCCCCCTTATCGAGTACGAGCATAAGGAGGGCAGCATCAACGACTTCACCAGCATCCGTTTCATGCGTATGTTCATGACGGGTTTCCAGAAGCCCATCGTGCTGCGTTTTGGCAGTCTGAACCTCGTGCGTGGTGAGTGGCGCATGTATAAGCACAGTCTGGAAACCTCTTCGGCAGAAAGCGGCACGATGGAGGTGAGCGCCGTGAATATCGAGGAGAACAACGACAAGACGCCTGTGAACTACGTATTGCCCCCAGGTATCAGTCGCGCCACCGACCCCTCGCAGCCCCAGCTCGTAGAGAATAATGAGCAGGCGCTCCAGATGGTGGTGAGGGATCTGCAGCACAACGAGTCGAAGGCCGTTTATCGTAAGACGACGCTTGATCTGCGTCAGTATAAGCGGATGCAGATGTTCGCCCATGCCAACCATCTTGAACCCGACGCTACCAACCTGAGGGATAACCAGTTAGCCGTCTTCATCCGCCTGGGAAGCGACTATAAGAACAACTACTATGAGTATGAGATCCCCTTGCAGCTGACACCCGACAGGAGCGACTACAACAAATACTCTACCGCCGATCGTCAGCAGGTGTGGCCAGAAGCCAACATGCTCAATATCAGCCTCGATGTGTTCACAGAAATAAAGAAGCAGCGCAACCTCTCGAAGTCGCAGGGCGGTGCCGGCTATAACCAGCTGTATACGGGCTACGACCCTGATCATCCTGGCAACAAGGTGAGCATACTCGGTAATCCTACGCTGGGCGAGGTGAAGGTGATGATGATTGGTGTACGCAATATCTCGGGCGAGGTGAAGTCGGGCGAGGTATGGGTGAACGAACTCCGTATGCTCGACACCAACAACGAAGGAGGCTGGGCTGCATCTGGCACGATGAACGTGCAGCTTTCCGACTTCGGAACCGTCAATCTGACGGGCCGCTATGTCAGCGACGGCTTCGGCGGACTGGAGGAAGGTGTGATGCAGCGCTCTACGGATACGGAGAAACAGTACAGCGTAACCACCTCGCTCGAACTCGGTAAGTTCTTCCCCGACAAGGCGAAGGTCAGTGCGCCGCTCTATTACTCTCTGACGAAAGAGGAAGTGCGCCCGCGCTATAATCCCCTCGACTCGGATATGCGGCTGAAAGACGCCCTCGACGCCACTACCGACAAGCGTGAGCGCGACAGTATCGAGAGCATCGCCGTCACGCGCACCACCAACTCCAACTTCGCCATCTCCAATCTGCGCTGGGGACTGAAGACCAAGCGCCACCCCATGCCCTACGATCCTGCCAACTTTGCGTTTAGCTATAGTCATGCCCATCGTTACACCTCGGGTAAGACCACCGTCTATGAGAAGGATGACCAGTGGCGAGGTGCCCTGAACTACAGCTATTCACCTGTCTATAAGACCTGGGAGCCCTTCAAGAAAATCAAGGGCAAGTCGAAGTGGCTCAACTTCCCCAAGGCCATCGGACTGAACTATCTGCCCCAGAGCATCGCCTTCAACTCGGAGATCTCGCGTTCTTACTACGAGCTGCAGGAGCGCGATCTGGAGAATATGGAGAACCAGCGCCTGCCCCTGACTTTCAACGAGCAGTTCCTCTGGAACCGCGACTTCTCCCTCCGTTGGGACTTTACCAAGAATCTGCACTTCAACTTCCAGTCGGCTACCCATGCGGAGATCGAAGAACCCTACACCCCTGTGAACAAAGACCTCTATCCCGATCGCTATTCGGCTTGGAAAGACTCTGTGTGGACAAGTATCAAGAATCTCGGAACGCCGCTCGACTACCAGCAGCAGGTGACAGCCAGCTACCAGCTGCCGCTGAACAAACTGCCGATTCTGGACTGGGTGAATGCCGATGCCTCGTATAACAGCCGCTATACATGGGTACGTGGCACGAAGCGCAACGATGGCAGCAGCCTGGGCAATGTCATCAACTCTAACCGTAACCTGAATATCAACGGCGCCTTCAACATGGAGACCTTCTACAATCACTTCCCCTTCCTGAAGAAAGCCAATGATCGCTTCAAGGGCTCTTCTTCGTCGCGTCGCGCTCCCAGAAAGAAATCTGCTACGGATGATAAGCAGCCCAAGCCCAAGAACAGCTATCAGCGCGAGATTACCCTGAAGGCCGACACCACCATCACCGTTGCCCACAACAAGAACTCGAAGCGCCTGAACGTCACGGCCCGCACCAAGGACGGCAAGCCCTACGACATTAAGTATAAGGTGATTGACCAGAATAAGATTCTCATTAAGAACAAGGATACGGTATCGATCAAACTGAGCATCACCGCGAAGCCTACCCACGAGAACGACTGGTGGTATAAGCCAGCCCAGAGTGTCGCTCGTGTGCTGATGATGGTGCGTTCAATTAACGTGAGCTATCGTCAGCAGTATTCCATGCTGTTGCCAGGCTTCCTCCCCAACGTGGGCGATATGTTCGGCCAGCATACGGGTGGCGTGATGTCGCCAGGGCTCGACTTCGCCTTTGGCGTCATCGGCGACGGCTATATCGACAAGGCCCTCTCCAACGACTGGCTCCTGAGAAGCGACAACGTATCGACACCTGCTAACATTAATAGTTCTAGCGATCTACAGATACGAGCAGTGCTAGAACCTGTTCGCGACCTGAAGATCGACCTCAATGCCTCGCGTACAGACAACCGTGCGCGAAGTGTGCAGTATATGTATCCCGGCAAGCCTACCACCCATAGTGGCTCATTCAATATGACCACCATCTCGCTACGTGGCTCGTTGGCGGGAACGGGCGATGCCAGCGACGGCTACCAGTCTGATGCCTTCGATCATTTCCGTTCGCTGATACCAGAGTTCCAGCAGCGTGTACAGGCACAGTATGCTGATGCTCCAGGTACCTTTGCCGACGTGAATCCCTATAGTGCCGATGTGCTGGTGCCTGCCTTTCTTTCTGCCTATACCGTAGGCGCAGGCAAGTCGCTCAGCATCTTCCCTGCTATCACCAGGATGCTGCCTAACTGGACGGTGCGTTATACAGGACTATCGAAACTGACGTGGGTACGCGACCATCTCAAGAGCCTCAATCTGAATCATGCCTATAAGAGTGTCTATAGCGTGGGAAGCTATGCTTCCTACAGTTCCTGGCGCGAGTATATGGATGGTCTGGGCTTTATTACTGATCAGACCACTGGCGGCCTGCAGCCCTCTTCGATGTATAATGTGTCTACGGTGAGCATCAACGAGGCTTTCTCACCGTTGCTGGGTGTGGATGCCACCTTCCAGAACAACCTGACGGCTAAGGTGGAATATCGCACCACTCGTGTGATGAACCTTTCGATGACCAGCATACAGCTCAACGAGGCACTCAGCCGCGACTGGGTGTTTGGCGTGGGTTATAAGATTCAGGATTTCCGTATCTTCAACAGCAGCGTCAGCCGTACGATCAAAAAGGCGCAGAATGCAAAGGGCAAGGGTAAGAAAGACGATAAGAACCAGACGGCCAATAATAGCCGTAAGGGTGGTGTGAATCACGATCTGAACCTGCGCCTCGATATCTCCTTCCGCAATCAGGCATCCATCACCCGCGATATCGCAACGGGCACTTCATCGGCCTCCAGCGGTAACAGTGCCTTCAAACTTTCGTTTATGGCTGACTACACCCTGAGCCGTTTCCTGACGCTTACGGCCTACTATGATCAGCAGACGAATACACCGTTACTCTCCAGCAGCAGCTATCCTACTACCACTCGCGATTTCGGTCTCTCGCTGAAATTCTCTCTCACGCGATAAACCCTTGATGCCTGAGGGCTTGGAGAAGACCCTCCGACATGGCTTCATTGTCCTTGCGTGTGTAGCGGATGTCGGTGAATATCTGGGCGAGTGTCTCCTTCTGGTTGATTTCGCAGAAGTGGCGGTTCTCGGGCAGTTCCTCTTTCTCATGATAATAGGTGTCGATGGCCTCTGGCGTGTAGTCGCGATAGGTCTCGTTGTGTACGAACGAGGCCATAGGCAGACGGTCGGAGAGTGGCGGCTCTTCTGCTGGCCATCCTACGGTGAGCGTGGCCACGGGCATCGTGAGCTGTGGCAACTGTAGGGTGTCGATGATCATCTGGGGCATATAGACGGTGGTGCCGAGGTAGCAGTAGCCCAGTCCTTCCTCGTCCATCAGGTTGCAGAGTGTCTGGGTGTATAGCAGGGCATCAGTGGCGGCATTGATGAAGGAGAGAAAATTATTGTAGCCAGGTTCTGCCTTCCTGTTGCGAGCCCATACGCTGGTGCGGTTGAAATCAGCACAAACGGTCAACACCACGGGGGCTTCTTTCACCATTGGCTGGTTGAAATGGGCAGGGGCGAGGCGCTCCTTCATCGCTGTGTCGCGCGTGACGACAACGGAGTAGAGTTGCAGGTTTCCCATCGTCTGGGTACGGGCTGCTTCAGTGAGCAGACGGTTGAGCAGTTCCTCGCTGACAGCGCGGTCAGCATACTTGCGAATGGTCCTTCTAGTCAGAATATGCTTCATAATTGATTGATTTTTGTCGCAAAGTTACGAATAATTCTCAGAATTTTGTATCTTTGCAGCCAAAAAAGTGAATATATGGAGACAAATCAGCAAAAGGAGGTGATCCAGAAGATAGCCCACGAACTGGCAGAGGCTGGGAAAACGATAGAGAATCTGATGCCTGAAACCCAGATAACGGATATGCTGGAGCGCTGCCTGCAGGCACTTGGTGAGCAGGAGGGGCAGCAGCTTTTGACACTGGCTAACCTGGCCATTGTGCAGGGTCAGAAGAACCGCCGCCCGGAGGTTACCGAGGTGCGCCCTCAGGTGCTCGAGTGCGACGTGGTGCGTTTCCAGAACAACAAGGAGAAATGGGTGGCGCTCGTCGGCCTGCTCGACGGCAATCCATACGAGATATTCACTGGCCTTCAGGACGATGAGGAAGGCATCATCCTGCCCAAGACGGTGACCCACGGCAAGATCATCAAGCAGGTGAATCCTGACGGCACGAAGCGCTACGACTTCCAATTCGAGAACAAGCGCGGCTACAAGACGACGGTAGAGGGACTTTCCGAGAAGTTCAACCCCGAATACTGGAACTATGCCAAGCTGATCAGCGGCGTGCTGCGCTACAGGATGCCCCTCGAGCACGTCATCCGCCTCGTGGAGTCGCTCTCGCTCAAAGATGAGAGCATCAACACCTGGAAGGTGGGTGTGGAGCGTGCGCTGAAGAAATACATGCCTGGTGGTCATGATGACCAGGAAGGCGTTGACAACGACGAAACCGCCTGAACAGATATGAGGCTGACTGAGGGATACGTGTTTCTGAAGGATGCAGTGTTCTATGCCTTCCACGGGGTGATGCCTCAGGAACAGCAGGTAGGCGGCTGCTATAAGGTAAGTCTGCGCGTAGGCTATCCGCTGGCGCAGGCAATGGCAAGCGACGCCGTAGAAGATACGCTGAACTATGCCACCCTCTACGCCCTGGTGGAGCGGGAGATGCAACAGCCGTCGCGACTGTTGGAACATGTGGCGAAGCGCATCGCCGATGCCGTCAGCGAGACCTTTCCCAAGGCGACTTCCATCGATCTGACCCTGACGAAGCAGAATCCGCCGATGGGTGCCGATTGTGATGGGGCTGGCGTCGAGCTTCATTTGATAAAAGAATAAATTGAACTGAATGAGTAAGAAGATTGTATTATTGCTGATAACGCTGATAAGCTTTGCAGTGGCTGTCAACGCTGCAAGCAAACCCTTTACGCTGGTAATCGATGCCGGACACGGCGGACATGATACGGGTGCCGTCGGCGCCATCTCCAAGGAGAAGAACCTGACGCTGAAGTTCGCCCAGGCCTTCGGGCGCATGGTAGAGAAAAACTGCCCTGGCGTGAAGGTGGTCTACACCCGCAAGACGGATCGTTTCGTCGAACTCTATCGCCGTGCGGAGATTGCTAACCAGAACAAGGCCGACTTGTTTATCTCCGTCCATATCAATGCCTTGCCAAGGGGTAGGGTGGCGCGCGGCTTCCAGACCTATACCCTCGGCACCAGCAAGCGCACGGGTAAGAAGACGGGCGTGATGCAGAACCTCGAAGTGGCCAAGCGCGAAAACTCGGTTATCTTCCTTGAGAAAGACTATAAGCAGACCTATCACGGCTACGATCCCAATTCGCCCGAGAGCGACATCATGTTTGAGTATATCCAGGACAAGAACATGGAGAACAGCGTCGAGCTGGCCAAATACATGCAGCGCTATGTGTGTCAGGCCACAGGGCGCCAGGATATGGGTGCCCAGCAGGACAACCTCGCCGTGCTCCGTCTCTCCTCCATGCCTGGCTGTCTGGTCGAACTGGGATTTATCTCTACCCGCGACGAGGAACAGTACATGAACTCCAGCAGGGCAGAGGAGCAGTATGCGCGCGGCCTGTTCAACGCCTTCCTCGCCTATTGGAAGAAGCACGACAAGAGTGTGACCATACCCTTTCGTCCGGAGCCCAAGGGGCAGACAGTAGACATTCCGAAGATTGTGCCGCAGCAGGAAGCGAAGCCGGCACGCGCAGAGAATAGGAAGCGGCAGTCGAAGACCGAGGTTGCGCAACAGCCCGTAGCGGCAGAGCAGGCGAATCAGGATGTCGCCTCTGTCTCCGCCAGTGAACTCAGGGTGCCCGAGGCCATCAGGCGCCCCGATCTCGATGAGCAGTCCGAACTCCTCCAGGAACCTCAGCCTGTAGAGCAGCCTCAGCCCGCGCAGCAGCCTGAGCCTGAACCCGTGCCAGAGCCCGTGCAGCCTGAACCTGTGCAGCAGCAGGCCCCCGTGCAGCAGCCGGAGCCGATACAGCAGCCACAGCCTGCAGAGCAGCCCGTGCAGCAGCAGGCTCCAGCGCCTGTCGTCATCCTGCCAGTGTTCAAGGTGCAGATTCTCGCCAGTTCTTCGAAGGTGAAGCCTGGCGACGCCCGTCTGAAGGGTCATAAGGCCGATTATTATCGCGAGGGCGGCATGTATAAGTATACGGTGGGTGCCTCTGACAATTACTACGAGATCTACCGTCTCCGCAAGAGTCTTGCCTCTGCCTTCCCCGAGGCCTTTATCATCGCCTTCAAGGATGGCAGCAGGATGGATGTCAACGAGGCCATCAGAGAGTTTAAGTCAAGAAGAGCAAATAAATAGTAAAACGACCAGATATATGAAGAAGTTTAGCAAGGAGATACAGATAGCCTTAGTTGCTGTCGTCGGAATCGTGGTATTGTATGCAGGACTGCAGTTCCTCAAGGGACGTACCATCTTTTCCTCCGATCGTAACTATTACGTGAAGTTCAAGGATATCAGCGGCCTCTCAGCCTCCAGCCCCATCTATACCAATGGCTATCGCGTAGGCGTGGTGGAGAGCATCATCTACGATTACGACCATCAGGATCAGATTGTGGCGGTCATTGGGCTCAACAACCAGATGCGGCTCCCCAAGGGCTCTACAGCCGAGATTGCCAGCGACCTGCTGGGCAATATCAAGCTAGAACTGAAACTAGGCCCTAATCCTGCCGACATCCTCTCGCCTGGCGACACCATCTCCGGCGGCCTGCAGCAAGGCACGATGAGTCAGGTCGGTGCGATGATTCCCCAGATTCAGGCCATGCTCCCCAAACTCGACTCCATCCTGATGAACGTGAATCTGCTGCTCTCGGATCCCGCACTGAAGAACTCGCTCCACCATATCGACCAGATTACGGGCAACCTCACCACCACCACCAACGAACTGAACGTGATGGCCTCTACGCTGAACAAGCAGATGCCCAGTCTGGTGAAGAATGCCGACGAGATGCTGGGCAATGCCAACAGTCTGACGCGCAACCTCAACGATCTGAACCTCGCAGCCACGATGGCCAAGGTCAACAATACCCTTGAGAATGTGGAGCAGATGACGGCCAAGCTCAATAGCAATGAAGGCACCCTCGGACTCCTGATGCGCGACCCGGAATTGTATAATAATCTGAATGCCACGATGATGCATGCTGACTCTTTGATGATTGATTTGAAGAGCCACCCGAAACGTTACGTACATTTTTCGGTTTTTGGGCGCAAGGATAAGTAATTTAAATTTTGTCTAAATAAGAAATCTTCTCCCATAATTTAGGTCAAGATGACGCGTAACCCTTGTAAATGAGCGTGTTTCGTCGTATTTCAGCCAGATTGCGGTGAGTTCTTAAAATCCGTAAAATACCCGATTTTAGCCGAATTTCTGCGAAAATGACATATGCAAGAGCACGATTTTGGTTATTTTTCCGTGAAACGCTCTAACTATCGTCAAGCTAGCGAGTTACGAATCTTGTACACACAAGTGCGATTTTGCCCGATTTGCAGATTTCAAAAAAAATAGCGAACTTTGCACTGCAATTATAAATCGCGACAAGCCTAAGTCTTGCAATAAAGTGTTAATTCATAAACAATCGCCGAATGGATAATAGTCACAAGGCGCTCTGGGACAACTGCCTCCAACTGATCAAGGCAAACGTTACCGAGCAGCAATACAAAACGTGGTTCGCACCAATCGTCTTCGAGTCCTACTCTGAGACGGAGCAGACGCTTCTGGTGCAGCTTCCCAGCAGATACGTCTTTGAGTATCTGGAGCAGCACTACGTGTCTCTATTATCTAAGGTACTCGCGCGAGTGTTTGGAGCTAATGTCCGTCTCAGCTATCGTATCGTAGAGGTAAGAGGCTCGCATCACGACGTGGTGACAGAGGTGGAGAGCGAGGGCCCCAGTGCCATTGAGGAGCCCCAGCCTTCAGCCCGCGTCAACAAGTCACCCTCCGTGCTCGATGCCGCCATGCCCCAGCAGCTGAACCCGCAGCTCGATCCCAAGAAGACTTTCCAGAACTATATCGAGGGCGACTCCAACAAGTTGCCGCGCACGGTGGGACTCTCTATCGCAGAGCATCCGGGCAAGACCACCTTCAACCCCTTCTTCATATACGGTCCCTCCGGCTGCGGTAAGACCCATCTGATCAACGCCATTGGCGTGCGCTGCAAGGAGACCTATCATCAGAAGCGCGTGCTCTATGTCTCAGCCCGTCTGTTCCAGGTACAGTTCACCGACTCTGTGCGCCACAACACGACCAACGATTTCATCAATTTCTATCAGTCCATCGATGTGCTGATAGTCGATGATATCCAGGAGTGGATGAACTCCCCGAAGACGCTCGACACGTTCTTCCACATCTTCAACCACCTCTTCCGCTGTGGCAAGCAGATTATCCTTGCCAGCGACCGTCCGCCAGTTGATCTGGAGGGCATGAAGGATCGCCTGCTCACGCGTTTCGCCTGCGGCCTGATTGCAGAGCTCGAGAAGCCCAACGTGCAGCTGTGCGTCGACATCCTCAATGCCAAGTGTCGCCGCGACGGCTTGAAGATTCCTGCCGAAGTCATCCAGTTTATCGCCGAGACAGCCAATGGCAGCGTGCGCGATCTGGAAGGCGTGGTCAATTCGCTGATGGCCTATTCGATTGTGTACAACTCGAATATCGACATGCGTTTGGCCGAGCGCATCATCAAGCGAGCCGTGAAGATTGACAACCATCCGCTCACCATCGACGAGATTATGGAGAAGGTGTGCAACCACTACGGCGTCAGCCAGCAGTCAGCATTCGGCAAGAGCCGCAAGCGCAACTATGTACAGGTGCGTCAGGTATCCATGTATCTGGCTCAGAAGCACACCAAGATGCCCGCCTCGCGCATCGGCCAGCTGATTGGCGGCCGCGACCACTCCACGGTGATCCACTCCTGCAACACGATAGAGCAGCGCCTCAAGGTCGACAAAGCCTTCCTCGACGAGATCTCCAGCATCGAAAACTCCTTCAAACTGAAGAAATAACCCCATCCCGTCCCCCCATCGCCCTCCACGCTGCCCTCCGCGCTGCGCTCCACCCCATCGCGAGATACATCTCTTTATTCATTTCCATAACCTTCTCATTAAAAATACCAAATGTAGCAGTGTAGCAATGTAGCACGTCATTGGCATACAATTATCAGAGACACAGGCAGATAGCGATTCCTCGCCCATCGACTGCGCTACAACGCTACAACGCTACATTAGGTTTTTTGTATTTTCATCTCGGTGGTCTTATCTCTTATTATATTTTATATATATTATAACATATATAAAATTAGAATATATAGAGAGAGATTTCTGCAGAGAGGATTTCTGCACTTCTACGCTCCACCACGGCGCACAACTTAATTTCGCTAATGTAGCGTTGTAGCGTTGTAGCGCAGGGTATAACTTCAGGGGCTTTACAGAAGGCCATTTAGCCTAAAAAGCAGCATTTTAACATTTCAAAAATAATTCGCGGAAAAATGCGAAAAAATTTGTTTTGCGCTTTTCTATTTTGTACCTTTGTGCCGTGATCACATGCGGGGAGCGACGGACCGATGCAGATTGTCGCAAAACATCTAAAACCATTTAAAACATTAAGCCTATGGCAGTAAAAAATCCACAATTCGAAATCAACATTCGTAAGAACACCAACGCCAACAACC
>OMXK01000060.1 GCA_900314995.1 uncultured Prevotella sp.
ATTCCGTTGGAATTCCGATTTAGTGAATCATTTGAAGGATATGGCGAAACGCCAGAATAGAAGTTTGAGTAACTTTACAGAGACTCTTCTTGAGCGTGCTGTCAATTCTATTAGCAAGGAGCAGGAGATTCCTAACGATGTAACTTTGTCGGCTATCAACGAGGCACGTTCAGGGAAAGAATTAGAGACTCTTGATCTTGACAATTTCGATGAATACGTAAAGAATCTCTAAAATGGAATTAAAGCAGACCACCCAATTTAAGAGGGATCTAAAACGTTACAAACATGCCCATGACTTGCTTGAAGAGCTCAAAAATGTTCTGAAAGAGTTAAGGGATAATGGTAAGGTTCCAGAAGAATATCTACCTCATCCTTTGCATGGGGACTACAAAGACTGTATGGAATGCCATGTCCTAGATGATTTCCTGTTGATATGGATTGACAAGACCAAGCCAATCATAAAGCTTGTGCGTCTTGGCTCGCATTCAGAGCTGTATGGTAAAGGTCGAAAAAGATAATTTTCAGGTGGATTAGGCGCAGTTTAATTCTTCCGTGTTTGGAGCATGGCTCCGTTAGCCGAATATGTTGCATAGACGGTACATGAAGAACGGGATGTCAGCCACTCCGTGCAGTTGAGCCTTATTAGACGCTAAAAAGGTACATATTAGAATGTAAAAAGGTATCTTTTATAACGCTCTGTCTATCAATGCGTTACAGCTGAAAATCGGAAAATCCTATTTTTGAATTATGTTTACACCCTTTATGTAACTTTCCAGCGACTGGTCTTGCTTGAGGTTTAGTCTCTTGCGCAGCCGGTAACGCAGGGTGTATAGACTTGACGACGATATGTGCAGCACCTGTGCCATCTCAGATGCGTTCATCCCTATGCGTATGAGCGACGCCATGCGAATCTCGGCCTTGCTGATGGTGGGGCACCGCCGCTCCAACTCCTGAGCGAACGTCGGGTCGAGATTCTCCAGCAGTCGTGCGTAGTTGCGTACCTGCTTGCCCTCCTCGCTGCCGCTGTTCTCCATTGCTGCCAACTGCACGCTTATCGACGCCTTCTCGCGCTGCATTGTCTCTATGCGGCTCTTGTAGTTCTTCAGTTTCAGCTCTAGCAGTTCCTTCTCCAGGCTCTGCGTGTGCATCTTGTTCTCTATCTGCTCACGTGTGAGCCGCGCTATCTGCTGGTTCTGCTTGTTGCGGCGCACCAGTTGCCATGCCAGCACACACAGCGACAGCGTCACCACCACCGCCAGTATGAGCAGAAGGTTCGACACCCGTTCCTGTTCCTTGTGCCGCATCTCCAGTTGCTGCATGCTCTGCCGTGCCTTCATGAGGTTTATCTGCTCAACGGTCTGCCGCCCCATAACTTTGTCGCGAAGCTCAATGTACCGTGGGTAATGCATAGCGAAAGCACGGTATTCGCCGCGCGCCGAGTCGATGGAAGCCATCTCCTTCACAGCCGAGATCTCCAGCGACGGAACCTTCCACGTCTGTGCTCCGTTGTAGCATCTGGTGAAGTTGGCGTAAGCGCTGTCCCTCTGCCCGTCATGCAGGCAGACCAGCCCTATGCAGTAGTAGCGTTGCACCTGAAATCCGGCGGGCTTCCCCTTGGTGTAGGGCTCCATCGTCAGCAGCGTCTTCTTGGCGTCGGCGTAGCGTCCCTGCCTTATGTACAGCTCAGCAAGGTTTCCCATGTCGACGGCGGCACGGTACACGTCGTAGCGTTCCAGTCCCAGCTTTATGGCGCGCCGCATGTCGCTCTCGGCAACTTTCGGCTCCTTGCCCGTCTCGGTGAGCATAATAGCGTGCGCACGGTAGTAGGTCAGGAGCCTTAGCGTGTCGAGGTCGGACAGATACGGCTTCACCTTGGTGAGCTGTTCGAGCACGTCTTGGGTCTGTCCTGCCTCAAAGAGAACTATTGTCCGTTTGATGAACGCGTTGCCAATGCCCCGGCGGTCGTTTGTCGACTCATAGAATTTCTGCGCCTTGTCGATGTCGCTGAGGTATTGGCTCATCGACAATGTAGTGTCGTAGGCGAACGATACGCTCACAATGGAGTCGGCTCTCGACTTCGAAATGGTCGAATTTCCATTCCGGCAAGCCGAGAGCAGTATTATAAATAATGTAAGGGCTACGATTTGCTTCATTGTTGTTGCGGTTCTCGTTTGCAAAAATACTCAAAAGGTCGAATATCCGCAAATAAGCGTTATGTATTTTTAGTTAAACTATTTTAACTCATCTGTCTATATCTTGTCTATACCTTTTTTGAGTATATCTACTAATATTCCTTTAATTTTGCAGCATATTTATTGCATTATTGTTAAATCTATTAAGTTTCAAGTATGAGGAAGAATCTACTTTCAGCACTGTTGCTTGCCGTTTCGCTATTGGCATCGTCAGTGGTAGAAGCCCAGAATGAGCTCGCTCCTGCCACCCCTTACCAGGGCATTGCCCATAGCGGAATGATGTCACGCATCAGCAAGCGTGCCTTTGTTGGCACCGCGCCAAACAGAAACTCCCGTCCACAACTCTTGTCGGCTGAACCTACGGTACGCCGCAACCCGATGGCTCTCGTGCCAAGGAAGGTTGCCAACGAGACCGAACTGTGGGGAGCCGTCTACAGCACAAAAAACTATAATGTGGATAGAGGCTTCTATTCGTTCACACCGTCGTGCGACAATTTCACACAGTTCTTTTCGGATTACTATCTCCCTATAAACGGTGGCGCCGCCATCTACGACGACATTCTCCACTTCATCTCGGACAATCGTTACTACAGGAACTACTGGGAGTACAGCACAAAGGACTGGACTGAGGTAAAGGGCAATTCGCATACAGCCGACAATCCCGAGTATCTCGCCGTATCAAGTGCCTACGATGCCACCACCGGCCTTAACTACGGACTATACTATCAGTCCAACGGTGACGGTTGGGAACTCGGCACCATGAACTTCGAGACCTTCGAGCGCACCAAGTTTGCCAACTGCGATACCCTCTTCGTAGGTATGGCTATCGACGGCGACAACTGGTACGGTATCAGCCAGGGTGGTACTCTGTCGAAAATCGACAAGTCCACCGGCGCCTTCACACCCGTTGGCTATACAGGCGTGAAGCCTGCCGCCTACCAGCAGGCAGCCGCCTTCGATGAGGCTACGGGCAAGATCTACTGGGCTGCGATGCTCAGCGACACCACCAGCGCCCTCTACACCGTCGACCCGCAGACAGCCCAGGCAACAAAGGTTGCCGACTTCCCCGATGCTGAGGAAATTACCTATTTATATATACCATGGCATCCTGTCGACAAGGCTCCTGGCGCCGTCACCGACCTGACGACCGATTTTGCCAACGGCAGCCTTACCGGAACCGTGAACTTCACCCTTCCTGACGTTCTCGCCGACAGCACCGCGCTCAGCGGCAACGTCGATTACAAGGTCTTTGCCAATGGTACGCAGGTGGCTAGCGGCACGGGCGTAGCCGGTCAGGCAACGACAGCCAGCGTCACCATTCCTGAAGGCGGACAGACCAGCATCATGGTATATGCCGACAACGATGCCGGTCACGGACGCAGCGCAACAGTCTCCATCTGGGCAGGTCCCGATGCTCCGTCGGCCGTCACCGATCTGCAGATGGTAAAGGTCAACGGCAAGACCGTTCTCTCATGGAAGGCTCCTGCCACCACGCAGCATGGCGGATATGCCGACCTCTCACAGCTCACCTACACCGTTGTGCGCAATCCGGGCAATGTGGAGCTTGCCAGCGGTCTGACATCAACGACCTATGCCACAACCATCCCTGCGGAGCGCAACCGCTACTCGTTCTCTGTCATTGCCACGGCAGGCGGACTGAACTCGGAGGCTGCCACTACCGACGAATTCGTATCAGGCACTACGGCTACAATCCCATATTTCCAGGACTTCAATGATGAAGGCGACATCGACCTAATGACCGTTATCGATGCCGACAGCGATGGTACGACATGGAAACAGGACGGACCGAGCACCTGGTCGGACGATCATGAGGGACGTGCAATGTACAGTACTCCTTGGTCGGCAGGAGCCGACTTCAAGGCCAACGACTGGCTGCTCACCCCTTATCTTGAGCTGAGCCCAGAATATACCTACACCCTCACCTACGATGTTGGCATTCGTATCAGCAATGTGCCTGAGGAGTATGCCGTTGCCTTTGGTACCGGCGATGATGTCACGACGTTCACACAGCTTGTGGAGCCTACCGTCCTCAACAACATGCCTGAGAACGAGCATGAGTCCAAGGTCATAAAGGTATCGTCAGAAGGACTCTACCGTGTCGGCTTCCAGGCCCTCAGCGGTAAGGATGGTTTCGGTCTTATCATTGACAATATCCGCATCACACGTGCAAGTCTCGACGCTCCTGACAGCGTTACCGCGCTCACCCTCACTCCTAACGCCCTCGGCAACCGCGAGGCTACAATCGCCTTCACCGCTCCGGCAAAGACTATTAATGGCAATACCCTCGGCAGCCTTGATAAGATTGATGTCTACCGCGACGACAGCGTTCTCGTCAGCTCGCTCACAAGCGTACAGCCGGGTCAGCCTTACTCCGTTACCGACAAGGGCATGACCGACGACGTGCATAAGTACACCGTAGTGCCTACAAGCGCCGACGGCGAGGGCACACACGCCGATGTACGTGGATTCGTGGGCGTCGACCGTCCTCCTTATCCGCAGAATGTACACCTCACCGACAACTACAACGGAACCGTCGAGATGTCGTGGGATGCTCCTCACACCGGATTCTATGGATTCTTCGTCAACCCTGACTCTATCCGCTACACTGCCTATGGAATGGACAACGGACGTCCGTCGAAAGTCCTGGCTACAGGCATCGAGGGCGAGAGCTACCAGATTGACGGCGTCGACAACCACGACAATGGCGACCAGGAATTCCTCTACTATGCTGTCAGCGGTCAGAACAGCCGCAACACCGAGGATCCTTCTATCCCTATCCTGCGTGCCGTTTCCGACTTCATGATTACCGGTGCTCCTATGCGCACTCCGTTCAAGGAGTCGTTTGCAGGTGCCAAGCCGCAAAATAGTATGATATGGACTCTCACCACGGGCGATGACAACTGGCGCGTAACATCGCGTATGGCTTACGACTATGACGGCGGCTGCGCCAGCTTCTACTCCAACTACGACCCTGACGAGGAGGCACGTCTCGGAACGGGCAAGATAAGCATGGCTGGAATGGCTAATCCGAAACTCATCTTCCGTTACTATAATGTTCCTGACAGCGACATGACCCTCAAGGCTGTCATCAATGCGGCAACACAGAGCAAAGATACCGTCAGCGTTCTTAAGTTCAAGGACTCTACGCTCCCTGAGGGCTGGCAGACAGTTGTCATTCCTCTTGACGAGTATAAGGATCTGCCTTACATCTGGGTTGAGTTCACGGCTCAGGAAGGCTCGCTTTCAATGCCTATTCTCCTCGACGATATAGAGGTATGCGACGTTCCACAGTCCGACCTCGGATTGCACACTGAGTATGAGAACGCCGAAGTCAATATGGGCGGTACGGCACGTGTTGCGGCGCGCATAGAGAACCATGCCGACAATGAGTCGGCAGCCGCAAAGGTTAAGTTCTACCTCAACGGCATGCTCGTTGACGAGCAGGATGTCGCTCCTATCGACGCTTATGCTTACAAGTATTACTTCCTCGATTATCCTACCAAGCCTACCGACCCCGACAAGCTCAACTTCAAGGCTGAGGTGGTGATGGACAACGACCTCGACGATGAGAACAACACCGACAGCGTGACAGTCACGATGAAGCGTCCTGACTATCCTGTCGTCGACGACCTCACGGCATCGGCTTCGGGTGGCAACGTATCGCTCGAGTGGACTGCTCCTGAGAATCTCAACAATGTCGTTATCGACGGCTTCGAGGATTACGATCCGTTCATCATCGACGGTATCGGCGATTGGGAGACCTATGACGGCGATGGCGGCTATACCCATGCCCCGGGCAATATGGGCTACCGCAACATTAACCAGCCGTTCGCCTTCCAGGTGTTCAACCCTACGGCTGCCGATGTCGACCTCGACAATACTGAGGGTGGATGGGATGCCATGACTCCTCACTCCGGCAACCAGTACCTCATCAGCGCACAGCCGCTGAGCATGGAGACCTTCCAGACCATTCCTAAGGACGACTGGCTCATCTCGCCGCAGCTCGACGGACGCGCACAGGACATCAGTTTCTGGTGCCGTGCCCTTATCGACACAGAGGCTCCTGAGACCTTCGAGGTTCTCTACAGCACCGGCGGTACGCAGGTATCCGACTTCCAGAAGATATACACCGACTCTGTTCAGGCTCAGTGGACTAAGTTTACCGCTTCGCTGCCTGAGGGCGCAAAGCACTTCGCCATCCATGCAATCAGCCCTGACAAGTACTGGTTCATGCTCGACGACATCAGCTACGTAAGCGGTCTGCTCACCATCAATGGCTACAACATCTACCGCGACGGCGAACTCGTTGCCAACGTTGGCGCAGGAGTAACAGCCTACACCGATGACGTTGCTGCCGACGGTCAGCATTCTTACTATGTCACCGTTGTCTATGCTGAAGGCGAGAGCGACCTCAGTAACGAGGCTAAGGTGGTAACGGCTATCGATGCCATCAACTCGGGAGTCCTCTATGTGGGTTCTGCCGACGGAAGCATCATCGTCCGCAATGCCGAGGCTCCTGTCTCGGTCTACACTGTTGGCGGTGCCCTCGTGGGCAATGCCTCGGGAGCGCAGGTAGCAATGCCGGTGAAGAACGGTGTCTACCTCGTTAAGGTTGGTACCAAGACCTTCAAGCTTCAGGTTAAGTAGCCTGTTCCTTTAGGGTTCCTGCAACATAAAAAGGGGGTGCATCAAAAATCATTTTCGGGCTTGATAAATCAAAGCCCCTACCAGAGGGACTTTGATTATCAGCAGTAGGGGCATAATTCATTATGCCCGCACGAAAATGGAATTTTGGTACACCCTCTTTATTCCTCCCACTATCTTTATTCCTCCCACTATTTTTGAACGATTTTGAACAATTTTTGGAGGATAAGAACTAGGAGATTGTCCACGGAGGTCCACTGACTTTCACGGACGTTGCCTTTGCCAATGCCTCTAGCTTTATCCTCCCAAAATTCTCAAAAATCAATCAAAAATATTCCTACGGCAATGCTGGTGTTTCTCTTGGCACGAACAACAAAATCTCTTCATATTTAAAATCTTTATCGTATATTTGTGGCAATAAAAAGAAGGGATATATGAAACAAAAAGAATTATTATCTCTATCAATACCGCAAAAAAGATACAACAGGCAGCTTGAAGACATTAGATGGAAGCTGAAAGCGAATAACATTAGAAAAAGAGATGAAAACAGATGCCAAATCTGCGGCGCAACAAATGTTCAATTGGATGTTCACCATCTACGTTATATAGACGGCAGACAGCCGTGGGACTATGATGATGGTGATTTGGTTACTTTGTGCCATAACTGTCATGAAAGGTTACATAGAAGTGCCTATTTCTATGATCTGAATTCAGAAAGCTACTTCTACGATGAGAGTCTAATGGGTGTTGGAATCATCGAGAAAATAAACAGTGAAAAGGGGTGGTTCAATGTATGTTGGGCAGATGACCCTCATTATGGTACAGAAGGTCATGGAAGGCTATATATAGGAGGAGAAGCTTCCCCTTGGGATGTGAGGAAGTCTACTAATCAAGAGATTGAAATGTTTTGGTCCAATGTTGAAAGATATTATGATATAGAGTATATTGTAGAAACTTTTAACAAATGGATAAGATTACTTTTGCCAAAGAATCACACTCTTAGACAAAAGGCACATCAATGTTTTGTACCACTAGTGTCCACTTAAATCCTTTAACATTCGGCTTTGCTTACTGATTGTAACTTACCATTCGTCGAAGGGTATTTCTAACTGAATATATTTGTTGG
>OMXK01000032.1 GCA_900314995.1 uncultured Prevotella sp.
AAAGTAATAGTAAATTAATTAGGTGATTGTAATTGCCCACCATGAAGACACATGAAGTGAACATTATTAACGAGTGCCACCCGCCGCGAGGTGGCACTCGTTTGTCAATTGCCTTCAGAAATCTTTGAGAAGTTTCTTCGTGCAGACATCCACAACCCCGAGTAATAGGGGGTAACGGACTGGTGCTTACTCGTAATGTGAGCACCAGTTTGTCGTAATGTAACCCATAGTTTGCCGTAATGTAACTCATAGTTTGTCGTAATGTAACTCAAATTCATATTCTTTCTTCATAACATCCACTAAATTTGAGTTAATTGACATATTATCAATAAATTAGCTCATTATTATACCTCCACTTAACCTCCACTTAACCTCCACTTAACCTCCACTTAACCTCCACTTAACCTCCACTAGTTTTGATGATGGACTTGAGCAAAATCTGTCAGGAAATCGGAATAAACTAGAATTATAAATCCTATTTAGTGGAGGTTAAGTGGAGGTTAAGTGGAGGATTAGTGGATGTATAAAAAGTAATTAAATAATTGATTTTCAATAAGATATATCTGATTTAGTGTAGGATTAAACGGAAATCCAATTTTTGATACAAAAATATTATGATTGTAGTCAAATTTAATCGTAGCACCAAATGAACAAGGAAACAAAGATAGACTTGAAAAAAGTATTGTTGGTAAAACATGAATGAAGCGGTTGTTGTAGATGTAGTGAGATATACTTTTTTTTATGTTAATTACTTTATTTCGGACTTTTCTTTGTATCTTTGCAGCGGAATCCTAAAAACTGACAGACGATGAAAAGATTAATGACTTGTTTCGTGACGCTGTTGATAGTATTAAGTGTCGACGCCCAAGCGTATAAGCAGGAAAGAGATATCCTGTATACAACTAAGACAGATGCCTATGCTCAGGAGCGGCTGAAGCTCGATGTATATTATCCAGAGACCTTGAAAGACTGTCCTGTCATCGTGTGGTTCCATGGTGGCGGCATCGAGGCAGGTGAGAAGGAAATCCCTCAGAAACTCCAGGAGAAGGGTTATGTTGTGGTGGGTGCCAATTACCGTTTGTTGCCGAAGGTGACGATCGACAAGGCACTGGATGATGCGGCCGAGGCTGTGGCTTGGGCTTTCCGTCATGCCAGGGAATACGGGGGCGATCCGCGAAAGATCGTTGTGACTGGCCATTCTGCTGGCGGCTATCTGGGGATGATGCTCTGTCTGAACAAAGCCTGGCTGAAAGCATATAATGTAGATGCTGACAGCGTATGGATGTATGTACCATTCAGCGGACAGGCGATTACGCATTACAATGTCCGTAAGATGCAGGGCCTCAGTCCTTTACAGCCGATGATTGATGAATATGCACCTTTATATTGGGTACGAAAGGACTGCCCGCCTCTGATACTGATTTGTGGCGATCGTGAATTGGAACTCTTCGGCCGTTATGATGAGAACCAGTATCTGGCCCGTATGATGAAACTGGTTGGTCATAAGCAGACATACTTGTATGAGATCGACGGCCATGGGCATGGCAGTATGGTGGATCCATCCTTCCATATCCTTGATACCCATATCAAAATGATGCTAGGCGAACAGGTGAACCCGTAAACCTTGTATCATTGATGCATTATCAGAGAATATATAGTTTTTTATTGATCATATAAAACGATTGCTTATGGATTTGCTTCACATTATTGCTGTTATCGCATTGGTTGTTATCGGAGTGGTCATCTATTTTAACAAAAGACAAGGATAATCATGAGGTGGACTTTCTTATTGTCCAGTCTTGCTGGCGGGATATTGATGAGTGGACTGGCCTTGAGTGTATCTGCACAGACAAAGGCAGAGATGGAACAACTGCGTCAGGAGGTTACCGATAATCTGACGGAGAATATCCTGCCTTTCTGGATGGAGAAAACCGTTGATCCCGATGGCGGTTTCTATGGTGTCGTGATGAATGACGGTAAGGCTGCCGACAATGCCGATAAAGGGGCTGTATTGAATGCACGCATCCTGTGGACCTTTTCGAAAGCCTATCGCCATTATGGACTTGAGAGCTACCGCCAGATGGCCGATCGTGCAGCGGAGTATTATCTGGCTCATTTTATAGATAGGAAATACGGGGGCGTGTACTGGGCGCTGACGTCTGAGGGTGTCGCAAAGAATACCACGAAGCAGACCTATGCCTGTGCCTTTGGCATCTACGGCTTGGCAGAGCATTTTAGGGCTACGGGCGATAAACGGAGTCTCGAGGCTGCCATAAAGCTCTATCAGACGCTGGAGTCGAAAGTCCACGATAAGGCTAAACTGGGCTATATCGAGATGTTCCAGCGCGATTATACTCGTGGACAGCAACATGGTGTCGACGGTCATGCGAGTGCCTCGAAGACGATGAATACCCACATTCATGTGCTTGAGGCCTATACGACGCTCTATCAGGTGTGGCCCAACGAGGAACTGAAGGCCAATCTGAAGGAATTGCTGGGGATTCTGAGTTCTAAGCTTTACGACCAGAAACGGGCACACTTGATTCTCTATTGCGACGATGACTGGAATCCGGTGGGCGAACAGGAAGACTCCTACGGACACGATATCGAGACGTCTTGGCTGATGTGCGAAGCTGCTGCTGTAGTCGGTGATCCAGACCTTAAGGCTAGGGTAGAGGACCAGGCTGTGAAAATGGCGCGTACTGCACTTAATGAAGGGCTCAACAACGAAGGAGCAATGCGTTACGAGAAGACATCGAAGGGCTATAGCTCGAGGATATCCTGGTGGCCACAGTGTGAGACTATCATCGGAGCGGTGAATGCCTGGCAACTGACTGGCGACAGGCGTTTCTTTGATGCTGCAGTGAGAAACTGGGCGTATGTCAAGGCGCACCTTGTTGACCAGACGCATGGTGGCTGGTACAAAGATTTGGACGAGCAAGGAAAACCATCTCCCTGGTCGCCTAAGGCGAGCGAGTGGAATTGTCCGTATCATAACAGTCGGATGGGCTATGAGTTGGCCGAGCGGTTGCTTTATCCTGCTGTCCATACAGAGGTGATGGCATGGAGTAATATGACGGGTGTCAGATTGGAGGGCGAACTGATAGACTTTGAGTCGACTCTTCGTGTTGGAACCCCAGGAGGAGAGATGGAGAAGAGTGGCCGGGAGAAACAGCAGAAAATCAGGTATATGCGTGAGGGAAATACCCAACGTACCATTACGCCGATGCATGGTGTAGAGGTGACGCAAAGCGTGACGGATGTGGATATGCATACCGTTCAACTCAGCTGGAAAGCCGAGGCCAAGGAAGATCTGAAAGAAGGCGTCTATTTCTGTATGAATTTCTCCCCGGAATACTATTCCAAAGCTAAGATCAAGACTTCAGGGCGAAAGGTCACCATTGAGTCTCCGGAACGGAAGATTACGCTTACATTCGATTGCGCAGTCGATATGTTCGTGAGGGATGAAGATGGTGATAAGGTTTTGTACGTCACGTTGTTACAAGTTTTGAAGAAAGGGACGGTAAAAGATCTGTCCGCCGTAATGACTGTCGACGGGAAACGCCATCACGAAGCTGCAGAAATCGTGATTGATGCGTCTAAGCCAGGACGTGAGTTCGCAGGTTTTGGCGGCAACTTCAGAATACAGAATGTGGCCAAAGATCCGTTGGTGATCGACTATTGTCTGGATAAGATGCGTGTAGCTTTTGGTCGTGTGGAGATGCCATGGGCTATGTGGGATATGCAAGGGGCAGAAAGTGACCATGTGAAGCGGAGTGCCGAGATGGCGCGCAGGTTGAAACAGATCGGTATGCCCGTCATCGTGAGTTGCTGGTTCCCGCCGTTATGGGCAGGCACCCAGACGACACGATCTGATGGTACAGCGAGAGCTTTTGCGCTGAAACCATCAGAGAAGGACAGAATCTATTCATCGCTGGTCAGTTACCTGGAATTCTTGAAGAATGACTACGGGGTGGAAGCAGATTACTTTTCCTTTAACGAATCTGATCTCGGCATTGACGTTGTATTTACTCCGGAGGAACATCGCGACTTTATTAAGTCTTTTGGCCAGTATCTTGCTGATCGCGGCTTGAAGACGTTATTACTGTTAGGCGATAATTCCGATGCTACGACGTTTAGTTTTATCGAGCCTGCACTAAATGACCCGTCTGCCCGACCTTATATCGGGGCAATTTCTTTCCACTCGTGGAGAGGGTGCGATGATGCCACCTTGCGTAAGTGGGCCGATGCAGCCAGGAAGATCAATGTGCCTCTTATTGTAGGCGAGGGTAGTACAGATGCAGCAGCGCATCAGTATCCTGTCATTTTCAATGAGCCGACATTTGCACTTTATGAGATAAACCTTTATGTAAGGATCTGTGCCGTCAGTCAACCCGTCAGTATTCTCCAATGGCAGTTGACGTCAGATTATTCCTTACTTTGGGGTGAAGGAATCTTCCGTTCAGAGGGGCCTCTGCGTCCAACACAGCGCTTTTTCAATCTGAAACAGCTTTCTATGACGCCAAAGGACGCTTTTGCCGTTCCCGTTCAGTGTAATAAAAAGAATGTGAATACTGCTGCTTTCGTAAAACCTGCAACAGGAGAAAGTGCGCTGCATATTGTGAATAACGGTGCAGCGTGTGAAGCTTTAGTCTCAGGTTTTCCTTCGGATTCGCGAATGGCTCTTTGCTATGTTACCAATAGTTCCCGTCATGCTGAAACCCAACTGTTGACAGTAGACGATGGCAAAGTGACAGTACATCTGCCGGCAGAGAGTTTTGTTACGTTGATAGCTCAATAACAAGATATGAAGAGATGAGAAATTTTGCATTTTGGATGAAAATGGTACCTGTAGTTATGTTGGCTGTATCATGTGGCGGACATTCCGGGGAGCAATCGTCGACTCAAGAAGAGGTGAATGAGATTGAGGTCATTCCGAAAGTGAAAGAACCTCAGGCAGAACAGGATATAGTCGACTTTACAGAAGAAGAAACGGGAACCCCGATTACAGGAAAGCAGGGCAATCCGAAAGATGTTCTGGTGACCGAGACACCCTTGGAAGAATAAGCTTAATGATGCTTTTGTCTGAGGGTGAAGGGAAGTGATGTAGGCAGTTTTTGCCATTTCCCGTTCTTGGGCACTTTCAGCGTACTTCCGTCAACCTGTTTTAGTACGTATAGCGTGTCATTCTTAACCGTCAGTGTGGCTGTAAGATCCTCACTGCCGAAATCATTGATCATCGCGAGTTTAGCCGTTTGATCTTTGATGGTGGCGGAAGTGATGACCCAACAGAATGAGTTGTTTTTCTTACCGAGATAACCGGGAAGTTGTCCATACAGCTCTTGTCCGGGTACGGTAATCGTCTCATCGTATAAGTCTATATGAAGGAATACCTCATATTCGTTATTATATAGGTACGCGCGAAAAGGGGCCTCGCTCTTTTGAGCCTGAATTGTAAGACTCAGGAAACTCAAGATGGATATCAGGATTAACTGCTTCATATTCAATAAGATTTCTAAATTGCTTACAAAGTTACTAATCTAAATCATTTTTTGAAGAAAAAGCATAAAATAATAGCCGAAACTTTGCAGATTTTAGAAATATTTAAGTAACTTTGCAGCCAATTATTCGTATAACATGGCAAAAAAGCAGTTAATGCCAGACTACATCTTCGAGTCAAGTTGGGAAGTCTGCAACAAAGTAGGGGGAATCTATACAGTCCTTTCGACACGTGCCAAAACCCTATCGTTTTCATCGGTCCTGATTTTTGGAAAGAGCAAGAGAGTCCTTATTTCAAGGAGGACAAGCTTCTCTTTGCCGATTGGCAGAGGGAGGCTGCGGAAACAGGACTTAAAGTAAGGGTAGGTCGTTGGACCATACCTGGTGAACCAATCGCGGTCTTAGTTGATTTTAATCCATTCTTCGAAAAGAAAAACGAGATTTACGGTTGGCTGTGGGAAAACTACGGAGTCGACTCCCTGCATGCCTATGGCGATTACGACGAGGCTTCGATGTTCTCTTATGCCGCTGCTTTGGTGGTGGAGAGCTATTACAACTATTATCTGGATAGCTCTAAGCGTGTCATTTATCACGCCAATGAGTGGATGTGCGGACTTGGTGCCCTTTATATTAACAACAAACTTCCGGAGATAGGCACTATCTTTACAACCCATGCAACGAGTATCGGCCGTTCGATAGCTGGCAACATGAAGCCTCTTTATGACTATCTCTTTGCTTATAATGGCGACCAAATGGCAGGTGAGTTGAACATGCAGTCGAAGCACTCTATAGAGAAGCAGACGGCTCATTATGTTGACTGCTTTACTACCGTGAGCGATATTACGGCCAAGGAGTGTGTGGAACTGCTCGACAAACCCGTTGATGTGGTGTTGCCGAATGGTTTCGATGACAGTTTCGTGCCGAGTTCTCAGAAGTTTACCCGTAAGCGCAATGCTGCCCGCCGCAAGATGCTGGATATAGCGAATGCGCTGTTGGGTGAGGATTTGGACGACGACACACTGCTTGTTTCAACATCTGGCCGTTATGAGTTCCGCAATAAGGGTATCGATGTATTTGTGGAATCCATGAACCGTCTGCTTCGCGATCGCGACCTGAAGAAGAAGGTCGTTGCATTTATTGAAGTTCCGGGATGGGTGGGCGAGCCTCGTAAGGATTTGCAGGAACGCTTGAAGAGTGGAAAGAAATATGATACGCCGCTTGATGTGCCCCAGGTTACTCACTGGCTCCATAATATGAGCCATGACAATGTGCTGGGCATGATGAAATACTACGACATGCATAACCGGAAAGACGAGAAGGTGAAGGTGATATTCTTGCCTTGTTATCTTGATGGTAATGACGGTATTGTTAACATGACATACTATGATGTGGTGCTGGGCAATGACCTGTGCATCTATCCTTCATATTACGAGCCGTGGGGTTATACCCCATTGGAGGCGGTTGCCTTCAAGGTGCCCTGCATCACTACCGACCTTGCCGGTTTTGGCCTTTGGGCAAACTCTGTATTCGGTCATGAGGGCAAGTTGGCTGATGGCGTGAAGGTGATCCATCGTACGGACTATAATTACTCTGAGGTGGCTGACAATATCAAAGATACGGTGGCAGCCTATTCTTCGATGACAAAGAAGCAGATAGAAACCTGCCGTAAGAATGCAGGTGATTTGTCGAAGAAGGCGCTCTGGAGTGAATTCATCAAATACTATTACGAGGCTTACGACATTGCCCTCCGCAAGGCAGAGGAACGAAAGAAGTCGTTGTAAAGTTCTGAATATAAAGAAGTATAATAGAAAATTCGAATATTTAATTTGAGATAAGTTATGAAAATAAAAGCAGATTACACAAACGATCCCTCTTGGAAGGTATTGACCGTCAGAGCAACTCTTCCCGAGGAACTGAAGTGTTTGGAAGAGATTGCCCACAATATGTGGTGGGTGTGGAACCACGAGGCACGCGACTTGTTCCGTGAGCTCGATGTTGAAATCTATCACGACGGGAGACATAATCCGGTGATGCTGTTGGAGCGTCTCAGCTTCGAGCGCAAAGAGGCCATTCTGAAGGATAAGGCCCTGATGAAACGTATCAAGGAAGTCTATGAGAAGTTCCGCAAGTATATGGATGTGAAGCCTGATACGAAGCGCCCCTCTGTTGCCTACTTCTGTATGGAGTACGGTATGCACTCTGCCCTGAAGATTTATTCTGGTGGTCTGGGTATGCTGGCCGGTGACTATGTGAAGGAAGCTTCCGATTCTAACGTTGACATGTGCGCTGTCGGTTTCCTCTATCGTTTCGGCTACTTCACACAGAGTCTGTCGATGGACGGCCAGCAGATTGCCAATTATGAGACACAGAACTTCGGTTCTCTGCCTATCGAGCGTCAGCTCGACAAGGATGGCAATCCATTGGTAATCGACGTGCCCTATAATAACTATCAGGTTCACGCTTATGTGTGGCGTGTAAATGTAGGCCGCGTGAAGTTGTATCTGCTTGACACTGATAACGATATGAACTCTGAGTTCGACAAACCCATTACCCACGCTCTCTATGGTGGTGACTGGGAGAACCGTCTGAAGCAGGAGATCCTGCTTGGTATCGGTGGTATGTTGCTGCTGAAGAAGCTTGGCATTAAGAAGGATATCTATCATTGCAATGAAGGTCACGCAGCACTCTGCAACCTGCAGCGCCTGTGCGATTATATTGAGGAAGACGGACTGACCTTCAACCAGGCTATGGAGCTTGTTCGTGCTTCTTCACTCTATACGGTTCACACCCCGGTGCCTGCAGGTCACGACTATTTCGATGAGGGTCTGTTCGGTAAGTATATGGGTGGCTATCCTGCCAAGCTCGGTATCTCTTGGGATGAGTTCATCGGTATGGGTCGTACCAACCCCGATGATCATGGCGAGAAGTTCTGTATGTCTACTTTCGCTTGCAATACTTGTCAGGAGGTCAATGGTGTGTCTAAACTCCATGGCTGGGTATCTCAGAAGATGTTTGCTCCCATCTGGAAAGGCTACTATCCTGAGGAGAACCATGTGGGCTACGTTACCAACGGTGTTCACTTCCCCACTTGGGTCGCTACAGGTTGGTTGACCAATATCTATCAGAAGTATCTCGATCCGAAGTATATAACTGATCAGTCTAACGAGAAGCTCTGGGAGGGTATCTACAACTGTCCGGATGAGGAGCTTTGGGCTACCCGTCTTGATATGAAGCAGAATCTGATTTTCTATATCAAGAATCAGTTCCGTGATACATGGCTGAAGAATCAGGGTGATCCTTCTCGTGTGGTCTCGCTGCTTGAGTCGATGAATTCCAAGTGTCTGATGATTGGCTTCTGCCGTCGTTTCGCTACTTACAAGCGTGCTCACCTGTTGTTTACTGATCTTGATCGTCTCTCAAAGATTGTCAACAATCCTGAGCGCCCGGTGATGTTCCTCTTCGCTGGTAAGGCTCACCCCGCCGATGGTGCAGGTCAGGGACTTATCAAGAAGATCTATGAGATCAGTCAGCGTCCTGAGTTCCTGGGTAAGATCATCTTCCTCGAGGATTATGACTTCCTGCTGGCTCGCCGCCTGGTTTCTGGTGTTGATATCTGGATGAACACACCTACACGTCCGCTTGAGGCTTCTGGTACATCAGGTGAGAAGGCCGAGATGAACGGTGTTGTCAACCTCAGTGTGAAGGACGGCTGGTGGCTCGAGGGCTATCGCGAGGGTGCCGGATGGGCACTGACCGAGAAGCGTACCTATCAGAACCAGGGCTATCAGGATCAGCTGGATGCAGCTACTATCTACGGTCTGCTCGAGAGCGAGATTGTTCCTCTTTATTATAATAAGGATAAGAAGGGCATCTCTAAGGGCTGGTGCAAGGTCATCAAGAATTCTATTGCCCAGATTGCTCCTCACTACACCATGAAGCGTCAGCTCGACGATTATTATTCTAAATTCTATGAGAAGGAGGCTAAGCGCTTCAAGGAACTCTCGAAGAACAATAACCGCTTGGCTAAGGATATTGCCCAGTGGAAGGAGACTGTTGTTGAGCGCTGGGATGCTATCAATGTGGTATCAGCAGAGTGGAACTTCCCCTCAGCCGGTGCAGAGGCTGGCCAGAAGTACAAGTTGAAGTATGTCATCAACGAGCAGGGGCTTGATGATGCCGTCGCCTTAGAGAAGGTGAACGTGCAGCTCGACAAGAACGGCGAGGAGAAGGTGTTCTCTGTAGAGCCTCTGAAGATGACAGGACACGAAGGCAACAACTATACTTTCGAGGCTGAGCTGGCTCCCCGTCAGTTCGGTCAGTACAAGAGTGCCGTTCGTATGTATCCTAAGAACAAGGACCTGCCTCACCGTCAGGACTTCTGCTACGTGAAGTGGTTGGAGCTGCCTGCATTCAACGGTTAATCGCCGTGTGAGACAGAAGCTATAAGCGAAGCGCCCGGGTTCATTTGAACTCGGGCGCTTTATAATGATCTTCAATGTATCGGCCTAACGGGTTGTCACGGTTTCGTTGGGCGGTATTGAGGATGCAGTCCGACATCCGTCTGTGCAGACTGTCGACGGTGCGTGCATGCTCAGCCTGTTCTGCAGCACTGATGGCAGGGTGATGCATGATTTCGAAGATACCTTTCGATAGCATTTCCACCGAGTCGGCTAATTGTTGCCAGGTGTTGTTGATACGTGTACCCGATACTCTGGATAATGCCGGATACGGGTGCAGTTCTACAGCGACATGGCCTGGTTCCAGAAATAACGATGCTTTGCTTGCCGGCTCATGCTTTACATAGACTGTACAGAAGCGAATGGCGTCCGTATGCCCGGAAAAATAGAATTTACCATTCTCGACAATCGTTTGCTGACGGATAATCGCAGGACTGTCATCCGATATCAGGCAGATCGTATCGCCATTCTTGAAATCCTTGGCATAGCCGTCAATCTGATAAAAATCGGACTGGCACGCAAGTAAAAAACTTACTGCTGCCAGTCCTGTAAGGGATTTGATATTCATTATTAGATAATGTAGAGGTCGCTTATACTCTGGTTATCAATGACACGTCGGATAGCCTCGGCAAACATATCAGCCACAGAAAGCTGTTTCACCTTCGCACAGCGCTGTGTATACGGGATAGAATCAGTGAAGATAATCTCCTCGAGTGCCGAATCCTGTACTCGGTCGCTGGCAGGTCCGCTCATCACACAGTGGCTGGCACAGGCACGCACGGTCTTTGCACCATGTTCTTTCATCAAGTCAGCAGCCTTGGTGATAGTTCCAGCGGTATCAACCATGTCGTCGACAATGACCACATTCTTGCCTTCCACCTCCCCGATAATCTGCATTGAGGCCACTACGTTGGCACGTGCACGGGTCTTGTTACATAGTACCAGTGGACAACCGAAATACTTGGCATAGGTGTTGGCACGTTTGGAACCACCTACATCAGGCGATGCGATTACCAAGTCCTCGAGGTGTAGCTTTTCCAGATAAGGAATAATCACGTTCGATGCATAGAGATGGTCTACAGGCACATCGAAGAATCCCTGAATCTGGTCTGCATGGAGATCCATGGTGATAACGCGGTTCACGCCAGCTACACTTAACAGGTCAGCAATCAGTTTGGCACCGATGCTTACACGGGGTTTGTCTTTCCGGTCCTGACGTGCCCATCCGAAATAGGGGATAACGGCATTGATCGTTCTGGCAGATGCACGCTTGGCAGCATCAATCATCAGTAGCAGTTCCATCAGGTTGTCAGAATTGGGGAAGGTACTCTGCACTAAGAAGATGTCGCGTCCGCGGATGCTCTCTTCATAAGAAACAGCAAACTCTCCATCGGAGAATTTCGTGATTAGCAACTGTCCTAACGGGCAGTCCAGACTTTGGCAGATCTTTTCTGCAAGGTATCTCGTTGCAGTACCTGAGAATACCATATAAGAGTTATTCTCTCTCATTGTTGTTGTATTTTTAATCTATAGTTTTCTGTAAGAGTTCAAAATGATTCAGGAGTTCCCGGTAGTCAATCTCGTGATGGATGTTAAACCGGTTCCATAAGTCGCCGCAGATAACCACGCCCCCGAATCCGAGATCCTTGATCAGCCGGATGGTGTCAAGGTTCATACCGCCCAGTGCATAGACCTTCTTGTCGATCAGTCCTTCCTTTGAGGCTTTCTCCAGTTCTTCACGCGTAAACGACTGCTTTTCGTCAGCATTCGTCTGACTGTCGAAAATGGAGTGCAGGAATACGTAGTTGGCCCGCTTCTTGGTTTCTTTCAACTCACTGATGGCATGGCAGGTGCGTGAAAGGTTTCCTTTATAGCCCACGGGTGGTTCGGTAAAGGCATCGTCAATATGAATTCCCCTCAGGTTGTATTCTTCCTTAAGGTAGTAATGGCCGTGCACACTTATCTTGCGATTATAATCTTCCCCCAGCAGTGTCAGCAGTCGTTCAGAATACATAGGAGCTGCACCGGGCTTGTAAAGATGTAGGTTTTCAAGACCCTCCTCGAAGAGGTTGGCTAGTATTTTGTCTTCTTCGACGAAGAAGGTCGGTCTTGTCATTACAATGAGCTTCATCTCAGTATTTGTTCTTTCTGAACTGCAAACTTACACATTTTTTTCGATATTCACACTTCTTTGGCTAAAAAATTGCCGATGGAGGTACATTTTTCAGAAAGTTTTAGTAATTTTGCACCCCGAAAGGAGGTAAATAGGTAAAAAAGTAATAAGGTTAAAAGATAAAAAGTAGAAAGAAAAATGAAAGCATTCGTATTTCCCGGCCAGGGAGCACAATTTGTAGGAATGGGTAAGGATCTTTATGACAACAACCCATTGGCAAAAGAACTTTTTGAGAAAGCAAACGACATTCTCGGCTATCGTATCACCGATATCATGTTCGAAGGAACCGACGAGGATTTGAAGCAGACGAAGGTGACACAGCCGGCTGTGTTCCTGCATAGCGTGATTTCTGCCCTCTGTATGGGTGAGGCCTTCAATCCGAAGATGACTGCCGGCCACTCTCTGGGTGAGTTCTCTGCTCTGACTGCTGCTGGCGCTTTGAGTTTCGAAGATGGTTTGCGCCTTGTCTATGCCCGTGCAATGGCAATGCAGAAAGCTTGTGAGGCTCAGCCCTCAACGATGGCAGCCATCATCGCCCTTCCCGACGAGAAGATCGAGGAGGTATGTGCCGAGGTGAGCAAGATGGGTAAGGGCGTTGTCGTTCCCGCCAACTACAACTGTCCTGGACAGCTGGTGATCTCTGGTAATGTTGAGGCTATCAACGAGGCTTGCGAGCAGTTGAAGGCTGCTGGAGCCAAGCGTGCCCTGCCTTTGAAGGTTGGTGGCGCTTTCCACTCTCCGCTGATGCAGCCTGCCAAGGACGAACTTCAGGCTGCTATCGAGCAGACTGAAATCAAGACTCCGAAGTGCCCTGTCTATCAGAATGTAGATGCGAAGCCTCATACAGATCCTGCTGAGATCAAGGCTAACCTCATCGCACAACTCACGAGCAGCGTCCGTTGGACTCAGAGTGTGCAGAATATGATTGCCGATGGTGCCGACGACTTCACCGAGTGCGGTCCTGGTAAAGCCCTCCAGGGTATGATTGCCAAAATCAATAAAGAAGTTTCCGCTCATGGAATCGAATAAACTGATATTATATCAAGTCTTTACACGACTTTACGGTAATCGTAATACCACTCGTAAGGAGAATGGCACGATTGCCGAGAACGGTTGCGGAAAGATGAATGACTTCACGCCCAGCGCCCTGAAGAAAATCAGGGAGATGGGCGTGAGCCATATTTGGTACACGGGCATCATCCGTCATGCCACCCAGACTGACTATTCGTCGTATGGCATTCCCAAGAACCATCCTGCCATTGTGAAGGGTAGGGCAGGCTCTCCTTATGCCATTACCGACTATTACGATGTCGATCCTGACCTCGCAGTCGATGTTAATAAGCGCATGCAGGAGTTCGAGCAGCTCATTGAGCGTACCCATAAGGCTGGTATGAAGGTGATTATCGACTTTGTGCCTAACCATGTGGCACGCCAGTATCATTCTATCTGCAAGCCTGAGGGCGTGAAGGATCTGGGCGAGGAGGATAATCCCCAGCTAGGCTTCGATCCACAGAATAATTTCTACTATTGTCCGGGCCAGCGCTTTACTCCCTACTTCGACCTGTATCATGGTGAGAAAGATCCTTATGAAGAGGAGCCCGCAAAGGCCACTGGTAACGACTGTTTCCACAATGCACCCGGCATGAACGACTGGTACGAGACGGTGAAGCTGAACTATGGCCTTGACTACTATGCAGGCCGCATAGGTCATTTCAATCCGATTCCTAATACCTGGGGCAAGATGACGGACATCCTGCTTTTTTGGGCTCGCAAGGGTGTCGACGGCTTCCGTTGTGACATGGCTGAGATGGTGCCTGCCGATTTCTGGCAGTGGGCTACTGACAAGGTGAAGTTCGCATACCCAGGCATCATCTTTGTCGGCGAGGTTTACGATCCAAGCCAGTATCGCACGTATATCGGTGCCGGCTTCGACTACCTGTACGACAAGGTTGGCATGTATGATACGCTCCGTGAGGTGATGCGTGGCAACCTCTCTACTCAGGCGATTACGGGAGCCTGGCAGCAGACGGATGATATCCGTAACCACATGCTCTATTTCCTTGAGAACCATGATGAGCAGCGTATAGCCAGCAGTTTCTTTGCCGGCGATGCGCGGAAGGGAATCCCTGCACTCGCCGTTTCTGCCCTTCTTCAGCAGAATCCGCTGATGATCTATGCTGGTCAGGAGTTTGGCGAGAAAGGTATGGACAAGGAAGGCTTCAGCGGTCACGACGGTCGTACCACGATCTTCGATTATTGGAGTGTCGATACCCTTGTTCGTGCAGCTACCCGCAAACTCACGAAGGATGAGAAGGCTCTTAAGGAAATATATAATAAGCTGTGCCAGATAGCAATTACCGAAAAGGCTGTCATCGAGGGTGTCAGCTTCGATCTGATGTATGTCAACGGGCAGTATCATCACCAGTATGCCTTCCTCCGAAAGGCTGGCTCAGAGACGCTGTTGGTAGTGGCCAATTTCGAGGATCTGCCAGCTACGATGGATGTCACCATCCCTGCCCATGCCTTCGACTATCTGAACCTGAAGGAGAAGAAGAACGTTTCGGCTATCGACCTGATGAGTGGCAGGCAACTGAAGCGCCAGCTCCATCGCGACTGTTATGTGTCCGTCGATGTTGAGCCCCTTGGTGTTGTTGTCCTCAAGTTTAAAGCATAAAGAGATGGCTGACGACTATATCTTGAATGAGCATAACAAAGAAGAGTTTCCGCCGAGTCATACGGCGGAACATCTTCTTAACCAGACGATGATCCGTCTTTTCGGCTGCGAGCGTTCTTATAATGCCCATGTGGAGCGGAAGAAGAGCAAGATGAGCTTCCACCTCGACCACAAACCGACTCGCCAGGAAGAGAAGGAAATCGAGCGCCGTATGAATGAGCTGATCGACGAGGACCTGCCTGTAACTTTCGAGTTCGTCACTCGCGATGAACTGCCTGAAGGTATCACGCTCGATCGTCTGCCCGACGATGCTTCCGATACCATCCGACTTGTGCGCATCGGCGACTACGATGTATGTCCCTGTATCGGAAAGCATGTACGCAGCACATCCCAGATAGGCCGATTCGAGATGCTTGGCACTAACTGGGATGAGCACGAACGGTCTTTCCGCGTGCGCTTCAAGATCGTCTGATTTCTGCGGTCATTGTCAGTCTTACATGGCTGATGCCACCAGGCCCTTCTCCATCAGGATGGGCAGGACGTTGGCTGCCGACTGTCGGTTGCGCTTGGTTTTGATAGCCATGTATTTATCCAGCAAGTTTGCATCGTCGCCTAGCAGGCGCTCCATAAACTCATCGTTGATACGGGTGATGGCGGTCTTACCCTTTGCATTGGCTTCGCTGTCGATGAGGTAGCATACCAGGTCGCTCAGACTATCGTTGGCAATAGAGAAACCAGCAGAGCTGGCAAACAGGCCAAGGCGCACCCAACCGTTATTTACGAAACATCCTGCAATACTGGTACCGATCTCTGCAAGTGCTGTCAGGGTATTTGTCTTGTAAGCTATCAGGCAAAGCTTGTTGTTGTCATAGCGGATGGCCTGGACAAATCTGGAAGTCTCTAGCCCGACATCGTTGTAACGCAGGTTGCGGCAGTTCACGAACAGCTGGTTGCCATACATCACGGCAAAAACCTGTTTCTTCAATATTTGGTCACAAAGCTTATCACCCGTCTTGAAATACACACAGTGGTCGCCGCTCTTAATCTGGCAGGCCTGTCGGGTGCGGCCCTCAGTCAGCTCGTCAACAGATTTCCAGTTGCCGGCTACGAAGTCTGAGTAGCTCATGCAGTACTTTGCAACGTCGGCCTGAGCCGTCAACGTCATGAAGCAGATAATTGCTAATACGAATACTGATTTTTTCATTTTATACCTTTATTACTTGTTATACTTACTTCGTTACTTTGTCGTTTTGACGCTGCAAAGGTATGGCTATTTCCTTTTTCCCACAACTTCTCTGTACATTTTCATTCATGATAGTTGCGACACAATCCCCAACCTGCGACAAATGCAGGAAATCTGTTTTCTCTTGTGTCGTAGGATACCAATCTTGGAATGGCAATGCATTTTTTCGGAAAAAGTTTGGCTTTATCAGATATTCTCCCTATTTTTGCAATCGAATAACAGAATTGATAGGCCTAGAGTAATGAATCTTAACTATAGATGGGATGAAAAGAATCGTGTTTTGCCTGATGGCATTGGTGATGTGGGCTTGGACTGCTAGCGCACAGGCGCAGGTGCCGAGTGTGTTTACTGTGGTGTTCGCCACTTCGGGTGACGGCTTCCTGAATGTGAGGGATCAGCCTTCGATGAAGGGCCAGGTGGTGGAGAAGCTCTGGATGCTGATGCACGGACTTGGCAACGGCGTGCTGGTTGAAAGCGGTCCTAAATGGAGTAAGGTACGCGTGAATGGCGTGACAGGCTGGGTGTATAACAAATATCTCGACAGTCAGACCTGGTACGACGGTAATGGCACTACCCAACTCGTGGCTGCCATCGACGATATGCCTATCTATCGTGACAATTATGTTGACGAAGAGGATCTGTTACTCTTCACGACAGTGAAAAAGGGTATGGTGATGGCCGACCAGTATGACACATGGAAGGAGTACTATGTGCTGAAGACAGCACACGACTTCCTGTTCATCAAGATGACTGATGCGGAAGTGATAAAGAAGTAGGATACTACTGCTTCGTTGCAATGCGCATGAATACGGGGTAGTGGTCGGAGTAGCTGAGATCCTTCTTGTAGTAGCTGAGTCCTTCGAGGGCCTTATCGTGGAAGATGTAGTCGATGCGGACCATCTTCTTACCGCCGCGGAAGGTATGCATAAAACCGCTGCCACACTCCTTGAAACCGTCGACCTTATCGCCTAGCATGGTATTGTAGACGTATGAATAGGGCACGTCGTTGAAGTCACCACAGACGATGACAGGCACCTCTGAGTCACGCATATCCATAGCTACGGTGTTTGCCTGGCCTGAACGGGCAATCATACCTACGGTATAGCTGCCGTAGAGGGCATTGTACAGCGTGTTGTTCTGCACATCTATACCTTTGGCCTGAGCCTTAGAAGCACGACGGAGCATGCTGTTGATACCTGTGGTTTCGAGGTGGACATTATAGACGCGATAGATGGAACCGTTGATGTCGATCTCAGCCCACATGGCACTGTTGTTGGTCATCTCGAAGGGCATGTTCTTTGTGTTCTTGATAGGATAGCGGCTGTAGATGACCATATCGCTTTTGCCTACTGCCATGTAGGGGAAATACTCTTTGTATGAATCAGAATTCTTCTTGTCGCCTGCATAGTCACTATACTCTTGGAAACAGACGATGTCGACTTTCTGCTTCTTCATCTCCGAGAGGATATCCTGTGCCATGAAGCCTGAGGTCTCACGTCCGAACATGGCAACGTTATAAGAGGATATCTTGAAGCCAGGCATGGCATCAGCCTTTTCGTTGATTGAGCCGAACTTGTAGAGTGTCCCGATGTAGGGGATACAGCAGAGAAGGGTAACCAAAGGCATAATCATCCAGTGGAATCTGCGCAGCACGAGCCAGTAAATCAGGAAGAATGCATTACCGGCAATAAGCAGGGGGAGTGCATAGACTAGCATAGCTCTGGCGGTATTTCCTCCGGGAGGCACATCACCGCCGAAGAGTCCGACAAACGTGAAGATCATCAACAGGAACGTGATGATGAGCATCATGAAAGAGAAATACTTTTGTACTGCAAGTTTACCCATATCTCAGAGTTGTTTGTTATTATTTATCAAGGTACTTTTTGACCATTTCGATGAGTGCCTCCACTTTGAACGGCTTGGCCATGAATTCATCGCAACCTGCATCCTTGGCATCGCGGATATTCTCTTCGAATGCATAGGCACTAAGGGCAATGACGGGAGTGCTCGGTGACACCTCTTTAATTATACGCGTAGCATCCAGTCCGTTCATCTCAGGCATACGGATGTCCATCAGCACAAGGTCGGGATGCTCGTCTTCATTGATGGTCACAGCTTCGATACCGTTGTGGGCACGGAGCAACTTGTAACGCTTCTGAAGTACGATCTTGACGAGTTCGTAGTTGCTGTCTTCATCCTCTGCAACCAGAATCTTCTGCTTGTGGGCTTCGTCTAGACGTCCGCTGAAGCGGATCGTGCGTACATTGGTGGTTGTCGAGGGCTTGTTCGTATCAATTCCGCCGATGGTTCCTTCGAAGGGGAGGGTAAATTCGAAATGTGTGCCTTTGCCTACTTCCGACTGCACGGTGATGGATCCGCCAAGGGTCTCAACGATGATTTTGCAGAGCGGCAAGCCTAAGCCATAGCCATTCTTGGTGGTCTCGGCATCGCGCGATACGTAGGTCTCGAATATATGATCTATATCTTCTTTGGCAATTCCGCTGCCCGTGTCATCAACGAAGAACTGAATCTGCTGGCCTTCATTGATGATCTTGTAGCCATAGGATATCTTGCCCGACGAGGTATGCTTCAGCGCATTGCTGATCAGGTTAGAGAATACCTGTGTCAGACGGTTCGCATCGGTATTGAAACTGACGGTCATCAGGGGATTCTCCCATTCGAGTCTCACCGTATCGGGACAGCGGAACTTGAACAGGTTCTTGATGCCCTGACAGAGATCGTGAAGATCCGTCGGACTCTTTTTTATGACAATTTCGCCAGATTCTACTCTGGAGAGATCGAGAATCTCATTGACCAGGCTCTGCAGGCGGTTGTTGTTGCTCTCAATGATTTCGAAGAACTTCATACGGTCTTCTGGAGAGTCGGTCTCAACGATTACTCTGGAGAAACCTTCAATGGCATTCAAGGGAGTACGGATTTCATGGCTCATGTTTGCAAGGAAGAGCGACTTCATCTTACTGGCTTTCTCTGCCTTCTGAGCCTTCTCCTCGTATTCCTTGAGCTTCTTGTTCGCAATGGCCAACTGCTCGTTGACTATCTGCAAACGCCTATTCGCTTCTGCGAATTTCTCTAATAGTATCTCTCTCTCGTCTTTTTCCATTCCGTTGAAAACAGTGCAAAGATGGGGCAAAGGTACTAATTATTTTCCGAATACAAGCAAATAAATCGAAAAAAATTTCAACTCCTTTTGGCTTTTTCCCAGGCACCGCTGCTGCTATGGCTTTTGAGATAGGCCATTCCACGGAAAACGTTAAAATTCATAAACATGAAATAGTAGGCCGTGTATAGCAGCTTATTCTTGTGCCCATAGCGATTTTGCTGCCATCCGCAGAAGGCCATCAGATAGAACAGTATCTGAAGGATGAGCACTATCTGATAAAGTAATCCGGCTCCCGAGATGACGAGCGCAATATTTGCCAGCAGCAGTAGTATCAGGGCTACAGGGGTGATGCTCCATCGAAGCACGCGGTGGCTGATGTACTGGAAGGCTACGATTGGCTGACGGAAGGGGTTGAGCATCCTGCGCAACCACCAGATACTCTGAAGACCGCCGGCAGCAATGCGACGTTTACGCTTTGACTCCTCATAGATGTTGGCAGAACCGTATTCCTGGGCATAGGCATCTGGCGTATAGGCGATGCGACGGCCTTCGTCGACGATGAACATGGACATCATAAAATCGTCAAGCAAGGCTTCATCCGGCACTTCTCTCACCAGAGTGGGGTCGATGGCATAAAGTTCACCGGCTGCTCCCATTGCCGAATAGAGTTCGCTATCCCATTTCTTGAGTGTACTCTCATAGCGCCAATAGAGGCCTTCACCCTCAGCTGCCATTTCTCCTTCTTTTCGGGCTGCCACACGCTTTTCTCCCGAAACACAGCCAACGGTGGGATCCATAAACAGGCGGGCAATCTCGCGGAGGGCACCGGCATTGATCATCGTGTTGGCATCGGTGAAAGCCACATAGCGTGTCTGAAGTTCTCGGAGACCGTGTTTCAGGGCTGCAGTCTTGCCTCTGCGCTCTGGACTGAAGACAATATCAACCTCAGGATAGGCTGCCAGCAATTCGTTGGTATGATCATTGCTGCCATCAGTGACCCACATAATGCGCAACTTATCCTTTGGATAGTCAATAGCCCGTGTGTTGACCATCTTCTCTGCCACAACGTCTTCTTCGTTATAGGCACAGATCATCAGTGTCATGGTGGGCAATTCATCGTCCGACGGCAACGGACTCTTCACGGGGCTTCCCTTGAAGAGCCGTTTAAGCCGGATGATAAGGTATAACAATATTCCATACCCGAGATAGGTGTAGAATACGATGAACATCGTGGTCCAAAAAATGATCTTCAGTGTCAGCATGGGCTTAGGGCTATTTACTCTGGAAGTTAAACTTCTTAGTTGTCTGTCTCTTCCTGCATATCGATGAACTGCTTGTCGGCATCGTAGAATTCATACTGCAGGAAAGCAAGTTTCTGAGAGGGTATCACACGGACGCCAAGTCCGTATTTCATTTGCCACTGCATCTTTAGGCTGAAGACGCCCTTGTTGATATAGGCAGCGACGTAAGGATGTACGTGGAGGTAGAACTTCTTGATACCGATCTTGTTGACAAGGTTGTCGATTTTATTCTCAAGTGTATCAGTGAAAAGGAAACTTGACTTGATAGTTCCTTTTCCGAAACAGGTGGGGCAGGTCTCCTCTACATTGACACTCATGGCAGGGCGAACGCGCTGACGGGTAATCTGCATAAGTCCGAATTTCGAAAGCGGCAGGATGTTGTGCTTGGCACGGTCCTTCTGCATGTTCTTGCACATACGCTCATAGAGCATCTGACGATCTTCGGGCAGCTTCATGTCGATAAAGTCGACGATGATGATGCCTCCCATGTCGCGCAGTCGCAACTGACGTGCCAGTTCGTCGGCGGCACCGAGGTTGGTTTCAAGGGCATTGGCCTCCTGTCCGTTTTCCTTTTTGATGCGTGTGCCGCTGTTCACATCGACGACGTGCATGGCCTCCGTTGTCTCGATTATCAGATAAGCACCATGTTGGTAATTGACCGTTTTCCCGAAACCAGACTTCAGTTGCTTCGTTACACTGTAATTGTCGAAGATGGGTACTGCACCATTGTACAGTTTGACAATTTCTTTTTTCTCCGGGGCGATAAGTCCCAGGTAATCTTTGATTTCTTCGTAGATACCTTTGTCGTTGACATGGATACCATCGTATGACGGGTTGAACAAGTCGCGAAGTAGTGCCACAGCCCTTGATTCCTCTTCATAGCAAAGCTGTGGACGTTCAACGGTCTTCTGTACCTTTGTGATGGTATCTTCCCATCGCTTCAATAGAATCTTCAGTTCGGCATCAAGCTCGGCAGCGCGTTTCCCTTCGGCTACTGTGCGAACGATAACGCCAAAATTCTTGGGCTTGATGCTCTGAATGAGTTGCTTCAGACGAGTGCGTTCCTCTCCACGCTTGATCTTGGTGGAAACGGATACGCTGTTGTCGAATGGGATAAGCACAAGGTAACGCCCAGCGAAACTGAGTTCGCAAGTAAGACGTGGCCCTTTCGTGTTGATGGGTTCCTTGACAATCTGAACGAGTATCTCTTGTCCGACTTTCAGTGTGTTGGCAATACTGCCGTCTTTTTTCAGTTCCGGCAGGATATGTGCATTCTGAATGGGGAAGAGTATCTTGCGGTCGCTTACTACCTGTTTCAGGTATTTCTCAAAAGAATAAAACTGACAGCCCAGATCAAGATAGTGCAGGAAAGCTACGCGCTCGGCACCGACATCAACGAAGCATGCGTTGAGTCCGGGCATCAGCTTCTTCACCTTTGCCACATAGATGTTACCCACCGAGAACGACACCGTGCGCTGCTCCTGCTGGTATTCTACCAACTGCTTGTCCTCGAGCAGGGCAATGGAGATGTCTTTCGGCTGAACATCAATGATTACTTCACTTGTCATTTGATTTCTTGTGGGTTGTCGTTTAAAACTCAAAAGGGTGTGTCGCTACCCAAGATGGATCAGCAGACACACTCCTTTCATTTCCTTTCGCGAGTCACAGCAAGTGCTTACTTGCTCTTGTGACGATTCTTGCGCAGTCTCTTCTTACGCTTGTGAGTAGCCATCTTGTGGCCCTTCTTTTTCTTTCCGTTTGGCATAATTCTTAATTTATTTAAATGTGATTACTTCATTTTCTCCATAAAACTCTTAGAGGGCTTGAAGTCAGGAACATCGTGAGCGTCAATGACGATCGTCGTGTTCTTCGAGATGTTGCGTGCAGTCTTCTGGGCACGATGCTTTACCTCGAAAGTACCAAAGCCACGGAGGTAGACATTCTCCTTCTTCTCGGCAACGCTTATGCGAATCTCCTCCATAAATGCCTCTACTGTCGTGGTAACATCTCTCTTTGCCACACCTGTCTCTTCGGCAATTTTGTTGATGATTTCAGCCTTTGTCATATTGTCTTTTCTTATATATATTAATAATGTGAAAAACCGGAATTACCGATTTCGGACTGCAAAGTTACTAATTTTCAGCGGATTACCGAAATATTTCTCGAACTTTTTTTCGAAATTTATGTTTTTTAGCTTGTTGCGGAACCTTTTTGGCTACTTTTTACTGCTGGTGCTGCTCAATATAGTCGTATAAGTCCTTAAATGTCTTGATCGCCGGCAGTTCGTTTTTGGTGATTTTGATGCCATAGTTAACCTGTACGATACCGATCAGGTCGATCAGGCTGATGCTGTCGAGCTCCAACGTCTCGAAGATGGGGGCATCGGGTGTGATAGCCGACTCGTCAATTTCAAACTCCTCTGCTATTTTGGGGTTAATTTCTGCGATGATAGTTTCTCTTGTTTTCATACTTTATGAATTAATGTTTTTGATGATTAATGTTGAATTGGTTCCCCCGAATCCGAAGGAGTTGCTCAGGAAGGTGTCGAAATGGGCCTGTCTGGTTTCGGGCAGGATGTTCACACGGCCTGTTATCTCGTCGGGCTCCTCGAAGTTGATGTTACCTGCGATAAAGTCGTTCTTCATCATCAGGATGGAATAGATGAGCTCACTGGCGCCTGCCATCCACATCTCATGACCCGTCTGACTCTTGGTCGATGTCACTGGCACTTTGTAGTCGCCGAAGAGATGGGAAATGACTTCTGCTTCACGCTGGTCGCCTATCAATGTACTCGTGGCATGGGCATTGATATAGCCGATGTCGCGGAAGCTGACGCCGCTGTCTTTCAGACTGTTGCTCATGCAACGCAGTGGACCCTCGAAGTTGGGCGTAGAGATATGCTCGCCGTTGCCGGAGAATCCCCATCCGATGACTTCTGCGATAATCTTCGCTCCGCGCTTTACGGCATGTTCGTAGCTTTCCAGCACCAGCGTTGCAGCACCACCGCTGGGAACGAGTCCGTTACGCTGACTGTCGAAGGGACGGCTTGCCTTCTGTGGCTCGTCCTCACGGGTAGAGAACGACTGAATGCCGTCGAATGCCACGATTCCCAACATGTTGGTCTCCTCAGCGCCGCCACAGATGATACAGTCTTGCATCCCGTGACGGATCATCATCGTTGCCATGCCGATGCTCTGTGAGCCTGATGCACAGGCCGAAGAGATGGTCTGGTTGATGCCTTTCAGCTTGAACAGATATCCTAGATTCATGGAGATGGTTGAATTCATGCACTGGAACAAGGAGCCGCTGCCGCATGCCACACTGTTGTGTGCCTGACGGAATTTATCGACGGCGGTGGTGCTGGCTTCTACGGCAGAGTCATTGCCGTAGATGATACCTACCTCGTTCTGTTCCAGATAGTCCATATCGATTCCTGCATTGTCGAGGGCCTGACGTGTGGCCATATAGGCATATTGTGACTCTTCGTGCATATAGCTTCGTGCACTTCTGGCGAGGAATGGCTTCAAGTCGGCCTTGGGCACGTTTCCTACAAGGCCTGAACAGAACCCCGCTTCTTTACGTGCAGGATCGAGGATGATGCCGCTTTTCCCCTGAAACAATGCATCGCGCACCTCGTCGAGGCTCGTACCGATGCATGACCATATTCCCATACCGGTAATGACTACTCTATTCATATTTCAATATATTCTTAATGTTATTTCTAAGTTGTTCAATCTCACTGATCTTAGTAGAGGAAGTGAGAAAACGAAACGCCTGACTCGTATGCCTGAGTGTCTGATAATACCACCAGCTGAAACGCCCGATGGGAATCCACAACAGAATCCACGCCAGTGCCTGCCACCACCAGCCCCAGCCAATACCCAGTACCGCCAACGTCAGTAGGGCAAAAAGCGGATATAGGAACAGGGCCGACATGACATATCTATAAGAGTTTGTAAACATCTTGTCGTTCTTGATGAGTCGTGGCGGAAGCGCATAGCAGATGGCATGTGGCCACAGACTGAAGATCCACAAAGGCAGCAGACAGAGCAGCACGACGGTCGAACAGAGCACCTTTGCCCATCCTAGTTTCTTGGCAAACAGAATGTCCTTGATTTTCAGGTCGTCTTCTTGCGCTTTCAGTCTGGTGGCGAGTTGGATGATCTCCTGATAGTGCGGATGGGCTTTCAGCCGGCTGATAAACGACTTGTCGGCCTCCAGCCGCTCGGGGAGAGGTAAGTCATCTACAGCAGCCTGATTCAGGGCAGAACAACGCAGGAAGTCCTTGGCTTCATAGTCTTCTATACCTTCGTCGAGCATCATCGATTCCACGTTGTCGCGCAGTTGGTGTGTGATCTCTCGCATCACACTGTTGGGATGCACCTGATATGCTTCGTAATAGGGCTTCAGTGAAATCGGCTTGCCGATCATCCATAAGAAGTCGGCATTGAGTTCGAAGTAGTCGGCGTAATGATGGGCTGTGGGCACAATCTTGATATCATCCTGCCAGCCGTTAGCCTGTGCCGCATGAAAAGCCATGCGCGTCGTGCCTGTCGTGAAGCGTCCCAGGTAATGACCTTGTGTATGTCCTGCTTCAGGAAAGACGAGAAAGGGGTAGGGATGGTTCACGCGTTTGGCGATGATGTCGAAGGATTCGAAATTGTGTTCCAGACCTTCGCCGCCTTCCCATCCGAAGCGGAAAGCGGGTATCAGCCCTATCCAGTTCAGGAATCTCGTAAATAAAGCGTTGACCGAAAAAACGTTTGCACGAGCCAGTGCACAGACATGCCAGGAGAGTGGGAGGGTAAATACGATGTTCAGAGGATCGTTTGCCGTGTTCTGATGATTGCAGACGATGAAGAACTTCTCGCCCTTCTTCGGCAGATTCTCCATGCCAATCGTATAACGATGGCGTACAACCAGCGTCTCGTTGATAAGTCTCAGATACCCTTTAACGACCTTATATCTCCATGTATTCGGATTGGTCTCTTGCATCGTTTTCCGTTTTTGGCTGCAAAATTAATAAGAATTTTCGTTAAATTTGTGTTTAGATGGAAAAAAAACTGTATATTTGCAATCAAAACTTGATATGTATAATCAATCAATCTAAAATTATAAAGTATGGCAAAGACTCCGACACCCCATATTGGGGCAAATTATGGCGAAATCGCCGAGACAGTGATTATGGCAGGTGACCCCTTGCGCGTTAAGTTCATGGCAGAGAAATTCCTCGACAATCCCGTACAGTTCAACAATGTCAGAGGTATGCTTGGTTTTACCGGCACCTATAAGGGCAAGCGCATCAGTGTGATGGGCCATGGTATGGGTATCCCTTCTATCGGCATCTATACCTATGAGCTTTACAATTTTTATGGTGTAAAGACCATTATCCGCGTAGGTTCTGCCGGCTCTATCCACCCCGATCTCCACGTAGGCGACCTTGTCATCGCCGAGGGTGCCTGCACCAACTCCAATTATGTGTCGCAGTATGAACTGCCTGGCACCTATGCGCCCATTGCCAATTTTGAACTCCTTCGCGGGGCTGCTGAGGCTTGTGAACGCTTCGGCTATCATTATATGGTGGGTAATGTGTTCTCTTCGGATACGTTCTACGGCGAGAATCCGCATACCGACAAGTGGATGACCATGGGTGTGCTGGCTGTTGAGATGGAGATTTCCGCGCTCTATATGAACGCTGCCCGTTCAGGAAACCGTGCACTGGGCATCTGCACCATCTCTGACCATATTCTGACGGGTGAGGCCACGACGGCTGAGGAGCGCCAGACCACCTTCACCCACATGATGGACGTGGCTTTCTCACTGATTTAAATGTCGACCTATGGCAACAGTTGACGATAAGAAAGTGATCTTCTCGATGGTTGGTGTGAGCAAAACCATCCAGCAGAATCAGAAACAAGTGCTCAAGAACATCTATCTCAGCTTCTTCTATGGTGCTAAGATTGGTATTATAGGTCCCAATGGCGCAGGTAAGTCTACGCTGATGAAGATCATCGCAGGCCTCGACCAGCAGTATCAGGGCAACGTCGTGTGGAGCCCGGGTTACTCTGTGGGTTATCTGCCGCAGGATCCCCCGTTGAATGAAGAGAAAACGGTGAAGGAGAACGTGATGGAGGGTGTGCAGCATGTGTACGACGCCTTGGCCGAATACGACGAGATCAACGTGAAGTTCGGACTGCCGGAGTATTATGAGGATGCCGACAAGATGGAGAAACTGATGGCCCGTCAGGCAGAACTGCAGGATGTCATCGATTCTACCGATGCCTGGAACATGGACTCGAAACTCGACCGTGCAATGGCTGCCCTCAATTGTCCTCCAGGCGACTGGAGCGTGAAGAACCTCTCTGGCGGTGAGTGCCGCCGTGTGGCTCTGTGCCGGCTGTTGCTTCAGAAACCCGATGTGCTGCTACTCGATGAGCCCACCAACCACCTCGATGCTGAGTCTATCGACTGGCTGGAGCAACATCTGCAGCAGTATGAGGGAACGGTGATTGCCGTCACCCACGACCGCTATTTCCTCGACGATGTGGCAGAGTGGATCCTCGAACTCGATCGCGGCGAAGGCATCCCCTGGAAGGGCAACTATTCCTCATGGCTCGAACAGAAGAGTCAGCGACTGGCACAGGAGGAGAAATCGGCTTCCAAGCGCCGTAAGACCCTTGAGCGTGAGTTGGAGTGGGTGCGCATGGCGCCCAAGGCTCGCCACGCCAAGGGTAAGGCCCGTCTGAACTCCTATGAGATGATGCTCAATGAGGAGCAGAAACAGAAGGAAGAAAAACTGGAGATTTATATCCCCAACGGTCCTCGTCTGGGCAATAAGGTCATCGAGGCTGAGCACGTGGCCAAGTCGTATCCGGAGAAGACGCTGTTTACTGATTTGAACTTCAACTTGCCACCCAACGGCATTGTGGGTGTGATAGGACCTAATGGTGCCGGTAAGACCACCTTGTTCCGTTTAATCATGGGCTTGGAGCAGGCTGATGCTGGTTCGTTTGCTGTGGGTGAAACGGTGAAACTTTCTTACGTCGACCAACAGCATAAGGACATCGATCCTGCAAAGTCTGTCTATGAGGTTGTGTCGCAGGGTAATGAGACGATCCGAATGGGAGGCCGTGATGTGAATGTAAGGGCCTACCTCAGCAGATTTAACTTCAGCGGAGCCGATCAGGAGAAGAAGTGCGCCGTACTCTCAGGTGGTGAGCGCAACCGTCTGCATCTGGCAATCGCCTTGAAACAAGAAGGTAATGTATTGCTTTTAGATGAGCCGACTAACGATATTGATGTCAACACATTACGTGCACTTGAGGAAGGACTTGAAGCCTTTGCGGGCTGTGCCGTCATTATCAGTCACGACCGTTGGTTCCTCGATCGTATTTGTACACATATTCTTGCTTTCGAGGGTGAGGGTAATGTGTTCTATTTCGAGGGCAACTATAGCGAATACGAAGCCAACAAAGCGCAGCGCCTGGGACTCGAAGAACCTAAGCGCGCCCGTTATCGTAAACTGATGGAAGAATAACCAAAAACTATTACTTGATTATGATTAGAAAAGGATGTCTCGTGAAAGCTTGCCTCTGGCTGATGGCTTGCTTGTGTGTGCCTGCTTCTGTACAGGCAAAGCACAACAATTTTAAGGTGTCTGTGTATGTGCGTGCCTATGAGGTCGACAAGATGAAGGATACCAAGTGGCTGGAGTCTACATGGGCTACCATCTCTAGTCAGCTCGATGTTGACAAGATCTATCTCGAGACCCACCGCGACCTGTTGATTGTCGATGACGCTACATTGGAGAAGGCCAAGAAGTTTTTCCAGAAGCAGGGCATTGAAGTGGCAGGCGGTATCACCTACACCATCAACGAGGCCAACGAATTTGAGACCTTCTGCTACTCTGATCCTGAGCATCGCAAGACAGTACAGCACATTGCAGAGGTGACTGCACGCCATTTCGACGAGTTTCTGCTCGACGATTTCTTCTTCACCAGCTGCAAGAGTCCGGTGGAGATTGCAGCCAAAGGACAGAAGTCGTGGACAGAATATCGGCTCGCCTTGATGAACGATGCAGCCAAGAATCTGGTGATAGGTCCTGCAAAGGCCGTCAATCCGAAGGTGAAGGTCATCATCAAATATCCTAACTGGTATGATCATTTTCAGGGACTAGGCTTCAATCTGGAAGACGGCCCCAAGCTCTTCGACGGCATCTGGACTGGCACGGAGACACGCGATCCTGCCAGTGCCCAGCATCTGCAGAACTATCTGAGTTACAACATCATCCGTTATTTCGAGAATCTGCGCCCAGGCTACAATGGTGGCGGCTGGGTGGATGCAGGCGGCATTCAGATGAGCATGGACCGTTACGCTGAGCAGCTCCATCTGACGGCTATAGCCAAGGCGCGCGACGTGATGCTTTTTGCCTATCATCAGTTGATAGAGGTGCCCCTGACAGATCGTCTTCGTGCCCCTTGGCAGGGTACTGGCACCAGCTGGAATTACGACGAGATGCGGGCGCCTTTCAAGAACGGCAATACCACGGTAACGCCTTCCACGATGGCGCGTATCTCCGATGTCGTCCTTCGTAAGGCTGATAATCTCTGTGGTCTGCTTGGCAATCCTGTAGGCATCTGGTCGTTTAAGCCCTTCCACGCTTTGGGCGATGATTTCCTGCAGAACTATCTGGGTATGATCGGTTTGCCGATGGACATGCATCCGAGCTTCGCCACCGACCGCAAGATGGTGCTCCTCACGGCGCAAGCTGCTGGCGATCCGGATATCATGCAGAAGATTGATGCCCAGTTGCAGCGTGGTTGCGACGTTGTCATCACGAGCGGTCTGCTGAAGGCCATCCCTGAGAAGATCGCACAGATCAGCGAGTTGCGCTGTTCCGATCTCAAGGCCATCGTCAATGATTTCGGCAGATACGGCAAGAGCAGCCGCGACATTCTGATCCCGCAAGTGCGCTATCAGACCAACGACAGCTGGGAGGTGGTCAGTGCGGGCCGTCCGCTGACTGGTGGCGTTTCGGGCTTCCCGATCCTGCATAAAGCCAAGTACGCAGGTGCCTATCTCTATGTCCTCACGATTCCCGATGATATGGGTAATCTCTATGACTATCCTGCACCAGTGCTGAATGAGATCCGCCGCACTTTGAGCCCGGATATGGACTTCTATCTTGAGGGACCTGCCAAGGTGAGCCTGTTCCTCTACGACAATAAGACCCTCATTGTTGAGAACTTCAACGACGAGCCCGTCGACGTAAAGCTGGCCTGCGCTCCAGAGGCTTTCAAGAAACTCACTGATCTTGAGGGTGGTAGCAGCGTTACAGGCAAGTTGGAGGATTACTGGGTAGGCTGGCACAAGAAGAATGCCACGAAGTTTGCTATCACTGTGAAGCCGCATTCCTATGTGGCCTATAAATATGAATAGGTATAAGATGTACTTTCGGATAAAGGCGTTTGTGTTGCCATTGATGATGGCAAGTGTGCTTATGATCTCTTGTGCGGAAGGGCGGCATAGTCCTACAGAAGCTGATCTGTCGGCCTTCGGCACTTATGTCAATGCGCTAGATACACCTCAGCTGAAGCAGAACATGCAGAAACTGCTGGCTGGCGATACCGCCCGCTGGAAAGCCGACAAGGCCGTCAAGGCGCGCTATGCGGCCATCGACCGCTACGAGTCGTCGCCGATATGGTTCTCGCGTTTGGGTGTCTCTGCCGATGCTGATTCGCTGCTGGCATTCCTGCGTCGCGAGTTGCCGCAGAATGGGCTCGACACCGCGGCTTTCTTCGTCCCTGAGATTCGCGACGATCTGGCCATCGTCCATCAGCTATCCTTCGATTCTCTCGGCGTAAGTATCAACGAGGTGCTGCCGCGGCTCGACTATCATCTGTCGAAAGCCTACGCACGCTTTGCCACGGGGCAGCGCTATGGCTTCATATCGCCCGAATTGCTGTTTAACCGGCTGAACTATAAGCCTGACGGCTCTGCTTATGCCCGTCTGTTCGACTATGAGATCAAGGTGGCAGATGGGGCTGAGGCCGTCAAGGCACTGACTTCCGACGATAGGATGGGGTTCCTGCAGGCTTCTCGTCCTGACAACTATGTCTACAAGGCCCTTCAGCAACGCCTCGCCCAGACCACAGATAAGGATGAGTGCCGCAAACTGGCCGTCAATATGGAGCGTTGCCGCTGGCAGATCAAGCATCCGGCTCAGAATGAGCGTCGGGTACTCGTCAACATCCCAGCCCAGCACCTTTGGGCTGTAGGGGGTGACTCTGTGCTCGATATGCGCATCTGCTGTGGTGCTGTTCCTACGAAGACACCTTTGCTCAACAGTGCTATCAGCTATATGCAGGTGAACCCCGAGTGGAGTATCCCCTTCAACATCATCAAGACGGATGTGGCGCGTCATGGCGGTGATTCGGCTTATTTCGCCCGCAACCGCTATTCGATCATCGATCGCAGTTCGGGTGATACGCTTTCTGCCAGAACGGTCTCTGCCGATAAGCTGCGCTCGGGGCAGGTGCGTGTCGTACAGAAGGGTGGGGCAGGCAACTCCCTGGGGCGTATCGTGTTCCGGTTCCCCAACAATTTTTCGGTCTATTTGCACGACACCAATAATCGGGGAGCCTTCAATCGTGAGCGGCGCACCCTTTCTCACGGATGTGTCCGTGTGCAGAAGCCCTTCGATCTGGCCTGTTTCCTCCTGCCTGAGGCCGACGACTGGCTGAAGGACCGCCTGCGTATTTCGATGGATATGAAGCCTGTGACGGAGCAGGGGCGCAGTTGGCTTGAATCCCATGCCGAAGATCCCCGTCCCTACAAGCTGCTCACGTATCATGACGTCGCTCCGAAAGTGCCTGTCTACATCGTGTATTACACGGCATATCCTAATCCCGCCACAGGGGCGGTGGAGCAGTGGCCCGACCTTTACAGCTACGACAGCGTGATAGCCAAGGTGATGGGCAATCTGCTCTTGAAATGACAAACGTTACACTAATTAAATGATATCAACTATCCGTATGAAGAAACTATGCTTATTTGGTCTGCTGCTGTTGGGTATATCCGCTCAGGCACAGACAGCGCGAACATTTACACTCGACCTTACTGCCGACGGTCAGGCTCAGATGGTGTGCTTCCTGCCAGAATCGCCTTCTGGCAAGGCTGTTGTCGGCGTACCTGGCGGCGGCTATTCCATGTTGTCTAACACCCATGAGGGCACGCTTGCCGCCGAGTGGATGAACCAGCAGGGTATTGCCTATTTCGTGGTGAACTACCGTCTGCCTCAAGGCGATCGTACGAAACCGATGGGCGACGTGATGCAGGGCATCCGTATCGTCCGCGACTCGGCTCAGGTGTGGGGCATCAATCCCCACGATGTGGGAATCATGGGCTTCTCGGCTGGTGGCCATCTGTCGTCGGTCATCTCTACCCATGCTCCCTTCGACGTGCGACCCGACTTCTCGATACTCTTCTATCCGGTCATATCGATGGTGCCTGAGGTGTCTCACAAGTGGTCGTGCCTGAACTTCCTGGGTGAAGAGGGGCTGAAGGATCCTGAGCTTGTCCGCGATTTCTCTACGATGAACGCCGTGCGCAGTCATCTCACGCCGCCAGCGCTGATCATCTCCGCCAGCGACGACCGCCTGGTGCCTTTCGTTACCAACGGTCTGGAGTATTACAAGGCGATGCGCAATGCAGGTAACGACTGTGCGATGTATGTCTATCCCACGGGTGATCACGGCTTTGGCTTCGGCCATTGGTTCAAGTATCACGATCAGCTGCTCACCGATCTCGGCAACTGGTTAAAGGATCGCCAGACGCCCAAGCCCGGTGCCATCCGCGTAGCCTGCATCGGAAACAGTATTACCGACGGTCATGGCATCGATATGCGAACAGCTTATGGTTATCCTGCTTTGCTGCAGAAGAAGCTTGGTGACGACTATTGGGTGAAGAACTTCGGTGTCAGTTCCAGGACGTTGCTCAACAAAGGCGATTTCCCGTATATGAACGAGGTGGCTTGGCAGGATGCACAGGCCTTCAAGCCCGACGTGGTGGTCATCAAGTTGGGTACCAACGACTCGAAGCCACAGAACTGGCAGTTCGGTTCAGAGTTCCGTCAGGATCTGGAACAGATGGTCAAGGCGCTGAGCCCTGCCCGCATTCTGCTCTGCACACCGATTCCTGCTTTCAAGCCCTCTTGGGATATCAGCGACTCGGTAATCACCCAGTCCATCATCCCCATTCAGAAGGAAGTGGCCAAGAAATACAAGCTTCAGGTAGTCGACCTTCACAGTCTTTTCGCAGGTGCCGAGGATCTGCTGCTCGACGACGGCATCCATCCTAACGGCAAAGGCTGCGAACGCATGGCCGAGATCATCTCCGAACAGATCAAGAACAAATAAAGCAATGGGCCCGCAATTCCAGCGAGCCCATTTACATTTAGCAGAACTTCGTTCCCTCGAAGTAGGTTATTTGTCAAGAACCATGTTCTTCATCATGAGCACTCATGTTCTTAATAAACAGATTGACTAGATGCTTTGTGATAAAGGTGTTCCTGACGGCATGGCGCACCCTGTCTGCTAATGAGCTCTTGCCGTCGGATGGTTTAGTTGCCTCTGCTGCTGCCACTTGCTGCTCGCGCTGGTCGATCTTAGCACGCATACTCTCTGAAACGTGATTATAAAGGAACGTGTAGCAGGGTACTGCAGCCTTCATAATATAAGGCGTAAGGAAGGTGGTCACCACACTGGATGCTACGATGATAGGATAAATAATAGGATTGAGAACACCCAGGCTGGTACCCAGTCCAGCGATGATGAACGAGAACTCGCCAATCTGCACAAACGAGAAACTGGTAAGCATGGAGTCGCGCAACGTCTCACCGCCCCACCAGCAACCCAAGGTGGCAAAGAGAATCATTCCGATGATAATTACCAGGCTGACATAGACGATGCTCACCCAGTATTCTGCCAATGAAGCCGGATCAATCATCATACCCACAGAGATGAAGAAGATAGCAGCAAAGACATTCTTCAGCGGTGTCATCAGTTTTTCGATACGATGCGACTCTACCGTCTCGGCAAGGATAGAACCCATCACGAAAGCACCGAGAGCACTGCTGAAACCAGCTTCCTCTGCCGTCAGAACCATACCCAGGCACAGACCCAAGGCGAGGATGATCAGCGTCTCGTCGTTCAGATGTTTTTTCACTTTGCGTATCAGTGTCGGGATAATCAGTATGCCGCAGATGAACCATGCCGCGAGCGTAATGGCCAGGTCGATGACCTTACTGGCCAACTCGGCACCCTCGAACTGATGGCGGATGGCTATACTGGAGAGCAATACCATCAGTACCACAGCCACCACATCCTCCACGATGAGGATGCTGGTCGCTCCCTTGACGAAACGCTCCTTGCTCATGCCTGCCTCGTCGATGGCCTTCATCACGATAGTGGTGCTCGACATACAAAGCATGCCCGCCAGAAACAGGGAGTTGACCATGTCAAGTTTTGCATCCTTTCCCACGGCGTAGCCTAATAGCATCATGCCTCCGATGATGGTCAACGCACCTATTGCTGCCACCTTGCCGCTGCTGATGAGGTTCTTCAGGCGGAACTCCAGACCGATGCAGAACAATACGAACAGCACGCCGATGTCGCCCCATTGCTTCACGTTGTCCGGATTCACAAGGGTCTCGCCAAACAGATTCGGACCTACCAGGACACCTGCAACGATATACCCCAGCACCACTGGCTGCTTTAACAATTTAAACAGAATACTGACAACAGCTGCAGTAATCATCAAAATGTATAAATCTTGTACCATGTTTTAAGTTTTTATAGTCAAGTTATTACAAATACTATTAAATCTGAATGCAAAAATAATGATTTTTGGAGAATTATGACTATATTTGCACCATATTTTAACTAAAGTTAATTCTTAGAAAGGATTAGGGGTGCAAAGGTAAGGAACTTCTGCGCCCAGCCCATAAACGGTTACGGTTACAGTTGTAACCATGTAACCTTTTACTGACATGTGATTTTGAAAATAATTTACAATCAAGAGTTGTGCTCTACAGATATTGAGTTTGTCGTAATGTAAGCACTGGTTTCATTACGACAAACTACCCTTTTAGTCCCTATAAACTCAGTGTTTGCTACCGATAAACCTAGTGTCTTGTAACTATTTGTGTGTCAGATGGATACAAATTGGTACCTTTAAATAGGTAATTTTGAAATTAATTTACAAAATTAATCTATCGACTCATAAAAGGTTACATGGTTACAGCTGTAACCGTAACCGTTTTACACAAAGAACCCACAGGAGATGGTCCCGTGGGTTCTTTGAATAGTTAGGGGAGTAGGGCATTACTTAATAAAAACCTTTTTGCCGTCGATGATGTTCAGGCCCTTCTGCGGAGCACTGAGGCGCTGGCCATTCAGGTTGAAGATACCCATCACCTTCGTGTCATCCTCTTCATCCATCACGACGTTGTCGATGTAGGTCTTTATCTGCTCGTCATTGCCGAAGTCCAACACGATCTCGCGGGCCATTGATATACCGCTCTTTTTCGTGTATGTGAAGTAAGCGTGAGAGGCATACACATAGATAGACTTGGAGGGTCTATAGAGTAAGTCCTCTGCACCGAGCAAGAGTGCCCTGGCTCTTGAACTCAGCTGAACCGGAGCAATCTGAGCCTGGAAGCGAACACCATTGCTTTCTGTTTCGTAGACGTTGGCTGCATCCGTATCGTCTAAGACCTCCTGGTTCCACAGATCGACAGTGACATTCGTGAAGCTGGGGTTCTCGATGGTACCACCAGGAGCTGATCCTGGCTCTCCCCAACGGATGATGAAGGGAACGCCTGCCTTGACCTCTTTGTCGTTGCTCTCCGAGAAGTTGATCGTCAGTCGCTTGGTAGTTGCATCCCACGATGCGCTCTTGAATGTGCGGATGTCGGCTCCTGCCAGACAGGTAGTAGCCAGTTTCTCAGCCGACATGCTAAACGGCAGGGTCATCGTGTTCCAGTAGCCGTCCTTGTAGAGCGTGCGGTTCGTCAGGTCAACGACACAGTATTTATTGGCAGCGAAGTGGGTATAACCCATCTCCCAATACATATTCGTCTTGCTGGCGCAGTCGATCTCACAGCCTACATAGACTGCACAGAACTCAATGGCGCCATAGATATTGCTGAGGTCAACCGTCTGACCTGGCTCATAGACATCACCATTCTGACCGGCACAATGGCTCTTGGTGTCGCCTACAGCATTGCCGTAGATACTCAGTATCCACTTCCACTTCTTCTGGGCATCGCTTCCGCCCGACAGTGTAGGCAGAGTGATCTTTGTGCTGCTGTTGACGCTGTAGTCTTCACTGGTCTTAGAGGGAGTCGCAGCAACGGTGTAGTAGCTGACGTTGTAAACGGGAGCTGTAGCAGCGGCTGCAGCTACGGCAGCACTGGCTGCGCCTGCAGCACCACCCTTGCCACCAGGCTTGTGATTGTCCATGTCATCAAAGATGCCATCATCACCCTGATACCAGCAAGAGTTACCTTTTTCTCCGTCATTGGCATCGGCACCTTTACCGCCTTCACCGCCGCCGGCACCTACTGAACCCCAGTCGGAGGCTAACCAAGCGTTCTTGGCACAAGCGCTACCGCAGGCACCAGAAGCGCCACCGCCGCCACCGGCACCACCAGTACCGATAGCCTCAGCGTGACTGCCGCCGGCACCGCCGCCGCCACCAGCGCCACCAGCGATGCTTTGCAGGTCTTTGAGGTCAATTTCCGGGATGGGAATACCGTTCACCATGTGAATATCCTTCACTTCTATCTCGCCGCCACCACAGATGACCTTACCACACTGGCCATGCTTACCGCCGTTGGCTTTGACACCACCTTTGATATTGGTCGTAATGGTCGACTGTATATAGAGTTTGCCCATCGCTGCAGCTGCAGCGCCAGCCTCGCCATTGTCTCCCGGACGTCCGGCGATGTTGCCGCCTTGCCATTCTGCCATGGATTTAGGACGGTTCTCTTCGGTCGTCATGGGAGCACCGTGGCCGCCATTACCGCCAGCAGTACCGATACCGGCACCGGCACCGCCACCGCCATTGCCGCCATCTCCGCCGCGGCCGCACAGAATCTCCTTACCTAAGAACCATGTCTTGGGGCTCTCAGTGTTCTCTTTTGCATCTTCTCCGTTGCCGCCATCGGCGCCGTTGGCTGCGTTACCGCCAGTGGCTACCAGCGTGCCTTCGCCGATGATGTGGAGTGTACAGCCCAAAGGCAGCAGAATGCCGGCACCGGCACCTGTCGTCCCTGCAGCGTTAGCACCAATGGCGGTGAGCGTCACGCCGGCAGGGATGTAAAGATGCACCTCCTTGTTGGCCTGTACATAGAGACCGCTGCCCTGTCCCGCACCATCGATAGTGTTGGTGAAGGTAAGGTCTTTCGTCACATAATAGTAGTCGTCTCTCAGTTCGAAGCCTGAGGAGCTTCCCTCCGTGATATGCGTCCACTTAGTCGACACTGTCGGCACCTGGCCCCAGTTATCGTCTTTCGTGTCCTGGTTCTGCGCCCTGACGGCACCCTGTTGAGTCAGGGTGGCCGCAAAGAGGGCGAGGAAGGTTAGTATTGATAGTCTCTTCATCTTAAACGCTGATTAGATTAACGGATATCGTCTTCGTCAAAATCCTTCGGAGCTTTTCCTCCGTTTCCAAGTTTCACATTCGACTGAATCTTTGTGTCGAGCTGCTTGATGAGTTCTTCAGCCTTCTCAGCACTGGCCTTGCTAAGCGTCTCCGTAGAGCTGCCGTTGGTAGCTGTCACAGTACCGTTGCTGTTGTAGGTCAGATTCGTGTTGGCGACATTGGTCATGTCTTTGCCATAACTGCTGTCGCCACGGGTGCGCGACAGTGAATAGGTCTCACCTGTCTCAGGATCGCCAAGCAGTACCCTGCCGTCTTCGAGCAGATCCCATGTGAAGCCGGATTCTTCAAAACCGCCATAGACGGCCAGCGGCTCTTCGCTCTTGCCGTCGAACACACCCAGGTAGATGCAGCCGGTGTTGTCGTCGTCGGCTCTCACTGCCATCACCACACTGGTGAAGGGCACGCCATCCTCTGTAACATCGGCATATTCATACTCTTCCCACCAAACGCCGACAAGGTCCTTATCCGAAATACTGGGCGTGGGCTCTGGTTCGGGAGCTGGTGTAGGATTGTCTTCATTTGCGCAGCTGGCCATGCCTAACATGAGTGCTGCGGCTGCAAACATTGCAAAAATATTCTTTTTCATTGTTATTATGTTTTAAATTGTTATTTAATCATGACCTTCTTACCATTAATGATGTTGATACCCTTCTGCGGCGCATTGAGGCGCTGACCGTTGAGGTTGTAGATGGCGCCGTCATCCTGCTTTTCAGGATTGACCTTCAATGTCACAATGCTCGTCTTCACGCCTTCGTCGAAGCCCATGATAACCTCACGTGCTTTTGAAGCTTCGTCGGGAAGGATGAAATAGCCACGGCAAGCACCTACGTTGATGTCCTCTGAGGCATAGTAGAGCTTGTTTGACTTACCAAGGAACATTTTTGTCTTGTCGCCAGCTTTTATGTCTCTTGATAGTGAGAACGTGCCTTGGAAAGTAACATCATTGCATTCCCAGCTTCCTGGAGTTTTTTCTGCCACCTTCACGTTGGTGAAGTCCAGATCATGGCGGATCTTTTTACTATAATCTTTGTCTTTGGGGTCTACATCAGCGGTATTGTCCACAAGGTCGCTGCCTTCATTCCACTTCACCAGGTAAGGCTTACCGGCTTCAATCTCTTTTGCGTCCTCAAACCAGAGAATGAGGGTTGGCTCAGTCGTATTAATGTTCGCTGATGGTATATTGTAACCATTTTGATAGTAGCCTGTATTGACAGCGTCCATCTTCTTGATTTGTGCGCCAGCCAGCGGAGAAGCTTTGATCTGATCTTCAGTCAAGTCGCATGGCAGACAGATGGTATTCCAATTGCCGTCTTTATAGAGCGTGCGGTTCATGAGCCTGACGGAAATATTGTACTTATGCGTATCAACGTTTGGATTATAGAACAATTCGTTGATCGTCTGCGAGTTGTCACCCGAACTATTGAGCTTGCAGGCGGAAGCTACCTCCTGGAATTCAATGTTGCCATACACATCTTTGAAATTTGCAGTGCGTAGAGCTTCAATTTCAGAATCACTTCCAAAGTATTGTGTCGTTGCTGTAGCTATCACACTGGGGTCACTGCCATCTGCACTTGCGCCCTTTCCATAGACGACCAGAGCCCACTGGTAACCATCACTGTTCTTCGGTAGTACGACAGTGGTGCCTGACGAAGGAGAATAGGAACCTTTCTCAGTCTTGAAATCTGGCTTTACAAATTTATAGGTAATGGTGTATTCCAACTTGCCTTCATTTTTCGTGCCATCGGAGGCGGCATTACCACAGACGTTACCATCGGCCCAGCGGGCAGGGGCACCAGTACCATTGTCTGTTCCTTTGTCTTCGAAACTATCATTGTTAAAATATTGCGTACCTTCCATCTTAGTGTTGGCACCAAAGGCTGCCCAGCTACCATCAGCATTCATACCGCCACCGCCGCCAGTAGCTCCTACTTGGTAATAACCAGGATTGGCCTTCCATCTGACGCTACCGGAGGAACCGCCAGCAGCGCCGCCACCGCCGGGGCCACCAGTACCGATGCCACTACTGCAGGCTGCGCCGCCGAAGCCGCCACCACCGCCGCCAGCACCGCCGGCAGCAGACTGATTCTTAGCAAAATCCAAAAGGAAATGACCGCCACCTGAGCCACCAGCGCCACCTCTTGTACCTGCTACGCCGCTCTTGGCAGATATCTTGATGCCGAAAGTCTGATCGACATAGAGATTGCCCATCCTATCAGCGGTTGCACCTTTTTCACCAGCACTACCTACTGCGGAATCAGACTCCTTTTCATAAGCAATTGAGCCTAAGTCACCGCCGTCACCGCCAGTGCCGCCAGTGCCGCCACGTGTGCCGATGCCTGCACCGGCACCGCCGCCGCCATTACCTCCTTTGCCGCCTCTGCCAGGATATGTTTTTTCGGAGCTATAATCTCCAGAAGCAGAAGCACCATCGCCGCCATTGCGGCCGTTTTCAGCATTACCGCCTGTGGCGTTGACATAAGCACCATCTCCGCCGCCGATGATGTAGAGTGTATTGCCCTCTGACAGTTCAATACCGGCACCTGCACCCGTACGACCGTCGGCATTAGCACCTCTACATTCAATGTGCAAGCCTGCGGGGATGTAAAGATACACCGTTCCCAAAATCTTAAGTCCGCTGTTACCATTACCATCATTATCAGTTCTGTCATTGGTGAAGTTCAGACTTTTAGTGATGTAGTAATAATTCGTAACACCTTTTGCACCAAGCACTTTTCCTGTAGTGGAGCCTTGATCCAATTTCGTCCAATCGTCTGAGGTCGTCTTCGACTGCTTGTAGACCGATTCCCAGCCGTTTTGCGCCATAGCCCCGCTGCCGCCAAAGAGGCACCCCAGCGATAGGGCAAGCGTTGTCAAGAGTAACTTTCTTTTCATAATCATATAATTTTAGGAGTTAATAATAGTGTTTTCTGTCTATTGTTTTGCCTGCTCGGTAACGAAACAGGCCACCAGCCCGTAGGTGATGGTGGGCCGTATCCATATTTCTGTGAGCATATAGTCGGTGAATTCGTCGCGCGGCTCCAGCATAATGTCGATATTGTAGAGCAGGGCGATGAGGCAGTCGACGACGAAGATCATCCAGAGGTTGCTCTTGGAGTAGGTCTTCCATTCCTTACGTGCATAGAAAAAGGTGAGCATGAGGAGGAGCAGGACGGAGAGCGTGGAGCAAGCCAGATGGAGGGAGTAGTACATCAACGGCGGCGCAAAGAGAATGTCGCGCAGCAGGATCGTGATACCCACACACACTGATGACCAGTAGTTGAACTGCTGCGTGGTGATGCGTATATCGAAGAAATACATCCACATCATCACCAGACAGGCGATGTAGAATAAATTGAGCACCAGTTCTGGCCAGGTGTTACTCAGTCCGTAGTGAAAGACGCCAAAGAGCATGATGCCCACCGAGAGCAGCGCGGCAACGGCGGTGATACCGATGTCGAATACTTTAGCTCTCTTGCTGAATCTAGTCTTCATAAAGCAATTGTTGTAGATTAGTGATTTCTACTGATTAATTTATTTTGCAAATTTACGGAAAATATTCGAATGTCACAAGACCAAATGCGTCTGATGGAGCACATTTTGCATATTTTGAAACAATTATTGCAGATTTTGAAAGTCCTTTCACTGGTTTTTATACATGCGTTATCGGATTTTAAACATCCGCTATCGGATTTTAAACATCATTGCTCGCCTCCGTTCATCTGCTTTCCGCCAAAATACACCTCACTCGGCTTGTTCTTCATGCAGCGCTTTCATCCAGGCTGTCACCGACATTCCAGTCTTGCGCTTGATGATACTACAAAAGGTGCTGTAACTGCGGTAGCCGCTCTCCTTGGCCAGCTGCTGTGCAGTGATGGAACGCTGTGAAGCGTCAGTCTCGCGATAGAGACTTTCGAAATGGCTGATGCGCAGATCGTTGATATAGGCGTTGTAAGTCGTGCCCTGACTGGAGAAATATTGGCTGAGATAGAAACGGTTGGTTCCGATGGCTTTGGCAAGCTGGGAAAGGTTCAGGTCATGCTGTAAGTAGAGTTGGGTGTCAATGCAATGCTTCTGTAACAATGCCCTAAAATTCTCGCGCATGGCCTGTGAAAGACCGTTACCTTCCACATCTTCTGCCATTATCGTGGCAGGCTCTGCGACGCACTGGCCCTGCGACAGGGGGATGCTCAGGTCGCTGAGCGTCTCCACGCGCCACAGGATATAGCAGAGAAACACGACGCTGATCACCAGCATGGCATATACGTAAACTGGGCCTTCACTGGTTAACGCATAGGCAACGAACACTAGTAGCATGATGGCCAGCACTACGAAGCTCTGCCACACTTCCTTATGCTCCAGGTCGGCATAGTTGTCGCGCAGCCAGCGGCCATACTGTCTGAGCGCCCGTACCATATATATAATTATGCCTATGCAAAGCAACAGGAAATAGATATATGCCATCGGCAGAAAAGAATAATTGCATGTAACAACGTTGTATGCATTTCTTACGACGAAGGGTACAAACATCACGGCAATAGGCCACAGCGGGCGTCTGCGGTCTTGCAGCATCACAAACATCAGGGCTACCGACAACGGAAAAAACGTCATGCTGTCAAGTAATCCGCCTATAAGGTCACACCGCTTGATATCCTCGCTTGAGGAAAGAAAAAGGATCGGCATATACCACACGTGACTCAAAGCGGAGAAGGCAAAGAAGGCAGCAGCCCAGCGGCGAAGGCGTACTGGCGGTGTTATATCCGTGGCGAAGGCATTGCCCCGACGGAACAGCAGGTAACAACTTGCCAGCATGGACATGGCTGTCACTACTGCATAAAGCATGATATAGAGTTTGTCTTCCCGAATCTGGTCGTACATGATTGATTAGTCTTTGCGTGTTCTCGCTTATTCTATGAGTTCAAAGTGTTGGTAGTCCTTACGCGTAGTCCAGTCGCCGCCCCACTCGAAGCCTGCCTCAGTAAAGAGACGGAAGCAGAGGTCTTCGTGGTCAATCTTATAGGGGAAGTCCCACGAGCGGTCGCAATATGCCTCGGCAGTGGCGGGCTGGATGAACCGCGTACCGTCATCAAAATCCCTATAATAGGGGTTGTAAAGCGTATTGATATCAATGGCCAGTCCACGGGCATGCTTCGACAACTTGGTAGAGCCGGCTATGGCGCGGTAGCAGAAGCACGACGAGTTGTTGTCGCGCATCTGTGTCTCGTCGTCGGCATCATAGACATCAGGCAGCAACATCCGCTCAATAGGGTACTTTGCATCGAAGAGCTGGCGCAGGATGTTCACCACGCGCTCGGCAATCTGCTTGTTGCACACCATCTCGCCCACGTGCATCTGATTGTCGTAGTCCCAGTGCAGGGCGCGGATGTGGCGCAGGTCGTCACGGCCTATGTAGGGATTCTCCTTGAAGGTTTTACCCTGCATCCGCTGCCAAACGCCGTCGGGGATGGGCTCAGCGGCGAAGCACTTGTCGATGCCTCCGTAAGCAGTAACGGTCTCGGTTGTAACTGTTTTTCCAGCCTGCCACAGGTCGAGTGCCGATGTGTCAGGGGCGCTGTTGTCATTGTTGGCGCATGCCAGGAACAATAGTCCGCCGCAAACAAAGGTGGCGGCAATTCCCCATTTTTCCAATATTCTCATAATAACCATATTTATTAGCCTATTTTATAGTCCTCGGTCTAGATATCTGCCGCAAAGATACGAATAAATGAGCAAAAGACCAAGAGATTCTTGAGTTTTTTTCGAGTGAGTATCCATCGTCTGCTAATCACTTCAACCCCTTGCTCGCTGCCAAACCTGCCAGGCGACCATTGACCACGATGTCGGCCACACCATTTCCCCCTGGGGAATTGACGGGTAGGGTAGTGAGCATCATCAGGCAGGAAGCTCCGGTGTATAGATCTTCAAAATTCTCCATACTTCTATAACATGTTTTCTAATCGTTCTACTGCTTGTGCAATATCCTCTGGAAACCGTTTATGGTCACGGAGGAAGTCTGCCCTGCCGCCACTGATGTCATCATATAATTCCTGACTCATGTTATCTGCATAGGACGCAATGGCATACTCAATATCATCCTTCTGCCAGTTGAGCGAAGAATGAATATAGACGTTGCGCTTCTGATGCAGAAAGCTATAGGCGGTCTCTATGCTGTCTTTTGTGATCATTGATCGTAGCCGATGGGTCTGAATTGTTTCTGATGCTCACTCCATACAAAGCCGTACTTCATGAGATAGTTCTTAATATCCTTGGCTTCTCTGCTGAAGGCATAACACAATGATTCCAGCGTGTCAAACTCCCCGTCTCTCAGGAGCATGTTCACGCTCGAAACCAATATGGCTGGATCTTTGGGCAGGTAATCCATATTTACTTGACGAACGATGGAACAAATTTTTTGGGCAAAGGTACTCATAATTCCCCGTTTTTTTGTAAATTTGCAGCCATATTTAACAAATATATAGATGAATTTCCCCAAGTTTATAATAACAATGGATGGCTACTTTCGCCTTGGCATGGTTAATCAGCATAAAGACCTGTTGAAACCAGGCGATTCATGCATTGGCGGCGGTTATTATGTGTTTGATTTCGTATCAAATCGCATTATTCTAGACAGAGAATCATACGACTTTGGCCGTCCTAACTGGCATCTGCTGGAGGTACTGAAAGTACCCTCAACCTACCGAGGTCTTCGGATCGTGTACAAGTATGATGACGGTTTCCACGATGACTTTAATGTCAGTGAGGAACTGAAAATAGAATATTATGAGTAGCCTTGTTATAGCCATATTCCTGTTGAGCATCGGGGCCAGTTTTGTGCAGCGCACTACCGGCTTCGGCTTTGGCATCTTCATTATGACGATGCTGCCGTTCTTCCTGCCTACATACGGCGAAGCCACAACTCTCTCTGGACTTCTGGCCATTACCACCTCGGCTGTCATCGTGTGGCGAATGAGAAGCTATGTCACTTGGAAACGACTTTGGCCGATATTG
>OMXK01000053.1 GCA_900314995.1 uncultured Prevotella sp.
CGGCGAACGGTCAGCAGGTCGTTGCCTTCGGTGAATAGTTGCTGTATTCGTCGATGGCAAATGATGTTATAAGCAAGTTCGATGATAACACCTAAGAGCACGATGAGTCCGAGATACCAAGAAATGCCCATCTTGGAGAACACCCAAAAGACGAGAGGCATCATGAGCAATACGGCAATATCTGCAATGACGCTGGTCTTGGTGAAGATGCTGATGCGGGCGTTCATCGAGCGGCGCATGAGTCGGTCGCTGATGATTTCCTGCTGGTCCAGTCGGTGCTTGAACAGGGCGAGTTGCTCGCGGAGTTCATCTACTTCGTTCTGGGGGATGTTGCTATTGTTTGTCTGAGTTTCCATAATTGTATGCTATTTATTATTAATAATAAGGTGTAGTTCCGGAACCTACGTTTCTCGAGTCTATTTCATTCTTTTCAGTTGTTCCCTGATGCGCACCAGGCGCACGCTGACGTTCTTGGCCGAGATGCCCACGATGGCGCCAATCTCGTCGTAGCTTATGTTCTCCAGCCACAGCAGTACGATGGCGCGGTCGATAGGCGGCAACTGGTTGATGCGCTGGCGCAGCATCTCCATCTGCCGCGAGTTCTGGTTGTCCTCCTCGTAGGGGTTGATGTCCATCGTCAGCGGGATGGTCTTATGGCGGCGCATCTTTCGCTCCAGGCTGACGCAGACGTTCAGGCAGATGCGGTATATCCATGTCCGCACGTCGCTGCGATGCTCGAAGTTCGGCCAGCTTCGCCACAGGTTGATGAGGCACTCTTGATAGAGGTCGGCCACCTCGTCCTGGTCCTTGCTGAACATATAGCAGACGGTGTAGATAGTCGCCTTGTGCGCCCGCACCTGCTGCTCAAAATTTTCTTCGTTCTGGTTCATTGTCTCAATGTAATTTGTTCGACATTTGTCCTTTAGTCGCTGCAAAGGTACGATTTGCTACACAAAAAAGCGAAAAAAGTTCATCATTCAATGCATTATACAATGCATTATTTCTTACCAAAAAAGATAAAAAGGAGGGGCAAAGATGAATCTCTTTCGGATTATTTTTGTAACTTTGCGGCGTTAAATCATATATGAGTATATGGACATCGCTTTTCTGTTAGACAAATATTTCAAGGGAACAAACAACGTCTCAATTGACGTGTTTGACGCACAGACACTAAATGCTGTGTATAGGAATGTCGTCAGTGCCATGACTTCTCATTTCGAGATAGAGGTCAGCGTACTGCAGGCATTAAGCTATTGTCTGTATGAGATGATGGATAATGTCCATATACATTCAGGAAAACCTCTGGGTACTGCCATCACATATTTCGACAAATCCAGTAAAATCTTGCGCATCCTCATTGCCGACGACGGAATGGGTATCCAGGCATCACTGGCTGAGAACAAAAAATACAGTGACATTACAGAGGCTGAGGCTCTCAGGCTATGCCTGCAAGACTCAATAACCGACGGCAGGGGTATGGGATTTGGCCTGTACACTACGGCCAAACTTATCGAAAAGATCGGCAAAATGTTTATCCTGCATTCAGGAAGTCACAAGCTGATGATGAAAGACGGAGAGACCACCTGTGTGGAGAATGGCTTTTGGCAAGGAACACTCATCTATATGGAGATTGGTACGGCCAAGGAAATAGACCCTAACCAAGTGGTTGACCACAGAGTGGATGCGGCAGAAGAATATAACGAGGCATTTGTAGAAACAGAAGAATTGGAATCGCTATGGTAGAGTTTAAGTTTATAGAATACGGAACAGACTTCGGTACCCGCGACATGGGCATGAAACTCCGCGAGAAGCTGTTACCACTCATCAAGGAGAACGACAAGGTTGTTCTTGATTTCACTGGTGTGAATGTTGTTTCCAACAGTTTTGCTGATGAGTGTATCGCCAAACTGCTTTTGGATATGCCGCTAAGCGAACTCAAGCAGCACACCACCTTCCGTGGGCTCAATCCTATGGCTGAGCGTAGCGTGCTCGTGGCCCTCCAGCGAAGATACAAGGTGCTGAAAACAAGCTAAAGAGTTGACAGACCCACTGTGAGCGTGAAAGCGTTTGATACCCAAAGGAACGATTATAAAAACAAGCTGATTCATGATTTTGGAATCAGTATTGGTGTGTGCTTTCAGATTAATGGATGGTAGGGCGTTGTCTCGATGTTTTTGTTCGATAAGGGTTAAGTATTGAAAATTATACATAAAAGGGGTGGCAAAATAAATATGTCTCGCAGAAAAATTGTATATTTGCGGCTGTAGCTCAAGACATTATTATTGGCACACTCGACCTACACACCTACACAAAATCCGCCTTACCTGCTGATATACAGCCGATTGCGAAATATTTCATATACACTATAACTACACTTTACCTACACTACAACTACACAAAATAGGCCAAAAATGAAAATCAGAGTTACGAAAGCACCTGCATTTATGCCTTATAAACCGCACGAAAGGTTACTTCGGAGTCATAGGAAGGCTAGGCTAAAGAAGGGGTTTGGTCGTACCAAAGTATGAAATTCTCTAGAGAATTTACTAGGAAGTCGTAATGAAACCAGTAGTCATGTGGCACCAGAAGAGGAGTTTGCTTACTTCGGACTGATACTCATATAGAGCGTTTTTGTGATTGTTCAAGATGCGATTTGCCTGTATTTATGTAGGTAAAATGTAGCCAAAGTGTAGTTATAGTGTATATGAAATATTTCGCAATCGGCTGTATATCAGCAGATAAAGCGGATTTTGTGTAGGCATGTATGTCAAGTGGCCGAAAATAAAATAGAATTTAAGCAATTCAGGCACACTATCCCGAGAAAGACAACAACAAGCCAGATACAAGTAATTAACAGAATTTAATGCATTCAATGCCGCTTCATTCAATAGTTAACAACTAAAGAAACTAATTAAAATAGTTTAAAAACTAAAGCTTTTAGTTGCAATTAACGAAAACTTTTAGTTACTTTGCAGCCAGATATTGAATAATTGACGCAAGTAAAAGGTAAACTTAAAACCCGTAAGCAATGAAGAAACTGACCAACAAGGAAAAGGAAATCATGGATCTGTACTGGAAGCACGGTCCTATGTTCGTTCGCGAGTTGCAGGAGCATTATGCTGAGCCCCGCCCTCATTTCAACACGCTCTCTACGATCGTCCGCATCCTGGAGCGCGAGGGATTCCTCGACCATAAGCAGTTTGGCAATACCTATCAGTATTATCCGCTCATCTCTGAGGCGGAGTATGGCCGCAAGTCTATCGCTGGTATCATCAAGAACTACTTCGACGACTCCTATCTCTCTGCCGTCTCCTCGTTTGTCAAGGAAGAGAAGATCAGCGTAGAGGAACTGCGCGAGCTCATCAATCAGATAGAGAACCAACAATCGTAATCCAGTATGACCGACTTTCTGATCTACGACGCCAAGGTGGCTGTGCTCATCGCGATATTCTATATGTTCTATCGCCTGATGCTTGCCCGTGAGACCTTCCACAGAGTGAATCGTCTGACGCTGCTCCTCACGGCTGCGGCCTCGTTCGTGCTGCCGCTGTGCGTCATCACGCTGCACAAGACGGTAAGGATGGAGGCTTCGCCGATGGTCTCTGTGGGCAATCTCCAGATGGAGGTGGCCGCAGATACAGGGCCAGAATGGTGGCAGGTGCTGTTGCCCGCTATATTTATAATAGGTATAGTGGCGACGCTGGGCCACACCCTGACGTCGATGTTCAGAATCCTCATGCTGATTAAGCGAAGCGAGAAGCATCCCCAGCCTGACGGTATTACGATCTGCGTGACCAGTAACGATCAGATACAGCCCTTCAGCTGGATGCGCTATATCGTGATGAACCGTCGTGACTACGAAGACGGCAATCCTGCGATTCTCGCTCATGAACGGGGACATATCCGTCTCAGGCACTCCTGGGACCTGCTCCTCGTGGATACCCTCACCGCCCTCCAGTGGTTCAACCCCGCGATGTGGATGCTGCGCCAGGATCTGCGCGCCATCCACGAGTACGAGGCCGACGGTGCAGTACTCTCTCTAGGGATTAACGCGCGTCAATATCAATATCTGTTAATCACTAAAGCCGCAGGCATCGGCGGGTACTCCCTTGCCAACGGCATCAGTCACAGTACCCTTAAAAACAGAATCAATATGATGTTACATAAGAAATCAGAGCGCCGTAGTCTGCTGAAACTGCTGGCCCTCATCCCCATCGTGGGTCTCGCCCTGGCCCTGAATGCAAGGACTGTCACAGACTATGTCTACGACGAACCGCAGAAGCAGCAACCCGTGAAGAAAGGCAAGAAGGCTGGCACCATCAAGGTGAATGGCCAGGAAATCAAGGTCGTGGAACAAGACGACATCGTGACGGTGGAAGGCGAGGTGGAGGCTCCCGCCCAGGAGTCGCCCGCTGACGATGCCTTCGACGTGGTGGAGCAGATGCCAGAGTATCCTGGTGGCCCCAAGGCTCTCATGGAGTTCCTGAACAACAATGTACAATACCCTGCAGAAGCCGAGAAGGCTGGTATACAGGGGCGTGTCATCGCGACATTCGTTGTCGAAAAGGATGGCAGCATTTCGAATGCGAAAGTGGTGAAGTCCGTCGATCCCCTGCTCGATGCTGAGGCGCTGCGAGTCATCGGCGCCATGCCTAACTGGAAGCCCGGCATGCAGAATGGTAAGGTTGTTCGCGTCAAGTACACCGTTCCTTTGAGCTTCCATCTCGATGGAGGAGGCGAGGAGATAGACCATCTATGCAGAGAGGACGGAACAATCGTCGAGATCGATATTGAGAAAGGCGATACCACCATTGTGAAACCTCTTTTCATCGTCGACGGTAAGGTCATGGATGGCAAGAAGGTTTATTCGATCAATCCTAAGACCATCGAACGCTATTATATGCAGAATGGCCAGGAGGCTATCGATAAGTATGGCGATAAGGCTAAGGGCGGTGTGGTTCTCATCACGCTCAAGAAGTGATTAATCATGAAAAGTCTTTTATCAATGATTACCCTCGTCCTGCTGGCGGTCTCTCCCGCCCAGGGCGAGGACGCTGATTCCCTGCAACTATTTCTGCAGCAGGGTGACAGTTGCATGCAGCAGTATAACACCTTCGATGCGTTGCACTACTACCAAAGGGCCTTTAATTATGCAGAGGCGCAGAATGTGGTCCAATTCTCGATGGAGGATGCCGATGTCCATAGCAAGTACATACCCGAAGACAGGATCCCTCGTGAGGTTCGACTGAAACTGGCAGACTGCCATTACAAGCGCGCCAACTATCGCCAGACCGCCGAACTGCTGAAGAATATGCCTGAGGACTCGCTCTCGCACGATGCCTTCCGACAGTTGGCGCTGAGCTATCAGAAGCAAGGCGACAGCGACTCCTACATCTACTGGGCAGGCCAGTTGCTCGAGCGGTTCCCGATGGACGGTGAGATTGTGGCAGGACTTACCCTCGCTTATGCGAAGAACAATCAGCCGCAAAACGGTATCATCTGCGGCTTGAAATACTGTCAGAGGGACTCCATGAACATTCTGGTGAACAGGGCGCTGGCTGATGCTTGGTTCATAAATCGTGACTTTAGCGCAGCCGGGAAGCTGTACGAACGCTTGTTGGAGCAGGGTGATTCCACTTTCAACACACTCTATTCAGCAGGCATGTGCTGTTCACAGATTGAGGACCTGGAGCGTGCCTATCATTATCTGAAGCTGGCTTTCCTCATCAGCGGCATGCAGCATGCAGGCTGTGCTTATCGCTTAGGAGTGGTGTGTGTGGATACCCAGCGCTATCCGGAGGGACTTGGCTACCTCGACCTTGCCACCCAGATGATGCAACCTGATACCACCATCATGAAAGCCATCACGCTCGCCAAGGGCGAAGGCTACTATCTGTCGCAGCATTACGAAGAGGCCGTCAGGGCGTGGAAGGATCATCTCAACTATAATCCCTCGTCAGTCGCTACCTATTATAATATAGCCAATGCCTACTATTATCTGCTGAAGGATGAAAAGCAAGGCTTCGCCTACTATCAGCAGTTCCTTGATAAAGCCCTTGAGGTAGAGAACCCCACCCCACAGTTGCTTGAAATGATCGAGAACGCCAGAAAATTGTGTCTCACACAATAAAACAAGGTTGTTGCACGTTTAGTGATTAGAACAACATTAATGAGAAAGACATGATGAAGAGACTATTCTTTGGGCTGCTGACTGTCCTGACCTTTGCAGCCTGTAGCAGCGATCCAGTGTACCACGGTATGACACCCCAACAGAAAGATGACTACTCCAAGGCCATCGCAGGCGAATATACGGGAACCTACGTCATTCTCTATAACGACGGTGGCGGCGACGACAAGGCCGTTAAGATCAAGAACTCTCAGATGACCATCACAGACCAGACGATGCACTCCGTCTGTTTCCACAACTATCCTGTGAGCCAGCTCTCCAACGTTGTGACTGATCCCGCTTTGGCTGAGGCTTTGGCCAGCGCACCCAATGTGGACTTTCAGGCAGACTATCATTTCTACGATATGCAGGACAATGGTGATGCCAACTGGGGCTTTGAGCCTGCGGCCATTCCGCTCACGCTTCATTACGGAGGGGCTGATCACCACTTGGTGCTGAAACTAAACTCCAGAGCCTACTTCCTTCTGTCGAAAGCCTGTCTGGATGCGGGCAAGCCGTTTGCCAACCAAAGTGTCTTCCAGTTTGCTGTCGAAGGCATCTACGAAGGCCACACCCTGTTGCAAGCCTTCGATGGTTTCTGGCAAGACAACTCGCCAGAGTATCTGACCTACTTCCAGCTCGAATGAATAACAAAATTCCCAATTTATTGCGATTTTACTTGGATGTATAGAATCTTTTTCTTATTTTTGCGCCGAAATCGCAATATATTGGGATTATGACACAGCAAGAAATAGGGAATTCCATCAAGGATGGCGGAAGAGCTGAAACATAGTTAGTAGCCTGTCAGCGAATTGTCAGGCAAATGTCAGACAGATAATTCATCAAATAGCAAATCTCTTCATACCTTTGCACGAAAAAAGCAAGTATGAAGAGATTTCTGTTTCTATCAATGTTGGTTTTCATAGGTGTCATGGTGTGGGTATCAGTCTATGACAAGGAAGATGACTTACCTTTATCGCAGAAGTTGGAACGTGCGATGAAACTGACAAGAATGAAAGAGTATCATGATGATGATTACAACTACACGGTACGCTATCCTTCTTTCTTTGAGCAGACACCAGACTCCTTATTAGATAAAGGTTGTTGCCGCTTCAGTTTCTGGCAGGATAATATCGAGGTTGTTCAGACGGCATTTATAAAGCAGAATCCGGATAGTCTTACACTTGAACAGGCAATGACCAAATATGCCTCAGAATTTCATGTAACGTTTCATCAGATAGGCCATGGATTCCTTATACTCTCAGGGCATATTCTCGATGATAATGGACGAATAACCAGCCGATGCTTTCATGCCAAGTTTGTGAAGCATCGCAAACTCTGGTTCGTGCAGTCGCTCACCTATTCAGAGGAATGTGAACAGGCTATACAGCGTATTATAAAGGAAATCGATAATTGGAAAGTATGGTAAAAAAGTTAAGTGTATAAGAATCATACGAAAGAGTGTAAAAAGATTAGACGAACGGCCTCTCGGCACATAAAAAAGCTTGCATAGAACGCAGAGTGATCGTAACTTTGCAATGTGAAAATTAAGAAAACAAAGTAATAACATTAATAAAAAGGTACGATTATGAAAAAGTTTATGATTAGTTCGATGATGTGTCTGATAACCCTGACCTCAAATGCACAAGTAATGACGTCAGCAACTGTCGATAAGATTTTCGACGCAGTTTCTCAAGCAAACGATACAGAGTTCGTGTTTAACGTTGATCGTGATGACGATGGAAATATCGCTACGATGGTGGTATATCAAGAACTGCTACAACGCAAGGCTGATTTCACCCTGAAGCCCATCTACCGTTATCAGTATGCTTATGCTGCCGACAGCATGCTCACCAGTCGTATCAAATATGAGTGGCGCAAGCAGCAGTGGCAGTGTGTAGGTCGTTATGATTACTCGCTGGCTTCTGGATGCTATACAGTTACCTATAGCCGATGGAACAAGAAGAAAGCCCAGTTTGATGAACCAGTAGGTCAGATCACCTATACCCTGCTGCCCAATGAGAGCATTGCCTGTGTAGCTTGCTACAGCCGTCAGCGCAACAAAACCGATTTGCAACTGGAGTGGCAACTGCCAGTAGAAAGTTATACGATGAACATGGATCACTATCTTACACAGAAATAGCTGTAAAACACACTCGTTGTTTAAAAAATGATAAGATATGTGGTGAAAGAGGAATGATTTCAGAAAGATTGTTTATCTTTGCTGCAGAATTGATCAATACATGATGATGAAACAGAAATATGCAGTAGTTATTCTCTTTTGCCTGATTTGTGCATCGGGGCTGACGAGTTTTGGCAGTTATCGGGCTACGGAAAGGGTCGTGGCTGAAGATATGACGAGTGCGCTGACGAAGGCGCTGGCTGAACAGCAGAGCGATTTCATCAGCACAGACACCATCCGTACGTTCAACAGTTATCTGAAGATGGAGCAATTGAGAGGCCATGCTGTATTGGCTGTGACAACACGTCAGGAGGGACTTCGCTGCGAGGCTAAGTGCTCTGCGGCAACCATCTTCTCGCTGTCAGACCAGCGACCAGCATCCATCTTATGGACAATGGCACTGCTTTGGGGCCTCTACTGCTTCTGGCATTATCGTAAGCAAGTGCCTCTCGTGGCATTTGGCGGTTTGGCCTATTCTGAGGCTGAAGGTCGATTCTATGATGCGATGGGTAAGCAGGTCAGACTGACGCCCATGCAGCAGCAATTGATGGAAATGTTCTTCCATAGCGAATCGCATCAGCTCTCGAAAACAGAGATCTGCGATGCCCTCTGGCCCAAAAAAGACGATGCCAACGATACGCTCTACACCCTGATCCGTCGCTTGAAACCCATCATTGAAGAACATTCCGAACTCAAGATCGAATCAGACAGAGGCCGCGCATACGAACTGAAACATAGATAGTTAGTCCTCCAATCAGTTGGAATTGCAAGTAAAACTGATGAGTGATGGAGAATGATTGATAATGCTGTTAATCACATAGGAGCGTTTTTTTCTTCAAAAATCATTTGGAAGTTTCAAAAAAACTTCATAAATTTGCAGCAGAAATAAAAAGAATGGACAATATGGAAGCAACAGTATTCAATCCTGCTCAGGTCTATTTGCTGCATATGTTTGAGCGTATTACGACCGAAGAGGAACTTCTTGATATCAAGAAGCTCATTAGTGATTACTTCGCGAAAAAGATGGACGCTCATCTCGATAAGTTGTGGGATGATGGTGCTCTTGACCAGAAACGCCTTGACGAGATAAACGGCATGGACTTACATGAGCTGAAGTAGAAATACGCGATGAGAATTGTATTAGATACCAATTGTCTCATCCAGAGCATCCCAAGTCATAGCACTTATCGCCGTATTTGGGATTCTATTCTTGCAGGTCAGAACGTACTCTGTCTATCAAATGAAATCATTGAGGAATATTCGGAGATTCTGACAAAGCTCACCAGTAAAGAGACTGCAGTTATAGTATTAAATGCCATTCTTAACTCTCCTTATGTTGAATTCATAACACCTTATTATAGGTTTAATATGATTCAGGCCGATCCAGACGACAATAAATTTGTAGATTGTGCTATAGCAGGAAACGCCAAATATATTGTCACCAATGACCACCATTACGATATTCTTCGTGAAACCCCTTTCCCCCACGTTGATGTGATGTCGATTACAGAGTTTTTAGCACTATTGTAATCCAATGATACACTCTACACCCTGATCCGTCTCTTGAAACCCATCATTGAAGAACATTCCGAACTCAAGATCGAATCAGACAGGGGTCGCGCATACGAGCTGAAACATAGATAGTTAGCCCTCTGTCAGCGAATTGTCAGACAAATGTCAGGCAAATAATTCGTTAGCCCAAGAATCTCTTCATACCTTTGCACAAAAAAGCAAGTATGAAGAGATTTTTGTTTCAAATAACAGGAAAGTATGGTAAAAGAGTTAAGTAATATTAAATAAAGTTTGACATTGACCAGTTTACGTGTCTATAAAGTGTACAGCGGAATAAAAGCATGGAACGAATCGCATTTGAACAGCAAGCCCGCACGTGGCGGCAGAAGGCTCTCAGCGTTTGTATTAGCTACGGAGCGGGCAAAGACGAAGCAGAAGACATCGCTCAGGATGTGATGCTCCGCCTGTGGCAGATGCACGACGAACTGGAGCAATACCGCTCGATAGAGGCTATCGTTTCGCTTATGGCGAGGCACATACTGAGAAACCATCAGCGACGAAAACCCTCAGAGACGTTGGACGAGACCATGATCATCAGTCTGAATAGCAGTCCACTCGAAGAGTTGGAGATGAAAGAAGACGATGTATGGCTGACAACAAGACTCCAGCAGCTGCCCACCACACAACGTACCTTATTATATATGCGACAAGTGGAACGGCGGAGTAACGAAGAGATAGCCCAGTTGTTAGGCATCGAAACGACATCGGTAAGCACCCTTCTGGCAAGAGCACGACGGGCATTATTAGAAGACATCAAACGTAGAAACAACTTATGATACAGTACAATAGAGAATATATAAACGAGTTGCTCAGCAAGTTTATGGCGGGCACATCGACGCTGGAGGAGGAAGACATTCTGAGCCAGTACTTCGCCCAGAGCAATATACCAGCCGAGTGGGAGCAGTACCGCTTGCTGTTTGCGGAGCTGGAGGCGATGAAACCTGCAGAGAAGCCAAAACGCCTGTGGCTGCGATGGAGCGTGGCAGCTGCGGTGGTCGTTATAGCCCTGCTTACGATATGGGGCAGTCTCGATTCTCCTGCGGAAAAGTCATTAGTGGCAGAGAATGAAACAGGGAAAGTGGATTCTGTGACGCCTGTAGTAACCCATGAGGAAATACAGACAGACACTATCCCTCAGCAACGAGGACAGGATGTGCGCGAACGACCCAAGAAGCGAAGCCTTCGCAAGTCTCAGCCTACAATAACAGACCACGACAAGGCTTATGCCCTGATGGCCAAGTTTGAACAAGAACGCCTGGATGCAGAGCAGCAGTTGGAACAGGTCCAGCAGGAGATCATCGAGGCCCATTTGGCTGCTTATGGTTTCATTCCTGTGAAACAAGAAGATGGTACCATTATATATATTAACGAACAAACAAATGACATTGCATATGAAGAGTAAAAACTTAATCCTATCGGCCATTTTGATGGCAGTGTCCTCAACAGTGATGGCACAA
>OMXK01000036.1 GCA_900314995.1 uncultured Prevotella sp.
CTCGCATTTGTCCCTGTGTTGCTGCCTGCACTGGATTGGATTGTAAAAGACTCGTCAGTTCTTTTGTGATGCTGGCATTAACTAAACTGTCCTCCAAGTCTGCATGGTCTCTGCCTGACTGATTCTGAAGGGATTGGGCTAATTTTGCTTGCAGACTTTCCACCTCTTTACTTTTCTTCTGGATAAGGTCTGAAGCATTCTCGTTCTTTTCCAGCAACTCCATTAAGTCTGACTGAGCTTGCTCCAATTGGGTCTGTGTTTGATGATATTGAATTTCCTTCAGTTGTTGTTTCGTTCTGTTATGACGATACCACAGCCAAGCAATCACACTTCCGAATATGAGAACTGCAACGATAACTATTATCAGGAAGAAAATGGTATAATAGGCTTTTTGGGCCTCACGGGCTTTTTCTTCTGCTTTCTGTTTATGATGGTTATAGTTATATGATGCCTGAAGTTTCTGAATGTTCTGCATTTCTGAGAGAGAATAGGCTGAGTCGTTTAGGATATAGCCCAAATTGGCATACTTCGCGATGGAATCGGAGATTTTCTTCTTTTCGTAGAGTTCTTGCAAGCCTTTGCAACCAGCAATTTGATTATTCAAATCCTTACCATCTCGTAGTTCTTTTCTGAACAGATATTCAGCAGAATCAAGTTGATGAACTGCCATATAATAGGAACCTTTAATATAATAATAGATCTCACGTCCTGATAATATGTTACCTTCTTCATCAAAAAGGTTACTGGCTTTTTCGTAAATATCCTTATATTCATTTGCTTTATCAAGGTTAGCTTTCAGTAGCAATGACATTATTGCTCCACCTAATGTCTGTGCAGCCCTATCTTCTCTATTTATTTCACGAAATTGTTTTGCAGCAATCTCCCTAATTATAACAACAGAATCAAGTCCCTTTAAGAATTGATATGCCTCAGCTTGTTGAGCAAAACATTCAATTGCCTGTAAAGAGTCCTTCCCTTTCCATGCATACAATTCTGCAAGCCTTAATTCTTCTAATTGACTACGAGGTTGAACCTGTGAATTATAAATCACGGCACTCTGTGCATGAATCCTACTCAATACTTTATAGTCGCAATCAGCAGCGGTTGTATCAGCACAATCAGCAGCCTCCAAATACGTTTCCAAGGCCCGCGGCAGTTCTCCTAAATGATAATAGGTACGCCCGAGCATATATTTGGCGCGCATGCGTTCGTTGGCATCGCCGTGTCTGTCGAAATACTCAACAAGGTCTTCGGCCAGCGAGTCGTTCAACAGCTACTCACCAGCACGGTTCTGCTGCTCCAGTTTTTCTAGATGCTGGCGCATCTGCACACCATCACCTGTGCAACCCATCATCAGTAATAGGACGCATAGGCACAAATGGCAAAGTAACAATCCTTTTCTCATTCAGACTGCAAAGGTACTCCCTTTTTTACTCAACCTTAAAATAGATCGTGTATTCCTTCGTTTCCTGTCCCTCTACATCCAGAACGAATGTTGTATAATAATCCCCGACAGGAAGTGGATCCCTTTCCCACTTTTGTTGCCAGACATGCTGTTCGCCAGGAGCAATCGACAAGCTGCGCAATATCTCTTCCATATAAGTGTAAGCACAATTAACATATTGACTGTCTGAAGTATATACTATATATGCACTCTTTATTAGTTCATTCTCATCGCAAATGGAATATGCTCCATCTCCATCATTATTGACGATGAGATTAAAAATAATATCCTCACCATACCCCAATGCAGTCGTATTCTCGCCTTTTTCGTTTGTTAAGAAATAATCGGCACTTAGCATATAAGAACCTTCATCGGTCTCCTCTCCCCCATTTATCACCTCCGGTTCTTCCGAAGTTCCCTCTGAAGTTCCTGTTCCTTGTGGATGATCCGGAGTCTTGGGGGGGACAATCACCTTATTGATCTCATCACCATTTCCACACCCTGTTGCCCCAATGCTCAGCAATAGTGCACTTACTAAATAAATAAAACACTTTTTCATAACCTCTGCTTTTTACCAATTACTTTGCAAATATACGACAAAACCTACATAGATACAAATTTTATCTTAGTTTTCTGATTCAATTAGTAGAATTTCACCAATATTTGTTTTTTGTGACTCACAAAAGTATGAAGTTATCGATACCATCGCAAAGGATTCCAACGTTAATAAACTATTCAGGAATCAGAGTTGGTAACTACTCAGCACCTTACGACATGAGTAGTTCTAGAAAAAAGGGAGCCTCGTTGTGTGAGGCTCCCTTTTTATCGTTATGCTATCTGGGATCTTAGAAGAAGAGGTAGCGGTTGTCTACGACATTGGCCTTCTGATAGAGCTCCTGGATGAAGCGGCTGGCGGCCTGGACGGCCTGCTGCTTGAGCATCTGCTCGGTAGCCTTCTCGTCGTACTTCACGCCTTCTCGATTGGCCTTCTTGAGAACCTTGAAGAGGTAGGCACCGCCGTTACCCTTGACGAGGCTCTTGCTGAAGTCACCCTGCTTGCTGGCAGCGATGGCACCTGAAAGGGCGGGCTCGCTGGCACCGGTAGCCTGCACGAAGACAGGTGCTGAGAAGGTGACCTGATTGACTGAGTCGATGCGTGCACCCTTTGCCTTAGCAGCCTCGATGTCGGCTACACCAGCAAACTTGGCCTTGATCTGCTCGAACTTCTTGTCGCGGAGAACCTCGCTCTTCACCATCTCCTTCACGGCGTCGAGTGAACGATATCCTACGGGGTGAATGCCTGTGAGGGCTACAACGAGCAGGTTGTCGTTGTTGCCACACTCATAGAGTGGACTAACCTCTCCATCCTTGGCATCGAAGATCCACTTCATAGCCTCGCGGGTAGAACGCAGACCGACTACGTTGTGCTCTGAATTGAAGAGATCCTTACGCTCCTGAACTCTGAAGCCGAACTTAGCAGCGTTCTTCTCCAGGTCGGCAAGCGTCTTGTTCTCGCTTACATACTGGCTGAACTTGTTGTATGCCTCTGAATAAGTGTCCTTAGAGAAATCGATGGTGTGCTTGATGACGGCAACGTCGTACTTCTCAACCATAGCCTTGCGGGCTGTTACCTGCAGCACGATGTTACCCTGAGAGAACTCGAGGTTCTTCAGTTCGTTAACGCCGAGGGTATTGATTGAGTTGAGGTAGTTCTTAGACTCCTCGTCCATCGTGTTGGAGTTCTCATACATAGCAGAGGTGAGCCACTGCTTCTGGGCTGTCTGACCATACTTCTTGGCAATCTCCTCGAAGTCGGCACCAGCCTTGAGTGCGGTGTAGATGCTGTCGGCTGTCTTGCGGGCTGCCTCCACAGTCTCGCCGCCAACCTGAATCTGACGATACTCGATGCTGTCAGGCATCATGGTCTTGGAAATCAACTTCACGACGTTGAGGGTATTGTCGAACTTGGTCTCGAAGGGAGCAGTTGTCTGACCAACAGACATTGAGTCGAGCTTAGCGGCGATATCAGAGGGATAGGCGCGCTTGGTGGCTGCGATGCCTGTATAGGGGAACTGCGACTGAGCCTTGCGAACCACCTCGGCAGGAGTTGCACCGCTCTGCAGCTTGTTAGAAGCATCCTGCATGGTGGTCATCAGCGCCTTGCGGTCAGCAGCTGAAGCTACAACCTGATAGCTGACGTACTTGATGTCGCGGGTCTCAACGGTCTGCTTGTACATCTCCTTCTGCTCGTCGTACTTAGCCTTGAGCTCCTTCTCGTCGATCTTCACATCATTGTCGTTGATGGTATTATAGGCGATAGAGGCAAGCAGTACGTCGCTCTCCTGATTCTGTCCCTCGAAGGCCATCTTGGCAGATACAGGGTTGGTGAGCATCGCGTTGGCGATGAGTGCCTGATACTTCTGGGCGAGTGTCTGCTGACGGAGTTGCTTCTCGATGAACTGCCAGTACTTGTAGATTCTCTGATATGACTCAGCCATCTGGGGGTTGCTGGCGTTCTTCTTATAGTCGGCCAGAAACTTCGTGAGCATAGTGACATCGAAGCGGCCTGTCTGCTGATTGACGAACGGTGTGCGCATCAGCATGGGATTGGTACCCTCCTTCATCATGTTCTGGAGTTCCTCGTCGGTAACGGTCAAGCCAATCTTGTCGGCCTCGCTCTTGACGATCTGTTCATTGACGAAGGAATTCCAAACCTCGTCCTTGATGCTGTTGAGCTGCTCCTCTGAGAGATTGTCAACACCCTGTGACATCTTGACGACTTCCTGATACTCGTCGACCAGAGCCTGGAACTCCTGCACGTTAATTTTGTTACCTAACACCTCGCCTATCTGCTGGCGCTGCTGGTTCTTGGTTGCTTCACAAGAACGGAACGCTTCTTCTGCAATGAAGGCGAAAAGGCCAAGACCGATGATAATCACCAGTGCAACGCCTCTCTTTCTGATTTTACCTAATGCTGCCATTTTGTTTATTATTTTTATTTATTTTATTCTGTTAATTTGGTTCTTGCACACAAATCGGGCACAAAATTACAAAATTTGTTGGAAACGGAGAAATTTTTCAGCAAAAAACCGCTTATTCCGTGACCTTTAGGCGCACAAGTTCTATTTTTGTCGCTGTATTCTTGATTATTTTGAATTCAAAGTTGCCAATCTGTATGATTTCATTCAATTTCGGGAACGACTGATACTCATGCAGGATGAGACCGCCGAGTGTCATATAGTCATCACTCTCTGGGAGCGAAAGTCCGAACAATTCGTTGACTTTTTCAATCTCCAACCGGGCTGAGATGATATATTCGCGATCGCCTATCTGCTTGGCGACATACTTGTGATTGTCGTGCTCGTCCTCAATCTCGCCTGTAATCTCCTCCATCACGTCCTCAAGGGATACGAGGCCGCTCGTGCCGCCAAACTCATCGACGACGACGGCCAACGAGCGTTTCTGCTGCATCAGCATCTTCATCAGCTTCGAGGCAAGCATCGTCTCGGGCACAAAGCTGATGCTGCGCACGAGATCGGGCTTCAGCGCAGACAACAAGGCATCGGGGGCAGCATCGGCAGGAATACGGAACATATCGCTGGAATGGATATAGCCTACGACGTGATCGATATCCTCGTGATAGACAATAATCTTGCTGTGGCCGCTCTCGATAAGCACTTGCTTCAGTGTTTCGAGGGTCGCCGTATCTTCAACGGCATCGATCTCGGTTCGGGGCACCATACAGTCGCGCACCTTCGTCTCTGAGAAATCAAGGGCATTCTGGAAGATCTTCACCTCTTCGCCTATATCGTCCTGATTGTCGGCATTGTCGATGCTCGTCTGTACCAGATAGTCGAGGTCGACTTTAGTGAACTCACGCTCCTCTACATTCTTGTTCATCCTGATGCCGATGATGCGCAGCAGGCCTTTGGACAGTAATGTCGCGAAACGGGCTATCGGATAGAGCACCACGTAGCAGACGTATGCCGGTACGGCAAAGAAGGTGAGCATCGTGTTGGGATTATTCTTGAATATCGTCTTCGGGATAAACTCGCCCGTAAAGAGCACCACCAAGGTAGAAAGCAACGTATCGGCAGTAACCCGCAGGCCGTCGCTTAACGGATAGAATAAGGTGGCATCGAATATCTTGGCGAAGAGGATACCATAGATGACCAGCGCAATATTGTTGCCCACCAACATGGTGGATACGAAGTTGTTGGGATGCTGGTAGAAGAGTGCGATGGCTTTCTGTGCAAGGCCGTTTTTCTCGCGATCCATCTCTGCCAGCAGACGGTTACTCGACACGAAGGCAATCTCCATACCTGAGAAAAAGGCGGAGAAGATCATCGATATCAGCAAACCTATGATAAGTGTTATCATCCTTAATTATTCAGTTTATATGTCGGATTTCCGATGCTTTTGTGCCTGTGGGCGCATGAACTGAGGCTCCTGGCTGATGGTGTCGGCAGGATTCGTCTGCGGCTTCTCCTCCTCCCTGTTCTCGCCAGTCATGTCTTCACGTTCGAAGGAGCCCTTGGAGTTGCTGACCGTATAATGGCGCATCTGCTCATCGCTGAGAAAGCGGGTGCCCTCCATCGAGCGTTCAGGGGTGGTAACCTTAGAGAACACATTAGAATAGAGTTCGTGCTTGATGCCGTCCCAGAACAGTTCCTCGCTCTGGTAGATGAGTCCGTTCATGATGTTGCGGATACGGACTCTGCCGCGCAGATGCCAAAGCTTCTTCTGATCATAATACCACGCCGTATCCGCCTGGATATAAGCCTGAACGTGGAATTTCTCGTCGAACTGTTCGAAAAACACGCCTTTCTCAAAAGACCAGCGCGAGGGATTCTTGATAACGTTGACATCCCAGCGCTCGGTGACAATCCGGTACTTGATGATACCAGAATCGCTGATGAGCGTATTGACACCATACGAGGTCATCATCGACACGGAGTCGCGGTCGTGAATGGCGGGAGCGGTATGCTCCTTCACATCCGTACATGACAAGAAGAAAGCAAAATGGCCTACCACAAGCAGGGAAACGGCTTTCCGCCTCCCGATCTTGCCTACATGCCAACTATTCTTCGTCATCTTGACTACTCTCGTATTATTCAACCTTCCACTTGGCGAACCATCGTTCGTTGAACGTCAAGCCGATATTGATACGGAAAGTGTTCTCCTTAATGAGTTCATCAGCAGAACGACGCTGCCACTGGACACTGATATTCAACACCGAACGGTTGTTATAGCCATTGACAATAGGCACACCGATACCAAGGCTTGCGTGGAAATCCTTGGGGCCGTCTTTACCATTTATATAATAATAAGGTGTAGTGAAGCCTGCACCTATGCGGTAAGTCATACGGTGGAGGAAGTTGCGGCTCATATATCTGGGTATCCACTCGCCACCAACATTCAGACTATAGCTGTCCTTCAGCAGTCCGCTTTTCAGCACGAAATCGGCGCCGTCGTCGGTCGCATCATAGTTAGGATAATCAATAGAGCCCCACTTCTGCATCTGGAAATCAGCCCCAACGCGGAATACGTTTGTGCGGCGATAGGCCACACCTACGCCAAACGTGGTGGGCAGAGAGAGACCGTCGGTGATCTCATAGACCGTAGAATCGCTTTTCTGCTGAATCGTGTTCTTACTCATCACAGTGCAAGTGGGATCTGACTTCAGGTTATGGCCTACACCCAACGTGGCACCGATTGTGAGGAAATCGCTATTCTTCTTGCCTATAGGCTGGTCATATTGGATACCGAAATCGAGTTTATAGTTGTAGGTCGTTGAAGAATACTCCTTTGCCAGCGAGTTGAAGGAAGTATTGACTGTGCCAATGGACCTGTTGATATCGCCCCAGAGGAACGACGCATTGACACCTACCGACAACGGCTTGAGTATTCTCCATCCGGCACCAAGCAATACCTGATTCAATCCGCCTTTTCCCTTATAGTAAATAGGTACGTTCATATCCAGCTCGGGCAGTCTGTCGATGGAAGAATAAGAGTAGCCGACATTAGAGTACGGCAGCACCCCCACAGAGACGCCTACATGCTTGTATACACGGAAGAGCGCAGCAACATAGTCGAAGCCACCCGTCTTTGCATTCAGGCGGTTACCATTCTCATTATAATGCGTGATTTGTCCGGAAATGCCAGCATCGACAATCATGCTGAGCGAATCGACAGCAGAATAAGAAGCGGGATTGACGGTGTTGACCTCGTTTCCCTTGCGGAAAGCCAGACCGACGCCACTCATAGCCTTATTGATTCCTACGCCTTGATCAGACAAGTCGCCAAGACCGTACTGACTATAGGGAGAATTAGTGCCGCTCTGTCCATAAGCACAGACTGAAACCATTGCCGACAAAGCCAGACAACTGAGAAATTTATTCATGTTTTTATCCTAATTATCTATAGAAAATCATTTCAGCGTGCAAAATTATTGAAAAAAATCGAAATAATCGCACTGAAACTGCAAAATATAAGCTATTTTTGCATCGTGAAACATTTAGAAAAGGAATTTAGTACATTTTTAAGTATCATTTTCATGATACTGACGGTTTCTGTAAGAGCCCAGAATACGGCAATGCCGGATTCGGCAGAAACGACAGATCCGATGGATTCGGTGGAGGTCAGCCTCCTCACCTGTTCGCCCCATGAGGAGATTTACAGTCTTTATGGCCACTCGGCCTTGCGCTGGCACGATCTCAGGAATAATACGGATCTCACCTTCAATTGGGGTGTCTTCAACTTCGACAAGCCCTATTTCGTTGCCCGCTTCGTATTCGGACTGACGGATTACGAGTTGGGCGCCTACCCTTACCAGCTGTTTCTGCAGGAATACAAGCGCGTAGGCAGTAGCGTAACGGAACAGGTGCTGAACCTAACGGTCGAAGAGAAGTACCGTCTGTATGATGCGCTGAGGGAGAACATGCAGCCCGAAAACAAGATCTATCGTTACAACTACTTTTACGACAACTGTTCGACGCGCCCCAGGGATATCGTTGAAAGATGTATCGAAGGGAAACTGGAATACGCGCCCCGCGAAGATTTTACCCCTTCGTATCGGGAAATGGTACATATCTGTGTGAGAAACCACCCGTGGGCTGCTTTCGGTAATGACTTGCTGCTTGGCGTGCGTGCCGACTTGAAGACCGGTCTTCGGGAGCAGGAGTTCCTGCCCGTGAATCTACTCTACGACTTTGATCGGGCTAAGATTTATGCCAATGGTGAATACCGTCCGTTGGTAAAGGAACGCAGAATGGCCGTGCCGCCAGGCGTTCAGGTGATCGAGCAGGATTTTCCTTTCACTCCAGTGGAGTGTGCCATCGCATTTCTGGCCATTTCGCTCCTGATACTCTTCTATGAGTGGAAACGCAAGAAAACATGCAAATATTGGGATGCACTACTGATGCTCGTTCAGGGATTGGCGGGCTGTGTACTGTTCGTCATGCTATTCTCACAGCATCCTACCACCAGCACCAATTTGCAGGTGCTACTACTCAACCCTGCCCCACTCTTCTTTATCCCAGCGGTTTTGAGAAGGCGCCAGACGCGTTGGTGGATTGTCCTCTCTACGATGGTCGTACTCTTCTTCATCGGGGGCATTTTCCAGCATTATGCAGAAGGAATGATCATTGTGGCATCATGTTTGCTGCTTAGAGCATTAATCAATTTCAAATTAAAAGCGTGAAGAATTATTACCTGTCAATAACGTTGCTTGCGGTGCTCGGATTTCATGTCGAGGCACAGGCGCAATACGGAACACGACAAGTACCGAAATTGGTCGTAAACATCACGATAGACCAGTTGCGAAGCGATTATCTGGAGACTTTTGCGCCACAATATGGTGAAACGGGTTTCAAGAGACTCTTCGCAAATGGTCTGGTTTACGAGAATGCTTCCTACCCCTTTGTGAATCCAGATAAGGCTTCTGCCATCTCTACGATTCTAACGGGTACTACGCCTTTCTATCATAGTATCATCGGGGAACAATGGTTGGATCGCAGTAGTCTGCGGCCAATTGCCTGCACCGAAGATACGCATCAGCCAGGCGTGCCATCACCCGTCAATCTTTCCGTTTCCACACTGGGCGACGAATTGAAAGTATCCACTCAAGGAAAAGCGAAAATTTTTGCCATTTCTCCTTTTTGCGACATGGCCGTTCTCTCAGCCAGCCATGCTGCTGACGGTGCTATCTGGCTGAATGAACGTACAGGGCGATGGACTGCATCGCAGTATTACTCGAACATATTAGACATACTTCTGTTGAATTTCAACGAGATAAGGAATTTATCAGGAAAGAAATCGAAGCTTGTTTGGCAACCACTCAACGCGCAGGGAAAGACTGATTTCAAGCATCAATTCAAATCGAACAGAAAGTATCAGGAATACCAGACTTCTGGTTTAATAAATTCAGACATTACGCATCTGGCATTGGATTGTGTTTCCAATCAGTCTCTAGGTGATGATGCGTATACAGATCTGCTGTGTCTGACGTATTATGCCGGACATTTTGACCATCAACCCGTGACAGACTGTCAGCAGGAACTGGAAGATACCTATATACGCTTGGATCAGGAAATAGGCAATCTGATAGACAGTTTGGAGAACAGCGTCGGAAAAGGCGATGTGCTCTTTGTGATTACCAGCACAGGCTCTAGCGATCCCGACGGAGTAAACTATCAGCAGTATCGCATCCCTACAGGCACCTTCTATATCAATCGCACAGCCAATCTTCTCAACATGTATCTGGGTGCCCTTTGGGGACAGGGCAGATATGTGGAGAGCAGTTTCGAGAATCAGTTGTATCTCAACCATAAACTGCTTGAATCCAAACGCATTAGCATGATGGACGCCACCCAGCGCGCACAGGAATTCATTTCCCAGATGGCTGGTGTCAGGAATGTGTTTACCAGTCTGCAACTGCTTAATGCCAGCAATGACTATCTGGCAAAGATACGCAACAGTTTCAATCCACAGCGAAGTGGTGATATTCTGATAGAAGTGGCACCTGGTTGGCATCTGCAGAATGAAGATACCGGTTATGACAAATTGTCACAGGCTTCGGCCACATCCTTCCCCATCATTTTTTATGGTGCAAACACGGTTACAGCCCGCGTTCAGACGCCCGTTACCACAGACAGGATAGCACCAACTATAGCTAAGTCTATCCGCATCAGGGCTCCCAATGCTTGTACTACGGAACCATTGTTCTGAAGTTACAGAACTATGTTCTGAGCATTTTCTTTGGCGGTTACAAATATTTTTTGTACCTTTGCAGCCGTTTTTGTAATAAATCAGATAAACAACATAATTATTATATGAATTTCAATAAGTTTTTGAAGTCGCTGTTTGGTGATAAATCCACCCGCGACATGAAATTAATCCAACCATTTGTGGAACAGGCAAAGGCCGCTGCAGCTAAAGTGCAACCGCTGGATAACGATGCACTCCGTCAGCGCACCAAGGAACTGCAGAAACAAGTACAGGATTCAGCTAGCGCACAGAAAGCCAAGATTGCAGAGCTCAAGGCTACCATCGAAGACACGCCCATCGACGAGCGTGCCGAAATCTTTGCGCAGATAGACAAAATCGAGAAGGAAGTGCTTGACATCTACGAGAAGGCACTCGACGAGGTGATGCCCGAGGTGTTTGCCATCGTCAAGGAGACTGCCCGCAGATTTGCCGAGAATGAAGAGACCATCGTCACCGCCACGGACTTTGACCGTGAGTTGGCTGCAGATCCGAAGAAGGACTTTATCACCATCGACGGTGACAAGGCCATCTACCATAATCACTGGACTGCCGGCGGTAACGACCTGAAATGGGAAATGGTGCATTACGATGTGCAGCTCTTCGGCGGTATAGTACTTCATCAGGGTAAGATTGCCGAGATGGCAACTGGTGAAGGTAAGACCCTCGTGGCAACCCTGCCTGTATTCCTGAACGCCCTGACGGGTAACGGTGTGCATGTGGTTACCGTGAATGACTATCTGGCCAAGCGTGACTCAGAGTGGATGGGGCCGCTCTATATGTTCCACGGCCTGAGTGTAGACTGTATCGACAAGCACCAGCCCAACTCAATGGCGCGTCGCAAAGCCTATCAGGCAGATATCACATTCGGTACCAACAATGAGTTCGGCTTCGACTATCTGCGTGACAATATGGCCATCTCTCCGGCAGACCTCGTACAGCGTTCACACAACTACGCCATCGTCGACGAGGTTGACTCTGTGTTGATCGACGATGCGCGTACCCCGCTGATCATATCTGGTCCTGTACCTAAGGGCGATGATCAGATGTTCGAGGAGTATCAGCCACTGGTAGAACGACTCGTTGGTGTACAGCGACAGTTGGCTACGCAATATCTAGCTGATGCCAAGGCACTCATCAGTGAAGGTAACAAACTGATGGAGGCAGGCAATAAGAAAGAAGGTCAGGAGAAGCTCGATGACGGTTTCCTGTCGCTCTATCGTTCCCACAAGGCCCTGCCCAAAAACAAGCCACTCATCAAATACCTCTCCGAAGAAGGTATCAAAGCAGGTATGCTGAAGACCGAGGAGACATATATGGAGAACAATAACCGTAGGATGCCAGAGGCTGTTGAGCCGCTGTATTTTGTGGTGGATGAGAAACTAAACTCCTGTGACCTGACGGATAAGGGTACCGGCTGGCTGGCAAAGCAGGTGAATGATGCCGAGTTGTTCGTGTTGCCTGACATTACCTCTGAGTTGTCCGCCCTGGAGGCAGAGACAGGACTGACGGATCAGGAACGTCTCGATAAAAAAGATGAGTTGCTGAACCACTTCGCCGTACAGAGTGAACGTGTACACACCCTCCAGCAGTTGCTGAAGGCTTACTGCATGTTCAATAAAGACGATGAATACGTGGTGATCGACGGTGAGGTGAAGATTGTGGATGAGCAGACTGGACGTATCATGGAAGGTCGTCGCTGGAGCGATGGCCTGCATCAGGCTGTGGAGGCCAAGGAGCACGTGAAGGTAGAAGCTGCCACGCAGACCTTTGCCACCATTACTCTGCAGAACTACTTCCGTATGTATCACAAACTGGCAGGCATGACGGGTACCGCTTCTACTGAGGCAGGTGAGTTCTGGGATATCTACAAACTCGATGTGGTAGAGATTCCTACCAATCGCCCCGTGATCCGTAATGACCAGGATGACCGTGTGTATAAGACAGCCCGTGAGAAATATAATGCCGTCATCGAGGAAATTGAGAAACTGCGTAATGCAGGCCGTCCAATCCTCGTAGGTACGACTTCGGTGGAAATCTCAGAGTTACTCTCTAAGATGCTCTCCATGCGAAAGATACCTCATCAGGTGCTGAATGCCAAGCTCCATCAGAAAGAGGCAGACATTGTAGCGTTGGCAGGACAATCGACCAACGGTCTGGGTGCTGTCACTATCGCCACCAACATGGCTGGCCGTGGTACCGATATCAAGCTGTCCCCAGAGGTAAAGGAAGCAGGCGGTCTGGCTATCATTGGTACAGAGCGTCATGAGAGCCGTCGTGTAGACCGTCAGCTTCGTGGTCGTGCAGGACGTCAGGGTGACCCGGGTTCTTCAGTATTCTTCGTCTCGTTGGAAGATAAGCTGATGCGTCTGTTCGCTTCAGAGCGTATCGCCTCAGTGATGGATCGTCTGGGCTTCAAGGAAGGCGAGATGATTGAGAGTCCGATGATTTCCAAGAGTATCGAGCGCGCCCAAAAGAAAGTTGAGGAGAACAACTTCGGTATTCGTAAGCGTCTGATTGAGTACGACGACGTGATGAACAAGCAGCGTACCGTGATCTACGAGAAGCGCCGTCATGCATTGATGGGTGAGCGTATCGGTATGGATATTGCCAACATCATCTGGGACCGTGTCGTGAATATCATCGAGAACAACGACTATCAGGGTTGTAAGGAAGAGTTCCTCCACGTGCTCTCTATGGAAGTACCCTTCAGCAGCGAGGAATTCATTAATCAGCCTCGTGAGACGCTTACCGAGAATGCCTTCCAGGCTGCCATCGGCAACTTCAACCGTCGTACGGAACGCATCCAGACGGTTGCCAACCCGATTATTAAGCAGGTTTATGAGAATCAGGGTCAGATGTATGAGCGCATCATGGTACCACTGACTGACGGCCGCAGGATGTACAACATCCCCTGTAACCTTAAAGAGGCATACGAGACCGAATCGAAATCTGTGGTGAAGGAATTTGAGAAGTCTATCCTACTCCATGTGATCGATGACTCCTGGAAGGAGAATCTCCGTCAGCTCGACGAACTGAAGCACTCTGTGCAGAATGCCAGCTACGAGCAGAAAGACCCGTTGCTGATCTTCAAACTGGAAAGTGCAAAGGTTTGGGATGATATGATCAACGAGATGTATAACCGCATCTGCTCGATTCTGACGCGTGCCCAGATTCCTGAGATGCAGCAGCAAGTACAGGAAGCTGCTCCAGAGCAGCATACCCAGCGCCAGCAGTATACGGAAAGCAAGCAGAACCTCGGTGAAGAGCAGCTGACGGATCCCAATCAGGCCGCTGCTGCCGCTCACGACACCCGTGCCCAGCAGCCTCGCACACCTGTCATCAAGGATAAGCTGCCCGGACGTAATGATCCCTGTCCTTGCGGCTCTGGCAAGAAGTTCAAGAACTGTCATGGAAAGGGTATTGTATGATTACAATCAGCAATCTTAAAAAGGCTTTTGGTGAGACAATAGCCAGTGATATCCCCTCGTTTAATATTAACGATGGGGATATCCTCGGTTTGGTTGGTAACAATGGAGCCGGAAAGACGACCCTCTTCCGCATGTTGCTCGACCTGCTGAAGCCCGACGAGGGAGAAGTATCGCTCGACGGTATCGACCCTTCACAGTCTGAAGCTTGGAAATCTTTCACAGGTGCTTATATCGACGAGGGATTCTTGATCGACTTCATGACGCCTGAAGAGTATTTCACCTTTATTGGCAAGATTACGAATATGAAGCAGGAGGATGTCGACTCGCGCATGAATGACTTTGAGCATCTGGCTGCCGGTGAGATCTTCGGGCAGAAAAAGCTCATCCGCAACCTCTCGGCAGGAAACAAACAGAAGGTTGGCATCATGTCGGCTCTCTTCAATCATCCGAAACTGGTGATTCTTGATGAGCCTTTCAACTTTCTGGATCCGTCAAGCCAGAATCTCCTGAAGCATGAACTGACAGAATACAACAAACAGACGGGTGCCACGATTCTGGTATCCAGTCATAATCTGGCCCACACCATTGATATCTCTAACCGCATTGCCCTACTCGAAAAAGGAAGAATCATCAAAGACCTTCCCAATGAGAACGGTAGTGCCAAGGCAGAGTTGGAGGATTATTTTGATACAATATAAGGAACGATGCTTGAATATAAAGAGCTGAAGAAGAAACTCAAGAAGATTCCCGAAGGACTGCCTGTGTGCAAGGTGGCTCTGGTAGGAGATACGGCGACACAGTTCCTGGCTACCGCCATCCGTGGGACAGGACTTGAACGTGGTTATAACATCGATCTCTATGAAGCCGAGTATAATCAGGTGGAACGCCAATTCCTTGATCCGTCGAGCGAACTTTATACGTTTGATGCAGACTTTATCATTCTTTTTCAGTCCACCCATAAACTAGGAGAGCTGCACAGTCAGCTTCCAGCAGAGCAACAGGAGAATCTCGCAAATGAGCGGCTTGCATTCATCGCCTCCGTCTGTGCGAATCCTGCCTTCGCCAATAAGAAGATCATCTATCTGGATTATCCAGAAATCGAGGATACCGTCTTCGGCAGCTATGCCACAAAGGTAACCACTTCCCTCACCTATCAGGTGCGGAAACTGAATATGGGGCTAATGGACCTCTCACAGCGATACGCCAATCTGTTTGTCTGCGACATAGCTGCGCTGCAGAACAAACTCGGGCGCGACTTCATGTTTGCCCCAAATGTATATGTCAGCACAGAGATGGTGCTGAGCATCGATGCCTTGCCCTATGTAGCCAGTCGCGTGATGGATATCATCTGTGCCATCAAGGGACAATTCAAGAAATGTCTGATCCTCGACCTCGACAATACGGTCTGGGGTGGTGTCATCGGTGACGACGGACTGGAAGGTATCCAACTAGGACACGGACTGGGTATTGGCAAGGCCTTCACGGAATTCCAGATGTGGGTGAAGAAGCTCAAGCAGCGCGGCATTATCATCTGTGTAGCCTCTAAGAACAATGAGGAAACCGCTAAGGAACCATTTGAGAAACATCCTGATATGGTGTTGAAGTTGAGTGACATCGCCGTATTCCAGGCAAACTGGGAAACAAAGGTTGATAACATCCGCACCATCCAAAGCATCCTGAACATCGGTTTCGACTCAATGGTGTTCCTCGACGATAATCCCTTTGAGCGGAATATCGTCCGTGAGAATATCCCGGGTATCACGGTGCCAGAACTGCCGGAAGATCCAGGAGAATATCTGGAATATCTCTATTCACAGAATCTCTTTGAGACAGCCTCTTATAGTCAGGCAGACAAAGACCGCACCAAGCAGTATCAGGTAGAGGCACAGCGTGTATCCCTCCAAAAAACTTTCACTAACGAGGCTGACTTCCTGAAATCGCTGAACATGGTATCCGTCGTCAGCGGATTCACTAAGTTTAATACACCCCGTGTCGCCCAGCTCTCACAGCGCAGTAATCAATTTAATCTGCGTACGATCCGTTATACAGAAGCAGACATTGAGGCTTTTGCTAATGATCCCGATGTCATTGACCTCAGTTTTACGCTGGAGGATAAGTTCGGCGACAATGGTCTGATAGCTGTCATCATCATGAAGAAGCAAGATGACCAGACGCTGTTTGTCGACACATGGTTTATGAGTTGTCGTGTCTTAAAGCGAGGTATGGAGAACTTTACGCTCAACACAATGGTGGAGTATGCCAAAGCCAAAGGCTATAAACGAATCATTGGCGAATATCTCCCTACGCTCAAGAACAAGATGGTTGAACAACACTACACCAGTTTGGGCTTTCAGCCGCTATCGGGCACTTCTACAGCACAATATGTGCTCGACATTGACAAATACCAAGAAAGAGAATGTTATATCGAAGTAAATAAGCAGTAAGAAATATATTATGGAAAGAAAAGAAATTTTTAGCAAACTCAATGAAATCTTCATAGATGTCCTCGATTTGGACGAATGTGAATTAACAGACGAGACATCTGCCAATGATATTGAAGAATGGGATTCTTTGAGCCACATTCAGCTGATTGTGGCAATCGAGAAGACTTTCAAGATCAAGTTCACATCCCTCGAGATCATGAAGTGGAAAAACGTCGGAGAGATGGTCACCACGATGGAAGAGAAAATCAAGTAAAATATGGTTGTCAATTCCATCATTTTCCTACTATTCTTCGTTGTAGTCTTTATAGTCTACTACCTCCCGCTCAGCAAAAGCAAGCCGTTTTATCAGAACGCATGGCTGCTTCTGGTCAGCTATTTCTTCTATGGCTATACCGACTGGCGGATGATTACGATGCTTCTGGGCTCCACCTTATTATTTTATATATTAGGTGCCTGGCTGCGTAGTGAGATGGATAAGAAGCACACGAAAAACGCCTCACATATCACAAGTCTGAGCGTTATACTTGGTGTCGGCATCTTAATCTATTTCAAATACCTGAATTTCTTTGCTGATTCATTCGCCAGTTTATTGCAAGCAGCAGGATTCAATATCAGCTGGAGCACACTTAATATCATACTGCCTATTGGTGTCAGTTTCTTTACGTTTAAGCTCATCAGTTATGTGATTGAAATTCATAGGGAACATATCCAACCTTGTAGCTTGTTGGATTTTGCCACCTATATCTCCTTCTTCCCCACGATTCTTTCTGGTCCTATTGATCGCCCGGACCATTTCCTGCCACAGTTGCGAAAGGTTCATACCCTCGATTATTCGATGGCTGTCGACGGATGTCGTCAGATCCTGTGGGGTATGTTTACCAAAATGTGCATTGCCGACAATCTGGCTATGATCACGGATCAGGCTTGGATGGGTTACTCTTCGATGTCTTCTTCAGCGCTTCTCGCTGCTGCGCTGCTCTATCCCCTCCAGTTGTATGCCGACTTTGACGGTTATTCCAATATGGCTATTGGTGTGGGTAAGATATTGGGATTCAACGTCACCCGCAACTTCAATCATCCTTTCCTGGCTCGAAATATGGCAGAGTACTGGCGCAGATGGCACATGTCGCTCACCAGTTGGATTACTGACTATGTATTCATGCCACTGAACATCGCGTTCCGTGAAATAGGTAATTGGGGCATCGCCCTTGCAGCCATCATCAACTTGTTGGTGATCGGATTATGGCATGGTGCTAATTGGACCTATGCTGTCTTCGGACTCTATCATGGACTGCTGTTCATTCCCTTGGTGTTCTCTGGAGCTTTTGGGAAAAAGAAGAAACTGAAGGCCAATGCTCACGGATTTCCCCAAACCAAGGATTTCTTCAAGATGCTTGCCACGTATGTACTCGTGATGATTGGTCATGTAATATTCCGTGCGCCAACCATCAGCCAGGCCTACGATTTCCTTGCAGCCCTCTTCACGAATGGCATGACGGGTGTTACCCTTATCGACAATTATGGCAAACTCTATTGTTTGTTTACTATTATCCTGCTGATCTTTGAATGGATTCAGCGTGACAAGGAGTACACACTTCAGCTTTCGTCCACGTCTTTGTTCCGTCACAGAATCATCAGATGGGGCTTATATCTATTCTTAATCCTGCTCATCATCACTTTCACAGGTCAGAGCCAGGCATTCATTTACTTTCAATTCTAGTGTAAGATGAAGAAGTTTATTATCACGCTCGCATGTTTTTCTGCCCTGTTACTGCTGATGTGTGCTGTCATAGAGGTTGGACTCTTATTCAGGCCCAATGTGTATGCCTATAAACGGCAGTATATGGAAAATCATCTGAATGATATCCGCGTATTACTATTGGGCAGTTCACATGTGGAAGAAGCCGTAAAACCAGAACTTATTGGCGAAGGCACTTTCAATCTGGCTATTTCAGCCCGTCTGAAGGAATACGATGCAGCATTGGCAGAGATGTATGTTCCAAGAATGGAGAAGCTTGAGGTTCTGGTGATGCCTGTCGATTACACGAATTTCTTCTTTAATCGCGAAATACCCGATAAGCCTTCTGGTCAGGCAGGTGTCAATCTGGTTAGCACCTGCCGTTGCATGCATACCAAGTATATGGGCACTCGCATCGATCCGATATGGTATTGGTCAGAGATATTGAACTCGAAACTCAATTTTATGTCACGTTTTTGGAACAGCAATACACAGGTATTACAGGAATGTGATTCTTTGGGTTATATCAAACTTGATGTCAAGGACCGTAAAATCGGATGGGAGACAAAGGCACGCCCCGCGCTGCTATCCCCTGATCTTCCTATAGATGAAGAAGCCTATCAGGAGTTGTGGCAAGTGTATGAGTCGGTTGCTCAGATTACCCACAAGAAAGGGGTTCGTTTCGTACTGTTCGTCTCTCCTGTCTATGAGACTTACAAGGAACGTATCACAGACACCATGTACCAGGATATGCTCCAGTTCGTTGAGAAGTTACAGCAGAAATATCCCAATGTGGAATTCTACAATTTCCTCTATGCCGACGGATTCCTCCCAGAGGATTTCAACGACTCCAGTCACCTCACGGATACGGGTGCTGTGAAGTTATCGAAGATGCTTTCGGGGGTTATCTATCCCCATTAGTAGGTATTTTGCGCAATTTACGACTCATTGCAATCGGGTTGCACGCCTTTTTATTGTAACTTTGCATAAAAAAACAAGAAGGTTATGAAACTCTCAGAATTGAAAACAGGCGAAAGTGGTATCATCGTAAAGGTATTGGGTCATGGTGGATTCCGCAAACGAATCATTGAAATGGGATTCATCAAGGGTCAGAAAGTAGAGGTGCTCCTGAATGCGCCCTTACAGGATCCCGTAAAATACAAGCTGATGGGGTACGAAGTTTCTCTTCGTCATCAGGAAGCAGACAATATAGAAGTCGTTTCAACGGATACACCTATCGAAGAAACGCATTTCTCTATTTCTAATGATTCAAACATACACGAGGACGACTATATCCAGCACGAAGCCATGAAGGAGCGCAGAACCATCAATGTGGCATTGGTGGGTAATCCTAACTGTGGAAAGACGTCGCTGTTCAATTATGCTTCCGGTGCTCATGGACATGTGGGCAATTACTCTGGCGTTACTGTTGATGCGACTGAGGCACATGCCTCATTCTTTGGCTATGAGTTCAACCTTACAGACTTGCCTGGCACCTACTCCTTGTCTTGCTATTCTCCCGAAGAACTTTACGTGAGAGAGCATTTGACGGAAAAGATGCCTGATGTCGTCATCAATGTCATTGATTCCTCGAACTTAGAGCGTAACCTGTATCTGACAACTCAACTTGTGGATATGAACATCCGCATGGTGTGTGCCCTGAATATGTATGATGAGTTCGAGCGGCGTGGCGATCGTGTGGACATCGAGACATTGAGTCGCCTCGTGGGTTCACCGATGATTCCCACATCTTTTAAGAATGGTACTGGCGTCAAGGACCTTTTTAAGGCTGTCATTCAGGTTTATGAGGGAACCAGCAAGTTCTCCCGACATCTGCATATCAATTATGGTCATGAGATAGAAGATGGTATCAGTCATATTCAGAAATACCTGAAAGCCGATGAGCATATCACCCAGCACTACTCTACCCGCTTCCTCGCCTTGAAACTGTTGGAACATGACAGTCAGGTACTCGACTATCTGGGACATCACATGGCTGGAGAGCAACGCATGAAAGACTTCCACGAACTGACGAATGCCCGTGACAAGGCTTCTACCCGTGTGAAGGAAGAGACAGGCAACGACTCTGAGACAGCCATCATGGATGCGAAATACGGTTTCATCAATGGTGCTCTGAAAGAAGCAAAATACAAAACAGGCACCAAGAAAGACACCTATCGCACCACCCATCTCATCGATGGTATCCTCTCACATAAGTATTTTGGATTTCCCATCTTCTTCCTGCTACTCTACATCATGTTTGAAACGACTTTCTCCCTAGGCCAGTATCCGATGGATTGGATAGAGGATTTGGTCGCATGGCTTGGCGAGAAGGTGAGTGACACGATGCCCGATGGTCCGTTGAAAGCAATGCTCGTTGACGGTGTCATTGGCGGTGTGGGATCCGTGATTGTATTCCTGCCCCAGATACTGATCCTCTACTTCTTCATCTCGTTGATGGAGGACTCGGGCTATATGGCGCGAGCAGCCTTTATCATGGATAAATTGATGCACAAAATGGGTCTGCATGGCAAATCATTCATCCCACTGATTATGGGCTTTGGCTGCAATGTGCCTGCTGTGATGGCTACACGAACGATTGAGAGCCGGCGCTCCCGTATCATTACGATGATGATCCTGCCCTTCATGAGTTGTTCTGCCCGCTTACCGATATATATTATGATAGCTGGCACCTTCTTCTCGCTACAATATCGTTCATGGGTCATGATGTCGCTCTATGCTTTTGGCATTATAATGGCAGTCATCGTCAGTAAGCTATTCTCCTCACTCGTCATCAAGGGTGAAGATACACCGTTCGTCATGGAACTTCCGCCTTATCGATGGCCTACGCCGAAGTCTATCTGGCGACATACATGGGAGAAAGGCAAGGAGTATCTGAAGAAGATGGGAGGTATCATCCTGGTAGCCTCTATCATCGTCTGGGCTCTGGGCTATTTCCCACACAATGAGGAACTGACACGAGAGCAGCAGCAGGAACAGAGCTATATAGGACGGATGGGTAAGGCTATCGAACCTGTTTTCATGCCGCAAGGCTTCAACTGGAAACTGGATGTTTCTCTGTTGGCTGGTGTTGGTGCGAAGGAGATTGTGGCATCTACCATAGGTGTGCTCTATAGCGGAGACGACTCCTTTGGCGATGACGATGACTTTAGTGATGACAATGAGAAATATACACGTCTCCGTCAGATGATGATGAAAGAGGGCATCACGCCCTTAGCCGCATACGCGTACCTTATATTTATATTACTCTATTTCCCCTGTATCGCCACGATAGCTGCTATCAAGAACGAGACAGGTTCTTGGCGGTGGGCAGTATTTGCTGCAGGCTATACGACGCTGGTAGCGTGGATTGTCTCTGCAGCCATCTTCCAGATAGGTCTTTTGTTCACATAAAATTATAATGAAGAAAGTTTGCAAACTTATTTCCGACTACATAGGAGTGCTGGTACTGTTAGCTGCGGTACTGGCACTTCTGTTTCCAGAGGTGTTCAGTTTTTTACGCCCTACTATCATTAGTCCGTTATTGGGAGTTATCATGTTTGGCATGGGTCTCACGTTGAATCTTGAAGATTTCCGTATCGTATTCAGCAGACCTCGGGATGTCATTATTGGCTGTCTGGCCCAGTTTACCATCATGCCGCTTCTTGCATGGATATTAGCCAAGACGTTTGCGCTCGACGAGGCACTGACGGTTGGTGTCGTACTCGTGGGCTGCTGTCCTGGGGGTACTGCCTCAAATGTCATCACTTATCTGGCAAAAGGCGACTTAGCGCTGTCCGTAGGTATGACTGGCGTGTCCACATTGTTGGCTCCTGTGCTGACGCCTCTCTTGGTATGGTTCATGGCAGGAAAAACAGTAGATGTCGATGTGATGGCGATGTTCCTGAGTATCCTGTGGGTTGTTATTCTGCCGATTGTCGTCGGATTAATAGTAAAGCGATTCTGGCCTCGTGAGGTGGAGCGTGCCACCGTGTATCTTCCTGCACTTTCTTCACTAGTCATCGCCACGATTGTGATGATCATCATTTCTGCCAATGCAAATAAACTGCTGGCAGGTGGACTCATCATTGTGCTGGTTGTCATGCTTCACAACATCTGCGGATTATCCATAGGCTATCTGATTGGCCGTCTGCTCCACATGTCCCCAGACAAGCGTAAGGCAGTGTCTATCGAGGTAGGTATGCAGAACAGCGGATTAGCCAGCAGTCTGGCAACATTACATTTCGCCGCCTACCCTATGGCCACTATCCCCGGGGCTATCTTCAGTGTATGGCATAACATTAGCGGAGCCCTCATCGCAAAAGTTTATTCCAGAAATAGTAGTATCTGAAATAATTGTTGTAACTTTGCGCAGTAAATGCAGAAAGGTGAGAGAATCATATTAGGAATCGACCCTGGAACGAATCTGATGGGTTATGGTTTGTTGAAGGTTGTCGACGGCAAGGCACAGATGATGACGATGGGTGTCATCGATCTGCGTAAGTTTCCTGATGCCTACATGAAACTTGGCCATATCTTTGAACGTGTCACAGGTATCATTGACGGCTACCTGCCAGATGAGATGGCTATCGAGGCCCCTTTCTTTGGCAAGAATGTACAATCAATGCTGAAGTTGGGTCGTGCGCAGGGAACAGCTATCGCAGCTGCCATTCATCACGGTGTACCTATCCACGAATATGCCCCTATGAAGATCAAGATGGCATTAACCGGAAACGGTGCTGCCTCGAAAGAGCAGGTGGCAGGCATGCTGCAACGACTTCTGAAGATTCCTAACGAAGATATGGGCAAGTTTATGGATGCTACCGATGCGCTCGCAGCTGCCTATTGTCACTATCTGCAGATTGGCCGTCCTGAGAGTGATGTAAAATATCGCGGTTGGAAGGACTTTGTCAACAAGAACCAAGATAAAGTTTCAAAACGAAAGAAGAAAGATGAAGACGATTGAAATGATTAACGCTCAGGCCAGGAAGCCTGAATGGTCAATGGCAGAGCCTGTGAACTTCTCACTCGAAGAAGGTGAGCATATTGCTATCGTAGGGCGTAACGGTTCTGGAAAGTCGATGTTTGTGGATATGCTTACTAGCCGTCATCCTGCTTTCCCTGGCATGGTTGAGTATAGTTTCGATGAACCCTATAATAAATTGAAACATATTACCTTCCGCGATACTTACGGAGGGGATAACGACAAGACTTACTTCCTGCAGCAACGCTGGAATCAGATGGAGATAGACGAGGAGACACCTACTGTAGGTCATAAACTCGAAGAAGCCTATCGTCTGGCTGGTGAAGATACCCCGGCGCGAAGGGCTTTGCAGCAACATATCTATGAGTTATTCCACCTGGCGCCTTTGCTCGACAAATACATCATTCTGCTTTCAAGCGGTGAACTAAGGAAATACAAACTGGCTTCGTCATTGTTTACGGGGCCTAAGGTCCTCATCATGGAGAATCCTTTTATCGGACTGGATGCCGGCACAAGAGATCAGCTGAAGGCACTCATGGATATGCTGGCCAAAGAGCAAGGGCTTCAGATTATCCTAGTACTGGCAAAGACGGATGAGATACCAGATTTCATTACGCATATCGTCGAAGTAAAGGATATGCATGTGCTGCCGAAAATAAGTATTGAGCAGTGGAAGAAGACTCATGAGCATGATTACCCAACACAGCCGGCACGTAAACCAGCCAATAACTCCAAATCAGCACGAACAGTCGAGGTCATTAACTTTAAGCACGTCAGTATCCGGTATGGTGAGCGGACGATTCTGAAGGATTTGGATTGGACGGTTTATCAAGGTGAGCACTGGTCTTTGTCAGGGCAGAATGGCTCTGGTAAATCCACCCTACTCTCTCTCGTCTGTGCTGATAATCCGCAAAGCTATGCCTGCGATATTTCTCTTTTCGGACATCAGCGTGGTTCTGGTGAAAGCATCTGGGATATCAAACGCCATATTGGCTATGTGTCGCCGGAGATGCATCGCAGCTATAAACAGAATATACCTGCCATCCAGATTGTTGCAAGCGGACTGAAAGATACGATAGGTCTTTACGTCAGACCAAATGAATCGGAAAAGGAACAATGCAAAAAGTGGCTGTCCGTTTTCGGTATAGGTCATCTTGCAGACCGCAAATTCATGGAGATGTCGAGTGGCGAACAGCGTCTGGTGCTACTAGCAAGGGCATTTGTCAAGGAACCTGATCTGTTGATTCTCGACGAACCCCTACATGGTCTGGATGATGCGAATAGAAGGATGGTGAAAGATTTGGTTGATCAGTATTGCCAGAATCCGAAAGTGACGCTGATCTACGTCACGCATTATCAAGAGGAACTCCCGTCTTGCATTGATCATTCCATCTATTTGGAAAGGCACTAATAACAGAGAAGCCCCTCGTTTCTTGAGGAGCTTCTATTTTTATTTCCCATCCATCAGGGCTGCTGTGCGCACCCTGGAAAGTGTTTCCGGTGTCATCTGCAGATAACTGGCGATATAGACCAACGGCGCACGGAGGATGAGTTGCGGCTGGTTCTTCACAAGTTTTTGATAACGGTCCTGCGCACTCTCGAAACGAAGCATATCGGCATGGTGCTGACTCAGAATGAGTGACTCTTCCAGAATCTTACGGTAAAGGATCTGAATATTCACACTCTTCATGGCTACTGCCTCAAGGTCAGCTTTGGGGAGTGCAATAAGAACGGTTGGTTCAAGGGCTTTGATCTGTAATTTCGTAGGTTGCTCACGGAAAAGACTCTCAATGCACATCACGATACTATTCTCAGTTGCCATGTACTCTGTAAGTTCCTTTTCGTTCTTGTAATAGAACTGACGCACCAATCCTTTTACGACCCAGTAGATATTCGTGCACGTTTCACCCTCCTTCAGTATGAGTTCGTTTTTGGCAAACTTCATAGGAACAAGGATGCTCTCGAGCAAGTCGAGTTCTTCATGAGTCATTGTACTGTAACGACGGGCCAATTCGCGTGCCACGTCTCGAGTGGTGATGCTAATGTTCGGCATAATCTTATATCCTCCTAGTTACTTAATATGGGACCTTTAGTTTTATTTTATACTTAATCGAGTTTTAGGACGGCGAGGAAAGCCTTCTGCGGCACTTCCACATTACCGATTTGTTTCATACGTTTCTTACCTCTCTTCTGCTTCTCCAGCAACTTACGCTTACGGCTCACGTCACCGCCATAGCACTTGGCTGTAACGTCTTTACGCACCTGCTTTACTGTCTCACGTGCAATGATCTTTGCCCCGATAGCTGCCTGAATGGCAATGTCGAACTGCTGACGCGGAATCAGTTCCTTCAACTTTTCACACATCCGCCTACCGAATGTGACGGCATTATCCTGATGCGTCAATGTAGAGAGAGCATCCACTGGCTCTCCATTCAATAGGATATCGAGTTTGGCAAGTTTCGAAGGACGGAAACCGTCAATATGATAGTCAAATGAGGCATAGCCTTTTGATATAGACTTCAATTTATCGTAGAAATCAATCACGATCTCACCCAATGGCAGCATAAAGTGAAGCTCTACACGATTACCCGAAACATACTGCTGATCAATCAGTTCACCACGTTTGTCAAGACAAAGCGTCATGATAGGGCCGATAAAATCAGCAGCCGTAATGATAGAGGCTCGGATGTAGGGTTCCTCGATATGCTCGATCATAGTCAGATCAGGCAAACCGGATGGGTTATGGACTTCCTTGATCTCCCCCTGTTTCGTATAGCACAGATAGCTTACGTTAGGCACTGTGGTGATGACATCCATATCAAACTCGCGATCGAGACGCTCCTGAACGATCTCCATGTGGAGTAGTCCCAAGAAACCACAACGGAAGCCGAACCCGAGTGCCACAGAACTCTCTGGCGTGAATGTCAGCGAGGCATCGTTCAGCTGCAGCTTCTCCAAAGAAGCACGCAGATTCTCATAATCCGTCGGATCGATGGGATAAACGCCGGCAAACACCATCGGCTTCACCTCCTGGAATCCCTCAATGGCTTTGTCACAGGGATTAGACACTTGGGTAATCGTATCACCGACCTTTACCTCTTTCGAGTTTTTGATACCGCTGATGATATAGCCCACATCGCCGGTTTTCAGTTCTTTCCGAGGGATCATGTCCATCTTCAGCACACCAATCTCGTCTGCATCGTATTCCATTCCCGTATTGAAGAACTTCACGAGATCACCCGTATGGATTGAACCGTTGACAATCTTGAAGTAGGCAATAATACCACGGAAAGAGTTGAATACCGAGTCGAAGATAAGTGCCTGAAGCGGTGCATTCTCGTCACCCTCCGGATGGGGAATACGCTCCACCACGGCATTCAAAATATCCTCTACGCCTTCGCCGGTCTTACCCGAAGCACGGATGATATCACTGCGATCACAACCTATGAGGTCGATGATTTCATCTTCCACCTCGTCGGGCATGGCCGATGGCATGTCTATCTTATTGATGACAGGGATAATCTCCAGATTGTGATCGATCGCCATATAGAGGTTAGAGATCGTCTGCGCCTGCACACCCTGCGTGGCATCGACCACGAGCAGCGCACCCTCACAAGCCGCAATAGAACGGCTCACTTCGTATGAGAAGTCCACGTGTCCCGGGGTATCGATGAGGTTCAGGATATATTTCTCACCCTTGTAGGTGTACTCCATCTGAATCGCATGACTCTTGATGGTGATACCGCGCTCCCGCTCCAGATCCATATCATCAAGCATCTGACCTTCAGTCACTTGAATGGTCTTGGTAAATTCCAATAATCTATCTGCCAAGGTTGACTTACCGTGGTCGATATGCGCAATGATACAGAAGTTTCTTATATGGTCCATTAGTATATACGTGTCCTTTAAGCTGCAAAATTACAAAAAAAACATGGGAAATCGGTTATTTTTGCTTTTTTTTGTATCTTTGCACCCAAAAAATAGCATTCATTATGAAAAAGTATTGGATATTAGCAATAATTGCATACATGCTGACGGCTTGCCAGGAGTCTCTGGAAGACCGTTGTGCAAGAGAATCAAAGGAGTACACGAAGAAGAACTGTCCGGTGAAGATTGATAATAACACGACACTCGACAGTCTTACCTTTGAACGCGAGACACATACCTTGCATTATTACTACAAACTTACCGGTTTTGCCGATCAGGATGGTGTGCTGGAAAAAGTGGATGCCGTGACTGTGCTGAAAAACGAACTGAAGAACACCACTACCCTGCGCGTCTACAAAGAGAACAAATACCGCTTCGCCTACACCTATCGTTCCGAAAAGGATCCGAGCAAGATCATGCTTGAAGTGGTCTTTACCGATAAGGATTATTAAGAAAAGGTCTCCCTTGCCAGATAGGTAGGGAGACCTTTTTCTATATACCTTATTATATATATTATTCAGCGACCTCTTCAGGCTTCATGTTGGTGTAAACCGTCTGGACATCATCGAAGTCCTCCAGTTTCTCAATCATCTTGTCGATGGTCTCACGTTCCTCTGGAGTCACGTCCTTCAGGTCGTTGGGGATACGAGTGAACTCAGCACCGGTTACCTCGAAACCGTTCTCCTCCAGATGCTTCTGGATAGCACCGAATGATGAAGGGTCACCATAGATGGTGATGCTGTTCTCCTCCTCGTCCTCGTCGAACTCATCCTCTACGCCGTAGTCAATGAGGTCGAGAATCATCTCGTCCATATCCAGACCGTCCTTCTTCTTGAAGGTGAACACAGCCTTGTGGTCGAACAGGAAACTCAGCGAACCCTGGGTACCCAGGTTACCATTAAACTTGTTGAACACGGAACGCACGTCACCAACGGTACGTGTCGTGTTGTCTGTCAGCGTCTCCACAAAGATGGCGATTCCATGAGGGCCATATCCCTCGTAAGTCACCTCCTTGTAGTCGCTCTGGTCCTTACCCATTGCGTTCTTGATAGCACGCTCGATGTTATCCTTCGGCATGTTCTCACGCTTGGCATTGGCGATGATAGCACGCAGTGCAGGATTGTTCTCCGGCTCCGGACCACCTGCCTTCACGGCGATAGCGATCTGTTTGCCGATCTTGGTGAATGTCTTGGCCATGTGGCCCCATCTCTTCAGCTTCGTAGCCTTACGATATTCAAATGCTCTTCCCATATTTAATAATTTAACAATTCAACAATTAACAATTAATGATTAGCGCAGTTCTGCGTTCAACTGCTTCTTGAGGTTGGCAATCAGTTTCTGCATGATAGCGTCGATCTGCTTGTCGCCCATGGTCTTCTCGTTATCCTGAAGGATGAAGTTCACGGCATACGACTTCTTGCCGGCAGGCAGCTTGTCACCCTCATACACATCGAAGAGCTCTACATTCTTCAGCAGTTTCTTCTCCGTCTGACGGGCAATCTGCTCTATCTGGGCAAATTCTACGCTGTTATCCACCAACAGTGCCAGGTCGCGACTCACGGCAGGGAACTTGGGCACTTCAGTATAGAGCACCTCGTTTTTCTTGGCTATCTTCATCAGAGCCGTCCAGTTCAGTTCTGCATAGTAGACAGGGTTCTCAAGCCCAAACTGTTTCAGGAGTTTCTTTGAGATGATACCCAGCTCGTAGAGTTTCTTACCACCACGGTTCTCAATGGTCACACCTGTCGAGAAGATATCGTTATCCGACTTCTTGACGACAAACTGATTCTGTGACACACCGATACGGCGGATGATGTTGATGACGTAGGCTTTCAACTCATAGATACTTGAATCCTCATTAGCATGAGCCCATGAACCCTCGACACGCTTACCAGTGATCAGCAGCGAGCAATGATACTGCTCCTTATAGGCCAGCATTGGATTGTCGTCAGTCTGCTTCTCCGGATCATAAGTGTAGACATTGCCGAACTCAAAGAATCGCAGGTTCTGACGCTTACGGTTTACGTTATGCTGGATGCTCTCCAGGCCTCCGAAGAGCAATGTCTGGCGCATCACGTTCAGATCCGTCGAGAGCGGATTCATAATCTTCACACTATTCTCTACAGGATAGGCGTTATGGCCTTCGTAGTAAGCGCCTTTCGTCAGCGAGTTGTTCAGGATCTCATTGAATCCCTGACCCACCAACTGCTCACTTACCAGGTTGGCCAGCTTATGCTTCAGGTCCTCGTCACCCTTGATGACGAGCGAGCTCTTCAACTGGGTAGGAATCTCCACATTATTATATCCGTAGATGCGCAGGATATCCTCCACCACATCGCAAGGACGCGTCACATCCACACGATAAGCAGGAATCTCAAGCGTCAGTCCCTGCTCGTTCTCATACTTGATTTCCATCTCAAGCCAGCGGCAGATATTCATGATGATACCATGATTGATGTCCTTGCCTATCAGCTTATTGACATAATCATATTTCAGCTCTACCACAGCATTCTTGATCGGATTTGGATAGACGTCGCAGATCTCCATAGACACCTTACCGCCGGCCAACTCCTGACAGAGGATGGCAGCCTGCTTCAAGGCATAGATGGTGCCATTGGGATCCACACCACGCTCGAAACGGAAACTGGCATCTGTGCTCAGTCCATGACGACGGGCACTCTTACGGATCCATGTGGGATGGAAGTAAGCACTCTCAAGCACCACATTCTTCGTGGTCTCATAGGTACCGCTACCCTTTCCGCCGAATACACCCGCGATACACATGGGCTCCTCGGCGTTGCAGATAGCCAGGTCACGGTCTGAGAGTTTATGCTCCTCACCGTCGAGTGTCTGGAAAGGTGTACCCTCGGGCATGGTCTTCACCACAATCTGATGACCCTTCACCATGTCTGCATCAAAGGTGTGCAGAGGCTGTCCGTAGGCCATCATAATATAATTGGTGATATCCACGATGTTATTGATAGGACGCAGACCAACGGTGGTCAGTTTGTTCTTCAGCCACTCGGGACTCTCCTTCACCTCGCAACCAGTTACCGATACACAGGCATAGCGCTTGCAGGCCTCCTGATTCTCGATGGTCACCTCGATTGGCAGGTCGTGATTCTCCACCTTGAACTTCGAGCAGTCCGGACGATGCATCTTCGTCTCATAGCCATTGCTCTTCAGCCAGGCATAGAGGTCACGGGCAACACCCCAGTGCGACAGACCGTCAGCACGGTTGGCTGTGATGTCCACCTCGATGAGCCAGTCGCTCTCCAGATGATAGTACTCTGCGGCAGGCGTACCTACCACAGCGTCCTCCGGCAGTACGATGATACCAGAGTGATCGTTGCCGATACCGATCTCGTCCTCTGCACAGATCATACCGTTACTCTCCACGCCGCGCAGCTTAGACTTCTTGATGACAAACTCATTGTCGCCATCATAGAGCACACAGCCGAGATCTGCCACGATCACCTTCTGACCAGCAGCCACATTTGGCGCACCACACACTATCTGCGAGGGCTCACCCTTGCCTAAATCAACAGTGGTAACATGAAGATGGTCTGAGTTGGGATGAGCCTCACACGTAAGCACCTTACCTACGTAGAGGCCTTTCAGACCGCCTTTGATACTCTGTACTTCTTCCAATGCGTCGACTTCCAGACCTGTTGACGTCAGGGCATCGCATACCTGCTGAGCCGTCAGGTCAAAATCAACGTATTCCTTCAACCATTTGTAGGAAATGTTCATTATACCGATTCTTTAGTAATTACTAACTTTTGAAATATCAGCGTGCAAAGGTACTAAAAAATCGGTATATATACAAATTTTTCTGAAGAAAACTACTCAATACAGTTCATTAAGAAATCCACAGCGCCGTTTATGCCGAATTTACGCACATCAATCGAGATGTCGTAGTTGCGTGCGTCGGTCCAGTCTTTACCTGTGAAAGTCTTCGTGTAGAGTTCACGGCTGTAGTCGTTATCCACCACCATGGCAGCAGCGTCTCCCAAGCTGAGACCGTATTTCTCGGCTATCCTCCGTTTACGGCAGTCTTCCGATGAATGGATAAAGATCTTCAAGCAGTTGGGATGATCCTCGAAGATGTGGAAGCCACAGCGGCCTACCAGTACACACGACTCCTGTTCGGCAATCTTCCGGATGGCGATGGCCTGTGCCTCAAAGAGCGCATGCGAAGTCTGATCCTGCTCCTGACCGTCGTACTCTGCCTTGTTCATGTAACTGCGATAGAAGTTGGTAAAGTCGTCGCGCCATAGCGGATTACGGGCTGCGATACGCTCCATGGCATCTTCTACTGCCGGCATACGCTTGGCCACTTCGTTCACAATCTGCTTGTCGAGCAACTTTACACCAAGTCTGCGAGCCAACTCTGCTCCTATCTCATGTCCGCCTGTTCCAAACTGGCGGCTGATGGTAATGATGAATTGATCCTGCCTGTTCATAGTGCGCAAATTTTTAGTTAGTAAATATTTATGCCACAAAGATAAGAAAAAAATATGAAAGTTCCAAATCTTTTCCCAACAAATTGCTGCATTTTTTCATTTTCCGGTTTTTCATTGCGCCAGATACTGTGCCGCACACTCTGCACAACGCTCGCCGTCCACACCTGCCGACACGATGCCGCCTGCATAGCCCGCACCTTCTCCGCAAGGGAAAAGTCCCTGAATACGAACGTGTTGCAGGGTGTCCTTATCCCTGATGATTCGCACAGGCGACGATGTTCTCGTCTCTACGGCTATCAGCGTTGCCTCGTTTGTCAGGAATCCGTGGGCATTCTTTCCGAAGATCTTGAATCCCTCTTGCAGACGCTTGGAGATCATCTTCGGCAACCAGAAGTGAAGCGGACTGGAAATGAGTCCTGGGGCATACGATGATTTGGGCAGATCATAACTCAGTTTACCGTTCACGAAATCACTCATCCGCTGTGCCGGAGCCGTCTGCCGCATATTTCCCTGCAGCCAGCAAGTACGCTCCAGTTCCTCCTGAAACGCCATCACCCGCAACGCCTCGTCTTCAGTTTCCACATGGCCCAGATCCTCCGGATGCACCTCGACCACCATTCCCGAATTACTCCACGCCGTACCTCGGCTGGCGGGACTCATGCCGTTCACCACAATCTGCTCCTTGTCGGTTGCCGCAGGAATGACGAACCCGCCCGGACACATACAGAAGGAATACACGCCGCGCCCATCCACCTGCGTCACCATCGCATACTCTGCAGCCGGCAGATACTTGCCCCTGCCCTGCTTCGAGTGATACTGTATCTGGTCTATCAGATGCGAGGGATGTTCCAGTCTCACACCGACGGCAATGCCTTTTGCCTCGATTTCAATCTTTGCTTGAGCCAGATAGCGGTAAACATCTCTGGCAGAGTGTCCTGTAGCAAGGATTACGGGGCCTCGATACTCCTTATCTGCGATGCAGCCTACTACCTTATCACCCGACAGGATCAGCTGTGTCATCTTCGTCTGGAAGTGCACCTCGCCGCCGCTGTTGATGATGGTGTTCCGCATCGCTTCAATCACCTTCGGCAACCTGTCGGTACCGATGTGCGGATGGGCATCTGCCAGGATGGCCGTTGAGGCACCGTGCTGACAGAACACGTTCAGGATCTTGTCCGTATTGCCGCGTTTCTTACTGCGCGTATAGAGCTTGCCGTCAGAATAGGCACCGGCCCCACCCTCACCGAAGCAGTAGTTGCTCTCTGCATCCACCTTCTGTGTCTTCGTGATGTTCGCCAGATCCTTCTTGCGGTCGTGAACGTTCTTACCCCGCTCCAGCACGATGGGGCGCAATCCCAGTTCTATCAGCCTGAGGGCTGCAAACAGTCCACCAGGCCCTGCCCCAACCACAATCACCGCCGGACGTCCTTCCACGTTCGGATACACCGTCTTCACGTATTCATCGTCGTGGGGCTGTTCGTTCACATACACCCTCACCTTCAGGTTCACGTATATCTGCCGCTGTCTGGCATCAATGCTGCGTTTCAGGATTCTCACGCCGAAGATGGTCCTCACGTCGATTCCCTGTTCATCAGCCAGATAAGCTTTCAGCCTATCCTCCTGTGCCGCCACCTCCGGCACTACCCTTATCTGATATTCGTTCGTCATATTCTAAATAATAATCATTAAATTATCGAATTCAAAGCGCATTGTCGGCTTTCTTGTCTCGGCGGAAGATATTGAAGTGCAGTTTCGGCTTCACCTTCACCTTTGTGCCTGCTGTGGTGCTGGTATAATGGATGTCGAAGCCGAGGTCGGCCACCTTTCCTGGCTTGTCGACGTCTACCAGAGCCGTGGCACCGTCGGAATTGATGTCAGCAAAGATGTCGGTTAAGCGCACTTTCCCCAGGTGTACTTCCTTTACCAGTATCTGCGCTGAGCCAATAGGCAGTTTGCCGTTCTTGTCCTTTCGTTTCTTGGCCGTACGCTCCTTCGAGAAGTCAACCCTGAAGTCACCGGTGAAGGCTACGTTGCCGATTTTCTTCACATTGAATGCCTTGCCCACGTTGAATGCATCGGTATCGATGTTCCCGTCGATGTATTTGTTGGTCTCGTCAAGCGACAGTCTGAAGTCGATGTTACCGTCCGTCGTGTTCAGCCTTCCACTGAACCGCTCGTTCTTCCAGTATATGCCCACCTTGCCGGTATAGTCGATGGTCTTGAGCGATTTCAGCTGGTCGATCATCAGCTTCTTCACGGCAAACTGATTGATGATCTCAAGCGCCTTCGGGCTATAGGTGTGCATGTTTTCGATGTCGAACCTGATGGCCAGCTGATACTTGTCTTTCAGGTTGCTGATGCCGCCCTTAGCCTTGATGTCGAGCTGCTTGTCGGTGGTGAATACGTGGATGTTGTTGAATGTCAGACCATTCTCGTTTCCCATCATCGTGGTGGTCACCGAGAGCGGCATCGTGAAGTTCCTCAGCACAGGGGCAAAAGCCTGGGAGATGTCTTTCAGCTGGGTGTTTACGGTGATGGTTCCTGATGAGAAGGCAAGCCGCTTTCCCTTTTTCCTGCTGGGCAGCTGCAGCCTGGCACTGTCTACTTTCACCTGCGTGTCGAGTTGCCGGAAACCCAGATCCTTCGTGTAGAGCACGCCACCGATGAAATTCACGAATCCAGTCAGGTCTTTGACGAAAAATCCCGTCAGACTGTCGGTCACGTTGCCGCTCACGATCTGGGCCAGCACCGTGTCCTTGTTCATCTTGAGCAGATTGGCCTCCAGATTACACCATATATCGAAGTGACCTGGATCGAAAGCACCGCGCTTGGGTCTCAGCTCGTTCTTTCGCGGCTGATGGTTGTCGGTGGTGTAGTGCAGCCGGTTCAGCCTCAGTTTTCCCACGCCCTCTTCGGGTTGCAGTTGCAGCTTGTCTATCTCCAGCGTCTTCTCCACAGGTCCTTTCTTGGTCTGCTCCATCCAGCGCGTACGCAGATTCTCCACGATACCCGTCTCCTTCCACCGCTCGCCGAAATCCACTTCCAGCCTGTCCAGGTGGATCATGTTCTCCTGATAGCTCAGCGTCACGTCCTTGATGCTGCCGTGTCCTCTGAAGTTACCGTCCATCTTGGTACCTACCGACTCAAAATCAAGGTCTATGTCGTTATACGACAACTTCACGTCCTCCAGCTTCACGTCGCGCAGGTCGAACTTCAGCTTGCTTTTCCGCTTGGTGGTGTCGCCGGGAGCCTTGTCCTTCTTCAGCGCATCCAGGATCGACTGGTAGTTGGGCTCCTCACCGGGGTTGTCTATCAGGTTGGCACGTAAGCCGGCAATCCTGGCACGCTCCACCTCTATCTTGTCTGCCAACAGCTTCGTCAGGTCTAGGTCCACCACCATCTGTTCCATCTCAAACAGTTTCCGCTGCTGCCGGTCATCGATGCCCACACCGTAAAGCCTCAAGTCTTGCCTGAGCACATCAATGTAGACACTGTCTATCGAGGTCTTAGTTCCCAGTCTTTCCGACAGCATCTCATTGGCCTTATGAAGCACCTTCTTCTGAATCGAAGGAGAATTAGCGACGACTGCAAGCCCCGCCAATACCAGCAAAAGCACTGCAAAAACGCCGCCCAGTATCTGGAGTGTAAGCAACAGGAGCCTCTTCATAAGCATATTAATTATGGTTTAAAGTCTGGCCAGTCATCGCCGCCCTCACCAGTGCAAACAGTTTATCTTCGAGTTGTGTCATTGTGGTTGCAAAGATACGACATTCTTTCGATTAAGCAAAGAGAAAACCAATAAATTTTGCCTCTGGTGGATTTTATCAATCGTGCAACGTTCTAAATATAAGATACTTACATAAGATTATTAGCAATAATTAACGGCCATTTCCGATTGTTAATTCAAAGGCCATTTGGAAGATATTCACTATCTTTGCAACACCT
>OMXK01000039.1 GCA_900314995.1 uncultured Prevotella sp.
ATGGTGAGGGGAAAAATTGTGTCAATGAAACAAGAATTTGTGCCAATGACTCGTTTTGGCAGCTTTTTACTGATAATTCTCGGAGAAAAAAAGGATTATCATTATTCGACAAGACCTTTAGCAATCAATACGGGCAGGATGTTTGCCGCAGACTGCCGTTTCTTCTTTTTGCTGACGGCCATATAACGCTCTAACAGATGATAATCGTCGACCAATAAGTATTGTATATACTCATCATTCATATAAGTAACAGAATAGCATCCGTTAGGGTCAGGATCTCCATCAATGAAGAAACAGCGACACTTCCGCAAATTATCCGAGACCAGATCAATTGTCCAGGATGTAACACCTAACGCTATGCTAAACCCAAAAGGAACAAGATAGCCGGTGACATCAAGGCACATCTCCGTCAGAATGGTTGCCATGTTGCTGCGAACGATGGCCATGCCAAGCATATTCCCGTTATAACGGAAAGCTCTGACATAGTTCCTTGTATCGAGAGGTGCATTGTTATAACGTAGGTTACGGCAATTCACAAATATCCATTTCCCATAACTGACGGCAAACGCCTGATCCTTCAGTATCTTGTCAGCTACTTTATCACCTGTTTTTATCTTATAGCCATTGCTCTTATACTCTAACTGGCACAGTTGGTGCGAACGTCCTTTAACAAGAGAATCTACAGGTACCCACTTGTCTGCTACATAATCAGCATAGGTCATGCAATACTTTGCCACGTCACCTGCCATACTCACCATAGGGAGTACATACACGATTATCAATATCAATGTCTTCCGCATGTTTCTGTCATATACTTTTATCGTTGGCAAAGATACAATAAAAACCCCAGACAGTTTATGTCAATTAGACAAAAATTGTATCATTTAAACAAATTCACATAAAAATGAGATGGCGTGAGGCGTTTATTTGGTCTTTATTCGTATCTTTGTAGAGCAAAACGATAAAAAGTCATGATAGATACCCGATTCTTGTCTGTTTTCTTAAGCGGAATAGCGACAGCATACTTTGCATTGTCAGCCTATTTTCTGTTCCGAAGAAAGGAATCATCGCGACTGCAAATAGTCGTTGGATGCATCTTCCTTCAGTGGACTGTGCTTAACCTGAAAGACTTTATCTTTACACAATACGATGCAAGCAGTCAGGTTTTGCAAGATATTGTCGTCCTTCTCGATGGTACGTCACTTATAGGCTACACTTTTTTATTATGCGAGCTTATCCGTCCCAGATGGGCTACATGGAGGAAGGCACTGGGCATGCTGTTGGTGTATATTCCCTTCTTTATCCTATACGCAGTTTGGCCATCACAAACGGTCATAAACTGTTATCTCGTATGTCTGACCATTGCTGGAACAGTTATCTTCTTTGTCTGGCTGAGACAGGCACTAACATATGCGAAGTATATCCGAGACAACTTCTCGAACATTGACGATACCGATATTTCATGGCTGAGAATAGTAGCCTTGTTCTTTGTGATCTGCCAACTGATATGGGTCGCCATTTCAATCATCCGCGTTCCTCTGGCCGACAGTCTATATTACGCATCATCTATCATCCTATGGCAGTACACATTGGAGCGCATTCTCCATCAGAAGCCTGTCGATATGGAGCCGCTTGTCATTGAGCCTGCAGCTGGGGAAGGCAGATTCTACGCCTTTGAGGATACACTTCCTAAAATGATGGAGCAGGAAGGACTCTACCTCAATCCCCAATTGTCGATTAAGGATCTGGCTACTCATGTAGGTACCAACCGCACTTACCTGAGCGACTACTTCGTCAACGTCTTGCAAACCACTTTCTACGACTATATCAACAGCCTGCGCATAGAGAAGAAGAGTATCCCGTTGATGCAGGAACATCCCGACTATACCATAGAACGCATCGCGACAGAAAGTGGATTCAATTCAATTTCCACTTTCCACCGTTCGTTCCAGAAGTTGAAAGGAATGTCACCTGGCACATACAAAAAGAAGATGAACGCCATCCGTCACTCCTAACACAAATTCATTATTTCTTTGACTTCACCTCGTAGAGCACCTGAAGCGTTGGGGTATAGGTATTTTCGAGGGTGAGGGTGATGAAACCGCCATCGGTCTCGAACTTGGCCACCTTGTGATCATCGCCGTGCTTGGGCATGTTGGGCCAGGTGCCCAACTCCTTCTCAAAGTCGTCACGCATCTGCTGCCACAGTTGTCTGGTACTGTCGTTGGTTGAGATCTGGTAGTTCTCCTGGAGTGCCTGCAGCACACCACCCTTCTGAGCCAGCATCAGTCGGTAGTTAGCTGTCGGATTAGCCATCACCACCCGGGTGAAAGCCGAGTCGGTCTTGGCAGAATCCACCGCAAAGCCTCGCTGCAGCAAAGAGTCGCAGAACGCCGAGAACGGCATCGACATCGACAATCCACGATACTTCAAATCCTTCTCTCCGCCACTACAAGCACCTAGTGCCACAACGGCCACAAGGGCCAGAATTAACTTTTTCATACGCTACATGATTAATTATTTGGGGCAAAATTACGAAAAATATAGCAGAATACACAAATACTTCGATTTTTTTTATACCTTTGCACGGATGTTTGTACTAAGCACGATACTCTCAGCCCTGTCACTCATCGCGATTACAGAAGAGGACTCCATCCGCACAGAGCGACTGGAGGAGGTGGTTGTCACTTCTAATTCTGCCCGTCAACGTATCCAGAACGTGCAGACGGGAGCCGAGGTGCTACAGATAGAAGACCTGACTTCGGCACCTCAGTTGTTCGGCGAGAACGACATCATACGCAGTATCCAACTGTTGCCGGGCGTGAAGTCAGAAAGCGATGCCTCCAGCAGTTTCCAGGTACGCGGCGGCACATCGGCCCAGAATCAGGTGCTCTTCGATAATGCCCCTGTCTACAATGTAGGCCACATGGCCGGACTCTTCTCGGCCTTCAACGACGATGCGCTGGCCTCAGCCACACTCTACAAAGGACTTTTGCCGGCACAATACGGCGGCGCCTCATCAGCCGTGCTCGACATCACCGGACGTACTGGCAGCAAATCTGAATGGCACGGCGGGGCAACCATCGGACTGCTCTCGGCAAAAGGCACCATCGAAGGGCCGATCATCAAGGATAAACTATCGTTCCTAGTCACAGCCCGACGAACTTATATGGACATGTTCCTGAAGTTGTCGAACGATTTCAAGGACAACACCCTCTACTTCTATGACGTCAACGCCAAGTTGGACTGGACACTCAATGACCGCAACCAGCTGTTCCTGACCTTCTTCACGGGCTACGACAAGACGGCTATCGACAAGATGGTAGACATCCGCTGGGGCAATATGACCACCAGTCTGAAGTGGCTCCACCATTTCAATGGCGACTCCAACTCGCAGACCACCTTATTCTATAGTAACTACCTGACGGATAACGGTGTAGACTTCGTAGGCTTCAATTTGTCGTATAAAGGTCACATCCGTCAGGGAAGTCTGAGGCAGGACTTCAACTTGGCGCTGGGAAGGCATCAGCTGAAAGCCGGATTCCAGACATCGCTCTTCAGTGTGAAGTCGGCTGAATGGCAGATCGTCAGCAAATACGAGAGAGAAGAGCGCCGTGCCTGGGAGAATGCCGTATGGCTAAACGATACGTTTGAGTTCAACGAACAACTGACGGCCTCTCTCGGCCTGCGGTTGAACACCTTCTCGCCCCTCGGCGGTTCGTTGTATTACGACATCGCACCAGATGGAACCATCGACTGGTACTACAACTACGGGAAGAACGAGATCGTAAAGACCCACGTCACTTTGGAGCCCAGAGCAAGCATCAGCTATCAGCCCACTCACGAGACGAGCATCAAGTTGGGCTATGCCCGTACCTCCCAGAATCTCCACGCCCTACGCAACCAGAGCACCACGACACCCTTCGACCGTTATGCCATCAGCAGCAACATCATAAAGCCCGAGATAGCAGACCAGGTGAGCGCAGGCTTCTACCTGATGACTCCAGACCAGAACTACGACTTCTCGGCAGAGGCATACTACAGGAAGACGGACAACGTGATAGACTATCGCGACGGGAAATCCTTCGGCAGCGAGATAGAGCTGGAGCGACTGGTGTTGCCCGGCGAAGGAAAGAGCTACGGTGTGGAACTGTGTGCCCGCAAGAACATGGGGAAACTGACAGGTTGGCTAGCCTACACCCTTGCATGGTCGAAGACCCGTATTGAGGGCATCAACGGCGGCAACTGGTACGATGCCAACAACGACCGTCGCCACGACATCAACATCGTGGCAATGTACAGGCTATCAGACAGATGGACCTTCAATGCAGCCTGGGTGTTCAACAGCGGCCAGGCCTTCACAGCCCCCAGCGCCAAGTATCAGATGATTGACAACTGGATATACTACTATTCAGAGCGCAACGGCTATCGTGCCCCAGACTATCACCGTATGGACATCAGTGCCGTTTGGACAAAGAAGCGGTCGTGGTGTACTCAGCAGTGGGTATTCGGCATCTATAATTTATATAATAGGTATAACCCCTACCTCATCAACTTCGAAGACAGCGAGAACGGTGCCCGCACCAGAGCCGTACAGTACTCACTCTTCGGCATCGTGCCGTCAGTGGCATTTAACATCAAATTCTGAAGATTCATGAAACGATATCCCATAGCCCTTTTAGTCGTTCTAGGTATACTGATGACCGCCTGCAAGAAAGACATCGAGATCGACTATCGCCAGGTGAGTCCGCTCTATGCAGTAGAAGCCTCCGTCTCGAACGAAGGGATGCAGGCTCGCATCAGCCAGACGAACGACATGGACGACAACACGACCACCAGTAACATCAGCGGAGCCACTGTCGTCATCACGGGCAGCGACGGCACAAGCGTTACGCTGCCCTACGTCAGCAAAGGCATCTACAAATCGATGACCACCGGAATACCTGGAGTAACCTACACCATCGACATACAGATCGACGGCCATCACTTCACCTCATCGTCGACCATGCAGAAGATGCCGACCATCAATCAGTTCCACTTTATCTGGAAGCCCATCATGAAAGAACGTTTCCAGATGGCCGAATTGCTCTTTCAGGATATCGCCAATGAAGACAACTGGTATTTCGTACACCTCTATCGTAACGGCAAAGGGTTCAGATGGGGCGTAAAGCGCGATGATGTGGATCCCAACAAAGAACTGCAGCAACTCTTCTCTTTCGCCAGAGAAGGCAGCGACGACAAAGACCTGCTCGTTGAAGGCGACAGGATGCACCTGGAACTGCGCAGCATCGACCAGAAGACCTACGACTATTTCTACTCGATGCAGATGATGGACAATACCGGTACCAATCCTATCCAGAACTTCACAGGCGGATGTCTCGGCTATTTCTCAGCTTATAGTCAAGTGACCTACGACTGCGTGTTCCACGCAGCCGATGTTGAGGAGAAAGAATAGATCTATGAGGATGCCAGCTTCCGGATGGTGATCGTAACCGTCACCCCATAATCATCGCTGACATACTGTATCACGACAGTATCATCTGTAAACGATAGCACCTGGGCAAGAATCTTTCGCTTGCCACCATCTTCGCTTGAGAACTCCAGCCTCAGATTGTTATTATCACATTGATAATTGCCCTCTAAAATGATATCGCCATCCTTATCTGTCGAAAGGAAAGTGCCTTTCCGCACCATCCCATTATAGGTGCCGTCATCATGGAACACAAAACGGTCGTAGGTAAAATTCTGTGGTCCCAGATCCGTTTCACCCTCAATAACGACATCACCTTCACCCCATCCACGCTGCCAGGTTCCGACAATCTGTTCGCCCAGGCGACGCCCGTCGTCATCGCCAGAACCGCAGCCGATGAGAAAAAACAGGGCAGCCACACAAGCTGCCCTGCATAAGAATATCACGTATTTACTTAACATTTCCAACCTTTACCAGATACTCTGCAATCTGCACGGCATTCAGAGCAGCGCCCTTGCGGATCTGATCGCCAGAGAGCCAGAAGGTAAGACCACAATCATCGCTGAGATCCTTGCGGATACGACCTACGTAGACATCATCCTTGCCTGCTGTCTCGAGCGGCATGGGATAAGTCAGGGTTGAAGGATCATCCTTCAATGTGCAACCAGGGGCAGCAGCGATAGCCTTCTGAGCCTCCTCGACGCTGATGGGACGCTCGGTCTCGATCCATACAGACTCTGAGTGGGAACGCAACGAACTGACACGAACACACATGGCCGAACACTTGGCATCGGTATGCATGATCTTGCGTGTCTCGTTGTACATCTTCATCTCCTCTTTCGTGTATCCATTAGGCTGGAACACATCAATCTGCGGAATCACGTTATAGGCGAGTTGGTGAGCAAACTTCTTGATGGTCTTCACCTCACCCTCTTCTACCATCTCCTTATACTGCTGCTGCAGTTCAGCCATTGCTGCGGCACCGGCACCAGAAGCACTCTGATAGCTGGCAACATGGATGCGCTTGATATGGGAGAGGTTCTCCAGCGGCTGGAGCGCCACTACCATCATGATTGTGGTACAGTTAGGATTGGCGATGATGCCACGAGGACGGTTCAGGGCATCCTCAGCATTGCACTCAGGCACTACGAGGGGCACATCCTCATCCATACGGAAAGCAGAAGAGTTGTCGATCATCACAGCACCATACTTCGTAATGGTCTCTGCAAACTCCTTGGAGGTTCCTGCACCTGCAGAGGTGAAGGCGATATCAACATCCTTAAAGTCATCATTATGCTGAAGCAGTTTCACCTCAATCTCCTTACCTTTGAACGTGTACTTACGGCCAGCACTACGCTCTGAGCCAAACAATACCAGTTCATCCATCGGGAAATTTCTCTCATCGAGAATCCGCAGGAACTCCTGTCCTACGGCTCCACTTGCACCTACAATTGCTACTTTCATCTTACCTTTTTCTATTTTAGTTCGGAATTTGGCTGCAAAATTACAACTTTTCTTTTAATCTGTGAACATCTGTGCCAAAAAAATCGTACCTTTGCACTCAGAATGACACTATTGGCTTCATATTTACCAATCACCGACCCCACATTAGTCTTCTTTGTGGTGCTGATGATTATTTTGTTTGCGCCAATTGTGATGAGTAAACTGCGTATTCCGCATATCATCGGCATGGTGCTGGCTGGTATCGTCATCGGACAATACGGTTTCAACATCCTAGAGCGCGACAACTCTTTCGAACTGTTCGGACGCGTGGGACTCTATTATATTATGTTCTTGGCAGGATTGGAGATGGACATGGAAGGTGTGAAGAAGAACTCCCGACATTTTATCATCTTCGGCCTGCTCACCTGCTTTGTACCCTTTTTGCTTACCTATATCATGGCTAAGACGATGCTGGGCTACTCCCATCCAGCCTCGTTCCTTTTAGGCTGTATCATGGCGTCGAACACGCTGATAGCCTACCCCATCATCGGGCGCTATGGTCTGCAGCGTCATCCCAGCGTCAGCCTCAGCGTAGGTTCGTCGATGATCTCGCTGTTCATGGCACTGGTGATGCTTGCGGCCCTCTCAGGAGCCTTTACCGAAGGCAGCAGCTGGTCATTCTGGCCATTATTCATCCTGAAGTTCGTGGCTTTCTGTATAGGTAGCGTTTACCTGATTCCAAAGGTAACGCGATATTTCCTGCGCCGATACAGCGACGCCGTGATGCAGTATATCTTTGTACTGGGAATCATGTTTCTCAGTGCAGCCCTCACCTCAGCCATCGGCCTTGAAGGCATCTTCGGCGCCTTCTTCTCCGGATTGATCCTCAACCGCTATATCCCCCATGTGTCGCCGCTGATGAACCGCATCGAGTTTATCGGCAACGCGCTGTTCATCCCCTATTTCCTGATAGGTGTGGGTATGCTCATCAATGTGCGGACCATTTTCTCCGGACTCGACATGGTGTGGACAGTATTCCTTATCGTATTCTTCGGAACCTTCGGCAAGGCTCTGGCAGCCTATATCTCCAGTTTGCTGTTCCGGCTGACGAAAGCCGATGGCAATATGATGTTCGGCCTCACTTCTGCCCATGCTGCCGGAGCCATCGCTATGGTAATGGTGGGCATGCGCCTCGAGGTGGCGCCAGGCCAATATCTCATCAACGACATCATGCTCAATGGTGTAGTGATGATGATTCTCTTTACCTGTGTAATCAGTACCCTGATGACTGAGCATGCCGCCAAGCAGATCATCATTCAGGAGAAAGCCCACCTTCAGGCAGATATGCCAAAGGACGATGACGAGAAGATTCTGCTCTGCGTGAAATACCCAGAGATCGCCCCGCAATTGCTCTATCTGTCGCTACTGTTGCGTAACCCAAGACTAAACCGTGAACTGGTTGCACTCAACGTCGTGTATGACGACCAGCATAGTAATACCGCTCGTGAACAGGGAATACGGCTCCTTGAGCAACTGCAGCTGCAGGCCAGTGCATCGGAAGTGAAAGTGCAGACCCAGGTAAGACTGTCGACGAATATCGCCAATGGTATCAAACATGCATTCCGGGAATTTGCCTGTTCGGAGATTATCATGGGTATGCACGTTCATACCGATATCAATCCACGATTCTGGGGAGAGTTTATCCAGAGTCTCTATAACGGTCTGAATCGCCAGATTATCCTGTCACGTTTCGTACAGCCTATGTCAACGCTGAGACGTATTCAAGTGGCAGTTCCCTCTCGGGCAGAGTTTGAGCCAGGATTCCACAGATGGCTGGAGCGTTTGTGCCGCCTGGCAGGACAGTTGGACTGCCGCATTCAGTTTCATGGACGTAACGAGTCGCTGGTGCTGATAGCGGAGTATATCAACAATCGTCATCCAAATGTCAGGGTGGAATACACCTCCATGGCGCATTGGAATGAATTGCCCCAACTGGCCTCGGGCATTTCCGAAGACCATCTGTTTGTCGTTGTTACAGCCCGTAAGGGTACCATCTCCTACAAGACAGCACTGGAGCGACTGCCAGACGAACTACAGAAATACTTCTCTGGCAAGAACCTGATGATTGTATTCCCCGATCAGTATGGTGAGCAGAAGGAAGACCGCATGAGTTTCACCGAAGCCCAGCACCATGAGGAGAAGAGTATCTATGATACCATTCTGCGCTGGATACATGAGAAGAAATTGAAAAATTAAACGAGTTATGATTGACATTAAGAATATTACGAAGAGTTTCGGCTCGCTGAAAGTCCTGAAAGGTATCGATCTGCACATCGACAAAGGAGAAGTCGTGAGCATTGTTGGCCCTAGCGGTGCCGGCAAGACGACCTTGCTTCAGATTATTGGGACACTTGACCGTCCTGACAGTGGCGAAGTAATCGTTGACGGTATCGACACCAACAGATTATCGACCAAGAAACTCTCTGACTTCCGTAACCAGCATATCGGTTTCGTGTTCCAGTTCCATCAGCTGTTGCCAGAATTTACAGCCATTGAGAACATCATGATTCCAGCCTATATTGCCGGATTGTCTCAAAAACAGGCCAGAAAGCGGGCAGAAGAATTACTTGATTTCATGGGGCTGGCAGACCGTGCCACGCATAAGCCCAATGAACTGTCAGGCGGTGAGAAGCAACGTGTGGCAGTAGCCCGTGCACTCGTCAATAACCCTGCAGTTATCCTTGCAGACGAACCTTCAGGTTCATTGGACACGAAAAATAAGGAAGAACTTCATCAGCTGTTTTTTGACCTTCGCGACAAGTTCGGACAGACTTTTGTTATTGTCACCCACGACGAAGGACTCGCCTCAATCACCGACCGCACCATCCATCTGCGTGACGGACTTATCGAAACACCTACCATTCCACAAATTCCAGAAGAAGAATGCTCACCCTTGGAGACTACAACACCCTCAGAATCGTCAAGTCTGTAGATTTCGGACTCTACCTCGACGGCGGAGACGAAGGAGAAATACTCCTTCCGCAGCGCTATGTAACGAAGAACATGCGTATCGGCGACGAGATAGAAGTGTTTATCTATCTCGATCAGGAAGAGCGTCCTGTGGCAACGACGGAGCATCCATACGCCAAGGTGGGCGAATTTGCTTGTCTAGAGGTGGCCTGGGTCAACCAATACGGCGCTTTTCTGAAATGGGGCCTGATGAAAGACCTCTTCTGCCCCTTCCGTGAGCAGAAGAAACGTATGGAACAAGGGCAACACCATATTATATATATAAAGGTAGACGAAGACAGTTACCGATTAATGGCAACAGCCAAGGTCGAGAAATACCTCACCACCCCCACTGTGGACGAACTGCCATCCTTACAGCATGGCACCGAGGCCGACATTCTCGTGTGGCAGAAGACTGACCTAGGCTTCAAGGTCATCGTCAACAACCGTTATCAGGGACAGATCTACGACAATCAGATCTTCCAGCCCCTGCATAGTGGCGACCGTCTGAAGGGCTACATCGACCACGTACGCCAGGACGGCAAACTCGACATCACCCTCCAGCAGAGTGGCCGCCAGCAAACCCTCGACTTTGCCGAGGTTCTGCTGCGCTACCTCTATGAGAACGACGGTTATTGTAACCTCGGCGACAAGTCGCCCGCCGAACTGATCTACGATCGTTTCCAAGTTTCAAAGAAAGCCTACAAGAAAGCCATCGGCGATCTCTACAAACGTAGACTCATCACCATCGCCGACGATGGCATCAAATTAGCCAAATAAAAATCCTCGCCGATTTATGGCGAGGATTTTCCGTATTTAGAACTCTGCGCTCTTCGGCGTTCTGGGGAACGGGATGACGTCGCGAATGTTCTGCATGCCTGTTACGAACAGGATGAGACGCTCGAAACCGAGACCGAAACCAGCATGAGGGCATGAACCCCACTTGCGGGTGTCGATATACCACCAAAGATGGGTCTGATCCATCTCTCGGCGCTCAATCTCTGACATCAGCTTATCGTAGCTTTCCTCACGGACACTACCTCCGATGATTTCACCAATCTGCGGGAAGAGCACGTCGGTGCCCTGCATCGTAGGACCAGGGGCAACAGCGCCCTTGTAACCAACAGAACCGCCATCGGCAGTATCTGCATTCTGCTTCATGTAGAACGACTTGAAGGCACGTGGATAGTCGGTCATGATAACCGGCTTCTTAAAGTGTTCCTCTACCAGGTAGCGTTCATGCTCTGATGCCAGGTCGTCGCCCCAGTTGCAGGGGAACTCAAACTTCTTACCGTTCTTGATAGCCTCTTGTAGGATATTGATACCCTCAGTGTATGGCAGACGAACGAAAGTATCCTTGAGTACGTCCTCCAGACGCTCGATAAGGGTCTTATCGATCATCTGGTTCAGGAACTGCAGGTCGTCCTTACAGTTGTCGAGTGCCCAGCGTACGCAATACTTGATAAAGTCCTCTTCAAGATCCATCAGCTCTTCCTGATCCAGGAAGGCTACCTCGGGCTCCACCATCCAGAACTCTGCCAAGTGGCGAGGCGTATTACTGTTCTCAGCACGGAAGGTGGGGCCGAAGGTATAGATGGCACCAAGAGCGGTAGCACCAAGTTCACCCTCAAGCTGACCAGATACGGTGAGCGATGTCTGCTCGCCGAAGAAGTCATCGTCGTAGATAATCTTCCCCTGCTCGTCCTTCTTCAGGTCGTAAAGGTTCTTGGTAGTTACCTGGAACATATTGCCTGCTCCCTCACAGTCGGATGCGGTGATCAGCGGTGTGTGGAAATAGAAGAAACCATGCTCATGGAAATAGGTGTGGATAGCCATCGCCATGTTGTGGCGAATACGCATCACAGCACCAAAGGTATTGGTACGAAGACGCATGTGGGCATTCTTACGCATCACCTCGAAACTCTGTCCTTTCTTCTGCATGGGGTAGTCGTTGCCACAGAGGCCATATACCTCAAGTCTGGTAGCCTGAATCTCAGATGACTGACCAGCGCCCTGACTCTCAACCAGCGTACCCTCAGCACTGATGCAGGCACCAGTGGTGATATCCTTCAACACCTGCTCGTCGAACTTTGTCGGATCAACAACAATCTGCACATTCTTGATGGTAGATCCGTCATTGAGGGCAATAAAGTCGACAGCTTTAGAGCTACGGTGCGTGCGCACCCAGCCTTTCACACAGACTTCTTTACCGTAATCCGTGCTTTTCAGCACATCGATAATCTTTGTTCTTTTCATTTTTCACTATTGATGTTTCACATCTCTTCACTTACTCGTAAGCTCCCATACGCAGACGGTCAACTTCCTCCTCAGTGAGGTAGCGCCAATCGCCACGCTTCAGGTTCTTCTTCGTCAGACCAGCAAACTGCACACGGTCAAGTTTCTGAACACGATAGCCAAGTGCCTCGAAAATACGACGTACGATGCGGTTCTTGCCACTGTGGATCTCGATACCTACCTGTTTCTTATCTGTGGGGCTGGCATACTGCACATCATCAGCCTTGATCTCACCATCTTCCAGCTGAACGCCATCAGCAATCTGCTGGAGGTCGTGAGCCGTCACATTCTTATCGAGGTAGACGTGATAGATCTTCTTCTTCAGATACTTCGGATGGGTGAGCTTAGAAGCCAGATCACCATCGTTGGTAAGAAGCAGTACACCTGTCGTGTTACGGTCTAGACGGCCTACAGGATAAATACGCTCAGGACAAGCATTCTTCACCAGATCCATCACGGTCTTACGCTGCTGGGGATCATCACTGGTGGTAACATAGTCCTTGGGCTTATTCAGCAATACATATACTTTCTTCTCGATCTTCACGGGCTGGTCGTGGAACTTCACCTCGTCGGTGCGGAGGATCTTAGTACCGAGCTCGGTAACCACCTGTCCGTTAACGGTTACCACACCTGCCTGGATGAACTCATCAGCCTCACGACGGCTGCAGATACCTGCATTGGCCAGGAACTTATTCAAACGAAGCGGCTCGTTAGGATCATAATTTACTTCCTTATACTCGATACGCTTCTTCATGCTATACTTTGCATTCGGATCATAGTCGGCTGTGTGCTGACGTGGTCCTTTCTTATAGGGTGCTGATCCATAAGGTTTGCCATAGCCACCCTGCTGAGGACGGCCATAGCCACCCTGACGCTGCTGGTAGCCGCCCTGAGGACGCTGGCCATAGCCACCCTGCTGAGGACGGCCGAAACCACTCTGACGAGGTTGGTAACCACCCTCCTGACGTTGCTGACCATAGCCGCCCTGGCGCTGCTGATAGCCGCCCTGAGGACGCTGACCATAACCACCACCCTGTGGACGCTGGCCATAGCCGCTCTGGCGAGGCTGGTAACCACCCTGGCGAGGCTGATAGCCACCTTCATAACTATTGTTACGTGGACGATAGCCTCCACGCTGGGGAGCTGCACTCTGCAGACCAGCGCCAAAGCCTTCTGGACGGAAACCGCCTTCATCATTGTCTTCACGGTGATAACTTGGGCGCTCATAGGCTGGACGCTGCCCTGTATGTATACGTGGACGAGGTGAACGTCCCTGCCTTACTTCTCTCTGAAAACCTTCCTGCTGTGTTGGTTCTTCCTGTTTCTTCTCGTTGTTCTCAAAATCCATGTTAGTCTTCTTTAAAAATAAACAATTCTTTTACTTAAATACTTTATATATCACTTATGGTTGATTATATGCCTGTATAAGTTGATGGTGTTATAGCCCTCAATTCTTCCTTCACATCCTCGCTTACCTCCAAGGTCTCTATGAAGTTACGGATCTTCTCACCTGTCAGTTTCTCATTGGTACGCGTCAATGCCTTCAGTGTCTCATAGGGATTCGGATATGCCTCCCTGCGAAGGATGGTCTGGATAGCCTCAGCTACTACAGCCCATGTATTATCAAGATCTGCCTGCAGCTTCTCTTCATTGAGAATCAGTTTGCGCAGACCTTTCAATGTGCTTTGGAAGGCGATGAGGGCATGGCCCATCGGAACACCGACGTTACGAAGCACCGTAGAGTCAGTGAGGTCACGCTGCAGACGGCTCACAGGCAGTTTGGCTGCCAGGAACTGCAAGACGGCATTAGCGATACCAAGGTTACCCTCGGAATTCTCATAGTCGATGGGGTTCACCTTGTGGGGCATCGCACTGCTACCTACCTCGCCTGCCTTGATCTTCTGCTTGAAATAGTCCATTGAGATATACATCCAGAAATCACGGTCAAGATCAATGACGATGGTGTTTATACGGCGCATGGCATCGAATATGGCGCCCAACCAGTCATAGTTTGAGATCTGGGTAGTATACTGTTCGCGTTCAAGACCAAGCTTTTCACTCACAAAGTTATTACCGAACTCACGCCAATCATACTGTGGATAGGCCACATGATGGGCATTGAAATTACCCGTTGCACCACCGAACTTGGCAGTCATAGGGGTCTCCTTTAACGAGCGCAACTGTTCTTCCAGACGATAGACGTAGACCATCACCTCCTTACCCAGACGAGTCGGAGAAGCAGGCTGGCCATGTGTCTTAGCAAGCATCGGTATATTCTTCCACTGCTCGGCATAGTCATTCAACTGTTCTATCAATTCTTCCAAAAGGGGATAATACACGTTTTCCAGCGCCTCTTTGATGGAAAGGGGTACACTGGTATTATTAATATCCTGGGAAGTGAGTCCGAAATGAATAAACTCCTTGAATTGCTCAAACCCGCCCATGGCATCGAGTTTTTCCTTAATGAAATACTCTACAGCCTTAACGTCGTGATTGGTCACCTTTTCAATGTCCTTCACCCGCTGGGCATCAGCAGGTGTAAACTGGCGATAGATGTCACGGAGCTGGTCGAACAGTTTATGATTGACTTGCTGTAATTGCGGCAGAGGCAACTCACAGAGCGTAATGAAATACTCTATTTCTACCCGCACCCTGTAACGGATGAGCGCATACTCCGAAAAGTATTCTGCCAACGGTTCTGTTTTACTCCTATATCGGCCGTCAATAGGCGAGACAGCTGTCAATGCACTTAAATCCATTTTATTACTATATCCTAAATCCTAAAATTACGTTCCTAAAAAACATTTTAACCCATTACCGCAACCTCGACGGCTGTGGGATGGGTTTCTCTTTTGTGTCGTGGGCGTTGACGGATTCGAACCGCCGACCCTCTGCTTGTAAGGCAGATGCTCTAAACCAGCTGAGCTAAACGCCCTCCTCTTTTGCGGCTGCAAAGATAATGAGAAAAAATGAAACCGCAAAATTTCTTTGAGGAAAAATTGCGGTTTCTCACATTTTATAACTGATAAAGGTCGCTGTCGGCCATTAACTCCACTTTCTTCTCTGCCAGGATACGCTCACAGGCCTCCAGGTCAGTAGGACGAATGACCACATGAGCCACATTGCCGTTAGCAAAAGAATACATGTATTCAATAAACACCCCGCTGTCGGAAAGATGCTTCAGTACAACAGACAGTGAGCCGCTGGTATTAGGACAGACAAAGCCGATCACATCAGTGATCTTAACGGCAAAGTGAGCCTCCTTCAATACCTTGTAAGCCTTTTCCGGATCTGACACAATACAGCGCAGGATACCAAAGTCACTGTTATCAGCAATACTCATGGCAGAAAGGTTGATGCCTGCAGCCCCAAGGGCCTCAGTTACCTCGGTCAGTCGTCCTGACTTGTTCTCGAGGAATACGGATAGTTGTTTTGCTTTCATATTCTTTATCGTTTATTGGTTTTCAGAGTTGTCTCTTATCAATCACTCGCTTAGCCTTGCCTTCAGAACGCTCGATGCCCTTAGGTTCGACAAGTTTCACCTTGAAGCCAAGGCCGATGACACTGCGGAGCTCTACCTCCAGTTTCTTCTGAAGACCAACCATCGTGCCCATATCGTCGGTGAAATATTCTTCCTTAACTTCCACCTTCAGCTCTGAGGTATCAGTATTGTTCACACGGTCAACGGTCAACAGGAAGTGAGGCTCATACTCAGGCAGTTTCAAGATAACATCCTCGATCTGCGACGGGAACACGTTCACACCACGGATAATCAGCATATCATCGCAGCGGCCAAGGATGCGATCCATTCTTACTAACGTGCGCCCGCACGAACATTTATCATAGTGGAGGGCTGTCAGGTCATGGGTACGATAGCGCAACAGCGGCATACCTTCCTTTGTAAGGTGGGTGAATGTCAGTTCACCGAAAGAACCCTCAGGCAACGGCTCTCCTGTGTTCGGATCCAGGATCTCCGGATAGAAATAGTCCTCATTGAGATGGGTACCATGCTGACACTCGCACTCATAGCCTACGCCAGGACCGGCAATCTCGGAGAGTCCGTAGATATCGTAAGCCTTGATACCCAACGACTGTTCCAATTTCACGCGCATCTTTTCTGTCCACGGCTCTGCACCAAAGGCACCGATTTTCAGTTTGAACTCCTCACGCGGCCATTCACACTCCTGCATTGCCTCTCCCAGGAACATGGCATACGAAGGTGTGCAACACAGTATCGTCGTACCGAAGTCGTGCATCAGTGTCATCTGTTTCTGCGTATTACCCGAAGAGATAGGAATCACGGAAGCACCGATGTTTGTAGCTCCATCGTGGGCACCAAGGCCTCCAGTAAACAGACCATAACCATAAGCCACCTGGAAGATATCATCCTTCGTGGCTCCATAGGCAGTAAAAGCACGTGAGATTGCCTCCGCCCACATCGAAAGATCCTTTCGGGTATAAAGCACGACTACAGGCTTTCCAGTGGTGCCTGAAGAAGCGTGGATACGCACAATCTGACTCATGGGGACAGCTGCAAGACCGAATGGATAGTTGTCACGCAAATCGAGCTTATTTGTAAACGGGAGCTTCACGATATCGTCAATACTCTTGATATCGCCCGGCTCAAGACCCATCTCCTGGAATTTCTTCCGGTAGAAAGGGGTGTTGTGATAAACATACTCCGCCATCTTAACCAGACGACGGCTCTGGATATCGCGAAGTTGTTCGCGATCCATGCACTCTACACTTTCATTCCAAATCATAAGTACTACTTAGTTTTCAGTTCAATATTACTCGTTTTGCCCTGCAAAAGTAATACTTTTTTTTGGTTCTCCCAAATATAATCCAAAATAATCACAAAAAAAGGATGCGCAACACTGCACATCCCATTTCTGGTGGGCGTTGACGGATTCGAACCGCCGACCCTCTGCTTGTAAGGCAGATGCTCTAAACCAGCTGAGCTAAACGCCCTTGTTTCGTAAGCGGGTGCAAAGGTACTGCAAATATCCAAAACAAAAGAAAATATCAACAAAAATCTGCCATTTGTTGACATATTTTAACTTTCCTACCCTAAAAGATGCTCAATATCTCCCTGCGGAAGGATGCAAAGGATGGCTTTCCCATCAGGAGTATAGTTGACATTGGAGCAGGAGAACAACTCATTGATGATATTCTCCATCTCCTCATTACTCAAAATCTGACCATAAGGGATAGCAGCATGACGGGCAAGACTCAATGCCAGCTGTGCATTCAGTGTGGAAAGAGCAGCGCCAGGCATGCTGGCATCGGCCACAAGCTGACGGAGCAGACGTTCAGGAGCCAGTCCTTCAATGCCTGCCGGTACACCATTGATTGCAAAACTGTAGCCGCCAAGATCACTCAAGTCAAAACCGATTTTAGCCAGTTCCGGCAGGATTTTCTCAAGCATTACAGCGTCAGACGGTGCAAACTGCACCACTTCCGGGAAAAGAATCTTCTGGGTATTGGCTGTATGGTTGTCCATCTGAGTCATATAGCGATCATAAAGGATGCGGATATCAGCACGGTACTGATCGATGATCATCAAGCCAGACTTGACTGCTGTCATCAGATATTTCCCCTTATACTGATAGTGAGACGGCGACTTCTCTGACAAGATCATCTGAGGCGTTCCCTGAATATCTTGTGACTCATACGAAGCAAACGCATCACTTTCTTCTGGCATAGTCTGGAATGAGGCACCATTCTCAAGCCCTTCATAAAGAGACTCCCAGTTCTGGGGCGCCGTCGTATCCTTCTTAAACGGATTATAGTCAGGATTGTATTGGGGTTGAGGAGGAGCCACATGACTTTCCGGGTCGAAGATTGGGATTTCAGGACTGCCCTGCACATCGAAATCGATAGTCGGCACCTCACAGAATTTCCCCAGGGCATCGCGAACAGCAGCCGTCAGAATCTGCCAGATTGCCTGTTCGTTCTCAAACTTGATCTCAGTCTTAGTAGGATGGATATTCACATCGATATCTGCAGGCTCGACCTCAAAATAGAGGAAATACGGCACCTGCATACCTTCAGGAACCAAACGGTCATAAGCATTCTGAACAGCCTTATGGAAATAAGGATGCTTCATAAAACGCCCATTGACAAAGAAATAGTCATGCCCGCCTTTCTTCTTGGCTGATTCTGGTTTGCCCACAAAGCCCGTGATACGGCACATTGCCGTCTGCACGTCGACAGGCAGCAGGTCCTGACTATACTGTCTGCCAAACACATCGCTGATACGCTGACGCAGACTACCCGATTTCAGGTTCAGTATCTCTGTCCCGTTATGATGCAAGACAAAATGAATATCAGGATAAACCAGGACAATCCGTTCGAAAGCCACTAATATATTGCTCAACTCCGTCGCATTGGACTTGAGGAATTTTCGACGTGCAGGAACATTAAAGAACAGATTCTCCACTTTGAAATTGCTGCCCACCGGACAGGAAGCAGGCTCTTGTGCCGTTACCTTTGATCCCGCTATCAGCAGACGGGTACCAATCTCGTCATCCTCACGCCGTGTCAACAATTCCACCTGCGCTACAGCTGCAATAGAAGCTAATGCTTCACCACGAAAGCCCATGGTATGGAGCGCAAAGAGGTCGTCGGCCTGACTGATTTTTGAGGTTGCATGACGCTCAAAGGACAGACGGGCATCCGTTTCCGACATACCTTTTCCGTCGTCAATTACCTGTATGGATGTTCTGCCCGCATCGACCACTACTACGTGAATGGTCTTGGCACCAGCATCCACAGAATTTTCTACCAACTCCTTAATGACAGAGGCCGGACGCTGTATGACCTCACCAGCTGCTATCTGGTTAGCCACGCTATCAGGAAGAAGATGTATCAAATCACTCATTTGTCACAGGTCGCTTGGGACGCCAGTTAAAGATATCATACCGATTCAGGGGGCGCACATAGTCATACCACATAAATCCAGGAAGGCGTTTCCGTTCTTCAGGGATCTGATTCAGCGGATACATTGTTCCACTGGTCTTGGGTGTCCATACACTCTCCAACTTGCGATCCTTCAAGAACATACGCAACTCTGATGTTTCCTGATAATTATATATAATAGGTATGGTATCGCCTTCCTCGAAATAATAGCCTATCTGCACATTGTCCTTTGCCCTGGCCTCACGGATATTACCTTCGACGAAATAAGCGAACATATCTTTCGACGACACCTGATTATAACAGGACGTATCACTGCGCAACTGCTGTATAGAGAAACAGTTGCTGATGATATGGGCATGATCGATCACGGAGTCTTTCATAAACACCTCAACGCGATCACCTACCAGCTGCTGATTATTGTTCCAGAGAATCGGATCGTTATATAATGTCAGACAGGAGTCCAGCGAGTTATACACCAGGGAGTCACACACAGCCTGAACATCTCTTCTGTAGGCCCTGACTTTATGGTAGGCATGGATTTTCCGATAGACGGAATCCGTCTCGATATTAAACGTGACAATCTCGAAAGTGTCGGCATGCATATAGAGTGAGTCACCCTGTGAGAAATCAATAGCCACCGCACTGTCGGTACACAATGCGTAACCCGTATTCTCGTAATACTCGCCATAATTACCTGTCAGTTTGTTTCTGTTCAGCGAGTCGACATAGACCACATTTCTAAACGCCTGGCTGATACCTGTCTGACTATCATAATGGACACTGTCGCCCACCATCATCTTACCACCGTTGGAGAGGACTGAGCGGTTCATCAGAGTGGCTCGTTCATTCTTCGTGTCATAATAGCCTTGTTCTGAGTAGATATGGCTCTCTCCCGATGTCACATTTGAGGGACCGACGATATGGGCTATCGAGGTACGTGTGTCGTAATAGAGGGTATCGGTAGTCAGAAAGAATTTGGGACTGCGCATCTTCACGTCGTAGTTGAACACCGACATCTTGGTCTTTGTATTGTACTCACCCCAGTCGGATGTCAGCGTCGTATTGCCGTCAACCATCTTTCCGCCTTCGAAGAAATAGGCATTGTCGTACATGCGGTCGAAATCCAGACTATCCGTATAAAGCGTCGTCTTCTTATGTTTCAGCACGACGTTATATCGTGCCCTTGCCATCTGTTCATTACCATCGTAATAGGCATACTCACTAACCAGAGACAGCGTATCACCCTGATACATCTTTACATTTCCGAAAGCCTCGAAGGAGTTGCTGCCCTCGTAGAAATAAGCACTGTCACAATACAAACGAGCACCCTGATGGGTGAAATGCACCTTCCCGTTCAAGATGGTTGCATCGGGATTGACACGCTCGTCAAAATGCAAGAGGTCGGCATGCACCAGATAGACACGCGTGTCCTCCACCTTTCCTTTCCGTGCAGGACGCTTGCGCTGTTTCTGGGCATCAACCTGAGCCAGGCAGAAGGCCGCCAGCAATATGAGGAGTATGTATTTCGACTTGGACATCACCTACTTATTCCATCCTTCGTACTCGAAATTACAATCCTTATAGTCGTCATTCAGATGGGTATAGACACTCTTGATCTTATCGACAACCCACTGATGGATACGCTCATTCTGACGTTTCTGGAGAATCACATCTTTCAACACCTGGAAATCCTCGGTGATCGTTGCCTTATGGCCATTGATACGGTTCTTCAGTTTCGCAATCACACAAACCGTCTTTCCGCGCTGGTTAATCATCTGGAAGGCTTTGGAAATCTCACCCACCTGTAAAGTGTCAACGGCTTTTGCAATCTCAGGCGGCAGATCCTGCATGCGGAATCTCGAAGAGATGCGACCCGTCTGCATGTTCGTAGAGAGCAGTCCTTTACTGTTACGGGTATCCTTATCATCCGACAATAATGGGGCAGCCTGCTCGAAGGTATATTTCTCTGCACGGAGATCATCGGCTATCGAGTCTAATCGCACCAATGTCTTATCTATGGCATCCTGAGAGACGACAGGCTTACGGAGGATATGGCGGACATTGACTTTCTCACCGCGCTTCTCAATCAGCTGAATGATATGGAAGCCGAACTCGGACTCCACAATCTTTGATACCTTCTTAGGATCTGTCAGGTTGAAGGCTACCGTCGCAAAAGCAGGATCAAGGGTTCCGCGGCCCGTCAATCCAAGTTCACCACCACGACGTGCTGATCCAGGATCCTCAGAATAAAGTCTGGCCAAGGTCTGGAAACTGGCCTCACCTTTGTTGACGCGCTCTGTATACTCGCGGAGCTCATTCTTCACACGGTTCAGTTCCTCCTGTTCCACTACGGGTGTCCGCTGGATTATCTGTACCTCCACCTCCGTAGGCACGAAGGGGATACTGTCCTGAGGCATATCCTTGAAATAACGGCGCACCTCAGCAGGAGTCACAGCGATGTCCTCAACGAGTTTCATCTTCATCTTCTGCACCATCTGGCGATCCTTCATCTCGTCACGCAGGTCATTACGGATCTGCGACAGGGGCTGGTGCTTATATTCCTCAAGACGCTCACGCGAACCGTCGACCATCTCCAGCCAGTAGTTAATCTGCTGTTCCACCTCCTGTGCCACATCCGCATCCGTCACCTCGATACTATCGATGATGGCCTGATGCTTGAACAGTTTCTGGACGGCGATCTGCTCTGGAATCGTACAGTCGGGATTCCCACTCCATTTCACACCTTCCATCGCAGCCTGCATACGCATCTGCTCAACGTCCGACTTCAGGATTGCCTCATCACCGACAACCCAGATCACCTCATCGATGACCGTTCCCATGGAAACAGAGTCAGAATCAGCCTGAGCAGTCATTTCGGGATAGGCGGGATGAGCAGGCATACTAGCTGAAGCCATTCCCAACAGAGGAATGGCAACAATCGCAAACGGTATGGTCTTCTTAAAGATATTCATCAATGCTGGTTTACAGTTTTCAATACTTCCTTATTAATCTTCACAGGATAACGGCGGCGCAGCGAAGCAATCCACTCCTTCTCCAGATAGTCCTGATAGTCGGCCACCACTTGGGAGCGCACATCCGTATAGTCTTCAGGGCGCTTCTTCAGTTTCTTGCCGTACACGGCCTCTATCGGATAGTTGGCATTAGCGGCATCCGTCTTCGTATTCCGGATCTTAAAAACCATGCGGTCTATCGTTCCGTTGTCACCTGGCTTGAACAGACCTTTTTCCACACGGATACGAACGATGGTGTCCGGATTGAAGGTGGAGCGCAACACTTCTGCCCACTGTTCAAAGGGCAGTCCCTTCAGACATTTCTTCACGGCCTTCACGTCGGCCTTGTCCTTTACGTGGTAGGCGATACCCTTATAATGGGGCTCCGACCACGAATAGTTCTTCTTGTGGGTGTCAAACCATGCCTTCAGCCCTGCCTCGTCCTTTGCGGCACGTTCCCACACCTGACGGTTGCTAATCTCATAGAGCAACAAGCCGTCGTGGTATTCCTGAATCAGATATCTTGCTTCGGGGTCGACGGCTGCCAACGAATCCGCACGTTTGCTCATCAGCTGATCCTTTGTCAGCTTTCCCTGCGAGTCGTCTACCAGCTGCCCTACTTTCTGATCGGCAATGGCGTTTCTGATACCCTGCTGCTCGAAGGAACGAACAATCATATCCTTCAGCTGCTCAAAGGGCTCCAACTGCTTGCGCTCTTTCATCAGGATGATATGATAGCCGTCGGGGGTCAGTACAGGCTGACTAAATTCTCCTGGCTGGAGTGCATAGGCTGCATCCTCAAACTCCGGATAGGTCTGGTTTGGCTGCATCCATCCGATGGTGCCGCCACGTGAAGCCGTGCGCGACATCTGCGACACCTTGCCAGCCAGTTCCGCGAAGTCGGCACCAGCCTTCAGGGCACGCCACACAGAGTCTGCACGCTGTCTCACCTTTTCCTGCTCCTGTGCTGTAGCCTTTGTCGACAGACGGAGGAAGATATGGGCAGGCAGGATCAGCCCACGAGGTCCGATAGCCTCTTTCGTGCGGTCATAAGCTTTCCGGGCTTCTGCCAGCACTTCGGCATCAGTTACCAAGGTGGGGCGCACCTGCTGGTCACGATACATGGCAAACTCCTGCTTGAAGGAGGACAAGGTATCCAACTTCTCGTCCATTGCGGCTGCCACTTTCAGTTTGTAGTTGACGAACAAGTCCACATATTCATCTACCGACTTCTTGTCAATCACGCCGTCGCTATTGTTCTTGTTGAATGAGTATTCAAACTCAGAGCGGGGCACATCCACACCATTGACAGTCATCACCACGGGATCTTGTTGAGCCGAGGCACTGACAGCCAGCAGTGCAAACGCGGAACACAGAATTGTCTTTCTCATTTAATCGTTGGGTCTTGAATAGTTCGGCGCCTCACTGGTAATAGTGATGTCGTGCGGATGGCTTTCGTTCACACCGGCATTGGTAATACGGGTAAACTTCGCATCGTGCAGCTTCTCGATTGTGGCAGCACCACAATAGCCCATACCCGAGCGCAGGCCGCCTACCATCTGATAGATCACCTCCTGAACTGTTCCCTTGTAAGGCACACGTCCGGCAATACCCTCCGGCACGAGTTTCTTCACCTCCTTGGTGTCACCCTGGAAGTAGCGGTCCTTCGAACCGTGCTTCTGCTCCATGGCTTCCAGAGAGCCCATACCACGATAGCTCTTGAACTTACGGCCATTGTAGATAATCGTGTCACCAGGGCTCTCCTCAGTACCTGCCACCAGTGAGCCGATCATCACGCAACTGCCACCAGCAGCCAGCGCCTTCACGATATCTCCCGAATAGCGCAGACCACCATCAGCAATCAGAGGCACGTTAGTCCCTTTCAGGGCACTGTATACATCGTAGACGGCACTCAGCTGAGGAACACCCACTCCGGCAACGACACGCGTCGTACAGATACTGCCCGGGCCGATACCTACCTTCACAGAGTCTGCACCGTTCTCCACGAGCATCTTGGCAGCCTCGCCTGTAGCCACGTTACCTACAACGATATCGATGCCCGGGAACGACACCTTGGCCTCTCTCAGCTTTTCGATCACCGACTTGGAATGGCCGTGAGCCGTATCAATCACGATGGCATCGGCACCGGCATCCACCAGAGCCTGCATACGGTCGAGGGTATCAATGGTCACACCGACACCGGCAGCCACGCGCAGACGACCTTTCTCGTCTTTACAAGCCATGGGCTTATCCTTGGCCTTGGTGATGTCTTTATAGGTAATCAGACCTATCAGACGATTATCCTTATCCACCACGGGCAGCTTCTCGATCTTGTTCTCCTGCAGAATCTGGGCTGCGGCTGTCAGGTCTGTCTGCTGATGTGTGGTCACCAGATGATCCTTCGACATGATTTCCTCCACAGGACGATCCAGACGGCGCTCGAAACGCAGGTCACGGTTCGTGACGATACCCTTGAGATGTTTCTCGTCGTCCACCACGGGAATACCGCCGATATGATACTCTGCCATGATCTCGAGTGCCTGAGCCACCGTTGCACCCATCGGGATGGTGATAGGGTCATAGATCATGCCGTTCTCTGCACGCTTGACGATTGCCACCTGACGGGCCTGATCCTCAATCGACATATTCTTGTGAATCACGCCGATACCGCCTTCACGGGCAATGGCAATAGCCATCTGACTCTCCGTCACGGTATCCATGGCTGCCGTCACGAAGGGGACGTTCAGCTCGATGTTGCGCGAGAAACGCGTTTTCAACTCAACAGTCTTTGGCAAAACTTCAGAATAAGCCGGAATTAAGAGGACGTCGTCAAACGTTAGGCCGTCCATTACGATTTTGTCTGCAATAAATGAAGCCATAAATAAAACCTTTCTTTAAAATATTGCGTGCAAAGGTACAAAAAAAGATTGAAGATTGAACATTGAAGATTGAAGATTTTAGTAGACTTGTTATTTTTTAACGTTAAATCCTCAATTTTCAATGTTCAATCATCAATTCTCAACGCCCAATGAACAATGGTCAATGTTCAATGGTCAATGATCAATGGTCAATGATCATCTAGTTTGCCATTTCCGAAATGAACTTGATGCGGACCAGGCGGATTTCATCCTCCGTGTACTCATCACCCAGTTCATCCTGGGCCACACTGAGCTTGTCTGTATCCGATTCCGTGAAATAGTCATAGATATCATCGACATGATCCTCGTCCATCACATCTTCCAGGAAATAGTCGATATTCAGTTTCGTGCCACTATAGACAATGGCTTCCACCTCGTCGAGCAGTTCGTCGAAGTCAATGCCCTGAGCCGTTGCGATGTCGTCAAGAGCCACCTGACGGTCGATGCTCTGGATAATCTTCACCTTCAGCATCGATTTCTTGGCCACCGTGCGCACACGCATATCCACCTGCCGCTCGATACCATTCTCCTCACAATATTTCTTGATGAGATTCACGAACTCCTTGGCATAAGGCTGTTTCACCTTACCCTCCCCCACGCCCTGAATATTCTTCAACTCCTCGAGCGTCACGGGATAATCGGTAGCCATCTGTTCCAGCGACACATCCTGGAAAATCACGTAAGGCGGACGTTCCATGCGTTTTGACACTTTCTTACGCAGATCCTTCAGCATGGCACTCAGCGTCGGATCCAGAGCACTGATACCACCCTCTGGCTCCACCACATCTTCCTCTGAGAACTCCGCGTCCTTCACGATCATAAACGAGTGGGGCGACTTGATAAATTTCTTGCCTGCCGAAGTCACCTTCAACAGACCGTAGTTCTCCACCTCCTTCTTCAGGTAACCTGCTATCAGCGCCTGGCGAATCACGGGATTCCAGATCTTCTCATCCTCGTCGGCACCTGCCCCGAAGCTCTCCAGTTCATCATGATGGTGAGCCAGGATCTCGTCCGTCTCCTTACCGATGATGAAGTCGATCACATAGTCGGCACGGAAATTCTCCTTGATGGCCAGAATGGCTGTCAGAGCCGTTACCAACTGATCCTTGGCCTCTATCTCAGCCTTCGGATGCAGACAGTTGTCACAGTTGCCGCAGTTATCCTTCGGATAGACTTCTCCGAAGTAATGGAGAAGCATCTTACGGCGACAGACGGAGGTTTCCGCATAGGCAGCAGTCTCTACGAGCAGCTGTCTGCCAATATCCTGCTCAGCCACAGGCTTACCCTCCATAAACTTATCCAGCTTCTGAAGATCCTTATTCGAATAGAACGCGATACAGAGGCCCTCGCCGCCGTCACGCCCGGCTCTTCCCGTCTCCTGGTAATAGCCTTCCAGCGACTTCGGGATGTCGTAGTGTATCACGAAGCGCACGTCGGGCTTATCGATACCCATACCGAAGGCGATGGTGGCCACGATGACGTCGATGTCTTCCATCAGGAAGGCATCCTGCGTCTGTGTACGGGTGGCAGAGTCGAGTCCTGCATGGTAGGCCGAAGCCTTGATGTCGTTGGCTCTCAGGATGGCTGCCAGCTCCTCCACCTTCTTGCGCGACAGGCAATAGATGATGCCGCTCTTACCGGGATGCTGCTTGATAAACTTGATGATGTCCTTATCCACATCCTTGGTCTTCGGCCTCACCTCGTAATAAAGGTTCGGACGATTAAACGAACTCTTGAACTCCGTAGCATCGAGGATACCCAGGTTCTTCTTGATGTCGCTGCGCACCTTGTCCGTTGCCGTCGCCGTCAGCGCAATGATGGGCGCCTTGCCTATCTCGTTGACAATCGGACGGATACGGCGGTATTCAGGGCGGAAGTCATGGCCCCATTCAGAAATACAATGCGCCTCATCGATGGCATAGAACGAGATCTTCACCGACTTCAGGAACTCCACATTGTCCTCCTTCGTCAACGACTCGGGGGCGACATACAGCAGTTTGGTGCGTCCTGCCAGGATGTCTGCCTTCACCTGATCTATCGCGGCTTTGTTCAGCGATGAATTCAGATAGTGGGCCGTTCCTTCCTGTTCACTGAGGTTTGAGATCACGTCCACCTGGTTTTTCATCAGCGCTATCAGGGGCGAGATCACGATAGCCGTACCTTCCATCAGCAACGAAGGCAACTGATAGCACAGTGACTTTCCACCACCCGTCGGCATCAGCACGAAAGTGTCCTTGCCGTCGAGCACGTTTTGGATGATCTTTTCCTGATCGCCTTTGAACTTGTCGAATCCAAAGTATTTCTTCAGGGCGTCTGTGAGATTTCTTTTTTCACTCATATCTTTTAGTTATTAGGCTTCTGCTTGTTTCAGATGCGATTTCGCAAACTGCTCGTTGACGTACTTTTCCGTCACATCAAATTTCTTAACCTTTCTTGATGGCAGGTCAAACATCGCATCCATCATGATATTCTCCACTATCGACCGCAGACCACGGGCACCGAGCTTATACTCTACGGCCTTGTCTACGATCGCTTCCAGTGCTTCTTCCTTGAACGTCAGATCCACGCCGTCCATCTTGAACAGCTTCTGATACTGACGAACAATCGAGTTCTTAGGTTCTGTCAGAATCCTCTTCAGGGCATCCCTGTCAAGCGGATTCAGATAAGTCAGCACAGGCAGACGTCCGATAATCTCGGGTATCAGTCCGAAGGATTTCAGATCCTGCGGCTGCACGTACTGCATCAGGTCTTTCTTATCAATTTTCCTGACGTTCTGCACGGAATTATAACCTACCACATGCGTATTCAGGCGCTGGGCAATCTTCCGCTCAATGCCATCGAAGGCACCACCGCAGACAAACAGGATATTGCGCGTATCCACGTGGATATAGTCCTGATCCGGGTGCTTGCGTCCACCCTTAGGCGGCACGTTCACAATGGTACCCTCCAGCAGTTTCAGCAGTCCTTGCTGCACACCCTCGCCGCTCACGTCGCGGGTAATCGACGGGTTATCCGACTTCCGGGCTATCTTGTCGATCTCATCGATGAACACGATACCGTGCTGCGTGGCATCTACATCATAATCAGCCACCTGCAACAATCGCGTCAGGATGCTCTCCACATCCTCGCCCACATAACCAGCCTCGGTAAACACGGTGGCATCGACAATTGTGAAGGGCACATCCAGCAGCTTGGCGATGGTGCGGGCCAGCAGGGTCTTACCCGTACCCGTCGAACCCACCATGATGATGTTGCTCTTCTCAATCTCCACGCCGTCTTCGTCATCCGGCTGCTGCAGACGCTTATAGTGGTTATACACTGCCACGGAGAGATAGCGCTTCGCCTCGTCCTGACCGATGACGTACTCGTCGAGATATTCCTTGATCTCATGGGGCTTGGGCACCTTCTTGGTCTGGAACTTCCCGCCAGCCTTCGGCTTCTTGTCGTCTTTCAGGTTCTCCTGGACGATCCGATATGCCTGCTGCGCACATTCCTCACAGATATAGGCATTGATGCCTGTGATCAGCAGACGCACCTCACTCTCCGTTCTTCCACAGAAACTACATGCTTTCTTCATCCAGTTACTTCTTTTTGACGAGCACCTCGTCGATCATACCATAAGTCTTTGCCTCCTCTGCCGTCATCCAGTAATTACGGTCCGAATCAGCATACACCTTGTCATAAGGGGTATGAGAGTGCTCCGAGATGATGGTATACAACTCTTTCTTGAACTTCAGGATCTCCTTTGCCTCAATCTCGATATCCGAAGCCTGACCCTGCACCCCGCCGAGCGGCTGGTGGATCATCACGCGGCTATGGGGCAGCGCCGAGCGCTTGCCTTCCGTACCTGCCACGAGCAGCACGGCACCCATCGAGGCAGCCATACCCGTACAGATCGTTGCCACGTCGCTCGAGATGAACTGCATCGTGTCGTAGATGCCAAGTCCGGCAGTCACGCTACCGCCAGGCGAGTTGATATAGATGCTGATATCCTTGCCAGAGTCCACGGAGTCCAGATAGAGCAACTGGGCCTGCAGCGTGTTGGCCGTATAGTCGTCGATCTGCGTACCGAGGAAGATGATGCGGTCCATCATCAGGCGTGAGAACACGTCCATCTGCGTCACGTTCAACTGGCGCTCCTCGAGGATATATGGATTCAAATACTGTGCCTGAGCCTTCATCACATCGTCGAGCGTCAGACCGTCCATTCCCAAATGCTGTGTAGCATATTTTCTAAAATCATTCTTCATAATCATCTGTTTCTTTATTCGTTTTTGAGCAAGAAAAAAGGTTATCGACCTTTTGTAATCTTGTGATTGGGACACAAAGATAATCAAAAAAGTCGATAACCCCTAATCCTAGTGGTTATTTTTTCCTAAAAAAGCTTATTTTTCTTGCATAAGTTTATTAAAGTCCTCCAAAGTGACCTCTTTTTGGTTCAGTTTAACCACATTTTTGAGTGCTTCGGTGAGTTTTGTCTCGACAGCGCGATCCACAAAATTGTCGACATTCTCACGCTTCTTCAACTGCTCGGCAGCATAGTTCTCCAGCACGTCGTCGGGCACGTTGCTCATACCATACTGTGCAAACTGTGCGCGGATGGCCTCCTTGGCCACAGCCTTCAGGTCGGCTTCCTCCACCTTGATGTTGTTGGCAGCCACCAGCTGCTGCTTGATCAGGTGCCACTTCAGTTCCTTGATGCTACCCTCGAAGTTCTTCTCCACGAAGTCAGCACCCTTATCCTTATTGTTCTGCATCATCACGCGCTTCAGCAGAGCCTCGGGGAATGTGAGCTCACCCACCTTGTTCTCGGCATACTGGCGCAGGTCGAGCATGAACTTATAGTCGCTGTTCTGCTGCAGCTGCGGAGCGATGGTCTCGGCGATCTTCTCGCGGAAAGCCTTCTCGTCTGTCACCGTACCCTCACCGAATACACGGTCGAAGAGCTTCTGGTCTACATCAGCGGGCTGGAAATGACGGATCTCGGTGATCTGGTAGCTGAAGTCAGCTGTCAGGTCCTTCACGTCGTCCTTCTGCACCTTCAGCAGGGAAGCCACCTCGGCATCATTGTCGGGATAGGCCTTCTTCGGGTTGAAGGTGATGATATCACCAGCCTTGCAGCCGTCGAAGAGTTTCTTCTGATCCTCGTCCTTGATGTAGGCGGGCATCACCATCGCACCCTCGGCAGCGATACCGCCTTCTTTGGTGTTGCCGTCGGCGTCGAGCTCACGCATGTCACCGGTAATGGTGTCGTTGCCGCTGAAGGTCTCAGCCTTCACGAACTCGCCTGCCTGCGATGCGTACATCTGCACCTGATCGTCGATCAGTTTGTCCTCCACCTTTATCTGGTAGTAGTCGATCTTGTCCTTGTTTGTCAGCTCAACCTTGAATTCAGGAGCCACGGCGATGTCGAACACGAATGTCAGGTCGCCCTCCTTCTCAAAGTCCTGGGGCACCTGCTTCTCACTGGGCAGAGGCTCACCAAGCATCTCGATCTTGTTCTCCTGGATGTAGCCATACAGCTTCTCACCCATGAGCTTATTGATCTCTTCCACCTTCACGGCAGTGCCATACTGCTTCTTAATCATGCCCATGGGCACCATTCCGGGACGGAAACCTGGCACCTGAGCCTTCTTACGATAATTCTTCAGTGTCTTCTCTACCTGTTCCTGATAGTCTGCAGGCTCAATGGTCATTGTCAGCTGGCCATTGATCTTATCAGGGCAATCAAATGTAATTTTCATCTTTCTTTATACCTTATTAAATATATACTAGCAAATTTTGGGGTGCAAAAATACGCATAAAAACTGAAAGAGCCTAGGAATTTTCAATAATTAACATTCTCAGGGCTATTCCTCCTCGGCCTCCTTCATGCGATCCTGCTCCAGTTTCTGGAAGTCTTTCTGGCGCAGCACGAACGAGTCCGTCAGGTAGTTCTTACGCACAATCTGGTTGGCAGCCAGCTCCTCAGGCGTACCATGGAAGAGGATACGGCCCTCGAAGAGCAGATAGGCACGGTCGGTGATACAGAGCGTGTCCTCCACGTTGTGGTCGGTGATGAGGATGCCGATATTGCGGTCTTTCAGTTTCCACACGATAAACTGGATATCCTCCACGGCGATGGGGTCTACACCCGCAAACGGCTCGTCGAGCATGATAAACTTCGGCTCAATGGCCAGACAGCGCGCAATCTCCGTTCTGCGGCGCTCACCGCCCGACAACTGGTCACCCTTGTTCCTGCGCACCTTCTCGAGTCGGAACTCGGCAATCAGGCTCTCCAGCTTCTCCACCTGATACTCGCGCGGCTTGCCCGTCATCTCCAGCACCGAGAGGATGTTGTCCTCCACACTCATCTTGCGGAACACGCTTGCCTCCTGCGCCAGATAGCCGATACCCGCCCGCGCACGCTTGTAGACAGGATAGGTCGTCACCTCCTCGTTGCCCAGGTAGATATGACCGCCGTTGGGCACCACCAGACCCGTCGTCATATAGAACGACGTTGTCTTTCCGGCACCGTTAGGCCCCAGTAGTCCCACGATCTCTCCCTGCTTCACGTCGAAGCTGACATCGTTGACCACCGTTCGCTTGCCATAGCGCTTCACCAGGCCCTCCGTACGGAGCACCAGCCGTTCCTGCGGCTGCTGTATCACTTGCTGTTCATCCATAATCGCGTGCAAAGGTAGTTATTTTTTGGCACGGACGACACGGATTACACCGATTTTTTTAGAAATTTATTATTAATCTGTGTTAATCTGAGTAATCCGTGCCCATTTTTTCGTACTTTTGCAGCGAAAATCAAGACGAAAGCATGCAGATAACGAAATGGCTGACCACCTTCGGTCGCTACATCATGCTGATGGGGCGCACGTTTTCGCGACCCGAGCGTATGCGTATGTTCCTGAAGCAGTACGTCAAGGAGATGGCGCAGCTGGGCGTCGACTCCATCGGCATCGTGCTGCTCATATCGTTCTTCATCGGAGCCGTCATCTGCATCCAGATGAAGCTCAACATCCAGAGCCCCTGGATGCCGCGCTGGGTCAGCGGCTACACCACACGTGAGATCATGCTGCTCGAGTTCTCCAGCTCCATCATGTGCCTCATCCTCGCCGGAAAGGTAGGCTCCAACATCGCCTCCGAGATCGGCACGATGCGCGTCACCCAGCAGATCGACGCCCTCGAGATCATGGGTGTCAACTCCGCCTGCTACCTGATTCTGCCGAAGATCATGGGGCTCATCACCATCATGCCCTTCCTCGTCATCTTCTCCTCAGCCATGGGCATCGTCGGAGCCTATGCCACCGCCTATATAGGACATATCATGCCACCCGACGACCTCACCATAGGTCTGCAGCACAGTTTCAATGCCTGGTTCGTGTGGATGTCGATCATCAAGAGTCTGTTCTTCGCCTTCATCATCTCCAGCGTGCCCGCCTTCTTCGGCTATACCGTCGAGGGTGGCAGCGTCAATGTGGGTAAGGCCAGCACCGATGCCGTCGTCTCCTCCAGTGCCCTGATCCTTTTCAGCGATGTATTCCTAACCCAGCTCCTGTCATGATTGAAATCAAGAACCTCTATAAAAGTTTCGACGGCAAGGATGTGCTGAAGGACATCAACACCACCTTCCTCGACGGCAAGACCAATCTCATCATCGGCCAGAGCGGCTCGGGCAAGACCGTGCTCATGAAGAACCTCGTAGGGCTGCTCGAACCCACCAGCGGACAAGTGCTCTATGATGGCCGCGACTTTGTCAGCATGTCGAAACGCGAAAAGGTGCTCATGCGCCGCGAAATGGGCATGATCTTCCAGAGCGCTGCCCTCTTCGACTCGATGACCGTCCTCGAGAACGTCATGTTCCCCCTCGACATGTTCTCCACGATGAATCTCCGCGAGCGCATACACCGCGCCCAGGAATGCCTCGACCGCGTCAATCTGAAGGGAGCCGACGAGAAATTCCCCGGCGAGATCTCCGGCGGTATGCAGAAGCGCGTCGCCATAGCCCGCGCCATCGCCCTCAACCCCAAATACCTGTTCTGCGACGAGCCCAACTCTGGACTCGACCCCAAGACCTCCCTCGTCATCGACGAACTGCTGCAGAGCATCACCCGCGAGTTCAACATGACCACCATCATCAACACCCACGACATGAACTCCGTCATGGGCATCGGCGAGAACATCATCTTCATCTACGAAGGCCATAAAGAATGGCAAGGCGAGAGTAGTCAGATCATGGGCTCCGACAACACCCGTCTCACCGATTTCATCTTCGCCAGCGACCTCCTGAAGAACATGCGCCAGATGGTTATTTCCCACGGCCTCCATGTCTAGCCGCCATAACCTCCCCCGCACTGGGGTCTGGCCTCTCCCTGCGCCCCATCGCCGCCGCAACCGCCTTGCACTGGGGTCTGGTACTGACGTAAAGTCGCTTGCGACTTTCTCGTCAGGCCCTGACCCTAGCGCGAGGCCCCGCCGCAAGTGAATGCTAAGTCTGCAAAAACATCACCCGCCGCCGATTCTCCTTCGGCCTAACCGCGAAATGCACCCAATACGTGCCCTTCTTCGAACGCTCAATCAGCAGTTCGTCAAACTCCTGCATCGTATTATCCGCGTAATTCAGCAGAATCACCGCATACCGCATCGCCTGCTCGATGCCAAACACCTTGATGTCCGCCGCACACCCCGTCAGATGATTTGAATTGGGCGCACCGCCAACCTTCCTATTCACCTCCTCCGAGCGATACCCGCTATTAATCACAATCGGATGCGACCCGTCATCATACAGCAGATTATACTGCGCCCGCAGATGCTCCAGCCATTCACATGACTCGGGATATTCTTTGCAAGCAAAGCGTCCCCTTGGGCCGAGCGACCATCCACAGTCTTCACATTCGTCACTGTCAACTCCCCGAGCGAAAAGTGAGGCGATAAGTGAACGCCATTGAGCTCGCTCAAATGGCTGAGCGCAGCCTCACTCGGCGAAGCCAAATGCTCGGAGAGTTTGATACTTTTATTGATTTCTACTTGTTCCATTAAAATTTTGATTTTGTCCCTTTGTCCCTTTGTCCCCTTTACTGGAGAATCTGTTTCAGCTTTTTGTAACAGCCTTTATTTTCTCCCTCATCTATCTGAGCGATATATCCGCTTTTTGTGAGACGATAGATCTTCTTTTTGACTGCATCAGGAGTTTTCAGACCGAAACACCTCATGACATCATTTTTCGTAAAGGGGTTAGGTAGTTTACTATAACCCTCTGTACTCTTCTCGTGAACATGAGTTTCTGAAATTGTCACGTCATTATTCATGTCTGTAAAGTACTTCTCAGCCATGACGAGGAAGAACCGTTGCTGCGTAGCATACTGGATACGGGCGATTAGTTCGCAGAGCTTCCAGTCCGTCTCGTCCACTTCATACGATCCCGTCCAATAGCTGCCGTCTTGATGCAGGCTGTCCCAGTGACGGATGTCGATGAATGGAGCTGAATAGTTCAGGGCGTGATATGGCACGCGTTTCAGCAGCAACTCATAGGCGTCGATCGTTGCTTCCGAAAAATGATCTGTAATGCCCTCCATCCATCCACCTGACCATTCATAGAGTCTTTTCACCAACGGCCACAGGGGTAATTCCCCGATGCGGGCGTCCAGTTTGAAGGCCCATTCTTTCATGCGTTCCAGTCGTTCCCAGTCGACGGTATCCTTCTCCTCGAAGGTGATCATCTCACAATTGGTCTTAGGCATGGGGATCACGGCGAGTCGTGTAGAGAGGCCGCTGCCGAAATTACGTTCATTCACCTTCCGTTTCAGCGCAATGGGCGTACCGGTGTAGATATAGTTCCATGTCACGAAGAACTCATCCACGGGTGAATCCGAGTTCTGGTACATCTGTCCGTCTTCCTCGTTGTGGAAGGCTTTTAGCTCCATGCTCTGCTTGTTGATCCACGAGCCGCTCTGCTGCAAGGTCGTAGCATTGTCAAGCTCCGTATCAAAGGTGAACATGTGGAGTTGCACTTCTTTTCCGTCGATGTTCTCCTTGGCGTTGATCATATCCTGAATCAGCTGACCGTTAGAGGTACGTGCCGGGTGGATACGGATGATACCCTGCGGTTTGTCCTTACCCTCCTTATTAGCCGCTTTCTTCTTCATGTCCTGCTTGTAACGGTTCAGGGCAGCCTTGCCAGCTTTGTCTGCGGCAGCCATGGGAGCCGAGAGAATCTTATAGATGTCATCAGCCATCGACTTGTTCGATGCCGGGTGACCGATGATATACAACGAGCAATTCAGTCTGCGTTCCTGATACGGGCGATGATAGAACTTATACCAGCAGCGAGTCATCAGCGTCATCAGTACGCCTCCAGCCACAAACAACGCCGCCGGATACTGGCTGCGCTTCAAGCCCGCACATACATCCCTGATCATCGGGAAATCAGGGAACAGTGCCTCAATCTCAGCACCCCATTCATCCAGCTGTGCATTCAGAATCGCGGCTTTCGACTTGCCTGCATTTTCAGCACTAGTGCCTTTGACAATTTCCCCGTAGCTCTTTCCCGTAAACGCCTTTATAGCTTCCTGCATGGCCTTTGACGGCTGTGAGGAAGCGTACTTCTTCTCCTTCTGCTTCACGCATTCTGCCGCCGATTCCACCGTCTGCTCTACATTCTCATCACGCTCCGCAATAATCTCCTGTACCCAGCTTTGCCCTTCCACAATCTGCTGCACCAACTTCTTGTCCCCGTCGAGCATGAGCAACAGGTCTGTGGCGAGTTTGAGCGATTCAGTATGTCTGTTGCTGTCCGCCTCACATGGCAACTTGCTAGCGTAACGCTGATCAATGATACCCTGCACATCATACCCCCGCCAGAGCCTCCCCCAGAGCCTCCCCCTATCCCCCTCCAAAGGGAGGGGGAACTCAGCTGCCGTCTGACTGCTTTCTGGGGTCTGGCCCAAAAGTGAAGTCGCCTGCGACTTTGCTTGGGGGCCTGACCCCAGCAAGCAGTCCCCGCCGCTCTTTTCACCGCTAGAAGGGAATTTGTGATATAACGGTTGAGTCTTCTTCTCACGGTAAAGCTTCGTGTACTTGTTGTCAAATTCTTCATTGTAGTAATTGAATAAAATTTCCTCATTAATGTATAAAATATCCTCCTCTTTAGGAGCAAAAGAGTTGCGAGTAGCATCGATGCAGCTTTCATCAGGTTTCTGCTCTAATGCAAGGGCAAATGCTATCTGATTATCTGCTAAGTTGCCTTCGTTGATGTCTGCTGTAAACACCACTCGGAGTCCCAAACCACTGCTGGTGATATGAACTAGCGCCGTGCGCTTCATCAGCTCTTCATTTTCACGCAACTTCCACCATATCTGCATGGGGTTCTCCACATGATCAATGTCGAGCATCACGAGACCATTCAGATGACATTCTGCAAGTCTTCTATGACAGAAGGGGTTACCGTTGGCAGTATTCGTAGCATCGAATTCCCGACAGGAGAAGATAAAGGCTGTCTGATTATCCTTGATCTCCTGCGCGAATGCCAGTAGTTTCTCGGCATCCGACTTTGCAGCCCAAGCGTCCTTGGCAGCCTTTTTCTTCATATTCTGTTTTTTCAGCAGAAACTTCTGATAGTCAGCGTTATTCAGCCAATTCTGTATGGCTGAGACACCCTCGGATTTAGAGGCTTCGACAGCTGCAAGAATTGCTCTTCTCGCATCTATACGCCAAGCCGTTGATGGCTTGCGAACTTGCTCCCAGAACTCTTCCCTGGTGCAGGGAAGAGCCTGAGAAAAGTGTGTATTCTCTTGGAATGTTATCATCGGCTACAGACTTTGAATGTCAGTAATGTAGAACACGTTCTCATGGCGGTCATTGTTGTCGCCCCAGACACGCTGCTTCCAGAACCCTTTCACCACATAGATCTGATTCTGATAGAACTGCGTATCGCGGTTCTTCGATGCGAGTTCTCCCGTCATCTCACCATAGATGCAGTCCCCGCCATGCTTCAACACGACACCACGGCTCTTGAAGTATTCAGAGCTGCCGTCCTGCTTCTGATACTGGCGCTCAGAGTATGCGCCTACCTCTACTACTGTTGCTAATAATTCCATCTTATTGTTTTTAAGTTATACGCGGTCAATGATTTCTTTGTCTGAAGGAGAATCGGCTTTCTTTTCATCCTTCTTGACGGTGTTAAACACTTTGATGATCTCTGAGTAATTGGCTCCGATGACTTTCGCCATTTCAGCCTGAATCTGAAGGAGTTCACGCTCGATGGTAGGACTGCAACCGATGGTGGTCTGAAGCACTACATCCTTGGTGGTCTTATTTAGATACACCTTCAGGTTCTTCGAATCATAGAGCAACTTGCCTTTCACCTTCAGCTTCAGCTCGCTCTTCAACTCCCCTTTGGTGAGTTCTGCAAACTGCTCCTGCATCGTGGCCACTGGATCGGGATCATTCGCATCCACGTTGATGTGGATACTGTAGGAACTCTCCTTCTCCCCCTCGCTCTTGTAGAACGAGCTCTTGCCCTTCTGCCTGATCATCCTTCTGTTGCTCTCCTTCGGAGTCTCGGGATTCACCACCACCACGTCGTTACCGTACATCTTCACTCTCGCGCGGAAATTCTTTACCGGCTTTCCCTCCGGCTTTTCAATAAACATTTCTTCCATACTTGTGTTTGTTTGTGTTTGTTGTTGTTACGGACTCTATTCTTTTTCCCAATATAAGCGGTACATCCAAACCTCTTTTTACTGCTATTTGTTTTACACTTCTTCTTCATACTGCTCCTCGACGAAGAGAAGATGATCCCTTCGGATAGCCCTTCTCATGTTCCGCTTGATGCAGCTGTTCACCCTTCTCTTCGACAGTATCCCGCCTTCTTCGCTCAGTTCGAAGGCCTTGTATGCCCCGATGATACCCTCATCTATCAAGTCGAGCACCGAGAGCGTCTTCACCTGATCCATCTTGGCGTAGGCCACCCAGATGATGTAAGGGATGAATTCCTCTACCAGTTTTCTGACTGACTCATACGACCATCGGTTCTGCAGGCAGTAGTCCCGTTCTTTCTTCGAGAGCCGCTTGATCCGCGCCACGTCCTTCAGGAAAGCCATGACATTCGGATCGCCCGTTCCCTTCAAATCCTCAATTATACTCTTGTACTTCATACGCTTTACATTTTCAATTTTCTACTTTTGTTCATTATACCTTATTTGTTTTATTACTTGCCAGGCAGTCAGAGGACCGGTCTTTCTCGCCGCCTTAGCTTTTCGGGCACAAAGGTCGGAAAATTGTCTGGATGGATAAAAGAAAGAATCTTGGCTAAAATCCATCCATCGTCCAAGATGCTGAAATACAAAAAATTAGGTCACTTATTCAGTGACCTAACTTTCTTTATACGTCCGAAATATTATTGCAATTTATCTTTCATGAAGTCTTCTATGGCTTTTTTAATTGGCTTATCCGGCGACTCACCAAGCTTATGCCTTATAGAATGATCTGCCCCCTTTTCAGGTTCAAGGTATGTAGCCTTCTGAGCATTATTGTATATCGGCATATACAACTCATCCACTTGATGGACAATCTTCGCAAGAAGGTTGCGGTTGAATGTCGTGTCTTGCTGCTTGCCTTTATCATAGATCACAGCTTTTACCTGGCTCAGTTCCAAGATACCTTCCCAGATATTATCATACTGGTCACGGTATTGCTCTTTCACTGCTGGCTTCAGTCTTCCTACATATTCCATGACAGCCTTTTTCCCCTGCAGGTCTGAGCCGCTTTGCTTTTTAGCATGCGCTTTCTCATGGCCATAACAAACCGTAGACCCCTCTTTGGCGATGCCTACTACCACTGAATCCTGAAACGAACAGTTGCTGAACATATTATTTACAGGTTCTTCATTTCTACTCTTTTCCATATTTGTCTATTTTATGATGATACACGTTTGCGCCTTTCTCTGCCATTCCTACTGCCACATCCGCATGAGCCAAGTGCATGTGGTCGATATTGCCCTTGAATTCATTGTTCACATTGATTGTCACATTGAGCCCGCCGCTACGGATAAACATTTCCAAGTCCGCCTGATTCTTAAGCAGCGAGGCTATATCCAGATTCGTTTGATCCAAGATGGGCTCTGTATCTACAATGACACTCTGGCGTTCTTTCCAATGACAACAATGATTGTAGCGACTCTTAATAGAGCGCATCATCTTGAAGATCTTCTTGAGAGGGAATTGTAGATGCTTAGGTTTGAAGGCTATGTGTATCGGGCTGCTCTTTGCCTTTAAGAACAGCCCATAGAGGCTCTCGGCGAGCGGGTCGTCGAGCAGTTCCTCCATTTTTTTATGTCCTTTCCAGCGTATGTGGCTGGGTATTCTTGATCTCATATCTAGTTTTTTATTAATTATTCAACATATCGATTTATGAGGTCAAGGCCTTTTGGTCAATTGAAAAAGGCAGGGCATCATTCATACCAGCATAGCAAAAGGACCGCAATGTGCTTAGGCGTACCGATACTGCAAATGCCCACGCCTAAGCGTGAGCAGGCAGACATTCTACTCGCCATTAGCACACGGTTTGCGGTCCTTATTGCTAACGAGAAAGCTGTCTCAGCTCTTTATTTTTCGTATTTTGTAATATCTTTCGAAATGCAAAGATAGTCATTTTTCTCAATCCTACAAAATCTTTCTAAGGAAAATCTGGAAAAACAACACATGTTTGCTACTCTCATATAAATATTGAACCAGATTTGAGTACTTTTCCTACAAAAAGAACGCCCAGCAATAACTAAGCATTTAAACAATATCTATAAATGTGAGGAACTGTTGGAAGAAAGCACATGTTCCATTTTGGAACACATGGGTAACGATGGCAAACAGTTGTACACAACTAAGTACTACAATTTGGATGCAATTATCTCAGTGGGATTCCGAGTAAATACAAAAAAGGGCATTGAATTCCGCCAATGGGCAAACGGAGTCCTTAAGCAATACTTGCTGAAAGGATATGCAGTTAATCAACGTATGTTTGATATTGAGCAGAAAATGGCAGAACAAGGACTACATCGACGAGACTACTCTCACCATGCTCAGCAAACGAGATCCAAATGTATCTGCCACCATCTACACACGCCAGCTCTCCCAACAGCTGCAACTCGACATCCAACGTCATAACCAGCAGTATCCACCTATTATAATAAATGTATGTCAGCGCAATCACGATCGTTTCCTGATAATCGACGATGTGGTGTATCTCTTTGGGGCCAGTCTGAAGGATGCCGGCAAGAAGCTCTTCGCCTACATCAAGATGCAGGAAACCCCAGCTACTGAACTACTGAACAATATCAGATAAAGAAACACCCCGTCGTGATGACGGCATCTTTTGGTTTTTCATAGTATTAGATTTAAGGGTAAACAAAAGGGCTCACAGTGATGTGCGCCCTTTTATCATACATATATAATTATTGGGGTCCGATAATCGTTAATCTATCATGATAACAGTTCCTGTTTCTTTCATTTCTCCTCCACACTTAGGACATTTGCTCGGAACCTTCTCTGTTTCGATTACACCCATCATACCCATGGTACGCCCTTTCTTGGTGCCAGTTACGGTATAACCAAAACCATTGCACTGATACTCTTTCAATGTACACAGGGGGGGACAAGGGGACAAAGGGACAAAGGGACAAAACGTATAAAAAAATAAGTAACGGAGTAAAGGGGGATCTTAAGACAAGAATAGAATAATTTTTATAATATAATATTAATAATATATATTATTATAATAATATATATTATTAAATTTGTTTTGATTCCCTTTTGTACCGATTTTCAAAATAAGTTTGTCCCTTTGTCCCTTTGTCCCCTTTTGATTCCGAAATTACGAATCGTTTTTACAAAACAAACACTTTTCAGCAACGTCTAAAGTTTCTCGGTAAGAAGTCCCTGGTTTGTCGTAAGGAAACTATATGGATTTCGGTAAGAAGCTGACAGTTTTCTTACGAGAAACTCAGAGAGGCCTGAAATACGCTAAAATAGGGCATTTTAAGGATGCCCTAAGTGTTGGTAAATAATGTTTACTTCTGCAGGGAGAAACGAGCGTCGTCGCAGGGAAACGAGGTGCTGAAGAGCCGGATTATCCAGCAGGAGTGCTCTGAACTTCTGCCAGGCAGAATGCGGCAGGATGTAAGGGAAATACTGTTGGGCGAGTTCTGTGCGCCCGAGTGTCTTAGGTGTTTGTGTCATGTTGATAAGAGAATTATTTGTTCTTAACACGGTACAAAGTTACGAAAAATAATCGAAAAAACGACAAGAAATGCTAAATATTTTTGGCATAAGTGCTGATAAGTGCTCATAATGTCTGATAAGTGCTTTCAAGCGAAAAAATTATTTGGAGGCATAAAGGATTTTTATTAATTTTGTAGCGTGAATCAAGAAGAGAAGAAAGCAGTGGCCAGGCTGGAGGCTCGGAAGAGGATCAAAGAGAATAGTAAAGCT
>OMXK01000034.1 GCA_900314995.1 uncultured Prevotella sp.
GCCGCGCAGCGAGATCGTCTGCTTCTCTACTGCCTTCGGGTAGTACTTGCCGTACCCCGGGTTGTTGGCGTTGGTGTTCTTACGAATGTTGATTTCGAACTGTGGATTTTTTACTGCCATAGGCTTAATGTTTTAAATGGTTTTAGATGTTTTGCGACGATCTGCATCGGTCCGTCGCTTCCCGCATGTGATCACGGCACAAAGGTACAAAATAGAAAAACGCAAAACAAATTTTTTCGCATTTTTCCGCGAATTATTTTTGAAATGTTAAAATGCTGTTTTTAGGCTAAATGGCCTTCTGTAAAGCCCCTGAAGTTTGCCGGTAACAAACTGGTCGCTTCCCGATAACAAACTATGGGTTTCTCGTTATGAAACTANNNATACCCTGCGCTACAACGCTACAACGCTACATTAGCGAAATTAAGTTGTGCGCCGTGGTGGAGCGTAGAAGTGCAGAAATCCTCTCTGCAGAAATCTCTATATATATATTCTAATTTTATATATATTATAATATATATAAAATATAATAAGAGATAATATTACATCAAAATGAAAAGCAAAAAAACTAATGTAGCGTTGTAGCGTTGTAGCGCGGTCTGTAAACTACATCAGGAAAACATAAGGCAGTGAAAATTTTTGTGATATCAGATATTCTTCGTACCTTTGCATATTATTAAAAATGTGTAACAATGAAACCATCTCTGATATTTCACCAGTACATCTGGATCATCAATACACTCAGGGCCTATAAACGGCTGACGTTTGAGGAACTGAACCAGAAGTGGCAGGACAGCAGTGTGGCTGACGGCAATCCACTGCCGCGTTCGTCGTTCAACCGCCATCGCGACGCCATTCTCGACATGTTTGGCATCATCATCGACTGCGAGCCGAAGACGTATAAGTACTACATCAGCAATGTTGAGGTGCTCAACGACGACAGCATCGAGCACTGGCTTTTCTCGACGCTCACCGTGCATGGTGTGCTGGCTGATTGCGCATCGGTGAAAGAGTATGTGGTGCTCGAGAATGTGCCAGCAGGTGAGGAATACCTTGAGACGATCATTCGCGCCATCAAAACGCGTCACCGCCTGCTCATCGGCTACAAGGCCTTCAAGGCAGAGGGCTATGAGAAGACACTCAGTCCGTATTCGCTCAAACTCGACAAGCAGCGCTGGTATCTGCTCTCCAACACAGGCCGTCACATGGCAACCTATGCCCTGGACCGCATGACGAAGGTGGAACTCTCCGACGAGAGCTTCGAGATGCCAGACGACTTCTCGCCACAGGCATATTTCTCTGAGTACTTCGGCGTGATGACGGTCGAGACACCAATAGCCCATGTCGTCATTCGTGCCCACGACTGGACGCCCAACTACCTGCGAACACTGCCCCTCCACCATTCGCAGCGCGAGATTGCCAGCACTGACACTTACACGGATTTTTCCTTCGACATCCGCCCCACAGTGGACTTCGAGAATGAACTGAAGAAATACGGTGCCGGTATCGAGGTGCTCGAACCTCTCGAACTCCGAGAAAAGATGCGCCAGATGCTCTACGACGCCCTTAATCGCTACGAATAACGCCCGAAATTCTTAAAAGATATTAAAGTTTTATAGGGTGTCCCGACTTTTGGGACACCCTCTCTTTTACTTTGCAAATGAATTCTTAAATGTTTCACTAAAAAGTAAAAGTTATGACTGGATTATTTCTATTGTTTGTAATGACGATTGTCCTCAGCAGTCTTGTGAATGATTACGTGCAGTCAGCCTCTGACTCAGATGACTCAGAGCCAACACCTCTCATCGTTTTTACCCCTGAAGATGACAACACCGATTGGAAAAATGATGGTGAATAATTTGGTGGATTCGGAAATGAAAGTTTTGAGATCACAGAGTGTCTGACACTTTCGAAGCTTCAGATGCTGTTTATTCATGCGTCACCAACAATTTTCAAGAGTTACCTGGGAATCCTGACAGCAAATTTGAAAGCAGTTATGACCTGTTAGATTTCAAATAAACCAATCAATTTTATAGGCACATTTGCTCATAATTCACAAAAAAGGAGAGAAAATGAATTTTTTCTCTTTTTTTATTGGAATATTTCAAAATAATGATTATATTTGCAGCAATTATTCACTAAAACAGTATTGCGTATGACATAAACAAAGAATGTTGATTTTATAGATAAGAAGCGTTAGCTTTTGATTCTTGCACTCTGATAATTGGGGAATTATAAGAATGCTGCGAAGATGAAAAGTGAAACGCTCACGCTTGCGTGGGCTTTTACTCGTAATACAGCAGCATAGGTTATCCCCAATACCTCAGAGAGCGTAGGACGCAGTTAATAGTCCACGTTTTCCTTTTGTATCATTTATTAATAACTAAAAAAGTATAGAATTATGAAAAAATTATTATCTATCGCTTTGTTTGTGACAACATCACTTAGTATTTCTTCTCAAGAAGTAAATCTTGCTAAGTTTGCCAATGCTTTCAACAATGGAATCGTATTAAAAGTAAGTGGAAGTATAGAGGATTGGCGCTTTTTTGAGGGACTCGCAAAAATTGAAATGGGAAGAAAGCAAGGTTTTATTGATAAACAGGGAAATGTCATCATCCCACCCATATACGACTGGGTAGGCTATTTTAAAAACGGGCTTGCACTTGTTGTAAAGGATAAGAAATGTGGATATATTGATAAAACTGGTAAGGTCATTGTTCCCATAGATTACGACAGATTAGGAGAATTTCATGAAGGGTTAGCAATGGCAGTGAGAGACGAATTAGCGGGTTTTGTTAATGAATCAGGAAATCCTGCAATATCTATGTTCCATGAATGGTGTAAAGATTTCCATGAAGGGTTAGCTAGGGCTAAAGTGTCTGGGAAACAAGGGTTTATCGACAAACGTGGCAATTTTGTGTTTGAGGTAAAATATGATTATTATCAAGATTTCCATGATGGTCTAGCTTTAGTAAGAAACTACAAAATGGGTAGAGATGGTTTTATAGACAAAACTGGCAATTTAGTGATTCCACTAATCTATAAGGATGCAAAGGACTTTAAAGATGGGTTCGCAAAAGTCAAGAAGGATGGTAAATATGGAGTAATTAACACATCAGGTAAACTAGTAATACCTGCCGAATATGACAACATTAAAGATTTCCATGATGGTATAGCTTTCGTTGGGAAAAATGGCAAGTACGGTTTCGTTAATAACTCAGGAAAACCCATAACACCATTTAAGTATGAATACAAGGATGATAGTTATTTTTCTGATGGGCTTGCTGGAGTTAAGGATGGAGACAAATGTGGTTTTGTTGATATTAATGGCAATGTTGTCATTCCTTTCGAATACGAAGATTTTAGACCCTTTAAAGAAGGATTGGCTTTTGTCAAAAAAGGCAGCAGTCGTGGTTACATAGACAAAACAGGGAAAATGGTGATTACTGTAGAATGTTATAGTGGTGGTGATTTTCACGAAGGAATGGCTTGGGTTAAGGGATTCAATGATAAATATGCGTTGATTAATAAATCTGGCAATTTGTTAACATCATTTAAATATGATAGGGTGTCTAAATTTGAAGAAGGTGTGGCTTATGTGGGGATTATCGATGATTCTAATAACGACATTATTGGATTGATAGATAAAAATGGCAGAAGCACATTTGACAAGTGAAAGTAATTGTAGTCTCTATGGGCTTTCTCATTTCTCTTAGATGTTCAAGGCCACAACAGGATTATACATTCATACCAGGAAGAGCATGGGGTTAGCATTGACTCTCTGCTTTTTCTTGGGTTGGATAGAGCATGAGTTTTATCTAAGAAAGTATACATAAAATTAACAGAAGAATCGAATAAATAATGAAAAAATTCATTTTAGTTATCATAGCAACTTGTGTATTCATTCATTGTGTCTACTCACAAGTAGTTGTCAATGGTATAGAATATGGTTTGTCATCTGACATGACGGCTTTAATCTACAAAGCGACTGCTCCTGTTACGGGAGATTATGAAATCCCGTCAACAGTTACTTATCAAGGTAAAACTTATAAAGTTAAGAGTATAATGAGTAGTGCATATAATGATTGTTCTCAAATTACCTCTTTAAAAATCCCTAAAGGAGTAATTTTTATCGGTCGTTGTGCCTTTGAGAATTGTACGGGATTAAAAAAAGTCTCCATACCTGATGGTATTAAAGAGATTGACTATCGTGCATTTTACAATTGCAATAAATTGCAATATGTTGAATTACCAAGGTCTTTGGAGATTCTCGGTAAAGAGGCCTTTTCCATGTGCAGTAGCTTAATATACGTAAGTATTTCCTCAAATCTCGAATATCTGTATGCAAAACAATTTGGTAGTTGTACGTCTCTTACAGACATTTTCATTTATTCTTCCAAAGTTATCAGTATGGATATCGCAACTTTTCGAGATACACCGTATGATAGAATAAGGCTACATGTTCCTTCATCACAGCTCTCAAACTATCTTGCTCACAATTCATGGAAAAATTTTATGAGCATAGACTCGAACATGAATAAACCGCAAATTCGTCAGATATCCCAAGATAAAAGAAACCAATCTACATCACAAGAGGCTATTGACATGGGGGGTAGTGTAGAATGGGCTAGTATGAATTTGGGAGCATCATCATCTACCCAGCAAGGCGACCATTATGCATGGGGAGAGGTTCGACCTAAAACAAGCTTTACAAGGCAAAATTATGAAGGGCCGTCAGACCATGATAAATATTCTGGTCATTTAAATATACTATTTGGGGCTAAGTATGATGCCGCAAAGAAATCTTTAGGTAGCCCTTGGAGATTACCAACAAGTAGAGAAATGTCGGAACTGCTAAATAGGTGCAAAGCTATAGTACACTATAAAGACAAATATGTTGAGTTTATTGCCCCCAATGGCAATCGTCTCTTTTTACCTTTTCACTCAGATCAAGACGAGCAAAAATATGGTGCAACTATATACTGGACTTCTAATATATCAAATAGTAGTTATAATCCTTGGTGTCTGATTTTTTATAATCCTGATGACTTTCAAATTGTAACTGAAGACGGTTCTAATCCTGGCTTTATTCGCCCTGTCAGAGATAAATAAGGAATAATAGGTAATTAATTTGTATAATTATGGCATACTGTGGTAATTGTGGCACTCAATTGAGTGAAGGGGCAAAGTTCTGCCCAAAATGTGGAACAAGTGTTTCACCAGTAACAAATGATAATGGTGGTAAATCATCTTCAAAGAAGATAATTATACCATTAGTCATCTTAATCCTTGTACTTGCAATCGCAGGTGGAGGATGGTATTTTGGGAAGAATTATGGTGAAGATTATTCTTTGGAGAAATTGGCGGCTGTAGTTGTTGATTTCGATGAAGTCCAGGAATTTCATGAGGGTCTGGCTAGTTTTAAAAAGGGTAATAAGTGGGGGGTAATTGATAAAAAAGGAAATGTTGTTGTAGAACCTATTTATGATGGTTATGGGTATGGGCTTTGTTTCCAAGAAGGAATGGCTGCTGTCAGCAAAGATGGTTGGAAGATATATGGCTTCATAAATAGCGTTGGCGAATTAAGTATACCTTTTTCATACGATGATGTAAGACCTTTCTCTAATGGCTGTGCTGCAGTAAAGAAAGAGGAAAAATGGGGCTTTGTTAACAAGGAAGGGCAATTGATTATTCCTTGCAAATACGAAAGTGTTGAGGACTTCTCTGAAGGTTATGCAAATGTTGAGAAAAACGGGAAATGGGGGTTTATCGACCAAAGTGACAATATCGTTATTCCATTTAAATATACTGGTGCTTCAGGTCGCTTTTCCGAGGGATTAGCTCCTTTCTATGGAGATAATTATAATGGTTATATTAATTACTCGGGTGACGAGATTATTACTCTAGATAGCAAGTATTATAGGATTGGAGATTTTCATGATGGTTTGGCATGTGTTGAGTCAGAGAATGGATGTGGTTTTATTGATCATACAGGTAAAGTGGTTATCCCCGAGATATATTCTTCTTATCGTGGATATTGGAGTGAATTCCAAGACGGTTATGCTATCGTATACAGTGAAAAAGAAAGCGGATTTGGGGTTATTGATAAATCTGGTAAAGTTCTTATCCCATTTAAACATGGAGATATTACTTATTCAGATGGCATATTTCATGTTATAGAAAACGATAAAAATGTTTTTTATGACACAAATGGCAAATGCATATTATCATCTATTAATGATATTGGTGATTATTCAGAGGGTTTGGCTGTTATTATTAAAGATGATATTTATGGTTATATTGATTTGAAGGGGAATAGCACTTTTGACATTGAGAATGAGAAAGTGAAGGTTCTTGTCCAGAAGAAATTGAAAGAAAAAGAAGAAAAAAAGCTTGTGGAAGAAAGAAAACGTGAAGAGGAAAGAAGACGTATTGAGGAGGAGGAGAATAAACCAAATAATATATTGTATAATCTTGCACAGAATCGGAATATAGTATGGAGCTATTCATATAATAGCAGTAAAAAAGGTGTTGGTGAGAAAGAACGCAAGATTTGTCCAACTATCTATATTTATCCAGAATCTCCATCTGTTGGCAGAATGTCCTATGTAGTATTTGCCTTTTCTGAAGCTTATGAATCTTATGGCGGGGGGAGGTCGTCATCAGTGATGACAAAATATAAGGGAACTTATTCAATAATAGATAATGTCATACACGCATCATTAAGCTATGATAGGGCTCTAAAATATAGCGATATAGAGAATTCGTTATTTAAAATTGAAAAAATAGGTAACAATTTACAATTGGTAGAAGTCAATGGGAGACAGAATCAAGTTTATAAACAAACAGAAAAATTACGTGAAGACCCTATTTAAGCGATAAATGTTTTTTACAATTTGTATATAATATATGAAAAAATGTCCTTATTGTGGTGCAGAGTTGAACGATGAATGTTTATTCTGTACGGAATGTGGCAAAGAGCTTCCAAAGGGTACTGTATGTCCCCATTGTGGTGCATCTGTGAATGATGGTGATGTGTTCTGCGCCAATTGTGGAAAGAAAATTATTGAAAAAAGTGTTGAACAATTGGAAGAGCAAGAGAGTCCACAAATTCCAAATGTTTCCGAAAGCAACACCTCAAAGAAGATCCTCCCAATCATTGTTGGGGTTATTGTATTTGCGATACTTGGTGCTGGCTGGTGGTCTTATAAATCTTCAAAAGAAAAAGCAAATGTCAACCTAGATTCACTTTTTACGGCCAATCTCGATGAAGTGAAGGATAATGTTGAGGATGTTAAATTTGCAGAGTTTCGTGAGGCCTTTACAATTGGTAATATTCAAAACCTTTTAGGTAATCCCAAGAACAAATCTTTAGCGCAGAAATGCGGCCTTGATTTTTTATACGAGGAAGAAGAAACTGGAGGAGAAATTAATTGTTTTGAAGTAGTATATGGTTACGATGTTGAAAAGGGAAACAAGAAGGAGGATTCGGGTTATGACATTAACGCTTCTTCCCAACATGCTGTATTCTTAAAATATAGAGAAAGTTCGGGTATTGGTTGGACTGTTTGTTTTAAAAGTAAAGATGATGTGAATTATTTTATAAATGAGGCAAAAAAGCACGGATTTTCAAAAACGGAATATTATTATACAAATGGGAATTGGGCTATGACATTTAACGAAATTCTTGAGAATAACGGATGGTTCTATTTTTTCATTTCTGAGCCAGAGGAATCTTGAGAAGACACAGATAGTTCAAATGAGGATAGCTTTAAACAGTATTCAGATTATGTTGGAACATGGAAATTGAATAGAACCGAATCAGGACAAAAAATGCGAATTGAAGTTACGCTTAAAGAAAACCATTCTGGAGAGTTTGTAGTTTTCCATTTAACAGGTAGTCGTGATGAAGTACTTATCTATGAAGAATATCCGCAATGTAAATTAACCGATGGCGTGATATACTTAACCAAGAATGGAGATATCACCAGAGGGGATGTTCCCAAATTGAAAGCTACTTCTGATGGGCTGTATTCATTTGATAATGAAAAGTATGTAAGAGAATCCAGGTGAAAGGAGAATAACAATTTATTATAAAAAAGCAAATGATATGAAGAAAAAATATATTTAATGGTACAAGCAAAAAACTACAAGAACAAAGAAGAGATGATCGCTGATTTCAAGAAGGCTTTCGCTCGCAAAAGAGAATGGCTTAAACAAGCCGAGAAAGAATTAGCAGAGATTCAAGAGAAACGTCAATAAGATCACAAAGTGTCTGACACTGTGAATATGAGTAAGTTCTATAGAAACTTATTCATCTCAAAATCAGAAAGATATATTTCTGCACCAAACTGGTGCAGAATTGAACAACGAGAAACTCCACCAGCCTGGTGGAGAATTTCTTTTGCCTTTTGCCTGTGACTTATTTCTTAAAAGATATTAAAGTTTAGTGGGGTGTACCGACTTATGGTACAACCCCTCTTTTATTTTGCAGCCGTAAACATCAATGTTGAACTATAAATATAAGAATTATGGAATTTAAATTAAGAGCAAACTTTGTGAAGAGCAAGGAACTGACCGTCGAGGCCAACGACCTGATGGAGGCTGTGGAGAAGGCGGAGGCTATGATGGCAGAGCTAATTCCAGTGAAGGAATTGACTACAGGAAAGTTGCATTTCGATGTACTGAGTGGCATCAAGTGGCTGGATGATAGTAAATATCGTTGTAAGGTATGAGATACAGTACGATTGTGGAAAAGGACGACAAGACGTTCCTGGAGATTATTGAGATGCTGGAGCAGTTTGAGAAGGAAAGGTTCATCGCCGGGCTGCAGATGCGTCACTATTCGACGTTTCAGATTGAACAGACGCTGGACATGGTGCGCTCGTACCAGTCGCGCCTGAACATGGAGGCTCGTGCGCTGTCGAACTTCTCTGAGAGTTTTATCCAGCAGTTTGCCACGGACAACAACAAGTGTTTCATGGAGGCGCAGCGATACTTCAACCGCATACGCTCGACGCTGTGCGCCCTGAAGAAGGTGTTCCAGATGACGTGTCAGAAGTCGATGGCGCAGTTGCCTGAGGGCAAGGAGCATCCGTCGGTGTTCGAACGCTCCCCGTTGGGAAAGGGCGCATACATGGTGGATATGTACGGGTTGGCCTCGTATGACGATGCCGTGCAGCAGTTGTATCATGAGATGGAGACGCTGCTGACAACGGCTACCGCCACGCTGGCATTGTGTCATCAGATGATAGAGAACGAGAAGATGATCCGCGAGGATACCGAGTTGTTGAAGTCGATCTACCATAACAGTTGCCAGCAGCTGATGGGCAGCGTCAGGGAGTATGCCGGCATGATGGAGGCTCCAGAGCAGCTGCCTGAGACGGATCTGAACAAGCGTCGGCGCAAGGCAAGTTCGATGGATGATTTCCTCAGGGCTGAGTATCACAACGTGCCGAAGCAGGAGTTTAAGAAATATGTGTGGCTGGAGGCTGTGCGTCAGGGCAGGAACGACGGACTGACGGAGGAGGAGACCTTCCTCTGGCCGAACAACCATGATAAGGTGCAGGCTGTGCGCTGGGCCATTGAGAACTTCGACATGATGGACGTGGAGGGTCAGATGGGTAAACTGAACAGTGTGTCGATAGTGTATTTCCTGAAATGGTGTGGTGTGGAGAAGGGCAAGGAGAAGCGCCTGTATCAGTATTTCTGTGACATGTATAAGGGGAAGTTCCATCCTCTGGTATGGTCATCGATCTCGAAGGAACGCAAGGAACAGCATGAGCGTGGGATTACTGACCGAGGTGCCGCCGCAACCTTCCAGCGTATGCTCGAAGTGGTGTCGGAGCTGCTGGCGGTCTGAACTTTTCGATTTCTTGTAAAAATGTGTAGATGGATTCCAAGGGGGTCCATCTACTTTTTTTCCATCGTTTTTGGTACTTCTGAGGAAAAATTGGCAACTTTTCCTCAATTTGATGATGTGCCGCGGAAAAGTTTTCCTCGGTTTTGAGGAAAAGTGGGCTTTTCTGAGGAAAAGATTTCGATTTTGCTTCAAATTTTTGAGGAAAAGTTAAAATCGGCAATCTACTACTCATCGGTTTTTTTGTTTTATCATCGGTTGTTTCTATGTAATTTTGCAGAGTAAACAAGAAAGCCGTAAAGGCAAAAGGTAAAATAGTTATTAATCTGAGGTTTGTGAGGTCTCATGAGTGAAGTCCGGACGCCGACCACACATCTCGCAAAACTTAGAGCAATGACAAAGGATTTAAGTACGTACGTCTTTTTGGACGGTGTGTTTTTCAAAGAGGAACAGCTTGTGAAGATGGCAGTCAATGCAGGCAGTTTCGCGGTGGCAGAGCATTATCTGTGCGCATACCTCGCACACGGGCTGCTGTATGGCAGGCAGGATGTGATTGATCGTGTGAACGAGGTGAGACAGCAGTATCAGGTGTTGCCTTTCAAGAAGCCCGAGAATCTGACGAGTGGCAATCGGAGTGAATACGACAGGGGGCGCATGGAATCCGTAGAACTGAAGGTGAGGAAGGCTTATGGTCAGATGACTAAGGAGAGAAGACAGGAGACGCTGCGCTCGTGTCTGCAGATGCTGAGAATGCAGAGTGAGCTTTTTAACCATAAGAACGACTGGATGGGTATCATGCTCGTACTGAGAGACCGTCTGGACGGTAGTGTCAATCAGAACAACTTCACGGATCTGGCCCGAAAGATCACGCCTGAGGACTGGCCTGATGCCCTGCATATCGGTGACCACACCACGAAGAACTTCAGCCGACTGTTGGAGGCCGGTGACAGAACCGAAGCTTATTATGATATGGACGCGAACCCCCAGGCGAGGCTCTGCGACAAGTTCTGGGAGATCGTTATCCAGGCTTTTCTTACGGAGAATCCGTAAATGAGACGCTTTGTTTACGGAACATTTTACGGAACTTATACGGAAATACGGAAATCGCGGATGTGCATTTTTTATTGTTGTACTTTTGCACTGTCATCAGACGAAAACGGTTCTGATGAGGAACGAAAAAGTGTAATTTTAAAAGGTATAACAACATGGAAATTGAGAACAAAACCGAGATGAAGGGTCAGAGACTTAACATCTCACTGAGAACGGCAAGAAACGCCTATCTGCTGGATGTGGATGACGAAGGCTACATCTATTTCAACGAACAGTCACTTGTTGATGGCATTTACCTTCATGTGGGGCTGGGTCGTACGAATTGCATGACCGACCAAGAAAGGGCCTGCCTGATGAACGCCATCAAGGACGGGGCTGCCGAGAAGCTGCTCCAGCAGGAGAACAACGAACTGCGCAAGCAGGTGAGAAAACTGAAACTTGAAATCAGAAAACTTAAAAAGTATTTAGAGAGATGAAGAATAAGAATCTGCAGCAGGCCGAGAACCTGCACCATCAGAAAGTATTCAAGTGCTGCGCCTCGTGCCGCAACAAGTATATCACGGAGAACAACTACCGTATCTGCACCCTGATGAACATCATTGTCGAGAAGGACATGTGTTGCAATGAATGGGAAATGCTCTACGAACTCCAGCAGGCCGGCATCGGCGGCGGAGTCGTCAGGAAGAAAGGTACGGATGAGATAGTGATCAGATAACCCTATTTATTAATCGGGCGAAGTAAGTGGAGGAAGTCTTCGAAGTGAAAATGGCCAAATTCCGACACCCTTCACTCACAAATTCGCAAGATTATGCAAAAAAAGTACATTGAAATCACAGAAGAGGCGCTCGCTCGCCTGAACAGCGGAAAGTTCGTACCCGGTTCACTTCATCGCAGAGGAAAGAACGGTCCCATCGTGTTTAACGCCCACAAGCCCCGTATCCGTTTGAAGGACAAGCTCATCCGCTTTTTGGAACATGGCTGGGTGAAGGAATCGCCAGCCCGGATCAAGGTCTATGAGAGTATTCCGAAGGTAATCGGCACGGCCTGCATTGTCGGCGTTCTCGAGCGCGATGCCAAGGTGGCCAAAGAGGCCATCATCGACTATGAGTTAATCAACCGAGTTTAACCTTAAAAACCATATATATGTTTTGCTATCAGAAGAACTTTAGTAATCCCACTCTGCCCGTTGACGAAGCGCAATTCTTTGCGCTCGTCAGGGCGAGTAAGTGGAACGAGAACATCGACAAGTTTCGTGAGACGGGCGATGCTACGTTGAAGCGTAAGTTGCCTGCGTTTATCTTTCAGGCGACGTTTGATGAGACGAAATCAGCCAAGGGAAAGATCGGGCGTTGGCGCAAGCAGGCAGCAACCAGGCTGACGGGTCTTGTGGTGATGGACATCGATCATGTGGAGGATCCTTCGACGCTCTATCAGGGCTGGGTCGAGAAGGGCCCGGACTGGGAAAAATTGGGCGTTGAACTAATCTACATCACGCCATCAGGCAAAGGACTGAAAATTGTATTTAAAGCACGGTTGGCATGGGGCAATCTGATTGATAATCAGCATGCGATGGCATCAGTTCTGGGCGTGGAGGTCGATGAGAGTTGTAAGGATGCATCGCGCATGTCGTTCATCTGCAAGGAGAGTGATATCTTATTTATTAACAAGGAATTATTTACTTATGAGAACAAAGAGTTTGGTGAGAAATACGATGCTGAGTATCGGGCTGGTCGTAGTGGTTCTGCTGCGCCTGCTGGTGTGGCCAATAAGACTGTTGAACAAGGGACTGGGAATGTCGGCCAGGTGGATGCTGAGCAAGTGGGTGACCCTGTGAAATGGAGAGGTTATGAGTTGCAGGGTATTATTGATCAGCGCTATCGGGAGAAACTGCCGTGCGCCGAGGACAGTAACCGTCATCATGAATCGCTCAAACTTGCCACAGACCTCATGCTCATGCTCGACGGAGACCGAAAGCTCGTCCAGCGAGTAGTCGAGGCTCAGCCTTGGGTGCAGGAGATCATCAAAGAACGCGATGAGAATGTCGGTCAGACGGTGGCATCGGCTGCCGAGTGCGTGGCGCAGAAGGAAAAGAAGTATGCCTCTTCTCAACCCTCGAAGGCGATGCAGGAGGCTGTGCAGGCATTCTGCGGCAAGTCTTATCAGGAAATCGTGAAGGGTGTTGACTTCAAAGGTGGCCAGGCTTTGTGCGAAGAGGATATGACTCGCTGGCTATGGGAGTGGGGTGCTCAGATCGAAGGGCTGTTTGAGGACTTTCCGCTGCTGAAGGATATCTGTAAGGGGTTGAAGCGCAACCAATATCCCGCAGCCCTCTTCGTAGCTGGCGGGCTGATGATGACCTTGATGACGCGCTGCACTTATCGGTTCTATCATCGGCCCGAGGAACTGCGAAGGCTGAACAACTCGACCTTCATCATTGGTGATCCGGCATCAGGAAAATCGTTTGCCACCAGACTCTTCAAATTGCTTGCAGCACCTATCGTGGCGGCTGACAAGATCGGCAAGGATGCCATCAATGCCTATCGTGAACAGATGCGCACGAAGGGTGCCAACAAGGAGAAGCCCAAGAAACCGAAGGTGGTTGTCAGGGTGCATCCCGCGCGTACTTCAAACGCCCAGTTCATTCAGGACATGGTAAACTCGGTGGAGGAGGTGGACGGCCAGCCGATGCAGTTGCACATGCTTACTTTTGATACCGAGTTGGATAACACGGTTACCGTTCAGAAGGGCGGTTCGTGGATCGACAAACAGTCGCTAGAGCTGAAAGCCTTCCACAATGAAGAGGACGGTCAGGCGTATTCAAACAACGACTCGATCCTGCAGGACTTCTATGTCACCTGGAACTTCATCTACACGGGCACGCCGATTGCCCTGAAGAAGAAGGTGAACGAGCAGAATTTCGGATCTGGCTTGGCAACACGTCTGACATGTATTCCTCTGCCGACTACCAATTTCGAGATGATGACCCGTGAACGTAGCGTGGATTTCGAGAGTGACGGGCGGTTGAAGGAGTGGGCTTTCAAGCTCGACCGAATGAAGGGCTTGCTGACACTCGACAAGATCGTCGACGGACTCTACGACTGGACAGCTCGCCGTATGGCCGATGCAAAGGACAATGACTCGAAGGCCGACGAGATGCTGCTGAAGCGCTGTGCCTATCACGGGTTGAACTTCTCTGCTTCGTTTATTGTGATGCGCCACTGGGACAAGATCCATCAGGACGGTCAGTACTGGTGTGGAGAGTTTGAGACAGATGATGTCGATTGGAAACTCGCGGAACTACTGGTGAATATCCAGTACGCCTGCCAGCGACATTACTTCGGGGCCATGGCTGAGGCTTACTTCGACAACAAACTGAAGGATGCTTCGGTGAATGTACGGCGTAAACAGAAGACTTTTGACGGATACAACCGTCTGCCTGATGAGTTCGTCATTGAAGATGTGATGCGCTGCTTCTCGCTCAATAGTGAGTCTACAGCCCGAACCAAGGTTGTACGGCTGATTGCTGACAATCTGGTCAAGAAGATCAGGGAGATCAAGGTTAACGGCAATAAGAAGTCGGTCTATCGAAAGACTGGATCAATCATGCTCTGACCGCGCTACAACGCTACAACGCTACATTAGGTATTTTTTAATGATAAGATTATGGAAATGAATAAAGAGATGTATCTCACGGAGCATTTTACGCTCCGTGAGTTGACAGTAACGAACGTGAAGAATGTAGTTAACAACCCCGGGCCCGAGGAGATCGAGAACCTGAAGCGGCTCTGCGGATGGCTGGAGCACTTGAGAGATATGTATAATATCCTCTATGGGAATGGGAAAGTGCCGATAGTGATTAACAGTGGGTATCGCTCGGAGGAGGTGAATAAGCGGGTAGGGGGTAGTCCTACTAGCAACCATCTCACTGGCTGCGCAGCGGATATCAAGGTATATGGCATTGAACAGGCGATGCGGTATGCGGTGATCTTGCTGAATTATGCTGATAATACCATGCAGGAGTTCGACGAACTGCTGATTGAGCGTTCGAAGAAGGGGACATATTGGGTGCATTTCGCCGTAAGGCCGATGGATAACCGGAGAAAGGTTTTGTTCCTGAGTACGAGTTAGCAAAAGAATAGAGGTGCTCCTGAATGGGGCACCTCTTTTATGTAATCGTTAGGATTGCGTCTTACTTCAGATCCTTGATCTGCTGGGCAGGACCATACTCTGGGTCGATGGCCAGAATCTTCTCGGCATAATCCTTAGCCAGTGACTTGTTCTTGTCGATCAGGAAGGCATTCGACATGAGGTAGTGCAGACTGTACTTCAGGATGGTGTTCTCGCTCTTGTCGCGATCGGCCTTGCTCTCAAGCAGAGAAACAACCTTCTGGTAGTCGGGCTTTGCGAGGCTCTTTGTCATATTCGGGTCGAGCTTGTTGTTCATTGAAGCACACTGATAAGCAGCGTAGATGGCCTGTACGGGGAATTTCTCACCCATGGTGCGGTATGCATCCACAGCCTTGCTGATAAGAGCAGGCTTCTGAGCATCGGCTACAGCATCAGCGTTCTTTGAATAGATCTTGGCCAGACCTTCGTAGTCGTCAGAGTTCAGCTCGGGCTTGCAAGCCATGTAGTCGTTATAGTACTTGAGGGCCTTTTCGAACTCCAGATCTTTCAGATAAGAATCTGATACGCTCTTCAGGATAGCGTGGCGCTTGATCATAGAAGAGTCGTTGACGAGTTCAAGAGCCTTGTCGTACTGCTCGTACATGTTGGCCTTATCCTCGAGAGCCTGATAGATCAGGGCTGTGTAGAAGTGGTCGTACTCAGAGAACTTGGCGCTGTCGGTCTCGTTGAAATACTTGTGGATGTATGCCTTGGCTTCGTCATACTTCTTCAGCTCGTAGTTAGAGAACATGGCCAGACGGTTGAATGTCGGGTTGCGTGGCTCAAGCTTGATACCAGCCTCTGCGGCACGGAGGGCATCCTCGAACTTACCTGTGAAGTAACTGCAACGTACGAACTCGTTCAGACCAGCCTTGTCGAGCTTGTTGATGTCGGCCTTCTTGTAGTTCTCGTAAGCCTGCTTCTCGTCGCCTGCCAGCATATAGATGTGAGCGGTGATGGCATCGACATCCTCATTGGGGCACATAGCTTTCATTTCCTGCAGCTTCTTGGCAGCCTGAGAGGGACTGATCTTACGATATACCATTGCCCACTTCTTGTAGCCCTCGGGGTTCTTCGGGTCAAAGTTGATAGCTTGGTTGTAGAAGCCTGCGGCCTTACCGCCATCGCTGCCGTAGGAGGCTTCGATGTCGCCTAACAGCAGATAGGCGGGAGCATACTGATACTTGGGCTTGCCTGCCTCGTTGGCATAGTTGGCAAACTGGATGGCACCTGCGGTGTCCTTCTGCTCGAAATAGGCACGAGCCACTTTCATCAGAGCCTCGGCATCCTTCTTGTTCTTCTTGTAGGCTGTCTTTGCCAGATCGCCCTTGTCGGCAGCGTTGGTCTTGATGGCGTTGATGGCTGCGTTAAGCTCCTCTTCCTGTGCGTTTGCGGTGGCACTGAAACCTGCCAGTAGCACACCCATTAATACATACTTGATTGCTTTCATACTTATTGGTCTTTTTTTGATTTACTATTAGTTTCTATCTCATTCTCACTCTTATGACGTATAAAACCCGCAAAGGTTTAATCATTTCTTGTTTACTATTACATCACGTACGTTCATATTTGCCGTCTGGGGCAGCAATCCTGCCCTGAGGATGATCTTCTGTCCCTTTGGCAGCTGGATGAAGTGGGTGAAGCTGGAGGGGATGCCGTTGCGTGTGTCGTTGAGCAGTGCATAGATGGTACGGCGGAGGGGGTAGTTGCCGTTGTATAGGTAATACTGATAGGGTTTCCAGGAATTGTACTTCTCTGCAGTCTTCATCTTAGAGACGCCCATCACGGATATATTCTTCTTGAAGGTGACGTTGGTGGTGTCGCGCTTGTCGTTGAGCCAGTTGGATCCGATGATGCCGAGGGCATTCTCATGCTTCTCGACATAGTCGATGACGGCAGCACTCGTCTGCACGGCTCCGATATTCTTGGCACTGAACTGCTGACCTCCGAGGATGGAGTCGACGCACCAGCGCACGGTGCTTGACAATGGATTGTCGAACACGACGTCGATTTCGCCAAGTTTGCTGTTTGGATAGAGCTCCTTCCAGGCTGATATTTCTCCCTTGAGGATGCGTGCAAAGTCGTTGACGGTGATGCACGAGTCGGGATTGGCATTGTTGACGATGATAGCCAGACCGTCGTACGCGATGGGTATCGCTCTTGGCATGTACTTACGGTCTATCAGATTCTGGCGCTCCTTCTGCGTGAACTGTCGCGTGGTGAAGGCAAGCCAGGTCTCAAGTCTCATCACCTGCTTTACGGCGTCCTGCTCGTTGATGTAGACAGGGGTGATGGAATCGAGGGTCTGGGTGGTGAAATAGTATAGCTCTTCGTCGAGGATAGGGTAGAAGCTCTCGTCGGCCACAAAGAAACTAGCCGCTTTTTGGTAGGCTTCCTCCTGTTCAGGATTAGGCTTGCTCCCACATGCGTGGAGCAAGCCTAATATCAGTGTTAATCCAACGAATTTGTTGAATGCGTTCATTTCAGTTAATCAGCGTTTACTGGAGACGGAAGGTTACAGGCACGGTGTACTTCACACGTACTGCAGAACCATTCTGCTTACCAGGAATCCAGTGCGGCATGGACTTAACCACGCGCTGTGCCTCCTTGTCGAGTGAGGGGTCAACGCTCTTCACAACCTTAACGTCGGTGATAGAACCATCACGCTCTACGACGAAGGTCACGATGACACGACCCTGTACACCGTTCTCCTCGGCTACTACCGGATACTTGATATTCTTCGAGAGATATTCGAACAGGGCTGAGGGACCGCCAGGGAACTGGGGCATTTCCTCTACGACGTCGAACACCTTCGTCTCCTCTACCTTCGGGGGCTCTGGCTCAGCGATTACTTCCTTTGCCTTGAGCACCTCACCACCGGCCTCGTCGTTACCCTCAACGTTGAAGGCACCGATAGCGGTGTTGGTCTCCTGGAGCTCTTCCTGAGACTTCATCTCCTGCTCTTCCTTAACCTCATCGTCCTTCTTGATTTCAGGAACGGTGAAGGCTACAGAGCTCTTGACGCGCTCAATCTCAATCTTCTCAACTTCGGGCTCATCCTTCTTCTCGACCTTGGCTTCCTTCTTCTCTGCCAGGCTTGCCAGCTCTACATCAGCCTCGATAGCGGCGTTCTGAGATGCAATGTAGTTCTCGATAGAGACCTTTGCATACACGATTGCTGCAATGGCGATGAAAGCCACAAACATAACGATAAGGGCCTTGAGGTTACGGACACCCGTATTCTTGCGCAATTGATAAGCTCCATAAGCCTGGTTCTTACCTTCGAATACAAGGTCGACCCAGCTGTTGTCTATAAGATCTATTTTTGCCATAGTTCTTTCTACATTTTAGGGGTTAATCATTTAACACCTGCCTTTGCGATGAGGTCCTTGTCTTCCTGGCTCATCTTGTCGACATTGTCAATGACGTACTTATCAATATTGCTAATGAGCATCTCGTCGAGGGCTGCCACCATGTTCTCATAGGTAGCAGTGTTGAGCGGGCGGATGATGACGGTCATCGTCGGAACCTTCTCGCCGGAGGGGAGTTCACCCTTCTTCAGCTTCTTCAGTTCTTCCTGATACTGCTCGTCGGTCATCTTTGAATCGTGAGCCGCCTTCTTGGCATCGAGTTCCTTCTTTGCCAGCTTGATCTTGGCAATCGGGTTGATACCTTCCTCGGTGGTGTGCTCGTTGAGAACCTTCTCTATACCATCCTTACCATAGGTGGTCTCCTTTACGCAGGAGGGGTCGTCATAGTTGGGCAGACCAGCTATGTACCACACCTTGTCGTTGGAACCCAGATAGAGGGTGATAGTGTGAGAAGCCTTTGTCACCTGCTTCTGCTCTTCATTGAGCTGTGATGTATCGTCGTTCGACGGCATGGTCAGCTGCATAGCCTGCGGCTTGGCCAGCGTAGTACACAGCATGAAGAAGGTAATCAGAAGCATCATCATGTCTACCATCGGCGTGAAGTTCACGCGGGTATCCATCTTCTTCTGCTTGGATAGATTCTTTTTTGCCATAATACTACTAGTCGTTTAAACGTTTAACATCGAGGTTTGTAATGAGCTGGAAACGGTTTTCGTTCATATCCTGCAGTTCCGACATCAGCAGCTTGATAGCTGAGTAAGGAGTCTTAGAGTCGCACTTGATGGCGAGCTTGATGTCGGGGTTCACATCACGGGCTGCTGTAACCCATTCCTGGAACTCGCTCTTGCCGCCCTTGATACTGTCAAGGGGAAGACCGAGCTTCTGGATTGCTTCACCCATCTTCTCCGGCTCAAGGCTGAGATATTGGGGGAGCTGAGCCATGCTGGCACCTACCATTGCATCCTCGCGGAAGTGCTTGACCTGGTTTGCGTTGAGCTGTACACCGAACTTGTCGGTCATAGCGTCAAGCATTGCCTGCATGTTGTTCTTGTTTTCCGTACCGCAGTATACCTTGCCTTCTGGGGTCACCAGAATGTTCAGGACATCCTGCTCTGGAATCTTCAGCTCTGACACTGAGTTAGGCGCGGTGACTGATACTGGTTCTGGTGTCAAGAATGTTGAGGTCAACATGAAGAAACACAGAAGCAGCGTCATCACGTCTGACATAGGCGTCATGTCAATCCAGATGTCTTTTTTCTGTATCTTAATAAGCCTCGTTGTGGTTGGAATCGTAAGTAGCTGCTACTGTGAAACCAATCTCGTCCATTGCGTAGGTCAGCTTGTCAATCTTGTTTGAGAAGAAGTTGTAAACAACGGTAGCAACCCAAGAGGTCAAGATACCAGATGCTGTGTTCACAAGAGCCTCAGAAATACCAGCTGACAGAGCCATAGAGTCAGCACCACCACCTGCAGACAGAGCCTGGAATGATCCGATCATACCGAGCACAGTACCGAACAGAGCGGTCAGAGTACCGAGAGATACGATGGTAGCAACCATTGCCATGTTCATCTGGAGGGTAGGCATCTCAAGCTGTACAGCCTCCTCGTGAGCCTGCTGGATCTTGGCAATCTTAGCGGCCTTCTTCAGTGTGTCGTCGCCTTCTACTGTCTGGTACATGCTGATAGTAGAGAGAACCACGTTACCTACTGTACCCTGCATCTTGTTGCAGAGAGCCTTTGCCTCATCGAACTTCTGAGCCTTGATAAGGTTCTTGACATCAGCAGTAAACTTAGCCAGGTTGATCTTACCAGAAGCTGTGCGGATAGCGAAGAAACGCTCGATGCCGAGGCAGATAACGGTGAAGAGAAGGGTGAGGATAAGACCTACAACGAAACCTCCCTTATACACAGTACCAAGCAGGTTTGCGGGGTGACCACTGCGGTCGCCGCCTACGAAGTTGTCGGGGTTACCCATTACGAAATACCATACACCATAACCTGCGCAGCAGCAGATAGCGAGGATAATCCATGCAGCTTTTACACCCTGAAAGCCCGATTTTTTAGCTGGGGCTGCAGCCTTTGTTGTTGTTGCCATAATGTAATTAATTTTAATTTTTAGTTATGAAAAAATTTAAGTTTATAAATAGTCTATTCTCAAAACACCTCGCAAAGATAACAAAATAAAGCGGGACACAAGCGTAATTAAGAACTTTTAACTCGGATTTTATTGTTTTATTTCAATTTTGCGACTGTATCCTTGATTCGTTTCATTGCTTCGACGATATTTTCGTCACTCGTAGCGTAGCTCATGCGGAAGCATTCGGGGTCGCCGAAAGCATCGCCGCCGACGGTGGCCACATGACCTTTTTCCAAGAGGTACATCGCAAAGTCGGTGGAGTTGCTGATCGTCGTCTCGCCATCGCTCTTGCCATAGAAGCTGGAGCACTTGGGGAAGAGGTAGAAGGCACCCTCGGGCACATTCACCTCAAGGCCGGGGATTTCCTTGGCGAGGCGCACGATGAGATCGCGGCGGCGCTCAAAGGCCTGGCGCATGTCCTCTACACACTGTTGGTTGCTGGTGTAGGCAAACTCTGCGGCTTTCTGGCTGACGGAGCATGGGCCGCTGGTGTACTGGCCCTGCAGCTTGTTGCAGCCTTTCACGATCCACTCGGGGGCGGCAATATAACCGATACGCCAGCCTGTCATGGCGTAAGCCTTGGATACACCGTTGACGATGATGGCACGCTCCTTCATACCCTCAAACTGGGCAATGGACTCGTGACGGCCAACATAGTTGATGTGTTCGTAGATCTCGTCGGCCAGCACGAACAGATCCTCATGGCTGAGGATGACGTCGGCCAGAGCCTTGAGCTCTTCCTTATTATATACGCTGCCCGTAGGGTTGCTGGGCGAGCAGAGGATAATCATGCGGGTCTTAGGAGTAATGGCGGCCTCTAATTGCTCTGCGGTCATCTTAAAGTTCTGGTCGAAACCAGCTTCCACGATGACTGGCTCACCACCGGCCAGTTTTACCATCTGTGGGTAGCTGACCCAGTAGGGAGCGGGGATGATGACCTCTTCGCCTGGATTGACAAGGGCCATGACGGTATTGCAGACACTCTGCTTGGCACCGTTGGAGACCAGAATCTCGGCAGGTGTGTAGTGAAGGTGGTTCTCGCGCTCCAACTTACGGGCGATGGCCTGGCGAAGATCTGGGTATCCCGGCACTGGCGAATAACGTGAGTAGTTCTCGTCGATGGCCAATTTGGCGGCTGTCTTTATATGGTCAGGAGTATTAAAATCAGGCTCGCCGACGCTCATGTTAATCACGTCGATACCCTGAGCTTTCATTTCTGAACTTTTCTGTGACATTGCCAGCGTGGCAGAGGGTGCCAAACGCTGTAATCTGTTGGATAATTGTGCCATATTTGATGAAATTTTGTGCAAAAGTAAGCAAAATAATTCTGAATGCGCAAGAAAAATGTCACTTTTTCGCGTATTGGGCGTAATTCGTGACGATTTGAACGCTATTTCAGGTGAAGGGTGTGCCCCATTCGGTTCTTCTTTGTCTCCAGATAGCGAAGATTATAGGGGTTGGGAGTTACCTCGATGGGGACATTCTCGATGATTTCGAGGCCATAGGCCTCCAGTCCGACTCGCTTTACAGGGTTATTCGTCAGCAGGCGCATCTTGTGGACGCCCAAGTGGCGCAGCATCTGGGCACCACAGCCGTAGTCGCGCTCGTCGGGTTTGAAACCCAGGTGGACGTTGGCATCTACGGTGTCGAGGCCTTCTTCCTGTAGCTTATAGGCCGCAATCTTATTCATCAGACCGATGCCGCGACCCTCCTGCTGCATGTAGATCACCACGCCTTTGCCTTCTTTCTCAATGGCCTGCATGGCTTTGTGGAGCTGTTCGCCGCAGTCGCAGCGCTTGCTCCCGAGGATGTCGCCAGTCATACAAGAAGAATGTACGCGCACGAGGATTGGCTCGTCATCCTTCCATTCGCCCTTGATGAGGGCCAGATGTTCCAAGCCGTTGCTCTTCTGACGGAAGGGGATGAGGCGGAAATGACCGTAATCCGTCGGCATATCTACCTCTTCGCCCACCTCGATGAGCGACTCTTTCTTCAGTCGGTAGGCAATCATATCCTTGATGCTGATCAGCTTCAGGTTCCATTCCCTGGCAAATGCGATGAGTTCAGGAAGACGGGCCATGGTGCCGTCTTCGTTCATGATTTCCATGAGGGCTCCGGCAGGGTAGAGACCGGCCATCTTACAGAGGTCGATGGCTGCCTCGGTGTGTCCGCTGCGGCGCAAGACGCCGTTCTCCTGAGCATAAAGCGGGTTAACATGGCCGGGGCGCCCGAAGGTCTCGGGAGTGGCGGCAGGATCGGCAAGGGCCTTGATGGTCTCGGCACGGTCGTGGGCAGAGACGCCCGTCGTGCAGCCTTCGAGTTTGTCGACAGTCACGGTGAAGGGAGTGCCCAACACAGAGGTGTTGTCCTGCACCTGATGGGGCAGATCCAGTTCCTTGCAGCGCTCGATGGTGATGGGTGCGCAGAGTACGCCGCGGGCATGTTTCAGCATGAAGTTCACCTTCTCGGCGGTAATCTTTTCGGCGGCGATAATCAGGTCACCTTCATTTTCGCGGTCTTCGTCATCCACGACAATCACGAAATCTCCTTTCTTGAAGTCTTCTACGGCTTCCTCTATGGTGTTCAGTCTGAAATCTTCCATTTCCTTATACCTTATTTATATATAATATAGTAGTTCTTCTTAACGGTTTGCCAGTTCCTGTGCCTGGGGAATGATGCGCTCGCTGGTCTGGCGAATGATGCGCAAGTCTTTATAAAGGCGCAGTCTGAAGCGTATCATTCTGACATACAGGAATATACCCAACGGCAGCAGTAATCCCGAAATGACATTCATCCATTTCTTGCGGAATGGGCGGGTATGGGCTCGGACTGCGATGATGGGGTAATTGTTGAGTTCGGAGAGGATCAGTCTGTCGCGGGAGTAGCCCAGATCCTCGATGACCTCTTCCAGTTCTTCATTGATGTGCTCTATTTCCTGGTCGTCGCCAGCATGGAAGAACACCTTGACAGGATTAGGCCAGCGCAACAGCTTGTGGTTCTCGCTATATGCCTCGATATCCTGACTGATTTTTGCCAGCATGTCGGCATCCTCATTATACTTAGGCTCATCGATGATAACTTCCTTGCGGTAGATGTGGCGTTTCTCGCGAAGACCCAGGAGGCGCATGAGGAGGCTCTTGTACAAATCGATGTTGAAGACCACAGAGTCTTTGTTGGCCTTATAGGTGAAGAATGCCGCGATGGGTGAGAGGGCCACCGTCGATATCAGCATGCCGAAAGGCACTGTCCATTGTCCCTCTCGCGCCATTCGGTAGCCAGTGTTGTCGAAGATGTAGTACACGATAAACACCAGTACGCTGATAATCACGGGCACACCCAGGCCTCCCTTACGGATGATGGCTCCCAGTGGGGCACCGATAAAGAAGAAGATGACGCACGAAAGGGCCACCGTGAACTTCTTGATGGCCTCCAGCTGGTGGGAACGGTAGTTGCGATGCAGATACTTTGCGTATTCCATCTTCATCTCCATATCCGACATGGCAGACTGGATGTTGGCCATAGCCGACTTTACTGCTGCTTGTCGCATGCCAGGCTTCTTGCGTTCATAGACAGAGTCGTAAGGTGTATTGTCGGCAGCTATCTCCTTGACCAGCTTGATGGAGTCCTGCTTGTTCAGTGAACTGGCTCTGAAGGTGAATCTCGTGGCATCCTGGTAATAGGCCAGACCCACACTGTCATTGAATTCCTTGATGGAATCGAGGTCGTGCAGGATCTTGTTGAGACTCTTGGCACGTGCGTCTCCTGCCACATCATTCATGTCTGCCAGATTGAAGCCGCCATCGAAGTCGAGCACGATGCGTTTAGATGCAAATGTTTCTCTGCGGTAGGGGATATTGGCGCTGTTGGCGAGATCCTGAGAGCGCATGTTCTCAAACCACTCGCCGCTATAGAGGTTCAGCAACAGGTGCTTCTTCTCTTCCGTCGACTGCATCATGCCCGAGTCTGCCAGAATGATGGCCTGATCCTCGTAGCTGCCAGTCTGGCGATAGATCATGATGCCATAGAGCATACCGGTATTCAGGTCTTTCTTCTGCACATAGATGTTGGAGCCGGGAATACCGTCGTAGAAGATACCTTCCGGGATTTCCAGTTCCGGGCTCTTCTGCTTCATGGAGACCAGCAACTGGTAGAAGGAGAGGTTTGATTTCGGTCCGATCACATCCTGGAAATAGTAGGATATGCCTGAGATGATCAAGACGATGACGATCAGCGGGCGGAAAGCCTGCATCAGCGAGATGCCTGCAGCCTTGATGGCTGTCAGCTCCGAGCTCTCTCCGAGATTTCCGAATACAATCAGCGATGAGAGCAGGATGGCCAGCGGCAGTGCCTGAGGCAGCAGCATCAGACTCATATACCAGAGGAACTGGGCCATGATGTCCAGCGACAAGCCTTTTCCGATCAATTCGTCGACATAGCGCCACAGGAACTGCATCATCAGCACAAACTGGCAGATGAAGAAAGTTCCCACGAACAGCAGTCCGAACTGCTTGGTCATGAAAATATCTAATTTCTTGATCCGGAACATAATCAGCGTGCAAAGGTACTAAAAATAGCGAAGAGTGAAGCGTGAAGGATGAAGAATTTGCTCCCGCCTTGATATTATTTAACTATTCTCTTCCTGCGCGCAGGCAATTCATTACTCTTCATTCACAGCCCGCTTGCCCTGTGCAACCTGTCAAGATTGCTCTCCCAGAGGATCTTGAGCCCGTCGACATCGTCATCTTCGGCAAAGTCGGTAATCAAAAGGGTCAGCAGGTTCGTCAGGTCGCTCTTGTCAATGCGCATCTCCCAATAGCAGTCGTCGTCATCTTCATCATATTCCCATTTCAACTTGATATGGTCGTACTTGACATATTCAATCAACTGCGCCTTGCGGGTGTCATGCTCTGTCCACGGCTCGCCCCAGGTAAAAGTGAACACGCCGTCTTCCTCTGTCACATGGTCTGCTATCCAACGTTCTAGTCCATGTGCTGTGCTGATTAGATCCCAAGCAATGTTAAACGACTTGGTTGCCAGAGGGTATTCGATGTCGATACGTTGCTTTCTCATGCTGCAAAAATACAAATTTTATCTGAAATACAAAATATTTTCGCGAAAAATTTTGGTAGTTCACAAAAAAGTAGTACCTTTGCAGGCGATTTCGAGAAAATCACCTGCGAAGATGGGCTTCACCTCGGCAAAAAGCAAGCTTTCTGCTCTCGGCTCGCACCATCCTTGCACCCCAAGATGGCGGGATAGCTCAGCTGGTTAGAGCGCATGATTCATAATCATGAGGTCGCCGGTTCAATCCCGGCTCCCGCTACAGAGATAGGCAGTCAATAAAAGGACTCGGAAGAGAATTATCTTTCAAGTCCTTTTTCTTTTTTTTATCCTCAGTGCGCAACGCTTTGCGTATAGGTTTTGCGAGATTTTGTTATGATTATTTTGTTATGATACTTAACTTTGCAATCCCAATCAACACAGAACACATCATATATGTAAGTTTTTCTATTGGGACGTAGTGTGTTGTACACATTATTATTTAATTAATTTGAATTAGGCCATTTGCTTGCGAAAGTAGATGGCTTTGTATTAGCCAACGAACGCAACGCGTTGCGCAACAATTATCACTTTTTTACGTTTAATTAATGGATGTAAATGACTATTTTTGCTTCGGTTTACCCAAAAGACTAGATGAAAAAGAGAATATCACAGCGTGATATCGCGAAAATATTAGGAATCAATGTGTCTACTGTATCAAGGGCACTGAAGGGGCTTAAGGGTGTAAGTCCCTCCCTTCAGCGCCAGATTCTTGATTTGGCCAATGAGCAAGGCTACCGTCCTAATCCCTTTGCCATGAGTCTGCGCTATGATACTACTCATACGATAGGTATTGTCGTTCCTGATGTGTCATTCAGCTATTATGCCCATATTCTGAAAACGATAGTGTCTGAGGCATTACCAGAGCCTCCTGATGCCATCGTGGCTGCTCATGGAGTCTTGGCTATTTCCGCTTTTCATGCTATTTTGAGTCGTGGTCTTCGTATACCCGAGGATGTGGCTTTTATTGGCTTTATGAGTGACTGGGTGTCAGAGATATCTCATCCTAGGGTGACATTTGTAAAGCAGAACCTGAAAGAAATAGCCAAAAAAGCGTTTAAACTCCTCTATGAACAGATGAATGGCGAAGAAAATGTCTGTCAAATAGTTGCCAATGCACATCTTGAATTAAGGGATAGTACGAAGAATTAGGACTCGCACTAAGGTATGAAGACCTTGCGAGTCGTGCCTCCTTTCTTCATGATGAACAGTCCCTTAGAGGGGGCACTCAACTCACGGCCTTGCAGATCAAACCATTTTGCGGGGGAATCTGTTTCTGTGGTGATATTGGCGATTCCGGTTGTCTCGTCCTTAAAGGCATCGAGGATGATTGTGGGCTTTCCGTCTGTGGTGAAGGCGCCCATCTCATAGGCATTCCAGCCAAGGGTATCATAATAGGCGGGTTTCCACTCTCCGTCAGTCTCAGGCTCCCAGTAGAAGATACCGGCGCATTGCGGGAGATCTTTGGTCAGACTGAAAAGGTCTGTCATGACTTCTGCGCCTTTCGTTGGGTCGTATGAAGAGAAGCCTGTCTCGACAATCATGACGGGTACATTGAATAAGTCTCCGAGTGTCTTGACACTGTTGGCGGCATTCTTGTTGCTGGCAGCATCGCTCTTGTCGCTATTCCAATCAGTCCAATCCGGATAGTGGGAGAGGCCTATCATATCAAACTTGCCGCCAGCCTCCTTGAACTCTTTGTAAAACCATCCTTGATAGTCTGCAGCATTAAAGGCGTCGGCAATATGGACAATCACATAGGCATCGGGAAGGATTTCCTTCACGGCATCGTAGCCGGCATTGCTCAAGGAAACATAGTTGGCATAGCGGGCCTTACCACTCTTGTTCCAGTCTATATTGCCGTTTTCCCACATCATGCCGCCATTGGTCTCGTTGCCTACTTGTACCCATTTTGGCTCGATACCTTCGTCCTTTAAGGCCTGAAGCACGTCTTTCGTGTGGTCTGCCACAGCCGTCTTCAGCTGCTCAAGGTCGTAATCCTTCCATTCCAAGGGGGTATCCTGCCTTTTTGGATCGGCAAAGAAATCGCTGTAGTGGAAGTCGATCATCAGGTCGAGTCCCTGTTCATGGGCACGTTTGGCTTTGACAATGACATCGGCCTTGTCGCACCAGGCACCATAACCGTATTTTGTGGGATTCACCCACACTCTGAGGCGGATGGCGCTCATGCCGATCTCCTTCATTAGGGCGAAGATGTCGGTCTCTATGCCATCGGCATTGTAGAACTTCTGACCGTCGGCTTCCATTTCCGTACACCAGCTGATGTCGGCGCCTCGGGCAAACGTTGTACTCTGGGCCTGAACAACCGTCAGTGCCGTGAGTAATAATGCAGTAATTAGTAATCGTTTCATATTAATATCATTAGTTTTTTCCCGTTTGTTGGCGCAAAGGTACGCTTTTTTTTGGACATAAGAACAAAAGAAACAAAAAATAATCCCTACTTATGTGCTTATGTCTAAAAAAAACACTATCTTTGCACACAACTTTAAACATAAACCGATATGAAGAAACTATTCCTAATACTGCTGACGGCTCTTTTTGCCAGTCATGCTACTGCCCAGACGAAATCAGTATCTGTCCTGGGCGATTCGTATTCCACCTATGAGAACTTTATGACCCCCAGCACAAACGAACTGTGGTATTATGCCGGTAATCCCGAGGCCAAGACCGATGTGAAGAATGTACGCCAGACGTGGTGGCATCAGGTCATCAAGGAGAATGGCTGGCGTCTTTGTATCAATAATTCCTATAGCGGTGCAACCATCAGCTATACAGGCTATGACGGCAATGACTATAGTGCCCGTTCTTTCAATACCCGCATGGACAACCTCGGACAGCCGGATATCATCTTCGTTTTCGGGGCTACTAACGACAGTTGGGCTGGTTCGCCCGTTGGTGACTATAAATATGAGAATATCACCTATGGCGATATGTATCAGTTCCGCCCGGCCTTAGCCCGTATGTTGCAGTGGATGACTGACCGTTATGTCAATACCGAGATCTATTTCATTCTGAATGATGACCTTCGCGATGAGATCGATGAGTCCGTCAAGACCATCTGTGGTCATTATGGTGTGCCAGTTATCGAACTTGAGAAGATAGACAAACTGTCAGGGCATCCTTCTGTCAAAGGTATGCGCCAGATAGCAGATCAGGTGAACGCTTTTCTGAATAACAAGACGAAATAAGTGAAGAAGATGAAGAAGTCCTTGGTCTTGTTACTCGCTCTTTTCGGCCTACTGCCATCATCTGCTCAAGAGACGATCTCCCTTGACGGATTTTGGGACTATGCAATAGGCGACAGTACTCAATATAATCAGTATGCTACGCTGCCAAGTTCTGTGCTTTCAGATGACAAGGCCGTGACGAGGCCGGACTCTGGAGTTATTTGGTATCGGCGTTCAGTCTATGTGCCCGATAGTTGGCGGCGTCATCGTGTCAGCCTCTACCTGGAAAGGCCGAATGCCAAGACGACGCTTTATGTCAACGGCGTCAAGCAAGGTGACTGCAACTATGTCTTTGCCCCGCATAAGTATGATATTGTCAATGAGCAGCTGATTCCTGGCGAGCGAAATACGATCGCTATCTGCGTCGAGAATCCCCCTCAAAAGTGGGAGGGTATTTCTGGACGCATGGAGTTGAGAGCTCAGTCGCGGAATATCTATATCCGTCAGGTCCGCCTTCGCCCATTCCCTTATGAAGGTGTCGTTCAGTTGGATCTGACGCTCGATGGTTCTTTCAGGGCATTCTACAACGAGGCCGTAGCTGTCTATATTCAGCGTGAAGGTGCGGCTAACGCCCGTATTCTCACCAATTATTATGAACTTGATAATAGTCACATGCTGATCAATGTGTATGTCGGCGATAAAGTGGCACTCTGGGATGAGTTCCACCCCAATCTGTACCGCATCGGCATTGCTGTGGCCAATGATTATTACGAGACGACTTTCGGCATGCGTGAGATCATGTTGAAAGACCAGCAGTTGACCGTCAATCGTTATCCGCTCTTCTTCCGGGGGGTGGCAGTCGATGAGGAGACGCTGTCGAGGATGACATCGAAGAACGATGAGCAGTCATGGCTTGAACTGTTCCGCCAATATAAGGATCGCGGACTGAATGTCGTGCGTTTCCCCTCCTATTGTCCACCTGATGCTGCCTTTATTGCTGCTGATAAACTGGGTCTTTATCTGCAGCCCGAAGGACCTTCTTGGCCGGATTATGGCGTAGCACTCCAAGATGGCAAGCCTGCCGACGACTACCTGTTCAATGAGTCCAAGCGACTGATCGATAACTACGGCCACCATCCTTCTTTCCTGATGATGGGCTCAGGCTGTAATTCTATTGGAGGCTGGGGTGACTTCTGTAATGAATGGAAGAAACAGATGATGCACTATGAGCCTACCATAGTCTATGACGGGAGTGAATATCAGATTCGGCCGCAGGTATCTGTAAATGAAAGTGATACGTCGAATGTCGCTCCAGTTATCGCAAATGTGCAGTGTAAGGGAATCGCCTTGCCTGATCTGAAGGCTCAGTTAGAGCGCAATCTCTGTGATAAAAACAATTCAGGGTTCCTGTTGGATGGGTTCAATAACAGTATTGATGCAGAAACGATGCACCAGTTCTGTTCGCCGTTAGTATCCATTGCCCATTTCCAGAAGACTGAGTATTCCTCTGCCGATACGCTGGTTGTACCCGTTGAATGCTATAATGCTTTCTTCGGCGATATACAGTCGATACGTGCTTCCTATTATATCAGCGACGACAGTTTGCAGGTATATGCAGGCGGTTTGCTGTTCAACGGTGAGATTCCACTTGGCAAGAACACCAGTCTGGGCACTATCCGCATGCCCCTTGACACCATCAAGACAGCCCAGAAACTGACGCTGACCATCGTGTTCAGCGGGAATAAGTACGTCAACCATTGGGATTTCAAAGTCTATCCTACAGGGAGGGGAAAAGAAAAAGAGAGACCGGAAAGCCTCTCTTCTTCAGTGATCCGTTTGGGGCTCGAACCCAAGACCCCAACATTAAAAGTGTTGTGCTCTACCGACTGAGCTAACGGATCTACCTTATTGTGCAATCTTTCGAAAGCGGCTGCAAAGGTACGACTTTTTGCCGAAACTACCAAATTTATTCGGATGATTTTTTCTCCGGAGGGTCATTTTCGTTATCTTTGGTGACATATCGCTGGTAATAAGCGATGAGAAGTGTCGTAAGTGGCAGTGCAATGATCAGGCCGATAAATCCTAGCAAAGCGCCCCATACGGAGAGGCTGAGCAGCAGGATGGCAGGGTTGAGCCCCATCGCCTTGCCCATGACCTTCGGCGTTACTACCATGTCACAGATAAGCTGTACGATGATAAACACAGCGAGTGCCATGATGAGGATAATCCAGAAGTTCTGACCTGTGTCGGCAGACTTCAGTAGGGCCAGGAGCACTGTGGGAATCAGGGCAAAGGTGTGCAGATAGGGCACCAAGTCCATAATGCCAATCATGATGCCGAGACCAATGGCCATCGGGAAGTCGATGATGGTGAAACCGATGCAGAAGAGTACACCCATGATGAGGGCAACAAGTCCCTGGCCGCGGATATAGTTGTTCAGCTCACGCTCCACATCGCCCATCAGTTCCCGCCAGAAAGGACGATTCTTCTTTGGGAAGATGCGGATCCAGTTGTCCGTCAGATACTCATAGTCGAGCAGGATGAAGAACATATATAATAAGGTGATGAACGATGCGATGACGCTGACGATGATGCTGTAGGTCTGTCCGAGGAAACTGAACAAGCCCGGCATGATGGTCTTCAGTCCATCCGTAAAGTCCTTGCTCTTGAAGAACTCCTCAATCGCAGTCTGGTTATTCGTAATCCATTCCGATATCGCCCCAGGGATAGAAGTGATATTGGCCGACTTCTGAATATAGTCGGTAGCGAGATAGCCCAGTTTCTCGAACTGCTCAATCATCGGCGGGATAATCAGGTAGACGACTCCCGAGATGACGGCAATGACGATCAGAAGCGTCAGGATGATGCTAAGTGCCCGGGGCAGATGTAGCTTCCAGTCTAGTAACTTCACCATCGGATAGAGCAGATAGGCGAAGAACCAGGCAATGACGAACGGCAGCAATACGCTGCTGAGGTAGTCGATCAGCAAGAGGATGCCGACAACGAGCAGGGTACCTCCAATCCAACGGACTAACCGGTCAAAGGTGATGGTTTCTCTTGTCATATTCTTCTATTTTGTCACATTTGGCGGCAAAATTACCAAAACCTTTTAAAAATTGCAAAGTTTTTGCCGCTTTTTTTGTCTATTCTGATTATTTACGCTAATTTTGTCCCCCGATATGGGCATATTGTATATCGTTCCGACCCCAGTAGGCAATATGGAAGACATGACCTTCCGTGCCGTCCGTATCTTAAAAGAGGTGGATCTCATACTGGCGGAAGATACCCGCACATCGGGCATCCTGCTGAAGCATTATGAGATTAAGAACTCTTTGTTGTCGCACCATAAGTTTAATGAACATGGTACGTCGGCTAGTGTCGTTAGCCGTCTGCTGGCGGGTGAGAACGTGGCACTGATCAGCGATGCCGGTACGCCGGGCATCAGCGATCCGGGCTTCTTCCTGGTTCGCGAGGCCGTCAGGGCTGGGGTAGAGGTGCAGTGCCTGCCTGGGGCAACGGCATTCGTGCCGGCGCTCGTGTCAAGCGGCTTGCCTTGTGACCGTTTCGCCTTCGAAGGCTTCCTGCCGCAGAAGAAAGGGCGCCAGACAAAACTGGAGTCGCTGAAAGGCGAGGAGCGCACGATGATCTTCTACGAGTCGCCTTACCGTCTGTTGAAGACGTTGCAGCAGTTTGCCGAGGTCTATGGCCCAGATCGCCAGGTGAGCGTCTGCCGCGAGATCTCCAAGATCCACGAGGAGAGCGTCAGGGGAAGTCTCGAAGAGGTGATAGCCCATTTCAAGGAGAAGGAGCCCAAGGGTGAGATCGTCATCATCCTTGCCGGCTTGGATAAGAATGCAAAAAGTGAAAATTAATAATTAACAACAAAAAGTATGAAGAAACTATTATTCTTTGCTGCCTGCACAGTGGCGGTAGCAAGTTGTAATCAGGATGCTGTGAAGAAGGCCGAGCAGGCTGCCTTGCAGCAGCGTGATTCTCTGGAGCAGATTATTGCACAGAAAGACAATGAGATCAACGACATGATGACCACTCTCAGTGACATTGAGGAGGGATTCCGTGAGATTACCGAGGCTCAGAACCGTGTGACACTCGCCAAGTCGGGTGAAGGTACCAACACCAAGCAGCGCATCACGGAGAACCTGCAGTTCATCCAGTCGGCTATGCAGCAGAACAAGGAACTCATCAACAAGCTGAAGCAGCAGGTACGTGAAAGTACCGTGAAGGGTGGACAGCTGAAGAAGATCATCGACAATCTGACTCAGCAGATGGAGGTCAAGGACAAGCAGCTTCAGGCTCTGCGCGAGGAACTTGACAAGAAGGACATCCATATTGCCGAGCTCGACGAGATGGTATCAGACCTGAACACGAATGTCGCTTCGCTGAAGGAGGAGAATACCCAGAAGACCGAGACCATCAGCACCCAGGACAAGGCGCTCCACACGGCTTGGTTTGTCTTCGGAACGAAGAAGGAGCTGAAGGAGCAGAACATCCTTGATGCTGGTGAGGTGCTTCGCTCCAACTTCAACAAGGAGTATTTCACCAAGATCGATATCCGCATCGACAAGGAGATCAAGCTTTACAGCAAGAGTGCCGAGATCCTGACGAGTCATCCTGCCAGCTCCTATACGCTCCAGCGTGATGCCAACAAGCAGTATGTGCTCCGAATCACCAACCCCGATGCCTTCTGGTCTACCAGCAAGTATCTCGTCATCCAGGTGAAGTAAACGAAACGTAACATTTATACAAATTAAGGTGTGTCAAAAATTGACACACCTTATTTAGTATTCATTTTGTTGTAAGACTCCCTTTTCTCTGATACTTTGAGCGTATGTGAGTGCATCTTTATCGGTATGTGAAGGGTACTTAATCGTAAGCGGATTATAAAATTCTCTAGAGAATTTAGTAGTTTCCTTACGAGAAACCTTTACTTACTCGTAATGTAACTGTGGGTTTGTCGTAATGTAACTGTATGTTTACAGGGATGTAAATGAGCCTTTGCCGGGGTCCGAAATAGGCGAAAAACCGAGTGAAAAGGTAGGCAGAGTTAGCGTTAAAAAGAATGATTGTATTATTTGCACAAAGTAACAATTTGGATTGATTTATATCAAGCAGAGATGGCGAAAGTGTTAACAAAAGGTGTTGAAATGTGATTTTTTTATAAAATTATTCGTTTTTTAGAAACTTATGCATTATTTTTGCACACTGAACCGTAACAAAAGGGAAATTCTAGGAGCGACCTCTGGCGCAGAGGAAGCCATTATATATAAAATAGGTGTAAAATTGAACATTTATACTACCAATATTTAATTAATAACAAAAGAGAGAGAATTTATGAAAAAAAGACTAACGATGTTTTTAGCCGCGCTCTTCCTTTGCATGGGGACAGCGATGGCTCAAACCAAAGTTTCTGGTACAGTATTCTCCCAGGAAGACGGTCAGCCGATCATCGGCGCCGCCGTCAAGGTGGATGGTACGAGTACCGGTATGTTGACTGACGTAAATGGTCGCTTCTCGCTGACTTTGCCCGCAGGCAAGAACACGATTACGGTTTCTTACCTTGGCTATGAGTCTAAGACCGTGCAGGCCAAGAACGGTATGCGTGTGTTCCTGAAGAGCGACGCTACGGCCCTCGACGAGGTGGTTGTGACCGCCATGGGTATCAAACGCTCTGCAAAGGCACTGGGTTATTCGGCTACAGCCGTTGACGGCGACGAGATTGCTGCAGCACGTACTGCAGACGTGATGTCGAGCCTCCAGGGTAAGGTGGCTGGTGTGCAGATTACCTCTGCTGCTGGCGACCCGGGTTCGTCTAATTCGGTTATCATCCGTGGTATCAGTTCATTGGGTGGAGCCAACCAGCCCCTTTACGTCATCGACGGAGTGCCTATGAACAACTCTGCTGTATTCAGTAACGACGGTCTGAACAGCGGTTACGACTTCGGTAACGGTGCCAACGCCGTGAACCCGGACGACGTGGAGAACATGACCATCCTGAAAGGTGCAGCCGCTACCGCCCTTTATGGTAGCCGTGCCGCCAACGGTGTGATCCTGATCACGACCAAGAGCGGTAAGAAGCAGACGAAAGGATTCGGTATCGAGTATAACGGTGGTCTGCAGTGGGAGCAGGTGATGCGTCTGCCGCAGATGCAGAACGACTTCGGTATGGGTTGGAACGGTGACAAGACTGACGACGAGAACGGTTCTTGGGGTCCCCGCTTCGATGGCTCTACCTTGAAGTATGGTACTGTATACAATAACTCTCAGCAGATCAAGTCTTATCTGCCGATTAAGAACAACATGAAGGACTTCTTCGACACTGGCTTCCGCTATTCGAACAGTGTGTCGTTCAATGGCGCTACCGAAAAGAGCGACTACTTCGTATCGTTCTCGCAACTGAAGGATGATGGTATCATTCCGACGAATGCCGACAGTTACAGGAAGTACACCTTCTCTGCCCGTGGTTCTCATAAGATCAACAACTTGACATTCAGTTCTTCTGTGAACTACGCTTATCAGAAGAACAACTTCGTCCAGACTGGTCAGGGCTTTGAGAACATGTACAATGCCATCATGCAGACTCCGCGTGATATCGCAATCGCAGAATTGAAAGACCTGGAAAATCCTTTCAATACGCCAGGTTACTACTATACACCGTATAGCGTGATGAACCCGTACTACATTCTCAACAATCACCTGAATGAGAACGAGAGCGAGCGCTTCTATGGTAAGTTCCAGGTGGACTACGACTTCCTGAAGTGGTTTAAGTTGTCTTACCGTCTCGGCTTCGATACCTCTACTGCCCATCACCACATGGGTGTGCCCAACTATTCTGTATTGTTCCCTGATACTCCTAACTGGGATTCAGAACTGAGCAGCCAGACTGGTAGCACTTCAAGACGTACGACCCGTCGTCGTGAGATCAACCACGACATCATGCTGACATTCGACAAGGCTTTCAATGACTTCAATGTCAATGCTGTTGCTGGTTTCAACGGTAATGAGCGCAGACTCTCCTATCTGGATTCTAAAGTAACGAACCTGACGGTTCCTACCTACTTCAATGTCTCGAACTCTGCCGAGATTCCTACAACTAAGGAATATCAGTGGAAACGTCGTTACTATGGTATCTATGCTCAGGCTGAAGTTGCCTACAAGAGCATGCTTTACCTGACCTTGACAGGACGTAACGACTGGTCGTCCACACTGCCAAAGGAGAATCGTTCATTCTTCTATCCTGGCGTAACGCTCAGTTATATCTTCTCTGAGATGCTGAAGGAGAAGACACCTTGGCTCTCATTCGGTAAACTCCGCTTTGCCTGGGGTAAGACTGGTAACGATGCTGATGTCTATATGACTGACCCCTATTATACACAGGGTAACTTCAACTCATCAGGTTGGGCCGACAGTAAGTTCCCGTTTGCAAAGACTGGTACTAACGCATACACCGTAGGTAATGTGCTTGGTAGTATGGACCTCAGCCCTGAGATGACGACTGAGACTGAAATCGGTATCCAGTTGGCATTCCTGCAGAACCGCATCTCTATCGATGCTACCTATTATAACCGTAATTCAGACAAACAGATCACTCAGTTGAGCACCGATGCCGCTTCTGGCTATACAGCCCAGAACGTGAACCTCGGTAAGATCCGCAACCGTGGTGTTGAGTTGCTCGTCACCGTAGTGCCCGTCCGCACGAAGGACTTCGAGTGGAGCCTGACTTGGAACTACACCAAGAACAACAACAAGGTGATGAAATTGCCTGAGGAGATGAACGGCCGTGCCTCTATCTATGGCTTCAGCGGCGGTACAGGTCTCTACGCCATCGAGGGTGAGGAGATGGGTGTCTTCGAAGCCTACGTGGCCAAGACCAACGATGCCGGCCAGATCATCGTTGACAAGAACGGTCTGCCTCAGAACACCGACGAGATGGTCAAGATCGGTACCATCAACTACGACTACATGATGGGTATCGGCAACTCTCTGAGATATAAGGACTTCTCGCTGTCATTCGACTTCGATATCCGTCAGGGTGGTCTGATGTTCTCTCGTACACATGATGTCACTTACTTCACGGGTAATGCTATGCAGACAGCCTACAACGACCGTAACCCGTTCGTTGTGCCCAACTCTGTCATCGACAATGGCGACGGTACTTACTCTGAGAACAACATCCCCCTCTATGGCACGACTCTCTACAACTACTGGGACAACGGTGCCCTGGCTATGGGATCTGGTTCTCTGATCAGCAAGTCATACGTCAAACTGCGTCAGGTTGTGTTCGGATGGAACGTTCCCGCCAAGTGGCTGGCTAAGACTCCGTTGACTGGCGTGCGTCTCTCTGTATTCGGAAACAACCTGCTGATGTGGACTCCGGCAAGCAATACGTTCATCGATCCTGAGGGTTCTTCATTCGGTAATGACCTTGAAGGTAGTTTCGGTGAGTACAGTTCGAACCCGAGTTCTCGTAAGTTTGGTTTCAACGTCAACGTTAAATTCTAAAAGAAAGGAAACAACAGTATGAAAAAGATAAATATTTTAGCCGCTGCGGGATTGATGTTGCTGTCCAGTTGTGATCTGGACATCAATCAGGACCCGAACTATCCTTCTGGCAGCGAGATTACTCCGGAACTCCAGTTCCCGTCAGTCATCAGCGCCATCGCTGACGCTTCTGGTGACATGATGTTCAACTATGCTGGTTTCTTTGCCCAGTATTTTGACCAGATGCCTGAGGCTAACCAGTATAATGACATTGCAGAACTGAACATTGACGAGTCGAAAGACCTGTTCAACCGCTGCTATCGTAACCTCTATGCCGGTGCTTTGATGGATATCGAGGAAATCAAGGCCAAGACCACGAACACTTCCAACCTCTTTGCATGCCAGGTCATGCGTACACAGGCCTTCCAACTGCTGGTCGATAATACCAGTGAGACTCCTTATACAGAGGCTCTGAAGGCTGCCAGCAATTCATCACCTTCGTATGATGACGGTAAGACGGTCTACGAGGGCGTCCTGGCCGAACTTGATGCTGCTGAGGCTGCTCTCACAGGAGAAGCCATGAGCATGACGGATCCCCTGCTTAACAAGAACCTTGCACAGTGGAAAGGCTATGCCAACGCTCTGCGTCTGCGTATGTACTTCCGCCTGTATGATGGCGGATATAGCGAGTACGCTTCAAAGATTACCGCTCTTGTTTCTGCTGGTGAATTCTTTGAGGGGGATGTGAAGTGGGATGTGTTCTCTGATCTCGAGGGTCAGTACAATCCTTGGTACCAGTCTGTCTTCCGTCTGACTCAGAACCATTGCGCTGCTTATCCTATCGTCAGTTACATGCAGTCCATGGACGATCCGCGTCTCTCGTACATTATCCTTCCTCGTACTAGTGACAATACCTACGTTGGTCAGTTCCCTGGCTCGAAGCAGAATCCTGACATTGTTGGTACTTCTTACAAGAACCAGGATGTAAGCAACATCGACTACAGCATCACCCACGATATGCCAATCTACCTGTTCACACAGAGTGAGTTGCAGTTCTTGCTTGCTGAGGCTCAGTTGCGCTTCAACAACGACGATACTGCTGCTAAGGCTGCTTACGAGGCTGGTGTAACCAAAGACTTCGCTCTTCGCGGCATTGATGGTGCCGATGAATTCCTGGCTGCCTCTGGCGCCTGGACGGGTTCTACGGAAGAGAAACTGCACCTTATCTACATGCAGAAGTGGACAGCCCTGTTCATGCATGACCACATGGAGGCTTGGTCAGAGATTCGCCGTACTGACGTGCCTGCCCTCTCCGATGCCACTGCTGCTCAGATCAAGGGCGACATCTCTGTCTACACTCCTGGCGACCTGATCCGTCCTGCTGTGAACAAGAAGGGTGATGATAATATCGCCATGAGTATTCCTTACTCAAGCGACTCTCGTAAGTACAATGTGAATACTCCTACGCCGGCCCGTCAGATTACTGACAAGGTGTTCTGGGATGTGAAATAACAACATTTAATCAGGAAAGAAATATATGAAAAAGGTATTATTATATGGACTGATGTCTTGCGCGACAGTCTTTGGCTTTACCTCGTGCAATGACAGCAACGATCAACTCACCGATACAAGGGTGACCCATTTCGCAACCATTGAACTGGAAGGTGAAGAACTTATGGTGTTGAATGTGGGCGAGTCTTATACGGAGCCGGGCTATACAGCAATGGAAGGTACTGAGGACATCACCTCTAAGGTCGTTGTTTCCGGTGCAGTTGACAGCAACAAAGCCGGTTTCTATACCCTGACATATACGGCCGTCAATAAGGATAATTTCTCTGCTTCTGCCAAGCGTACAGTCATGGTGAAGGATTCTCAGAATCTGGCAAGTGCTTACTTCGGTGAGAGCCAATATGGTTCACGTCACTATTTCGATGCCCCCATCGTTATTTCAGACAATGGTGATGGCACATATACCATTGATGACATTGCTGGCGGCTTCTATTGCTACGGACGCTATCCTGGCTATGAGCCAGCCTACGACTTCCATCTGGAGGCTGTTATTAAACTGAATGCAGACAACAGCATTGAATTGGTATCATGTGACGGCTCTAATTGGTATTGGGGTGATCCTATCGCTATCACATCTGGCTCATATGATCCGGAAACAGGTACAGTGACCCTCACAAACGACTTTGGCGGTACTCCGCTGTATGTTACATTAACGAAATAATAAAAGTAAGCAAGAATTATGAAAAAATATATTTCATTCGCATTTATGGCCATCGCCCTTTCGTTCGGCTTTGTCAGTTGTGACACGGAGACGAACGAGGAGCCGGGTGGTACCAATGTCCAGAAGATGGCTGGTCGTTGGGATGTACAGGTCGATATCGTTGATGAGAGTGGAAACCTTATCATGGCGGATCCCTATAAGATGGGTACGATTACGATTATGACCTACAACACTGCCGACAACAGCATGAACCAGATGTGGCTGGATGATAATGGTGAATTCTGGGCTTTCAAGATGAAGGTCGATGTTGACTATCAGGCTCGTACTTTCTCCTGCCCTGAGAAGGACTACGATGCTGATGGCACAGGTACGGCTGTTGTCACTGGCGGTAAGATCCTGGAGGGAGCAGCCAAGAATCTTCATGGTATGCCCAACGACAGTATCGTATTCAACATCAAGTTCAGCGATGATGATGATAATAACACATTCCGTCTGTCTGGTCAGCGCTATACTGGTTTCTACGAGTAAATCGCAACTCACTTCTTAATATGAATCCCCTGTCGCATCTGCGGCGGGGGATTTTTATTTTGTGGCTGGCGTCGCTTAGTCACCATCTCCCCGAATTGCTATCCAGACATGGCAAAATAGGGGGTGCGTTGATAGGGATGCCCTCCAAGGGTCGTTCTGATGCCTTGCATGAGTGATGCAGATGCCTTGTACGACAGTAAGGGATGCCTTCTATGGGGGGATAGAAAGCATCTCTTACGCTGTTGGAAGGCATTGGTATAAACGGTCACGGTCACAGCTGTGACCATGTGACCGCGCAAGAAAGCAGTTTGTTGAAAATACTTTATATAACAAATAGTTGAAATTTTAGTAATGAATCCAATAATCTGTATATAAGCGTGTTGTGAAATATTCAGTGGTTTATGTATGGGGTAAAATTATTTAATTTTATTTTGCACTGTTCGGTTCTGCGGTCACATGGTCACAGCTGTGACCGTGACCGTTTTCAGGAAATAGTTGGTGGCCTGGCTTGGTGGTCTGCGTGAAAAATAGTACCTTTGCAGGCAGAATCGACGGAATGATGAAGAAAATCGGCTTGTTTATGTCGCTGGGCATCGTGCTTCTGCTCGTGGGCTGTATCGCCGACGAGGTAGGAGGGGTGTATCTGGTGACAGAGCAGGTGGACGACCTGCCTTCGGCTCAAGGTCATGGCGCGGAGGTGTTCTTCCAGGCCGGCGGCTCGTGGAAGGCTACGTCGTCGGCCTCGTGGCTCGAGGTGGATCCCAGCGAGGGGCTGGGCGGACGTAACGGCATTACGGTGCATACCGTGGAGTCGAACCATACCCGTGATCGTCGGAAGGCGACGGTGACCATCGAGTCGGGTGGCAAGCAGCAACAACTGACGGTGTGGCAGCGCAATGAATATGCACTCTTCAATCCGAATGTGTACACCATAGGTGCCGAGGGTGGCGAGGTGGAGATGGCGTTCTCGTCGAACGTGTCGAAAGACAGCCTGCTGATCTCGTATATCCCTATGGACTGGATTGGCTTTGAGGGTGACAGTTTGCGGACACCGGCTACACGGGCTTCTGAGTGGAACGGACGGGTCAGGAAACTGGTCGTACAGCCTAACCTGCAGCCGACAGAACGCTCGGCCTACTTCCTGCTTGTGATGTATGGTGAACAGCGACGCACACTCTATCAGGTGCTCGACACGGCCTGGGTGTATCAGCAGGCGATGTCGCAGCCATGAATGCCTCGGTCGTAGACACAGGCAATGCCGTCGCGGTCAGCGCTTCGACTGGAAGAACGCCTGCATGAGCTGGCGGCACTCGGCTTCGAGCACACCGCCTACGACCTCGGCCTTCGGATGCATGGCCTGTGGCGCATAGGTGCGGAATCCCCGCTTGTCGTCGGCCGCACCATAGACAATGCGTGGAATCTGTGCCCAGCCGATGGCGCCGGCACACATCGTGCAGGGCTCGACGGTGACGTAGAGGGTGCAGTCGGTGAGGTACTTGCCGCCAAGGGCGTTGGCCGCAGCGGTGATGGCCTGCATCTCGGCGTGGGCGGTCACGTCGCAGAGCGTCTCCGTAAGGTTATGGGCACGGGAGAGAATGCGGTCCTTGCACACGACGATGGCTCCGATGGGAATCTCGCCTGCATCATAGGCTGCCTGCGCCTCGTCGAGGGCACGCTGCATGTAGAATTCATCTTTCTTCTGTTGATCTTCCATGCTGCAAAGGTAGTGCTTTTTTTAGGCAAAAGAACAAATAAAAGACATATTAACATACGAACAAATGAAATAAAGGTGTTAAATAGTAAAATATGTCTGAAAATAATTGTATCTTTGCGGGCAGATTATGGAATATGAAATCATTCATATCGACGAGACAGACTCTACCAACGGCTGGTTGCGGAGAAACCTGGCAACGGGCGGGCACAAGCAGCTTGTTGTGATGGCCGACTTCCAGACGGCGGGAAAAGGTTGTGGCAGCAATTCGTGGGAAAGCGAAAGGGGGAAAAACCTGACGTTCAGCGTGCTGTTGCATCCGACAGAGATCAAGGCAAGCTGGCAGTTCCGCATCTCAGAGGCTGTATCAGTGGCGCTCTGTGAGACGCTTGAGCATTACTTCTATCCACCCAGCACGGCCAACAGCTCTCCTCGCATAGGGCAGTTGTCCATCAAGTGGCCTAACGACATCTATGTGGACGACCGTAAGATTTGCGGCATACTGATAGAGAACCGTCTGCAGGGCAGCACGATTACTGACTGCATCGTGGGGATCGGGCTGAATGTGAATCAGACGATGTTCTATAGCGATGCACCCAACCCTGTCTCGATGGCACAGGTCTTGGGGCGCGAGACGGATCGCGACGAGTTGCTGAAGGTGTTCTTGAAAGTCTTGCCGGAGGTGCTGAAACGTGAGCCTGAGGTTCTGGTCAGCGACTATCATAGCCGTCTTTACCGTCGGGGAGGTATGCATCGCTTCTGCGACGATAAAGGAGTGTTCGAGGCGAAGGTGCTGAATGTGCTCGACGATGGTCGGCTGGTGTTGCTCGACGCTGACGGCAGGGCGAGGATATACGCTTTTAAAGAGGTGGGCTTTTGTCTATAGTTCATAGTTTAGGGCTTATTGTTTATAGTTTATAGTTTAGGGTTTATAGATGATTACTTTAAATATTGTAATATATGGCAAGATTTAAGAGAATTCTTTTGAAACTGTCGGGCGAGAGCCTGATGGGAAAGCAGGGCTACGGCATCGACCCTGAGCGACTGAGTGACTATGCCAGGCAGATTAAGGAAGTGGCAGAGATGGGTGTCGAGATTGGCATCGTGATTGGCGGCGGTAACATTTTCCGTGGCCTGAGTGGTTCGCAGAAAGGTTTCGACCGTGTGAAGGGTGACCAGATGGGCATGTGCGCTACGGTGATCAACTCGCTGGCACTGTCGTCGGCTTTAGGAGCCGTGGGCGTGAAGAACAAGGTGCTGACGGCCATCCGCATGGAACCTATCGGTGAGTTTTACACGAAGTGGAAGGCCATCGAGGCGATGGAGCAGGGCTATGTGTGCATCTTCTCAGCAGGAACCGGATCGCCCTATTTCACGACAGACACCGGCTCTTCACTGCGTGGTATCGAGATCGAGGCCGACGTGATGCTGAAGGGTACCCGCGTTGACGGTATCTATACTGCCGACCCCGAGAAGGATCCTACTGCAACGAAGTTTGAGGATATCACGTATAAGGAGGTACTGGCACGCGGTCTGAAGGTGATGGACTTGACGGCCATCTGCATGTGTCAGGATAACAACCTGCCTATTTACGTATTCAATATGGATGTTGTAGGAAATCTGAAGAAGGTGATGGACGGTGAGCAGATTGGCACACTCGTTCATAATTAGTCTTGCCTTCGGCGAGTCCACTAGTTGACTTCTTCGAACTCAACGTATTCACCATCGTTGTTGTCGAAGATCTTGCGCTTTTCATCAGAATCCCGATCGTCGATGATGGTAACACCACTGCTCGTAGTTGTTCTACGGGCAGTTTCTTCTTGTGGGGCTTCTTGAGCCTTGCCTTTAGTCTTGAACGATTCAGCTGATTGATTGTTGTTTGTCCTCTGCTGATATTGCTTCTGTTCGCGAGGATTCCTCTGTTGGCTCTTATTGGTGCTGCTCTTGAAATAATCATCGCCAAAAGGATTCTTTTCCTTCTGTTCCTTCATCTTCTGATGGCGGAAATATGTATCTTCAGCAGCCTCTCTCATCTTCTTGACACCTTTATAGGTGAAATAGATAATCACCATGACAAGAATAGCAATGAAGATAAGGGCAAAAACAATAATAGCAATAATCGTCTGCATAAAAACGGGCTTTATGAAGTCTTTTTATTCGTGGCAACAGATAACACAATGTACCATGCAATGATGGCAGCAAAACCGCTCACCTTCAGGAACAACAGCAGCGGGATACACGAGAGGATAAAAATATACTTTATTTCATTGCCTTTCCAGCCCCAGTGCTTGAACTTGAGGGCAAACATCGGAATCTCTGCAATCAGCAGATAGCAACTCAGGAAGACACCAGCCAACAGAATATAGCAGATATAAGGGACGGTAGCCAGCCAACTGCCTGCACCGGCAATCAGTGATCCCCAGAAGAGTGCATTGGCAGGGGTGGGAAGTCCGATAAACCCTAAGGCCTGACGCTCGTCGAGATTGAACTTGGCGAGTCGGAGAGCGGAAAAGGCCGCCATGACGAATGACAGGAACGGGAGCACGAATGCCAGGCGGTTTCCCTGCATAATGCCCGTCCAGTTCTGCTCCATTAGGAACGAGAAAACAATCGTAGAGGGAGCAAGTCCGAAAGTGATGTCGTCAGCGAGTGAATCAAGTTCTTTTCCGATAGGTGAGGATACATTCAGTAGTCTGGCACTCATCCCGTCAAAGAAATCGAAGACTGCGCCGATGATAATGAACACCAGCGCATATTCGTACAGACTATAGATGGCATAATAGGTGGCAATGCAGCCAGAAATGAGGTTGCAGCACGTGATACTGTTGGGGATGTGCTTCTTGATACTCATTTATTTCAACTTTGCAATGACTGTCTGGTCACCAGTTGTGGGTTGTCCCATCGTGACACATGCCTTAGCTGTAAGCGGCAGATAGACATCGACACGCGATCCCAGCTTGATGAATCCCAGATGTTCATCGATATAACACTCTTCACCTTCCTTGGCATAGGTGACGATACGGCGAGCCATCGCACCAGCAATCTGGCGGACCAGGATGTCTTCACCGTCGGTTGTCGTAATCATGATGTCTGAATGCTCATTCTCCTCACTGGCTTTTGGCAGCCAGGCCTTATGGTAATTGCCGTTCTGATGATGCACGAACTTCACCTTTCCATCGACAGGGAACCAGTTGGCATGAACGTTCAGCGGGCTCATGAAAATCGAAATCATCAGGCGCTTGTCGTGGAAGTATTCGTTTTCTTCTGCTTCTTCTACGACGACAATCTTTCCATCGGCAGGAGCGACAACCAGTTTGTCGGTGTCACCATTATAATATCTGATAGGGCAGCGGTAGAAGTTCAGCGCCATCATCCAGGCGGAGCCAAAGACAATGACAAACAACCAAAAAGGTATCGTGGTGCTGAATGAATACCATAGCAGCGAACCTATGCAGGCAAGCGCCAATGCACTCAATAGCAGTTCGTTTGTTCCTTCCCTATGAATCCTTATTTTCTTAAGTTTCTTGATTCTTTCTCCCATCAGTAGAATTTGATTGTTTTGTTATTTGCGTGCAAAGGTACATATTTTTCACGTAAGTTACAAACTTTTCACGTTTTTCTTTTGGTATTTCCGAGATTTAGGCGTATCTTTGGAGCTCAAAAACATAAGAAAGAGTATAAAAGATGGAAGATTTCGTACATCTGCATGTACATACATATTATTCAATCCTCGATGGACAGTCGAGTATCAAAAGGCTTGTAGATAAAGCAATTTCCGACGGTATGAAAGGTATGGCCATCACGGATCATGGCGATATGTTTGGTATTAAGGAATTTCACGACATCTGCAATGGCATTAACAAGCAGCGCAAGAAAGACGGCCTCGAACCCTTCAAGCCAATCTTCGGCTGTGAGATGTATGTGGCCCGTCGTGGGGATATGCATCTGAAAGAGACGAAGGATGATCTTGGCGGTTATCACTTGATTGTTCTGGCGAAAAACGCTAATGGCTATAAGAACCTGATCAAACTGGTCAGTAATTCTTGGGTAGACGGCTTTTATAACCGACCTCGTACTGACAGGACAGAACTGGAGAAGTATCATGAAGACCTGATAGTCTGTTCGGCCTGTATTGCAGGCGAGGTGCCGGCAAAGATCCTTCGTGGCGATATAGCCGGGGCACGTGAATCCATCGAGTGGCATCAGCGGCTCTGGGGCGACGACTATTATCTGGAGCTTCAGCGCCATGAGGTGACAGATCCTAACCAACGTGCCAATCGCGAGACCTTCCCGCTTCAGCAGCAGGCCAATAAGGTTCTGATCGAACTGGCTCGGGAATATGGTATCAAACTGGTCTGTACGAACGATGCCCACTTTGTGGATAAGGAAAATGCTGAGGCCCACGACCATCTTCTCTGTCTCTCTACCGGCAAGGATCTCGATGACCCGACGCGAATGCTCTACTCCAAGCAGGAGTGGTTTAAGACACGTCAGGAGATGAACGACATCTTCAGCGATGTGCCGGAAGCAATGGCTAACACGCTGGAGATACTGGATAAGGTAGAGACCTACAGTCTTGATAATGACCCGATTATGCCGTTCTTCCCCATCCCTGAAAGTTTCGGAACTGAAGAAGAATGGCGGAAGAAGTTTACGGAGCAGCAACTTTACGACGAGTTTACCTCTGATGAGAATGGCGAGAACCAACTGCCTCCCGAAGAAGGCGAGAAGAAAATCAAGAAGCTGGGTGGCTACGATAAGATCTACCGAATCAAGTTTGAAGCTGACTATTTGGCAGAACTGGCCTATGCCGGTGCCAAGCGGCGCTATGGCGACCCGATTCCAGATGATGTGGTTGAACGTGTAAAGTTCGAACTGCACATCATGAAGACGATGGGTTTCCCGGGTTACTTCCTCATCGTGCAGGACTTTATCAATTCAGCTCGCGATGAGCTCGGGGTAATGGTGGGACCAGGACGTGGTTCTGCTGCTGGTAGTGTGGTGGCTTACTGTCTGGGTATCACGAAAATAGACCCGTTGAAATACGACTTGCTGTTTGAGCGTTTCCTGAACCCGGACCGTATCTCGCTGCCTGATATCGATACCGACTTTGATGACGACGGACGCGGAAAGGTGCTGAAATGGGTGATGGATAAGTATGGTCATGAGAACTGTGCCCACATCATCACCTACGCCACGATGGCCACTAAGAACTCTATTAAGGATGTGGCCCGTGTGGAGAAAGTGCCGCTCGGCATCACCAATGCCTTATGTAAGGCTATTCCTGATCGTCTGCCAGAAGGCATGAAGATGAATCTGCCCAATGCCATCAAGTGTACACGAGAATTACAAGAGGCGGAGTCCTCTTCCAATCAGGCACTCGCCAACACCATCAAGTATGCAAAGATGCTGGAGGGAACAGTGAGAGGAACGGGTATCCATGCCTGTGGTTTTATCATCTGCCGTGACCCGATATCTGACCATGTACCTGTCTCTACGGCAGATGACCCTGACTTCAAGGGCACCAAGACCAACTGCACGCAATACGACGGTCACGTCATCGAATCGACGGGACTTATCAAGATGGACTTCCTGGGGCTGAAGACGCTGTCGGAGTTGAAGGAGGCTTGTGCGAACATCAAGCGTACAAGGGGCGTAGAGGTCGATCTCGACACTATCCCCATCGACGATCCCAAGACATACGAACTCTATCAGCAGGGCCGTACCATCGGTACCTTCCAGTTTGAGTCAAACGGTATGCAGAAATACCTGAGAGAACTGCATCCTACCGTCTTTGAGGATCTCATTGCCATGAACGCCCTCTATCGCCCGGGACCTATGGACTATATCCCTTCGTTCATTGCCCGTAAGAACGGTCGAGAGGAAATCAAATACGATATTCCCTGCATGGAGAAGTATTTGAAGGATACCTATGGTATCACCGTCTATCAGGAACAGGTAATGTTGCTCTCGCGTCAATTAGCTGATTTCACCCGAGGCGAAAGTGATGCCCTTCGTAAGGCGATGGGTAAGAAGAAGAAGGATATCGTCGACGCAATGAAGCCCAAGTTCATCGAAGGTGGCAAGAAGAACGGCCACGATCCTGAGATTCTGGAGAAGATTTGGGCTGACTGGGAGAAATTCGCCTCTTACGCCTTCAACAAATCGCATGCCGCTTGCTATTCCTGGGTAGCTTACCAGACAGCATACCTCAAGGCCAATTATCCCGCTGAGTTCATGGCTGCCATCATGAGCCGTCGTCGGGACCAAATAACTGAAATCACTAAACTGATGGATGAGTGTAAGGCGATGGGTATCGCCACTTTAGGTCCGGATGTCAACGAGTCGTATGAGAAGTTTGGTGTTAACCACCATGGTGAGATTCGCTTCGGCCTCGGTGCCATCAAGGGCATGGGTGACTCTGCCGCATTGGCCATCATTGAGGAACGCGAGAAGAACGGTCCCTTCAAGGATATTTACGACTTTGCCCAGCGTATCAGCTTCTCGTCAGTCAACCGTAAGGCCTTCGAAAGTTTGGCATTGAGCGGTGGCTTCGACAGTTTCGGCATTCGCCGTGAAGACTACTTCGCCACCAATGCCAAGGGCGAGGTGTTCCTCGATACTATCGTTCGCTACGGACAGTTGTATCAGCAGGAGAAGGCACAGATGCAGAACTCCCTCTTTGGCATGTTTGGTGACGGGGTGGAGATTGCCCTGCCGCCAGTACCCAAGAACGATATCCGTTGGAGCGATATCGAACGTCTGAACAAGGAGCGTGATCTTGTAGGTATCTACCTCTCAGCCCATCCGCTTGATGAGTATAAGATCATCCTCGACAACCTCTGTAATGCCAAATGTGCCGATTTGTCAGATATGTCGAATCTGAATGGCAGGGAGGATATTCTGTTGGGTGGCATTGTGACAGCCATCCGTACCCGTTTCGATAAGCGCGGCAACCCTTGTGGCTTTGTCACCCTTGAGGATTTCGACGGTTCTGGCGAACTGGCGCTGTTCGGTGAAGACTGGGGCCATTGGAGCGGTATGTTTGCCGAGGGTGCATCGGTGTATATCACAGCCAAATTGCAACAGCGTTTTCAGAACAGCAATCAATTGGAACTGAAGGTGCAGAATATAGAATATCTGCAGGGTGTAAAGGAAAAGGCGCTCGACCGCATCACCATCTCATTGGTCACCGATATGCTCGACGATCAGATTGTGGCTGACCTCAATGAACTGATCACCAGCCATCCTGGAAAGACCAAACTGTTCTTCCAGCTGCGCGATTCGCAGGGCAAGAACCACGTGCTGCTTCATAGCAGGAGTTGTGGTGTCGATGTGCGTCATTCGCTGATCGACTATATCGATAAACACGAGATGCTCGATTATCAGATCAATTAATGGCATGCTATTTGCAGATGAATTATCATCATAGTATTCACTAAATAAATTAAGGTAACAATGGAAGTAACAATCACAAGTGAGAATTTTGCGAGTTTGAAGGCATCAGGCCAGCCGCTGGTAGTTGATTTCTGGGCTACATGGTGTGGTCCCTGCCGTATGGTGGCTCCCATTATTTCAGAACTGGCTGAAGAGTACGATGGTCGCATCACCGTCGGAAAGTGCGATGTTGAGGAGTGTGAGGATCTGGCAGCTGAGTTTGGTATTCGTAACATCCCGACCATCTTGTTCTTCAAGAATGGTGAGGTGGTTAACAAACTGATTGGCGCTCAGCCGAAGGCCAAGTTCGACGAGATGTTCAAAACCCTGCTGTAAGATGGCGAGCATTGACGAGGAAATCCGTTTGGATGAAGAGGAGAACAGACGGGAACTAGCATTCATTCGTAACCAGTTGCCATCGACGATCAAGAAGTTCTATAGCGACAAGGATATCCTTTATATGATGGATCTGATTGTCGACTATTATTACACCAGTGGCATCTTGGAAAGCGAAGACGATGTCGACGTCGACCTGGAGGTAATTGCAGATTTCGTCTGTAAGCGTGCCAAGGAAGAAGGCTTCAGCTCCTCGTTCAATCCTGAGGAAGTGTTCTTCATCGTTCAGGCCGACTGGGATTTCCAGGAACAGAATCTATAAGATGAAGAGGTGAGTCGTTGATGACCCACCTCTTTTCTTTTTTATCCTATAGCTGAACGGTTCGGCTTCCGTCGGCATTCTCACGGATGCTTACTTTCACGGCATCTTCGGGCAGTACCTCCTCGATGAGTTCCGGCCACTCGATGAAACAAAGGGCACCGCTGTAGAAATAGTCCTCGTAGCCCATATCGTAGACCTCTTCCAGCTTCTTGATACGGTAGAAGTCGAAGTGATAGATGACGCCTTCGCGGCTGCTGTACTCGTTGATGATGGCAAAAGTGGGGGAGGTGATGACGTCCTCTACGCCAAGTTCCTCGCAGATGGCCTTCACGAATGTGGTTTTGCCGGCTCCCATGCTACCATAGAACGCAAATACCTTGTGGTCGCCGATGGCATCAATAAACGCCCGGGCGGCCTCACGGATGTTTTCCAAGTTGTTGATGATTATTTCCATAATGCATGTTTATCTTTTCTTTCTTGTTAATGTGATGAGTGGGATGATCATCTCTTCCATCGAGATACCGCCGTGCTGGAAGGTGTCGCGATAGTAGGAGACGTAATAATTATAGTTGTTCGGATAGGCGAAGAACGAGTCGCCGGTGGCGAAGACATAGCTCGTAGAGAGGTTGGGTGCCGGCAACTGGGCTTTCTGTGGATCCTTGACCACGAAAAGACTCTTGTCATCGTAGGCCAGATTCTTACCGAGCTTGTATCTCAGGTTGGTATTCGTATTTCTGTCGCCGATGATCTTGATGGGCTGTGTACAGCGGATACTGCCATGGTCGGTAGTTACGATGACGGTGCTGTCGGTGGTAGCGATGAGCTTGAAGAATTCCGAAATCACCGAATGACGGAACCATGACAACGTTATGCTGCGATAGGCACTCTCGTTGTTGGCCAGTTCTCTCACCATCTTCGACTCTGTACGGGCATGACTGAGCATGTCGATGAAATTGAACACCACCACGTTCAGATCGTTTTTCTCCATCTGGCTGAATTGTTGCAGCACCTTGTCGCCGTCGGCAGAACTGTTCACCTTGTAGTATGCGAAGGTGTCTTTACGGCGATAGCGCTCTAGCTGGGTCTGTATCAATGGCTTCTCGTTCAGATTCTTTCCTTCTTCCTCGTCCTCGTCTACCCACAGGTCGGGGAACATCTTGGCTATCTTGTTGGGCATCAGTCCGCTGAAGATGGCATTCCTGGCATATTGGGTAGCTGTCGGCAGAATGCTCGAATAGAGTTCTTCGTCGATATCGAACTGCTCGCTGAGTTCGTGGGCCAAAATGCGCCATTGGTCGTAACGGAAATTGTCGAGCACGATGAGGAACACCTTCCGATGCTCATTCAACAGCGGAAACACTTTGGTCTTGAATACTTCCGGTGATAGGATAGGGCGGCTTGCATCTTTGTCGTTCTTGGGATTGCTGATGTCCTCAATCCAGTCGAGATAGTGTTTCTTGATAAACTTGCCGAAGCCGTTGTTGGCATCTTCCTTCTGCATCTGAAGCATCTCCTTCATGCTGCTGTCGGTAGCACTCAGCTCCAGTTCCCAGTGTACAAGACGCTTGTAGATATCAGACCAGTCCTCCCACGACTGACAGTCCATAATCTGTATGGCTATCTGTTGGAAGTTCTGCTGGTACTGGCTTTGCGTCACCTCGGTCTCAATCTCCTTGCGGTGGATGTTCTTCTTTAGGGCCAATAGAATCTGGTTTGGGTTGACGGGTTTGATCAGATAGTCGGCAATCTTCTGGCCAATGGCTTGCTCCATGATGTTCTCCTCCTCGCTCTTGGTCACCATGATAACAGGGAGAGAAGGCTGTAGCTCCTTCAGTTTCTGCAGTGTCTCCAGTCCGCTCAGACCCGGCATCTGCTCGTCGAGCAATACCAGGTCGAAGTTATTCTCTTTGACTTGATCGATGGCGTCAGTGCCGTTGGTGACGGTAATCACCTCGTAGCCTTTCTTCTCCAGGAACATCAGGTGAGCTCTTAACTGCTCCACCTCGTCGTCTACCCACAACAATAGTCCATTGGTCATATTCTGATTATTACATTATTTAATTGTTACATTTTTACATTCTTACCAGAAGTCGTCCCCGAAGTCAAAGTCCTGAACTGCTGGCTGTCGTGACTGGTTAGGCAGCAGTTCGTCATCGTCTTCCTCCTCTTCGGATTGCTGTTCTTCCTCAGTACCGATGTCTTCCACATCTGGCAGGTCAATATGTTCAGGCTCTGTCAGCAACTTTTCCTGGCTGATCTTCATCGGTATGAAGGTATCTTCGTAGAACTGCATGTACTCATCGTAACTGAAGCGTGTACCGATAAGTGCCAGGTTGTTCTCACTGATAATCAGATGGTGGCAGGGCTTCAGGAATGCAGCCATCGCCTTGTCGGCAAACAGCTGCCGCGCATATTGCAGGGCCTCGTCGTAGTTCAGGAAACCGCTGATACGCATCCGATGCAGCCCGTTGTCCTCATCGAGCACGATGTCGAAGTTACGCACCAGGAAATTCGTGAAGTTATAACGGGCCATCTCAAACAGCAGTTGATTCTCATTGATGGAGTCGGGCTCGTAGGCAAGGATGAACATGAAGTTCTCGTTGCGCTCAGCACTGAGTTCTATAACTGCGGTAGAGTCGGAACCAAGTGTGATGTCTCGGCGCGACCAGATGTCACCGATGTCGAACTTGCCGCCGTGCAGCCGACGGCCATCCTGCACACCTTTCACAATCATGCCCGCCAACTCGCTGACCTCGCTGTTGGGGTATTTCTCAACGACTGTCTTGAGGCGCTCGATACAGCCATCGCCGTCGCCTTCGTTCAGCATACTGAGACCCTCGATAAACAGAAACTTCGCGCGGTTCTCACCCAAGGGGAAACGATTAGCCGAGACGCGGGCGTTTCCTTTCACGATGTCGTATCGGTCGGTCTTAAAGGCTTCGTAGGCGGCAGCATACAATGAATCCTCGATATGCTCGCCAAAGCGTGCATTCTCCTTATAGAAAGGATCTGCCAGCAGCGTGGTCCATTCGCTCTCGGGGAAATCACGCTTCATCCTGTTCAGGCAGGCATTGGCCTTGTCCATCCGGTCTTGTCGGGCATAGAGCAGGTACAGGTGATACAAGGCTTCGTCCAGATATTCGTAGTCAGTATAGTTGTCTGTCAGCCTGACGAGATGTTTCTCCGATAGTGTCAGGTTGTCGAGTTTGTCTTTGAAGATGACGCCGGCATGGAACAGTCCGTCTTTGATGATATCGTGGCATACGGCTTTCTGCTCATCAGTAAACGGAATCTGCGCCAGATAGTATTCTCGTTCATGGGGATCGGCGCTTAAAGAGTCCTGTGGTGTATCCTCTTTTGGTGTCGCAATATCGATGCTGTCATTTGCCTCCTGATTCTCAGTACCTTCGGGGGTTTCTTCCTCTTGTTGCCCGCTCATGGCTACAACCGTTTGGTTGATGCGCTGCCAGTTATCCTTATTTTCGCGTTTGCCCCATTGGCGCTGGAAGGCTATCTTTCCTTGATTCACGGCCATGGGGTTGTAGAAATACCATTCTCCGTTGCCCCGCTGGGTGATGGTCGGTGCAGCCTGATTGCCTGGGGACAGCTGATTGCCCGTACGCTGTTGCTCCTGCTCCATCTGTTCAGCCTCTGCCAACAGTCGTGCGTCGCGTTCCTCTTTCTCTTTCTTCTTCAGGGCATCGATTACACGGTCGATAGCCTTCAACCGCTCTTCCTCAGGCATCGTAGATAGTTCGAGCAGCGAGTCCTGCAGGTGGATGGCGTCGGTAAAAGGCACCAATTCGTCGAGCACCTTCGAACGGTAGGCCAGTTCGTCGTAGTCCTTGCGGTCCTTGTCCAGCAGTCCGATGGCCTCGCCGTAGCAGCGCTGGGCATCGTTGAATTTCTCCATCTGCCAATAGATATTTCCCAAAGTCAGCAGCAGTACCCCCTTCTCGATGCCATTTCTCACCGACTTCTGATTACCCTTCTCATAGGCGGCGATGGCCTGTGCTGTGTCTTTCTGCAACATATAGATGTTACCGATGGCATAGTACACCTGATCCAGGTATTCGGCATTATTGTCGTTGACAGCCATGCGTTTCAGCTTGCTGATCATCTGCTTGCCGTTGCGATCAGCCATCACCTCTGTCTGAGCAATGCGGGCATTAAACTCCAGTTCGTAGGGCGGGTTACATGCTACCACCTTTCTATAAGCCTTGTAGGCTTCATCCTTGTTGCCGAGTTGGTTCTGTATCTGGCCCATCAGAAACCACTCCCTGGCTCTTTGCACCTTTCGGCGCTCGTGGCTGATGGCCTTGCGTAGATAGGGTATGGCCTTCTGATAGTCGCCAGAGTGGATATAATAGTTTGCGTAAGTATAGTCCCAGTCTTTCACGGCGCGGAAGTCCATTGAGTCGCGGCTCATGTTCCTGATCACATCCTCGGCATCATACATCCACCCTAGTTCGGTATAGCTCTTGGCGAGCCAAGCCTTGGCCAGTCCGCTCTGCATGGGTTGGGTGTGATATAGTCGGCTCATGTATGTAAAGGTGGCAGCGGCCTCGTCGAAAGCTCCTTTCTGAAACTGCGACTTGCCGAGCAGCATCCAGGCGCGCCAGAGAAACGGGTTGTACTCCCTGCGTCCCAACCATTCGCGGTCCTTGGCAGTCTTGCGCTTGCTGCTGTTCCATTCGGGCTTGGCCTTGATGCTGTGGCGACGGATCGCTTTCTCGCTCTTCTCGATGGCACGGTCATACTGGCCTTTGCCGATTTCGCGGCTCTGCTTGTTACCCACCATGTAGAGGGGGATTATCTCGGTATAGTTGTCCTTATTGCCCTTCTCTTTTTCCAGATTGCCGTCGATGAAAGCCTGATTACCATTAAAATAGGTATTATAGCGCGCATTGAACGAGTGCCACCAGCGAGTGCTGGCTGTATTCTTCTTGGTCGAACAGCCTGAGAGCACGAGCGAGAAGAGCACAATCAGCAATGTCGCCATCTGGCGATCCTTTTTTTTCTTCTTCTTGGCCTCCTCCATCAGACAGTGTATCTTGCAGTCGCCATGTTCTGCCTCGGTACAGGTCGAACAATCGTGACCCTCGACAATGGTATCCTCACCCTTGTCGAAATAGTTAGCCACCAAGGCAACCAGCCCTAGTGCCACGATCATTCCTATGCACACGATGACGAATGTCATTCCACTTTGAAGCCTGCTTGTCTCAGGTGGTCCCAATAGTGCGGATACGACTTGGTCACCACCTGAGGGTTGTTGATTACCAATCCGTTGTGTTTCATTGCATAAGGCGCGAAGGCCAGTGCCATACGGTGATCCTCATAAGTGTCGATGCCCTGTTCCAGCGAAGGTTCGCACCGCTCGCCGTCCCATAATAGTTCGCTGCCGTCGATATCCTTTACCACGTAGCCCAGCTTCCTCATCTCGGTCTTCAGTGCCTCGATTCGATCGGTCTCTTTGATTTTCAGCGTTGAGAGTCCAGTGAAGTGGAAGGGGATATTCATGGCAGCACATGCAACCACGAACGTCTGCGCCAGATCGGGACAGTTCACGAAGTCGTATTCCAGCTTCGGCACGCAGTGGCCGTTTTTCTTCAGCGTGATGGTCTGTGGAATGCCTGCCTTCTTCGACTGCAGTTTGGTCTTTACCCCTAGCAGACTAAAGATGTAACGGGTGATGGAGTCGCCCTGTTTCGAGCCGTCCATCAGTCCTGTTAGTCTGATTTCCGATTCAGGATCGTCGTTCAGCGCCAGTATCTCATACCAGTAACTGGCACCGCTCCAGTCGTTTTCGATGAAGTAGTCGCGGCTCTTGTAAGGCTTCGGACTCACGGTGATGGTATCAGCCGATGTCCACTCTGCCTCAGCACCAAACTCTCCCATCATCCACAGTGTCAGGTCGATGTATGGCCGTGAGATGATGTGGTCGAGCAGTCTCAGGGTAAGACCATCCTTCAGCATCGGACCTATCATCAGTAGTGCTGAAATGTACTGCGAACTCACGTTTCCATGAATTTCCAGCAGTCCGCCCTTCAGCGTGCTGCCGGTGATGCGGATCGGGGGATAGCCCTCTTCACCTATATATTCTATATTAGCCCCCAGCGTTCTGAGCGCATCCACCAAAATACCTATCGGACGATGCTTCATCCGTTCCGTACCCGTCAGGATATGCGTGCCTGGGGTAACACTAAGGTAGGCCGTCATGAAGCGCATGGCCGTTCCTGCTGCCTTGATATTGATCTCCTCTGGCATCGTGCGCAGTGCATCGATGATTACCGACGTATCATCGCAGTCGCTCAGGTTCTCGGGCAGCGTACTGCCGCCACTGAGCGCGTGGATAATTAGTGCACGGTTTGATATGCTTTTCGATGCAGGTAGGTCGACAGTCATGTCGAGCCGCCTTGGAGCCGTAAGTCTATATTGTTTCATTGATTTCTGTCGTATATACGGTGCAAAATTAAGCATAATATTTCGGATTAGCAAAAAAGTTGCGGAAAAATTTGGCTATTTCACAAAAACTATGTACCTTTGCACCCGCATTCGACAAACAAGGGTCGGTGCTAAGCTTAAATGATCGGGATTTAGCGCAGTTGGTAGCGCACACGTCTGGGGGGCGCGAGGTCGCTGGTTCGAGTCCAGTAATCCCGACAAATGCGAGAGTTAAGGTGCTGAATACCCAAATTTGCACAACATTTGCACAACATCTATTAAGTCCAACCATGCGAATCCCCTTTATATAAAGAATGTATGCATTGTTCAGAAATCGTTTTGTGTAATATTGTGTAAAGCCTGTATTTACATTCGTTAACGGTGATTTTGTATTTGTTTACATGCAATTTGTATGCTTGTTATAGTCCAAAATATGGATTTGGTTGTGCAAATTTTAAGCAAAATCAAAATTTGCACAACCGATTTCTCCTGTATTTTGAAAAGGACGATTACAATTATTTACCCCAAAATACAAATGACTTTAAGGCCGTTGGTATGTAACCCTACAGATGGTCATAAAAAGGGTGTGACAACTGCAAAATCCCTTTCGATCGTTCAAATTTCCAGATTTGCTACCCTAGGATTCTATGCAGATAATCACACCTCGACGGTTATGGGAACATTAGTTCCTGTTCCTTATAGATTTGCTTATAGTTCTTTGGTGGCTCTATAGACCAACCATATTCCTTCAGATTCTCCTGAAGGGCATATTCTATAATGTTGTTTCTCTTGTATTGCTTCTTGGCCTTACTGAACTTTGGTTGTTTCTCCTTTTCAAGAATTACCTGAATTACCTGCGTATAGGTGTCTGGACAGCTTTTCGCTTCTCGGTTAATGACGGACATATAGTATGTCAGTTCACGCTTACTAAGATATTTAGAGAGAAGTGAGATGACAATGTCTTCCTGCCTATCTGAACCATAGAAGACATTTGCATGTAGCTTCTGTTGTGGCGTCTTCTTGGTTTTCTCTACATATGGTGGTTCGTATGGATCAAGAGTTTCGTCTCCTTTCTGCCAAGGTCTGCATATACCTTCCTTGGGATTCTCCCGTGTGTAGATGTAGATGATGATGGATGATGTCTTTCCTCCTTTTCCTTTCCTTGGCCCAGCCTGGTAATCGAACCAGACGTTGGAGGCATGGAACATAAAAAGGTCGTAAAGCTCGTTTTGGGCAACCTGAAGGATGTTGCTTCTGATGTCCTTGAAGCTTTCGTAGGACGATTCCTGCAGTATCTTTCCAGTCTTCTTATCACGGATTTCGTTCAGGTTGAACAGCACCCGGAAATAATCCATTTCTATGGGTATTACACGCTTCTTATAGACGATGCCGGTTGTTTCCTCCTGCCCATCACTGTATCTGTAGTCGCCAGCGTACTTGCAGCATAGTTCATATAGCTTTTGTGTGTATTTAGACCTGAGCCTCATGGCCGTTCCGATGTCAAACGATGTAAAATTCTGGGTCAGGTTTATCAGTAACGGCATGATTTCTGGTGAGATACGGATGGCATAGATATTATGTTCCTCGTCATAGAAGAAAGAATCTACCCAGTGAATCCTTCCTACGATAGATGTCCCATTCTGCTTGTGATAGGTTATCGGGAAGAACTTCATGCCCAAAGCCGTTAGTACGTCGTAGGTGTATCTGATATTCTTTTTTCCACCGATCACTCCAAGGTCTTGGTCAGTCAGATAGAAATACAGTTCCTTCCAGTTGGCAGGTACGTTGAGGTTACTTTCCAAGAACTTGTGCTTCACCACGCCTGTAATGAAGTACATCACTCGCCTTTCCAGCAGGCTGCAGGAGATGGGTGAACTGATAAGGTCGTTACTCCAGGTGACGTTCTCATGCTGTATCGTGGCAAGTTCAGTCAGCCTGTTTATATCATTTTTCTGCCGAGGCATATTGTTTTTTGCTATTGCCGTAGCTACGGGGTTCATCATTTATGCTTTGCTTCTACCAGACAGATGGCAGGCCGCTGCTAACGGCTGCTGATCATCTGGCTCTTGTTACGAAATCAAAGTAAAGCACAAATTAAAGTCATCCGTAACTAAGACGATGCAAAGATAGAGTTTTTTCTTGAAACCTCCAAATCACCTGTTGGCCATCTATGGTGCTAAAAACCTCCTAACTTCGCAATATCCACTAGTCTCACTTCAGGTTGTTTCCGACAGTGCCTAAAAACCTCCTAACTTCGGATTTCCTTTGCTAAAAACCTCCCAAGTATCGCCTAAAAACCTCCTAACTTCTGCTAAAAACCTCCCAACTAAACTTCGGGAACGCCGATAAACAGGAGCTTTTTGCCCTCCGTAAATAAAGCTTAATAAATAATATATAAATAAAGCTTTATGGAACTCTGACTTTTTGGGAAAGAAAAACTGAGGTCGTTTTGGCAGATTTTGGCTGACATTGGCTTGCGTTTGCATGCGTTCGCATACGGTGGCATACGACGGCATACGACGGCATGCAATCGGTTCAGTGTCCGGCTCCTAGAATGAAACCGAACACCTTGAAGATGCCCCTCACTATGAAAGTCACCGTCGATATGATGGCATGCGTTATCGAGTAGAACAGCATGAAGAAAAAGCTAAATATGATCATAGCACATTCGATTTTTACGATTCAACATGGGCCTCTCCAGAAGCCCGATTCTACCTACAAAGTTACTAATTTTTTCTGAGATATGCAAGTTTCAGGCCCTCTTTCTGAGCCGTTAGATGCTTTTCTTGATGCTCCTTCTGTGACAGTAAGAAACACGAGAAATATCTCGATTTTCTCTTTCCCAAAAGGTTTTTTCCCGTTCTTTACTCTCAATACAGCGTTTATTTCACCTTCCATTTCCTCATGTCGTAAGAATTTGCTATCTTTGCATGAAAGATGTCGGTTCCAGTCCTGTCTGACGGCAGCGTCTCAACACCGGCTCGATAGGCTGAAGTATCTTGAAGCGTCATGAAGTCTGCCAATGCCATGGACTGACCTGTCTACCACTCATACTGCTGTGTGGCAATGGTAAGGATCTGACTTTTTATTTAAAGATATTATGCCAAATACTAAGAATTTTTATCTTCGCGTCCGTATTCTTGACGGACTTCTTCAATCAAGAAAGGGTGTGTCCATTCAGGAATGCCTTCGAGTGATTAACAATCGTCTTGCTGCCAGGGACATCCCACCTGTCACGTCGAAGGACACAATCTTGAAAGACATGACTGAAATAGCTAATGAGAAGCATATTATCATCGAGAGTTTCCCTGATACTTTCGATAGGCGTATCATCCGCTATCGATATGAACAGGCTGGCTTTTCAATCTTTCCCACATCCCTTACAGATGATGACATCAAGGAAATAGAAAGTGCTCTTGAATTACTCAGCCGCTTCGATGGTATGCCACAGATGCAGTGGATAAGAGATTTGTGCTCTCGTTTTGATGTTACCCTCAACTCTGCTGATATGCCAGTCGTAGAGTTCGAGGAGTCTGATACTGTATTTGGCCGTGAGTTCTTCACTGGCCTGTTCCATGCCATAATCGACAAAAGACCGATATACCTCGACTATCAGCGGTTTGGCAAGAAAGCCCGCACTCATCTGCTCTATCCCTATTATCTGAAGCAGTTCAAACAACGATGGTACCTGATAGCTAAGAATGCCCATCATTTGGATTCTATATCAGCCTATGCCCTCGACCGCATGATCTCCTTCCATCATTCTCTGATGGACGATTATGTTCCTATTGATATTGACGTTCATGAATATTTCAAGGATGTCTATGGCATCGCCCGACTGGATGGTGAAGGTTCCATGTTGACAGACATGAACTACCTTATCTCCAGACGCGACCGATACATCATAGCCAGAAAATTGTCGGCAGGGATAAAACGGGTGTGTTCATGACAATCCATGTCATTCCCAATACTGAGCTGCTGATGGAATTAATGTCATATGGTGATGGCATTACTGTCAAGACCACAGGCAAGCTTCGCAGAGAAATCATGGGAAAATTACGTTGTGCAAGAAAAAAATACGGTTCGTCTACTTAGGCTCGACGATTCTGCAATATATTGCAGCGCTTTATTTTATTTTTCGTTTTTTATGAGCAACAGTAAGTTTGACAACCATCCCATCCCCCTTTGGATGAAGGATTGTGAGAGAAAGAGGTTGGCGGATTCGCTGACAAGTGGTTGGCGGATTCGCTGACAAGTGTTTTACAACAGGTGTCTGATGACTGGGATATACAGGATTCCCACAAGGCCGTTAGTGCATTCGAGAAATGGGCTTATCATTTGATTGACATGGATAAGCTTGGCACTCGAAGAGCTTTTGATAAAGAGATGGCCTTCACCTTCCAGGTTACTCAGGATGTTCATAGTGATGAACTTCTTGACTTGCTCTTAGAGCATCATCCTGAGAAATGGAACTATATCCGCCACGTCATGATGAGCGACCCGGTAGTGGATATTGTCTATGAAGACAGGTATATTAACACTCCGCTGGGTTGCATTCTCCTTGCACAGTTCATCCGGCGAATCCGTGATCTGTTCTTGCTGAATTTTAATAGTATCACTATTTCCCTCTCGAAGAAGGATTTCCGTGTCATGTATGATGACGACGAACTGAGGCTCGACCGTCGATTCTCATTCGCAGATCATAGAGATTCTTTTATGAAGAAGTGTATAAACCAGATCATTTGTGACAAAACCAGGTTTGAAGTGAAGAACCTCGCTCATACCCGCTCAATACGGGTGTTTAACAAAAGCTATGATTTGTCCATAATGCCCGAAGGAGGTCTTGCTCATGGCTGGGGTATCGAGAATGGCAAGCATAGTGATCTGACAACGTTTGATTTGAGTGATCACCTTGACACAAACCTCCATTTGTTTAATCGTAATGCTCATCGCCATGATAAGGCAGGAGTGCATTACACTGTTCATTTTGAGCTTCTGAAAGAGAAAGAAACTCAATTTTAGGCTGCAAATGTGACTTTTTCTTGGAATGATGGTTATCCATTCGGGAAAAATTCGTAACTTTGCAGCAGCTAAGTAGCCTCGTAAGAGGCCAAAAGCAGTGCTTTGACTCTGAAATCGCCAAGTTTCATCGAACACAAACAAAGCACAGGAACAGCCCATACGGTGGGTTGCTTGTCTGTGTGTTTGTAGGTGTTTGGCGATACCTGGAGTCACATAAGGGGCAATCCACTTTTCTTTTACTTTATTTTTTTCGACATACTATATGTTTTCTGAAAATAAAGTTGTATCTTTGCACCAAACTTTATGCGTTATGGGAAAAAACAATAAGGAGGTAATATTCCAAAAGGCTTTCAAAACCTTTGTCGAAAAGGACTTCGGTTCAGTAACTATACAGGATATAGAGGATGGGTCAGATTTCACTCGTGGGGCATTATTCTATTATACAAAAGATAAAGCATCTATGTTCTGTATGGCGGTTGAAATGTGTTTTTTCGAGAAGTTAAATACCGATCGGTATCTTTCGGATTTCATGAGTAAGCCTCATTCATTGATTGAGTTCGTTCATTTCTATGTTGAACAGCAGGAGAAGCGCATAAAGATTTTCCAGACTGCTACAGGATGTCGTCAAAGTGAGGCTATTCGTTACTATTTAAGACTAATGACATCAGCATCGGATGTTATGCCTGGTTTCCTTGATCGTATCAGAGATGACAATGATAAATTTAAAGCAGCTTTTATTCAAATGATAAGTCAAGCTAAGGATAATGGTGAGATTCGTCCAGACACAAATGTTCAGGAAGCTGTATCTGATTTTATCCTGAAATCATGGGGAAACTGTTTCAATGCCGTACTTTCTAATGATTCAGCCTATGATCCTCTCTTTGAAATGATTAGCATATACCAGAAATATAAACAGTCATAAGGCAATTAATACCTCTTTTTTTATTCGAATCATGACTTTTTTGTGTTATATTGTCAAATACTCGAATAAAATGATTATCTTTGCGCCAGCTTTGAAGTCTCGTAAGAGGCGGATGGCGGTGCTTTGGCTCGAAATCGGCTAAATTTCAAGAATACATACAAAGCACAGAAACAGCTCATAAGGTGAGCTGCTTTACTGTGTGTATGTAGGTAGTCTTAGCCGATACCAGAGCCGCACGGTGGGCAGCTCATTCTTTTTTCCCATAGTTCCGCATCACTATCCAACAAAACATAGCTAAGAAGAAATTCTTAGTATTTGGCAGGGTACTACCGATCGAGAGATTATGTAGTACCCATTTCCGTAAACATCATATTATCATTTTCCCATATTGTGCTATTTATATCATTATCATATTTGTATCTTATGCAATTATTATATTTGTATAATTACATGTTTTGAAGTTCGCATTTTCTACAATTATCATGTTTGTATAATCTGCTATTATAATAATTGTGTATTTTACAATTATAATATTCTATATTATTGATATTCAAATATTTGTATATTATTATATTAAACAAAGTTTAACTTCATCTTTTCTCTGATATTATCGTTGTCTCAGACTTTCTTCCTAACTTTGCAGTGAGGATTTGGCAAATGTGTTTGATAGTTTCTTAGCAAGTTGTATTTTTGTGGCCACAAATCCTCCTGCGGATGGATTCGCTACCTCAAAAATCGACTTGCCTGTGCTTCGACACAGGAGAACGAGGATGGATTCGCTACCTCAAAAATCGACTTGCCTGTGCTTCGACACAGGAGAACGATACTCGCAACTCGTATCTATAATTGAGCTATATGGACAAAAGAACAATCGTATGCAAAGTGAGGCTGACTCCAGAAGAGCATAACCTCTTCAAGCAAAAGGCATCTGGCTATGGCAATCTGAGTGCCATGATCCGTGATGCTGTCAGGCAGTTCAATGACGTCGGAACCATCCGACGCATGGAAGCCCTGAACGAAATGACAGAGCTTTACTGTAAGTATCAGCAGGATCTAAGCTGGCTCGGTGGCAACTTCAACCAGTCGATGAAACGTGCCAATGAACTTGCCATTGGCCATGAACTACGCCAGGACTACTATGATCAGGTCATCCTGCCCCAAGTCCGGCAGATACTAACATTTCTTGAAGAAGTTAAGTCTGAGCAGCACATGATTGCCCAAAAACTCGTCAAGTCTCATCCATAAATATGATATTTGTATATTATTATAATTGCATAACAGCATATTCTATTAAGAGTATAATAACATATTATGCAAATCATATATTCCGCAAATTGTATATTATCATATTTATATATTAGTATATTAGCCTATTATAGAAATTACATAATATGATAGCAACCATCCTACCATCCAGTTCCAACTTCCACGCTGTTGAATACAATGAGCGCAAGGTAGCCGAGGGTAAGGCAGAACTCGTGGAGATGCTAAACTTCGGCTACATCAGCAACATGGGTGAATACTCCACCGAAGACCTGATAACTTTCCTGAACGACTATTCTGCAAAGAATAACCGAATCCAAAAACCTCAGTTCCATATAGCTTTCTCCTGTAAAGGCCATGAGATGACTCATGAGCAATTGGTCAGCTTCGCCCGTCGCTACATGAACGAAATGGGATATGGTCAGCATGGCCAGCCTATGCTCATCTATGCCCATCACGACACAGACAATAACCATATCCATGTCATTACCAGCCGCGTGGCTCCTGATGGACAGAAGATAGACAACAACCATGAACGCCGACGATCTCAGGATGTCATCAACCGATTGTTGCAGCAGAGCGAGAATGAAAGAGTTGGGGAGTCCACTGCCAAAGCTCTCGAATATACCTTCACATCCGTCCCTCAGTACATGGCCATCCTTGAATCCCTTGGCTATGAGTGCTACAAAGAGGATGGTGATATTGTCATCAAGCGAGCTGGCATGATTCAAGAGAAGGTTAGCCAGGCATTTATCGAGTCCAAATGCCGGAAGGATTATTTCCAGGATCAGCGTCGCAAGTATCAGTTGCGGGCTGTCATCAAGAAATACCGTGATATGTCCTCCAACAAGGAGGAACTACAGCAGCAAATGCGTGATAAGTTCGGTGTTAGCCTGGTGTTCATCGGTTCCAAAGATTCACCCTATGGCTTCTTTATTGTGGATCATCATACCAAGTCTGTTTTCAAAGGTGGTGATGTCCTCAAACTGAAAGATGTCCTTCAGTTCCAGTCCGATGAAGAACGTTTCAGTAAGGCAGAAGCCTTTATCGATGAGATGCTGGATGACAATCCTAATCTGACTACACGTGAATTGAATAAGCTACTCCGCCGCCAGTTCGGTACAAGACTCATGAATGGCTCCATCCTGTTTCATGGCATATCTCACGAACTACCTGAGCATGTCCGACAAACACTGCGTTCCAATGATCGTCTCTCATGGCTACAGTCGTTCCATCCTGCCAATGAAACCGAAGCTGCCGTCCTCTGTTCTATGGGCAAGTATGGCCATCCAAACCGTCTTGTGCTTGGTGAGCAGAGTGTTAACAAGGAAAAGACAACCGCCCAGCTTCATGAATTGTTTGATAATACGCCTGATGAGTCCCTTCATGACAAACTGCATGAAGATGGCTATTATATCCTCAATGACAATGATCAGTATTATTGCATTGATTTTGCCAATAAGGTTATTCTGAACATGGAGGAAGCTGGCCTTGACGTTGACCGTCTGAAGAGACGACAGACAAAGCAGGAGATTGCCCGGATTCATCCATCTTCACCACAACAGTCACCGTCTAAACCTAATATCCTGCAACCAGTCCGTAAAGCCCTTCAGCAACAAGGTGGCTCAAAGGATGGCAGCCGTGAACATGAAGTTGGAGGCCATGGCAACTACGATGAGATTGATGACGAGCGTAAGTTAAAGAGATAGCCCCGTGATAATTTGGTTTACTCTTGAATTAGCAACCTCTTCCGTCTATACTGCAGGCAGCACCTTCATCCTGTGGTCTTGGCTCTAGTCCTACATCCTTCGAATAGAGCGTGACGGTTCCATCTTCCAGTACATAACATGGAATGCCTAAATCATCCACGGCTTTTGCTTCATCGAAAGCGGGATTCGTGTCACGGAGCTTGATAAACTGCTTCAGGTTCCTGACATGCTTACCGATGTCAATCACCTCAAAATCTGGATTACCCTCCACCTGCTTCTCCACATATTCGCAATCTGGGCAGGTATGCATCACATACATCTTAATCATAGTTGCTTCTGTTTTTGTTAATTGTCTATTTGCGCACAAAAATACGAAAATATCCTCAATTATTGCACTCCAGCTATCAAATGTACGTCTCTTTTATGCTAAATTAGTTAAATCGCGCATGTTTCTGCCATATTATGACTACATTTGCAAAGTGGTTTATAGTACACATAACAATTACATACGAAATATATGATTCAAGAATATGCAAGGGTATCAGTAGAAATGCCCGAATACGAAGATAAGAAATCCCTCCGTCAGGAGCTGACATACGAGATTGAGAATCCCGACATTAAGGATGAATATACCATCAAGTTCTGATTATGGAAAAGAGAAGCGATACCTATCAGATTGCCACCGACATCCAATGGGAATATGCGGGTGATGGCATAGTCCGCCAGATCATGGGCTACGATGAGCAATTGATGATGGTGAAAGTGAAATTCAACCAAGGAGCCATCGGCACTCTTCATCAACATCCCCATACCCAAAGTACCTATGTGGCTAGTGGATGCTTTGAGGTGACTATTGGCAAAGAAAAGAAAGTCCTCCGAGCTGGCGATGGCTATTATGTAGCACCCAATCTGCCGCATGGATGTGTCTGTCTGGAGGCTGGTGTTCTCATCGACACCTTCACTCCCATGCGCGAGGATTTCTTGAAATAAGAGATATCCGTGATTCCTTATTTGCTTAGTCGATCCAAGGCTGCAGCATCCAGACGATACACCGTCCAATCCTTCATAGGCATAGCTCCAAGAGAGAGATAGAAGTCAATGCTTGGCTGGTTCCAGTTCAGGCACGTCCATTCCATTCTTCCGCAATGGTGTTCCCGTGCAATCTTTACCAGATGCAGCAGCAAGGACTTCCCATACCCTTTACCACGATCCTCTGGCCAAACGAACAAGTCCTCCAGATACAGCCCTGAGTGTCCGATGAATGTTGAAAAGTTGTAGAAGTAGAGAGCGAAGCCTACTTCACGACCATCCACAACGGCAAAAACCGCTTCTGCCCTGTGCTCGTCGAACATTTCCCGTTCCAACACCTCCGGCGTAGCCACTACCTCATTCTCCATCTTCTCATATCGGGCAATGCCCTTGATAAATTCCAGCAGCAAAGGTACATCCTGCCGTTCTGCCTTGCGAATTACAAATACTTTTACTTTCATTCTCTAATAAAAAATCAGTCCCAAGCTTCATCGTCGTTAGCATCAAAGTAACGCTGCATGCCGTTGTCATCCATGTCATCTTCAGATGCAGGATCAAAACCACGCATATTATCCAAATCTTTCTCTTTGTACTTGCTTCCTGATAAACTGGCAGAACTGCTTGGTTGTTGTTCTGTCGTTTCGTATTTAACCGAGTCTTGCTTTACTGGTCTTGTATAGGAATCATAAGAAGGACTACTCCTTGGGTAATACTCCGAAGGGTGTTTTTTATTAGAGCATGATACTACAATAAGTATCAAAGCTGCTAATGAACAATAGAAGTATTTCATACCACAATATCTTTATAGATTCTGATAGCATCCTGCATAATATCATAATGATCAAAAGCCAGATGTGGCAAATCTGATAGTGGCCACCATTTGGCTTTGGCGGCATCATCTTGGCCAGTGACTGCCGTAGGTTCATCGACGATAGCCAGATAAGCCACAGTCACAGTCCTCCCTCTTGGGTCACGGTCAACCTTGGAGTATGCTCCAATCTGATGAACATCCGACAGCCGAAGTCCCGTCTCTTCCTCCAACTCCCTGACGGCACACTGTTCCGTTGTCTCATCCATATTCATAAAGCCACCGGGGAATGCCCACCCACCCTTGAAGGGCTGGTCGCCTCTCTGAATTAACAGCACCTTTGGTTTTGCCTCCTTAGTGATTACTATGCAATCAGCTGTCACTGCAGGTCTTGGATATTTGTACGTATATGCCATAATCTATTCTTCTGATGGTATCGACTCTAAGTAATGTAATGCCTCCAAGTTTTCATTCAACATTTTAACTGTATCATCATTGATTCTATTCAGAGAAGCTATATCAAGGGCATTGTATATTCCTGCCTTAATAATATCTTTTGCATACTCATTATCAGAAGCTCTTTCAACATATTGGAGGAATGTCTCGTCTGGTTTCCTTTCTAAAAGATCTACTGCCTTGATAATATCTTCTGAGAAACCTTGCTCCTTAAGTAACGCAGGATTTGCAGAAGACTTCCATAAGAGATAAACCATCATTATCTCTGTATTACCAAAAGGCATATCAGGATATTTGTCTTCTTTCTTTCCATCTAAGAATAGTTTTATTGCTTTCCCATACAGTTCTTGGTATTCATCTTCAACATACCTCCAATTGATTTCAATCTCAGGCCTCTTATCTGTCTTCTGGTATATCTGCTCGGTTAGTTGATTCTTAACACATTCAACGTCATCGCCATTAGTCTTAACCTCAAACGGCTCATTGAATCCTTGAATCCTTCCATCATCGCTAAGGGATAAATAGAGAATCTGTTTTTTATCATTCTTGGATGTGTAATATGTCTGGTCAATATCATCTTTGATAGCCCGAACAGCAAAAATTTCCTCGTTAGCAGCCAAAAACTTCTTCCATAATTCCTCTAGCTGTTCAGCGAAACCAGCTTCTAACAGCCTGCCTGAATGTCCACCAGTCCAGTCGAAATCAGGAATGGCACGGCTCAGTTCTTCTGTTGTCAATATGGCTCGATAATCAGGGTGGATCATTACATCAGGATCTAAGTCAACATAATAGGTTTCCTTGCCTTTACCAGACCAGTCCTCACCCCTATAGGGGTCAGAAGCAAAATACCCGCTCATGCAGATACCAGTTTTCCCTTCGCCACAGCGAACCATATAGAAACGGTCGCCGCAACTGGCTTTTTCATGCTCCCAAACACTCCAATTCAGGTCGTTATATTCCAATTCTCGCAATTTCTCCTGAAAGTCATCCAGTTTATAGCTGGAGATTGCTGGATTCCAAAATAAAATGTAAGTATTCATATCTTTCTTTATTATCGTTCATTTACAATTCCTTGAATGCCTCCAACAACATTCTCATGCCTTCTGTAGCTGTTGTCTTGAAATGCGTAAAGCCTAGTTGTGTGCATTGCTCCATTTCGCCTGGATCAATCACGAACTTAGGCACTTCATGGTGGGCATAGTTGATGAACCCTGCTGCCGGATAGACCTTCAATGAAGTGCCAACAACTACAAAAATGTCTGCCATGCTAACGATGTCGATGGCCACATTCATACTGTCAATATATTCACCAAACATCACAATATAAGGGCGTAGTTGTGATCCGTCTTCCGCTTTATCGCCAACTTTGATGGGAGTGGTCAACGGATATTCCTTTACGCAAGTAGTCCGATTGTCCATAGAACATACTTTGCTCAATTCACCATGCAGGTGAATCACCTCTGTAGAACCAGCTCGTTCATGCAGGTTATCCACATTCTGCGTGATGACCGTTACTTTATGCTCTTTTTCCAATTCTGCAATCATCTTGTGAGCCTCATTCGGTTCAACTTCTGACAGTTGCTTTCGCCTCCAGTTATAGAAGTCGAGACACTTTTGCGTTTCATTATAGAGTGCATCCGTACTTGCCAAGTGAACCCACTCTTCGTTAGTCCACATACCATCCTTACCACGGAATGTACTCAGTCCGCTTTCAGCACTAATGCCCGCACCAGTCAGAAATACTATATGTTGTCTTACCATAGCCCATCCTTTATATAACGACTATAAAAACGTGTTACCACTTCCTTCATATCTGATGGAAGATATTCCAATGCTTGCAGTTTCATTTCTCTGGGTATTCCCCAGATTGCTTCAGCGATGCTACCAACAATAGCTCCCAAGGTATCGGCATCAGCACCAAGAGCAACAGCTTTTCTGACAGCATCCTCAAACGATGTGCTTTGTCCTATAATCCATAGAGCCACAGGAACAGTTCCCTGGCATGTCTCATCAAATTTGTTGATGACATTCTCCTTCTTGATATTAATGTCATACTTGGCAAACTCTGCGCATTCTGTCAGGATCTCCTTAATATGTTGCGAAGCCTCTCTGCCGAATTGCAGCGCACGGAAGATAGCAAGTACGACAGTCTGAGCACCTTTGATACCTTCATCATGATTATGTGATGGCTTGGCTGTTTCAGCAGCAGCATCAAGTACCTCGTCGATGTACTTATACGAATATGCCACAGGGCTGGGACGCATTGCTGCGCCATTGCCAAGTGAGTTATACGGCTGGGGCTTATCACTGTTAACCCATTGGGCAAACCTGCCACCATAGCCTCCCATGGGATGCGGATAACGGTTACACCAATCATGAATTGATTCACCAAAATCTCGCCCATTTAGCAAAGCATCAGCTACGGCCACCGTACAAATAGTGTCATCGGTAAAGCCATTTTGATCTGACAGCCACTCAAAGTTATAGTCGTTGGTTGAGTTAAATTCCCAACGGCTACCTACAATATCACCTATGATTGCTCCTAACATATCTTCTATTATATTTCTATCAGTTGCCCTACATGATCACTAATCTCCCTGTCCCATTCAAAAAGTTGGAAGTCCTTTATTGGAATGTTTGTGAAAGCATAGTCCAAGAAGAATCTGGATTCCTCTTTAAACAGATGGTGATACGTTGTCATGCTTTCATTACCTAAAGCCTCACCCGTCTTATGATGATAAGCACTCTTGAATCCCCATTCTTCCATAAGGTCAAAGATGGCTTGAATACTAAATTCCTTCGTCTCCCCAGATTGTCCCTTATAGCAATTCATGTCACCAATGATGATAGTTGGATGTACTTTTATATATGGCTCGTAGTCCATAAGTGCTTCCAAAGCAATTTGAGGATATCTTTTTGGTTTATTCTGTTCGGTTGTGGTAGGCCATGCAGCCATTATCAGTGTCCCCTCTACTAATAAGGGCAGAAAATATTGATGCTTAGACTTAAACCAGTTTGGCCTTTCAGCATTTAATCTTGAACTCCATACAATGCCAAGTCCTTTGAAATCAATATCGCCCATCCATTCCATTTTGTAGCCTTCGGGCAGAGAAACCATTTGGGGACTAGCCAGTTCCGGCAGAATATAGATATCTGCTTTATTGGATAAAATGTGATCCAACTTCTCTTGACTAAATCTACTGATGTTGAACGATATGATTTTCATAAACGGTAATTACCAATTAGGTGGCAACACAATATTTTCCACCTCGTGTGCCTCTTCAAATAGTGGAGAGATTTCATCATCAGTAAATCCAGCTATGCCACAGCCAATGCGAGTCACGAGGAATGTCAATTCGGGATGCTGCTTGGCAAACCAGATGAATTCATCCACATACGGGCGGATAGTTTCCACACCGCCCTGCATAGTAGGGATGGCGTAGCTTTGGCCTTGCAGACCTACGCCCTTTCCCATGATGGCTCCGAACTTGCGGTGGGCAATATATGCAGCACCGCCTCCGTGCATACCTCTCAAATTGCTGCCGAAAACAAAGATCTCGTTCGGCTCCAACGAAGTAATAAACTCTGGTGTTGTTCTTTTCTGTTCCATAACCTCTTCTTTTATGAAATCCATATCCTCGCACGACCTTGGTGCATACATGTCTGCCAAAGAGCCTGGCATTGTGGGTGCAGGCATCGAAGCCTCTCCCATCGTAGCCTCGCGACTGAGAATTGCCCGCTCGTCCATCACCTCCACCATATCCAAGTCCATATCGAAATTCTTCTTGAAATATGGTATGATGATTTCTTCCTTCAGTTTCTTGTATTTCTGCGAGATGGCTGATGGAGTCATTCCCATTTGAGCTGCTATCTCTTTTCCCTTAAAGCCACGTAACAGTAGCATATCGATAAGTAGCCTCTCCTGCCTGTCAAGTGGTGCATGGTCACATACATCTTCCACCATCCGATTGAACTGCAGCCGCAAATCGCTCGTCACGTCAAACGACCGCAAATAATCCTCAAACGTGATGCTGCCATACTCTTTCTTGTACCATTTCAACGCATCGAGCACCACATAGCGGAATCCGTTGATGAGCCAGGTCTTCAGACTGACATTCGGAGAGTGATCCTCCAGCGGCTTCCAGTCATGCTCCATCAAGTAGATGGCATACTGATGAGCCAGCGACATAAAATCCAGATTTTCCTTCTCACTCAACTGATAACGCTGGTCAAAG
>OMXK01000040.1 GCA_900314995.1 uncultured Prevotella sp.
CCTTGGAAGTAAACGAGTAAGCGAGAGCAGAGCCAAGCTCGCTTGAGCTCTGCCGAGCGCGAGTTTACTCGATGCGAAGCATCAAATAGGCGATTAAGCATCAAATATAATCCAATAACATAATCTGAAAGAGGTGTGACAAAACAAAACGTCACACCTCTTTTAGTATTCCCCTATCCCAGGAACAAATCCCCAAAACATCAAAAAAACAATCAAAAACTTGCAACTTTCAGATATTCTCCTTATATTTGCAAACGAATAAAAACAAATTGCGATGAACAAGGACACGATCATAAAGCTGATTGCCGACTATTTCAAGACACAGCCCGTCTTGAAGGCATATCTCTTTGGTTCCTTTTCTAGAGGCGAAGAGACAGAATCCAGCGATATCGATATCCTGATTGTTCTCGACGAGAGCCAGCATATTGGCCTAAAATTCTTTGGCATGTATGAGGATCTGAAAGACCTGCTAGGACGCAAAGTCGACTTAGTAACAGAACGTTCGCTTGCCCCTTTTGCCCGAGAAAGTGTCAACCGTGATAAAATCTTAATCTATGAGAGAGCCGCCTAGGGATAAGGAACGATTGAATCACATGCTGGCGGCTATTGAACGCGTAATCCGCTATACATCAGGCAAAGCTTTCGATGATCTGAAGTCTGATGATATGATGTATTACGCAGTCGTCAAGAATATTGAGATTATTGGCGAGGCAGCGAATCTCCTCTCACCCGAGTTTATCGCCTCACATCCGGCCACGCCTTGGAAACAGGTTCGAGGCATGCGCAATTACATCGTTCACGAATATTTTCAGATTGATGATGTGGTAGTTTGGGGTGTCGTCAAGGACGACATTCCAATTCTGCGAGTACAGATAAACGATTATCTGTCTGAACTCCAATAACAATTCACTTTTTCATCCTCAGATATTTATATACAAGGAAAGAACCGAACAGCTATATCTGTTATTGTATTCTGTTTTACATATCTTCCATTCCCTTGTGGTTCCAAAGCCGTTTTAAAACCAGGTATAGAATATGAAGCAATGGTTTCTGCAAATACTACAGTAACTATTGAATAACATCATTAAAGTATTCACTTAATTGCATTTACACAACAAGTGCCAGCCGAATTGGCGGGCACTGGGCTATTTCCGCGTCCAGGTGTGGGTTTCGTAGAAGACACCTACGTAGCCGCGGACTTTCAGGGTGTTGCCTTCGAGCCAGATGGCGCACTTGTAGGTCTTGCCGTTCATCGGGTTGTAGATCTTGCCGCCTTCCCACTTGTTGCCGTTCTTGGTGAGACCGGTCAGGATGTTGACGCCCAGCAGCTTGCGGCTGCGCAGGCTCTTGTCGGGATTGTGGACATCAAGCTGTCCCTCGCCCCGCTTCAGCCAGATGATCTTTCCATACAGCTTGTCGCCGTTCTGATAGATCTCCACATTCGACTCATTGTCCGTCGTGACCCACTTTCCGAGCACGTTCTGCGCATATCCGGCTACGGACATCAGCGCCAGTACTAAACTGATAATACACTTTTTCATTGTCTTGACTGTCTTTTTTGATTCAGATTCTTCCAAAAATCGGTGCAAAGATAGCAATTTTTCGGCATATAACGATAGGAAACTGGCCAAACTTTTTATTTTCAGATACAGCTATAACTATTCATCTATTCACAAAATGAGGATAAATATCTAATATGCAGCACGTTGCGAATTTTCAACTATACACCAACTCTACACTAACTATTCACTAACTCTACATCAAGTCTACACAAAAACCTGCATTTTATAAGTATTTCAGAAAACACAGCACGTATAACCGACCATTTTGAGCGTATATGACTGCCCAATTATCGGCAGTAGACAAATCATCTATCGTAAGCTGATTCCAAAATTCTCGAGAGAATTTAGTAGTTTGCTTACGAGAGACCCCTGTTTAGTCGTAACCGGAAGGGGAGTTTGTCGTAAGCGGAAGGGAATTCAATCGTAACTGGAAGGGGATTCAACCGTAAGCGGAATTGGGGCAAGCAGATAACCGAATCCATGCGAGAAGTGGCTGAAGAGCGAATGTAGAGTTAGTGTAGAGTTAGTGAATAGTTAGTGAATAGTTAGTGTAGAGTTAGTGTATAGTTGAAAATTCGCAACGTGCTGCATATTAGATATTTATCCTCATTTTGTGAATAGATGAATAGATTTTGTCGATTTCTCGCTCAAAATTTTTTGTTCTGAAGCGAAAAACGGGGGTATCTGATGCGTGTTTTGGCAAATATGAATAAGTATCAAGGCTGGGAGGAATAAAAAAACCTGGGGGTTAGCGAACCTCCAGGTTGTCGTGCTTTGCCATCCAAGCGCTGAACAATGTTCCTGCAAGAAGCAATGCGCCGATTTTCATAAGTGTAATCATTGATGCAATCATCTTTTTAATCTCCTATTCGTTAGAATTGTTAAACTTTGTGTTTGTGATGTCTGTTTCTTAATCACGCTGCAAAGGTACGGCGATTTTGGGAAACATGCAAACGTTTCCGAATGATTGTGTGCGAACACAGCAGTTTATTGACCCATGTCAACGGGTGGGTTCCTATCATGGTGAAATGGGGCGGGAAATCGGTTTTTATTCAGTTTTTTTGGAAAAGCGATACGGATATCGGAAAAAATGCCTATATTTGCAAGCGAAATCGGCAATGATAGCGGATGCGTATGTGTAAACCTATAACCATCCTTCTGCTGGCGCTCTGGCTGTTGCCCGGCAAATGCGGGGCACAGGCGTTCACGCTGAAGAAAGAGCACGACAGCCTCTACTGGCTCAACGACTGGCGGCTGCCCTACCCCGTCTACCAGTTTCAGACGGGCGACGTGGACGGCGACGGGCGCGAGGACGCGATGGTGGGGGTAATCAAGGCGACCCGCTTCTACCCCGAGAAGGCCCGCAGGCTGTTTATCTTCAAGGAGGTGAACGGCAAGGCCCGCCCGATGTGGCTGGGCTCCAAGCTGGGCGGCATCCTCGAGGACTTCCGTTTCACAGAGGGCCGCATCCGTGCGCTGGAGAGCACTGCCGACAGTCTCTACGTGGTGTCGGACTACCGCTGGGCGGGCTTCGGCATGACGTTCGACCATCATATCACCGAACCTACAAACAAAGAAACAGCAATTAAATACTTTAGCCAATGAAAACGAAAACTTTCCTAATCGTCTGCCTGGCTGGTATGATTACCGCCTGCAGTCAGAAACAGAGTGCAGTATCTGTGCCCGTGTCGCAGATCGACGTTGAGAAGCTGCTCGACAGTATCGATTACGACATGGATGTATCAGGCTTGCAGCTGAGCGACGTGCGTCTGCTGCGCAATGCGCCCGCTGCCCAGAAGGGCTTCCCCTTCAAGGATGCCTACGTGAGAGGTGTCTACAGCACCACCACCTGGTATGACTCGCTGGTGTGGAAATTCGCCGAGAATGCCAATTTCGAAAACGTGAAGATGAAGGACGACGAACCTTGGCGCGACTACTACTATCGTGCCTCCCAGGAGACAGGACTGCTGAAGTTCTCGGATCAGGAGCAGGCATTCATCAATCGCCTGCAGGAGCGCGAGAAAGAGCTGATGAAGGCTAACTTCGAGGCTGGCGAAGGGCTGCGCGTGAACATGCAGAACCTGGTGAACCCCACGCAGCTGAAGGAGTTCGACTCGCTGCTCTGCCAGCATCTGGCCAAGGACGGCTTCGCCATCGTGCCTGCCACCCACGACCAGCTGTTCCACATCTACGAGCAGAACGACTACAACCAGTTCCCCAACTTCGTGACCACCGACCTCTACCTGCAGCTCTATCACCTCTACATCGACTGCATGCTGCGCGAGGTGGAGGAGCAGAAACTGCTGCCGATGATGGTCAGCTTCTGCCGCGACATGCACCAGTTGCTCTACAACATGGAGCGATGGTCGGGCTTCGACGATCTGGTAAACAAGACAGCCAAGCACAATGCCACCTATTACAATATAGCCTACAAGCTGTTTACTGGCGATTACATCTTCGACCCCGAGCCAGGCGACATTGAGCTCGAAGAAGTGAAGAAAGTGATGGAGTCTGCCAATGATTTCAGCCAGTTCATGGAGGATTACAAGGAGATCATGTTCCCCTACAGCCTGTTCCGTCCGCGCGGCCACTATACCCGCTCAGAGGCCCTGAAGCGCTACTTCCGGGGCATGATGTGGCTCCAGACCGTTCCCTTCGGCATGAATCACAAGAGCGAGGTGCTGGCCGCAGTACAGCAGGCATGCGCCCTGAAACTCGACAAGGAAGCTCAGAAGAAATACCACACGCTCGACAAGTTCATCACCCTCCTCATGGGCAAGCATGACAATCTCAGTCTGATCCAGGTGATGACCGAGGTGGAGAAGACCGGACTGCAGATGGAAGACCTGCTCCACAACGACGAGGCCATCAGCAAGATCACCGCTGCGCTCAAGGAAATCGGCGACAAGCAGACACGCATCCGCCCGAAGTTCGAGAAGACCAGCCACGACAAGATCAACGTACTGCCCCAGCGCTATCAGCCCGATGCCGAGGTGCTGCAGACGATGGTGGACAACGAAAACAAGCCCACCCTGCGCCCCACTCCTAAGGGTCTCGACTTCTTCGCTGCGATGGGCGTTGCATCGGCTGAACAGATCCTGATGGAGGAAAAGACCGAGTGGAAAGCCTTCGGAGACAGTCTCAAGTCGATGAAGAAGCGCATGAGCGAGATCGACTGGAACGAGACGACCTGCACCCAATGGATGAACACGCTGAAGGTGCTGACAGACAAGGAAGGCAAGGAAAAGATGCCTTACTTCATGGTGACCCCCGAGTGGGACAAGAAAGACCTGAACGCTGCGCTCGCCTCTTGGGCAGAACTGAAGCACGACGCCATCCTCTACGCCAAGCAGCCTGCCGGAGCCGAATGCGGTGGTGGCGACGAAGTGCCCGAACCCGTAGTGAAAGGCTATGTGGAGCCTAATTCGGGCTTCTGGAAGAAAGCCATCGAGCTGCTCGACAATACGGCATCGATTCTGAAGCAGGAGAATATGCTCACCGAGAAGATAAAAGAAGTGACAGAGCGCATGCGCGAGGAGGCTCAGTTCCTGCTGATTATCAGCGATAAGGAGTTGGCAGGCCAGCAGATAACCGATGAGGAATACGACCAGATAAAGGTGATCGGCGCCACGTTTGAAAACATCTCGCTCGACTTGGTGCGCGGTAAGGAACAGTACCTGATGGGCTGGAGCGATGTGCAGGGAGCCGACAAGAAGGTGGCCCTCGTAGCCGATGTCTACACCGCCAACTCTGACAACAACCCCGAGAAGTCTATACTCTTTGAGGCTGTGGGCGACGCGGATGAGATTTATGTAGTTGTTGAGATCGACGGCTGTCTGTATCTGACACGTGGTGCCGTGCTGAGCTATCGTGAGTTCATCCAGCCCATCGACGAGCAGCGCCTGACGGATGAGGAATGGCAGCAGCAGTTGGAGAAGAATGCCCGCAAGGGTGTGCCCGAGTGGATGAAGCCCATTCTCGTGCCGCTGAAGAAATTGCCTGAGGCAAATGAGGAATATTTCTATAGCTCTGGTTGCTAGTGTGTTGCTGAGCCTGCCGGTATCCGCTGCCGACAGGCCCGACAACGACAGCACCCTCACCGTCGTGCTGACAGGCGACATTCTGCTCGACCGCGGGGTGCGCAAGGCAATCGAACATCACGGAGTCGACCATCTGTTTTCGGATGGAGTCGACTCCGTGTTTCATGCAGCCCAGGTGGTCGTGGGCAATCTCGAATGTCCTGCTACGGCAATCGAGGCTCCCGTCTTCAAGAAGTTCATCTTCAGGGCAGAGCCCTCGTGGCTGGAAGCCCTTCAGCGCCACGGGGTTACCCATCTGAACCTGGCCAACAACCATTCGATCGACCAAGGGCGCAGAGGACTGATTGACACCAAGGAGAACATCCTCGCGGCAGGTATGGTGCCCATCGGGGCTGGCGCCAACATGGCAGAGGCATCAGAGCCCGTATTACTGGCAGAACAGCCGCGCAAGGTTTGGCTCGTCCCTTCCCTCCGTCTGGCACTCGAGAACTATGCCTATCTGACAGACAAGCCCTGCGTGAGTCAGGAACCTATGGACTCGCTGCTGCAGCGGGTATATCGCCTACGCCAGCAAGACTCAACAGCCGTCATCATCGTGTCGCTGCATTGGGGTGCGGAACATAAGCTGGTGCCCGTCCCCAGACAACGCCTGGATGCCCACTTGCTGATTCAGGCAGGTGCCGACGTGCTCGTTTGCCATCATACCCACACCCTGCAGACCATCGAGGACTATCAAGGTCACATGATCTATTACAGCGTGGGCAACTTCATCTTCGACCAGCACAAGCCCTTAAATAGCGAGGCCTGCATGGTGCGCCTCGACATCACCGCCGACAGCATGGCCGTAACCACGATGCCTGTGGAAATACGCCAATGCGTGCCCTATCTGGTGGAAAAGCATCTGAAAAATCACTAGACGCCACAATTTTCTCCCGATTTCCTTTGCCTTTCGTGCGATTTTGTGTACTTTTGCAAGCGATAAGGAAAAAACAGAATATGGTATATAAGATAGCTGACAATATCGTCTCCCCTTTGGGGAAGACTACCGAACAGAACTATCAGGCTGTGAAGCAGGGTGAGACCGCCCTGTCGTATCACACCACCAAATGGGATATCCCCGAGCCGTTCACGGCTTCCGTCTTTTCCGAGGCGCAGAATCAAGAGATGGCCGTAGCAGGTCTGACGCGCTTCGAGTCGATGGTTGTCTGCTCCGTCCGTCAGGCATTGGCAGAAACGGCTTTCGACATAGCTGCCAAGAATGTGGTCTTCATCCTGAGCACCACGAAGGCCAACGTAGAGTTGCTGGGAAGCGCAGAAGCCCAGTCGGACGTGATCCATCCAGGCGAGAGTGCAGCCAGGATTGCGAAGGTGCTGGGTGTAACCACCAGTCCTATCGTCGTGTGCAATGCCTGTATCTCCGGGCTTTCGGGCATCATCCTCGCCCAGCGGTTACTGGAGAGCAGGACCTACGACTATGCCATCGTGTGTGGAGCCGACGTACTCGACAAATTCATCATCTCAGGCTTCCAGTCGTTCAAGTCGATGGCCGAGCATGCTTGTCGTCCTTACGACATCGAGCGCCTGGGCATGAACCTGGGCGAAGCGGCTGCCACCATCGTTCTCTCTGCAACACCCGCCCAGGAAGATACACCATGGGCCATCGGCTGTGGCACCGTGAGAAACGATGCCCATCATATCAGCACCCCGTCGAATAAAGGCGAAGGTGCCTACCGCTGTCTGTTACCAGCCATTCATGCCACCTCGGTGGATTCGCTGGCTCTGGTGAATGCTCACGGTACAGCCACGATGTTTATGGATCAGATGGAGTCGGTAGCCATCCAGCGGGCAGGTCTCGCCGGTATGCTCGTCAACAGTCTGAAAGGCTATTACGGTCATACGCTGGGAGCAGCAGGTGTGCTGGAAACGGTACTGACGATGCATGCCCTCGACGACCACACGCTGATCGGCACCAGAGGCTTTGAGGAGCTAGGTGTCTCCGGCAAGATAGAAGTATCGGCCACAAACGCCGAGACCGACAAGCACACGTTTATCAAGCTGATCTCGGGCTTTGGCGGTTGTAATGCAGCCCTGCTCGCCACCAAGACGCCACAGGCAGAAGCCACGCCCTCACGCAAAGGAGAGCCCCAAAAGCGCCATCACATCGTGATTACCCCAACAAGCGTAACCCTCGACGGCAAGTCTGTCGCCTGTGAGGATTCAGGCAAAAGCATGCTGACCCACATCTATAAGCAGGCAATCGGCGACTATCCCAAGTTCTACAAGATGGATATGCTGAGCCGACTGGGGTTCATCGCCTCGGAACTGCTGATTACAGCCGAGGGCAAGGAACGATTCGCGGAGAACGAGCAACGGGCCATCATCCTGTTCAACCACTCTTCGTCGATTCATGCCGACATGAGCTATCTGGAATCCATCAAGGACCCGGAGAACTATTTCCCCAGTCCGTCGCTGTTCGTCTATACCCTGCCGAATATCGTGACGGGAGAGATAGCCATCAGGAACCATTATTACGGAGAGACCTCCTTCTTCATCCTGCCCCAGAAGGATGAGACGATCATCAGCCAAGTACAGCGTGCTGCCTTCAGCGACCCGATGACACATAGTATGATTACGGGTTGGCTCGACTATGAAGACGACGACCACTTTCTGGCTGACATGTACATTATGGATTACAAATGAAGAAACATTTGAAGTGGATTGGGATCGCGGTTCTCACACCCATTCTGCTGTTTGTCATACTCGCCGCACTCCTCTATTTCCCACCCATCCAGAACTGGGCGGTACAGAAGGTAGTAGCCATCGCCTCGGAAAAGACAGGCATGGAGATCACGGTGGAGCATGTAAGCCTCGAGTTTCCGCTCGATTTGGGCATCGACGGCTTCAAGGCCATCAAGCAGAACGACTCTATCCCCCACCTCAAGGACACGATTGCCGATGTGAAGAAGCTCGTTGCCGACGTCAGACTACTTCCATTGCTGAAGAAACGGGTGGTCATCGACGAGCTGTCGCTCCATCAGGCAAAAATCAATACCAACGGCTTTATCAGCGACCTGCGCATCAAAGGCGAACTCGACGATCTGTGGCTTGCCTCGAATGGCATCGACCTCGACAAGGAAACGGCAGAGGTAAATGGTGCCCGACTTTCTGACGCCAGGCTCGACATCGCCCTGAGCGATACGGCTGCCGTAGATACGACGGCATCGACCTTCAAATGGATCTTCAATGCCGACAGCCTCAGCCTCCACAAGAGCGCACTTACCCTGCATCTGCCAGGCGACACGCTGAACCTGGGTTTCAACTTCAACAAGCTCGTGGCCCGTAAAGCCCAGATCGACGTCGGCCGTAACATCTATAAGGTAGGAAGCCTCGACTGGAACGACGGCCTTTTCGCCTTCGACAACAGATACGAGCCAGAGACAGAAGGACTCGACCTCAACCACATCGCCTTAGGAGACCTCAGGCTCGGCATCGATTCCCTCAGGTTTACCGATGACGGCATCTCGCTCTTCGTGCGCAAGACATACTTCAAGGAAAAGAGCGGCATTGTGGTCAATGAGTTCACGGGTGGACTGACACTTGACTCCACCTTCAACCATATCAGACTGCCGCTGACGACCCTCAAGACCACCGATTCGAACATCATGGCAGAGGCAGATATCGATTTCAACGCCTTCGACGACCAGAACCCGGGGCAGATGAAAGTGCGCCTCTTCGCTCAGTTGGGCAAGCAGGATATCGAGAAATTTGCAGGCAAACTGCCCCAGAAGTTCATGGAGCACTTCCCCAACCATACGCTCAACATCCGAGGCTCCGTCAACGGCAACATGCAGCACATGGAACTGACAGGCCTCAACCTCGACCTCGCCACAGCCGTTCACGCATCGCTGAACGGAACGGTTGACAACGTGACAGACCTCAACAAGATGAAAGCAGACATCAAGGTAGAGGGCAAGACTCAGGAACTGAACTTCATCCTGGCACTGATCGACCCCAAGATGAGCAACACATACCGCATCCCCAACGGCATGGGCATCGACGGCAGACTGAAAGCCGACGGTACACGCTATAATCTTGATATGACCCTGCACGAAGGCAACGGCAACGTGAAGATGAAAGGCAGTACCCTCATCCCCCTGAATGCCAAGGGAGAAATGGTGCCAGAAAGGCTGACCTATGATGCCGACATCAGCATCAACCAACTAAACTTGCACCACTTCCTGCCTAAAGACTCCATCTACACCCTCTCTGCCGATATCAAGGCCAAGGGTTACGGCACGGATCTGTTCTCCAGCCAGAGCCGTCTGACAGCCGACGCCAACATCAGACTGTTGAAGTACGGCTACATGAACCTCGACAACCTGACCGCACAGGCAACCCTCGAAAACGGACGAGCCCAAGCCAGCATCACAGGCCACAATGAAATCTTCGACGGCAATATGGCTGTTGACATGATGCTCAGCACCAAGGAGGTTGAAGGTACCGTCAGCGCAGACCTGACGAAAGCCGACCTCTACCAGATGCGTCTTTTGGACAGACATCTGACAATCGGCACCCATGGGAGTCTGAAGATCAGCTCAGACATGAAAAACACCCACTATGTCAGCGGGCGTCTCAATGAGATGTATATCAAGAACGACAAAAAGACCTACAACCCAGGAGACGTAGGAATCCTGCTTAAGCTGTTTACCGACACCACCGTCGTCAGAGCCCAGAGCGGTGACTTCATCCTGAAATTCGATGCCAGAGGAGGCTATGAGAAGATGCTCGCTCAGATGACCACCCTCACAGACACCGTGATGACCCAGTTTGAAAACAAGATCATCAACCAACCTGCCATCAAGGCTCTGCTTCCAGAGATGAAGCTCCATCTGGAAAGCAAGCGCGAGAACCCCGTGGCCAATTTCCTCAGAGCGCTCGACATCGACTTCAAGGAGATGACATTGGACCTGACCACCTCACCAGAGACAGGCATCAATGGCACCAGCCACCTCTACTCCCTGAACTACGACAGCACACGCATAGACACCGTCCGTCTGAACCTCACTCAGAAAGGCGACAGGCTATCCTATCAGGGACAGATATGCAACAACAAGAAGAATCCCCAGTTCGTGTTCAATGCCCTCCTCGACGGCCACATCCACGAGCACGGAGCCTTGATTGGACTGCGCTACTTCGATGCCAAAGGCAAGATGGGTGTACGGCTCGGGGCCACCGCCGAGATGGAAGACAAAGGGTTGCGCCTAAGGCTGATGCCCGAGCGCCCGACCATCGGCTACAAAGAGTTCAACTTGAACAAGGACAACTTCATCTACATCGCCAAAGACAAGAAGATACAGGCTAAGGTAGACCTTGTCTCCGACGACAGGACTGGTTTGAAACTCTATACGGAGAATCAGGATTCTACGATGCTGCAGGATCTGACATTGAGTCTGCACCGCATCGACTTGGGCGAGGTCACCTCCGTGATTCCCTATCTGCCGAAGATCACCGGGCGGCTTAACGGCGACTACCATATCCTGCAGGATCAGAACGAGCGCTACTCCATTGCCACCGATATGGCCGTTGAGGATATGGCGTATGAAGGCTCACCTATCGGCAATATCAGTACCGAGCTGGTCTATCTGCAGAAAGAAGACGATACCCACGCCGTTGAGGCCCGTCTGATGCTCGACGAGGAGGAATTCGGACTGCTCAGCGGCATCTATCAGAACAAAAAACAGTCAGGAACAGGAGAAAGCGTCATCGACGCCACATTCACCATGACACGTATGCCGCTCTCCATCGCCAACGGTATGGTGCCCGACCAGATTGTCGGTCTAGAGGGCTATGGCGAAGGCGAACTGTCGATCAAGGGAACGACAACCCATCCCGATATCAACGGCGAAATCTATGTCGACTCTGCCTATCTCGTGAGTATTCCATACGGCATCCGCATGCGTTTCGATAATGACCCTGTACGTATCGTAGGAAGCCATCTGTTGTTGGAGAACTTCGGACTCTATGCCTATAATGACGAGCCGCTGAACCTGATGGGCGACATCGACTTCAGTGATATGGACCGCATCATGATCGACATGCGGATGAGAGCCCGTAACCTATTGCTAATCAATGCCAAACAAGAGGCAAAGAGCATCGCCTACGGCAAGGCTTTCGTCAATCTCTTCGCCCGACTGCAAGGACCGTTGGAAGAGATGAACATGCGAGGTAGGCTCGATGTGCTCGGCACCACAGACATGACTTACATGCTGCTCGACTCACCCCTATCGGCAGACAACCGTCTGAACGATCTCGTGAAATTTACCGACTTTACCGATTCCACCCAGACCGTCATCTCACGGCCTATGCCCAGTGGTATCAAAGCAGACCTTACCATCAGCGTGTCGCAGGGTGCCCATATCGTCTGTGATCTCAATGCCGAGCAGACCAACTATGTAGATCTCATGGGTGGAGGCGACTTACGTCTGAAATACGACCCTGACGGCATTCACCTCACAGGTCGCTACACACTCACCGACGGAGAGATGAAATACTCGCTGCCCATTATCCCGTTGAAGACTTTCAACATCAAGGAAGGCAGTTATGTAGAGTTCACGGGTGATCCGATGAATCCCAAACTGAATATCACAGCAACCGAGCGCACCAAGGCTACGGTGACGGATGAAAGTGGCGTAGGGCGTAGTGTCGTTTTCAACTGCGGTGTCGTCATCACCAAGACCCTCAACGACATGGGGCTGGAGTTTATCATCGAAGCACCAGAAGACAACAACGTGAGTGGCGAACTGGCAACCATGTCTACCGAAGAGCGCGGTAAGATAGCCGTTACCATGCTTACAACAGGCATGTATCTGACAGACGGCAACACAGGCAGTTTCTCCATGAACTCTGCTCTCAGTTCATTCCTGCAGAGCGAGATCAACAGTATCGCCGGTTCAGCCCTGAAATCACTTGACCTCAGCGTGGGTATCGACAACACGACCGATGCCACAGGTTCGATGCATACCGACTACTCGTTCAAGTTCGCCAAGCGTTTCATGAACAACCGTCTAAAGGTGGAAATTGGAGGCAAGGTGTCCTCAGGCAGCAACGATTATAGCGGTCAAAGCAACTCGTTCTTCGACAACGTCACGATGGAATACCGTCTGAACCAGAATGCCACACAGAACGTCAAGGTGTTCTTCCAACAGAACGTCTACGACTGGCTCGAAGGCTACACCAGTATGTATGGTGCAGGTTTCGTGTGGCGCCGCAAACTCAGTAATTTCTGGGATATCCTGCAATTCTGGAAGAAAGAGCCTCAGCCGATGATGCGCCAGCGGCAGACAATGCCAGGCATGCGTCAGCCTACCCTGCAGCGCGATAGTTTAAGAACTGACTCAATCACGACCACTCATGAAACGAAATAGCATTCTATATCTGTTGGCCACAGCGCTTCTCGCTTCGTGTTCGATGACGAAGGGTATACCCGAGGACGACCAGTTGTTCACGGGTCTGACGAAGATTGTCTATACGGATGACAAGAACTACGAAAACAAAGCCTATGACGACCATCTCACCACCACCAAGGAAGAAGTAGAGGCCGCCCTTGCTACAGAGCCCAACGGTTCGCTCTTCGGAAGCAGCTATTACACCGTACCCTGGTCGTGGCACCTTTGGGTGTACAACAAGTATGCAGGCAAGGAGTCAGCCTTTGCCAAATGGATGACAAAATCGTTCGGTAAGTCGCCTGTACTCATGAGCAAGGTGAATCCTGCGCTGCGTGCCTCCATCGCCCGTTCCGTTCTCCAGAACAATGGCTACTTCAGAGGTGATGTCCAATACGAACTGGTGCCTCAGAAGAATCCCAAGAAGTGCAAGATCGGCTATACCGTGCACCTCGATTCCCTATACACACTCGACAGCGTGGCATACACCAACTTCCCCAGACCCTTACAAGCACTCATCGACTCTACCAAGGAAGAATCGCTGATACGGAGTGGCAATGCCTTCAGCCTGGCCTCACTCGACGGTGAACGCAGCCGCATCAGCAGTCTTTTCCGTAATAACGGCTATTACTATTACAACAGTAACTATGCCTCTTATCTGGCGGATACCTTCATGGTGGCAGACAAGGCACAATTACGCTTTCAGCTTGCAAACGACCTGCCCAGTGAAGCACTCCGGAAATGGTATATCGGTAACATCAATGTGCAATTCCGCAAATCTGCGCGCGAACAGCTCACAGACAGCGTCCGCAGACGGCATCTGACAATCTATTTCAATGGCAAGAAGCCGCCTATCCGTCCACGTATCATCCTCAAGGACTTGAAGCTCAGGCCCCGCCAGATGTTCAGCTATGACAACTATCTGGAGTCAGCCAATAAGATTAACGCTACTGGTGTCTTCTCTTCGACAGATTTCCAGTTTACCCCCCGTCCTGATACCGACACCCTCGACCTGCGCTTGAACTGCGTACTCGACAAGCCCTACGATTTCTATATCGAATGCAATGCCATCGGTCGCACCAACGGGCGCTATGGCCCTGAGGCGAAAATCGGTTTCACGCGCCGTAACCTCTTCCATGGAGGAGAGAAACTCGACATCAACCTTCACGGCTCATACGAGTGGCAGCGAGGCCATAGTACTGACCGTGCCACTTATCAATATGGTGCCGATGTCAGCATCGAGTTCCCACGCATCATTGCACCATTCTACAATAGCGACCGTATTCGCAGGGATAAGAACGGGCGCCGCATCCGTCGCCGTCGTTTCTTCTCTACCCCCACCACCTATGCAAAAGTTTCTACCGACATTATACGCCGTCCAGAATATTACAAGATGCACGTTGTTACAGGTGAGTGGACTTACCGCTGGCAATCGTCGGCAACAAGCCAGCACGAATACTCTCCCCTCACGCTAAAATACCAATACAAGAACACCCGGACAGACAAATACGATTCTTTGGAAGCTAAATATCCTCATTTGGAACGTACATTGGGCGACTATTTCATTCCCAAGATGCGCTACACCTATACCTACACGAGTCCTGCCACACTACGCAACCCGATCCGTTGGGAGACCACCATTGAGGAATCGGGCAATATTGCCTCACTCATCGACTTGGCACGAGGCAAGTCCTTCAACCAGAAAGGCAAGATGATGTTCAAGAACCCATATTCCCAGTTCTTACGCCTGGAGACTGACTTCACCAAGACCTGGAGCATTGGTATGGAGTCGAGCCTCGTCGGACACGTGAATGCAGGAGTCGTATGGTGTTACGGGAACAGCGATGAGACACCATTCTCAGAGCAGTTTTATGTAGGTGGCGCCAACAGCATCCGTGCCTTCTTGGTACGTGACATCGGCCCTGGTAGCTTCACAGATCTCGGCTTTAAAGACCAACAGTCGAAACAACTGTTCTATCTGATGCGTAACGGCGACCTGAAACTGGTGGCAAATTTGGAGTATCGCACACCGATTTTCGGCAACCTGAAGGGAGCTGTCTTCCTCGATGCCGGCAACGTATGGCGGCTGCGTGAATACGATATCGGTACAAAAGAAGAATGGGAAGCTGCCGGCCCCTTCATTGACGATGATGGCATAGAACAATCTGGTGAAGAAGCCTATTACGCCATGAAGGCATGGACAGACGGCATGACATTCAGAGGCTCGCGCTTTTTCCAGGACATCGCCCTTGGCACAGGCTTCGGACTGCGTTACGACCTCGGATTCCTCGTGATTCGACTTGACTGGGGTATCGCCCTCCACCTCCCCTGCGACAATGGTGTCTCAGGCTATTTCTTCAATGTCGAACGCTTCAAAGATCTCCACACGCTGAACTTTGCCATCGGTTATCCATTCTAAATTTCTAATGTTAAGGCGCGTTAATACTTCACTTTATCGGATTCTTTTTATTACCTTTGCAGTCAAATATTCAATACTAATATAATATTGCATTATGAAACCAACGCTTTTTCTGCTTGCAGCAGGTATGGGAAGCCGCTACGGCGGTCTGAAACAGCTCGATGGTCTGGGACCAAACGGTGAGACCATTATGGACTATAGTATATACGATGCCATCCAGGCTGGATTCGGCAAGATTGTGTGGGTAATCCGCAAAGACTTTGAGGAGCAGTTCCGCACACAGATCCTGGCCAAATACGAGGGTAAGGTAAAATGTGAGCTCTGCTTCCAGGCACTCGATGCCCTGCCCGCAGGTTTCAGCGTTCCCGAAGGTCGCCAGAAGCCGTGGGGCACAAACCATGCTGTCCTGATGGGTAAGGACGTCATCAAAGAGCCGTTCTGCGTCATCAACTGTGACGATTTCTACAATCGTGACGCCTTTATGGTTATAGGCAAATTCCTGGCAAATCTCCCTGAGGGTGCCAAGAACCAGTATGCGATGGTAGGTTTCCGTGTTGGCAATACCCTTTCAGAGAACGGAACTGTAGCCCGCGGCATCTGTTCAAAGAATGACAAGGGACATCTGACAACAGTCGTTGAGCGTACAGAGATTGTACGCTGCGCTGAAGACGGCTCCAATGCCGGTGCTGCCAGTGAGCCTATCCGCTATAAGGACGAGAACGGCCAGTGGGTTGTTGTCGACGACAATACGCCCGTATCAATGAATATGTGGGGCTTCACGCCCGACTATTTCGACTATTCAGAGGCTGAGTTCAAGGAGTTCCTTAGCGACCCGAAGAACATGGAGAACCTGAAGGCTGAGTTCTTTATCCCGTTGATGGTGAACAAACTCATCAACAACGGCACTGCCACAGTCGAAGTACTCGATACCACCAGCAAGTGGTTTGGTGTCACTTATGCCGCAGACCGCGAGTCTACCGTTGCCCGTATCCAGCAACTCGTCAACGATGGCGTTTATCCCAACAAACTGTTTTAAATGAATATAGACATACTGACAAGTGATCAGGTGGCCCAACTAAGCCACCTGATTTCTGATGCTAAGAACATCATCATTACCTGTCATAAGAGTCCTGATGGCGATGCTATCGGTTCTACTCTGGGATGGGCAGAGTACCTGCGTTCAATAGGCAAGGAGCCTACAATCATCGTCCCTGACCAGTATCCAGACTTCCTGTCGTGGATACCCAACACGGAGAAAATCGTACGTTATGACAAGCATCCCGAGAAGTGTGACATGCTCTTCAAGATTGCCGACCTCGTATTTTGTCTCGACTACAACACAACTTCGCGCGTCGATGAGATGGAAAAGGCGCTTGTCAGTTCGACAGCCCCCAAGGTACTTATCGACCATCATCTGGATCCCGATGTACCTGCTGTCCTCACAATCTCCCACCCCGATCTCAGCAGCACCTGTGAACTGGTATTCCGTATCGTCTGGCAACTGGATGGCTTCAACAGACTTTCAAAACAGTTTGCTATCCCCATCTATTGCGGCATGATGACTGATACGGGCGGATTCCTCTATAACAGCACCCGTAGTGAGATATACTTTATCATTGGTGAACTTCTCACCAAGCATATCGACAAGGACAAGATTTACCGTAACGTCTACCACAACTATTCCGAGAGCCGCATCCGTCTGATGGGTTTCGTGATGTATGAGAAACTGGTTTACCTACCGGAATCCCATGCAGCTTACTATTCGCTGACACGCCAGGAGCAGAAACGCTTCCACTTCATAAAGGGCGACGCTGAAGGACTGGTAAACATTCCACAGCAGATCAAGGGACTGAAACTCTCCATCTCCTTACGGGAGGATACCGACAAACCAAACATTGTCTGGGTCAGTCTGCGTTCTGTCGACGATTTCCCCTGCAACAAGATGGCCGAGGAGTTCTTCAATGGAGGCGGGCACCTCAATGCCTCTGGCGGTCGTATCAACGGCACGATGGAAGAAGCCATCGCTACCGTGAATCGGGCAATTGAAGCCTACGACACCCTGCTAAAGAAGTGATTAAGTTAAAAAAAGACAAGGCATGATAACTTTTTCAACCCTCATCAGCCACTTGTCACTTCTTTTTTGTACTTTTGCACCATCAAAAGAAAAAAAGCGATGAAGAGATTCCTATTTATATTCATAGCTGTTGCTGCGGTTCTTGCCAGTTGCAATAACTACGAGACCTATGGCGACAAGAAGGAAAAGGAGCGCAATGCTATTGAGAAATTCATATCCGACCGTTCCATCACCATCATCTCTGAAGATCAGTTCAAGAGTCAGGGCATGAAGACAAACGTGGATCGCAACGAATATGTCAAACTCAACAAGAATGGTGTCTATCTGCAGATTGTGCGTGAAGGCTGCGGTGATATTGTGAAGGATGGCGAAACCACCAACCTCATCTGCCGTTTTTCCGAGTACAACATCCTTCAGGACACCATGCAGGTTCGTAACGACCAGTTACCTAGTACGCCAGACATTATGTATGTGTCACGTACCGGCAGCAACTACACCGCAGCTTTCGTCAGTGGGGTCATGAAGGCTACTTATTCAGCAGTGGTTCCTCCCGGTTGGCTTGTTCCTCTTACATATATCCATGTAGGTCGTCCGCAGAGTCTTAACGACGAGGTTGCCAAGGTTCGCATTATCGTTCCCCATGCACAAGGTCACGCTGTAGCATCCAGCAACGTGACACCATATCATTATGAGATTACATACGAAAAAGAGATATAATAATTAATAAGATGACACTGATTAAATCTATTTCCGGTATCCGCGGAACCATTGGCGGCCCGACAGGCGACACGCTGAATCCCTTGGATATCGTTAAGTTTACAACTGCCTATGCGCAATTCATAGGAGGTAAAAAGATTGTTGTTGGCCGTGATGGTCGTATTTCTGGACAGATGGTTCGTAATGTTGTAGTCGGAACTCTCATGGGTATGGGCTACGATGTGATAGATATCGGTTATGCTACCACACCAACCACAGAGTTGGCCGTGCGTATGTCGGGAGCTGATGGTGGTATTATCATCACCGCTTCACATAACCCCCGTCAATGGAATGCTTTGAAACTCCTTAACCGCGAGGGAGAGTTCCTTACTGCTGCCGATGGTGCCGAAGTACTCAGATTGGCAGAAAAGGAGGGTTTCAACTATGCAGAAGTCGACAAACTAGGTTCTTGTACGATTGATGATACTTACAACAAACGCCATATTGACGCTGTGCTTAACTTGAAGCTCGTTGATATTGAGGCAATTAAGAAGCGTAAGTTCCGCGTTTGTGCTGACACCATCAACTCTGTAGGTGGCATTATCTTACCTGACCTTTTCAGGAGTCTGGGCGTTGAGTTCGAGATTCTCAATGGTGAATGTACCGGTGATTTCGCCCACAATCCCGAGCCTCTGGAGAAGAACCTCCACGGCATCATGGATAAAATGAAGCAAGGCGGTTTCGATCTCGGCATTGTTGTCGATCCTGATGTCGATCGTCTGGCTTTTATCTGTGAGGATGGCACCATGTTCGGTGAAGAGTACACCCTTGTCAGCGTGGCCGACTACGTACTGAGTCATACACCTGGCAATACTGTTTCTAACCTGAGCAGTACCCGAGCCCTGCGCGACGTGACAAAACAACATGGCGGTCAATACACGGCAGCTGCTGTCGGAGAGGTAAACGTCACCACAAAGATGAAGGAAGTTGGTGCTGTCATCGGCGGCGAAGGCAACGGCGGAGTCATCTATCCCGAGAGCCACTATGGCCGCGATGCCCTCGTTGGTATTGCCCTCTTCCTGTCAAGTCTTGCACAGAAAGGTTGTACAGCCAGTGAGTTGCGCCGCACCTTCCCTGATTATCAGATAGCAAAGAACCGCATTGACCTCACCCCAGAGACCGATGTCGATGCAATCCTTGTGAAAGTGAAAGAGATGTTCGCAAAGGACATTTCCGCAACAGTCAATGATATCGACGGTGTGAAGATTGACTTCCCCGACCGTTGGGTACACCTCCGTAAATCAAATACCGAACCTATCATCCGCGTCTATAGCGAGGCATCGACCATGGAACTCGCTGATGATCTGGGCAAGCAGCTTATGCAAGTGGTTTACGACATGCAGGCATAAGATTATATGGACATTACTGAACGATTTCTGAACTATACCAAGTTTGACACGCAGTCGGCTGAAGACAGCGACTGCGTGCCAAGCACTTCGAAGCAACTGGTGTTTGCCGACTATCTGAAGAAGGAGTTGGAGAACGAAGGTCTCAGCGATGTTGAGATGGACGATAAGGGTTATATCTATGCCACGCTGAAGGCAAACTTCAAGGGAAAGACACCAACCATCGGCTTCATCTCTCATTACGACACGAGTCCTGATTGTTCCGGTGCAGATATCAAGCCACAGATTGTCAGCAAGTACGACGGCTCAGATATACAACTTTCTGAAGGTATCGTGAGTTCGCCGAAGAAATTCCCTGAGCTGCTGCAGCATATAGGCGAGGACTTGATTGTGACCGATGGACACACGCTGTTAGGTGCAGACGACAAGGCTGGTATTGCCGAGATTGTACAGGCGATGTGCTGGCTGAGGGATCACAAGGAGGTGAAACATGGCGATATCCGCATCGCTTTCAACCCCGATGAGGAAATCGGCATGGGTGCCCATTATTTCGATATCGAGAAATTCGGATGTGACTGGGCATACACGATGGACGGCGGTGACGTGGGGGAACTGGAATTCGAGAATTTCAACGCTGCCAGCGCAAAGGTTCATATCAAAGGCGTTAGCGTACATCCAGGCTATGCCAAGGGCAAAATGGTCAACGCCAACGCCCTGGCAGCCAAATTCGCAGAGATGTTACCCGAGACCGAAAGGCCTGAGACAACAGAAGGTTACCAAGGTTTCTACCATCTGCTGGGTATTGAGAGTAACGTAGAGCGTGCCAAACTAAGCTACATCATCCGTGACCACGATCGTGACAGATTCGAGGATCGTAAGCGATTCGTACTGCGCTGTACAGAACAGATGAACGAAGCCTTCGGTGAAGGAACGGTAACCGTCGAACTGAAGGATCAGTACTACAATATGAAGGAGAAGATTGATCCCCAGATGCATGTGATCGATGTGGTGCTACATGCGATGCAGGATTGTGGCGTAGCACCGAAAGTAAAGCCCATCCGTGGCGGTACTGACGGAGCCCAACTCTCTTTCCGCGGTCTCCCCTGCCCCAATATCTTCGCTGGTGGTGTAAACTTCCACGGACCTTACGAGTTCGTAAGCATCCAGTCGATGGAAAAGGCAATGCAGGTGATTATCCGTATCTGCGAGCTGACAGCAGGCTTCAACGATTAGTCGCAGCGGCATGGAGCAGGCAGTCAAGGGCCTCACGCTCACCGACAACCCAGATAATGTCACCTTCCTGGAACTTACGGGTAGGCTTGTAGACGGAAAGGCTTTCCTTTCCTTCTTCAAGACCGATGACCATGCAACTATACTGATCACGTATACCGCTCTCGATGAGTGACTTACCGATAAACGGGCTGTCATTGCCAATGATGAGCTGCCGCAGAAGCATCTCACGCTTTTCTATCTCTGTATCTGCTCCAAGGCGCTCCTTTTCGAGGGCATCGCGGAAAGCCGTGAACTGCGCATCACTACCGATTGCCTGAAGGATATCACCCGGGAAAATCACATAGTCGCCATCAGGAATATTGATGCGATGACCGCCTCTAAGGATGCTGCTGATGTGCACACCATACTTCTGCCCGAAGTTCAGCTGTTTCAGCGTCTGCCCCATCCACTCTGAGTCAGAAGGCACCTCGAAGTCAGCAATATGGATATCACGGTCAAGCAGACGGCCTTCATACAGCGGGCGTTTCTTTCCATGCACCTGAGCCTCAATATCCCGTGAACGCAGATTCTGTATAAACAGGCGTTCCAGGGTGATACTGCGGTGCTTCACCCAACGAGAGAAGACAATCATCAGCACAACAATAACGCCGATGGTTATCATCAATGCATTCGTAAAGCGGCTAAGGTAATTACAGATATAGAAAATAAAGGTGATAGCAATAACCATACGCACGAGAATCGTAAACAACAACGGGAAACGATTCCGGTTGCTCTCAGCCCATAATGCCTTGAATTCCTCGCTGCGATTCTTCTTCATCACCATCGCACGAAGGAAAGGAGCAATGAGCACAACGGTGAGAAAACCTGTGATGGCGTTAGCATACCAATGGAGATGCCATCCTGGCAGCATCTTACGCATAAAAGGCAGCACGAAAGTGAACATGACGGCAATAACGGCTGAAGTGAGAATCGAATAGATGATGGTGTTGATAGACATCTGCGTCAGCAGTTTCTTCCACTTGCTTTTTTCCTGCGTATGCTGACTGCCGATGTTCACCTGGTTCAGCAACTTTGTCATTTTTGTTGGCAGCCGACGCTCCAGCTTATTATAAGCCGGCGTGGCAAGCCGTATCATGTAAGGTGTGAGAAAAGTGGTTATAACGGATACGGCTACCACCACCGGATAGAGGAAATCACTAATGACCCCGAGCGACAAGCCCAGCGAGGCAATAATAAACGAGAATTCACCGATTTGAGCCATCGAGAAACCGCAACGCATAGCCGACTTCAGCGATTCGCCTCCCAGCATAAAGGAGAACGTCCCGAAGACAGCCTGACCAACGAGTATTGTCAGCACGAGGGTGAAAATCGGCAAGGCATATTCAACCAGGATATTGAGATCGACAAGCATACCGACAGACACGAAGAAGATGGCGCCGAAGAGGTTCTTTACAGGCTCTACGAGTTTCTCAATACGCTCAGCCTCAACGGTCTCTGCCAAGATACTACCCATAATGAAAGCGCCGAAAGCAGAGCTGAATCCGACTTTCGTAGAGAAGACTGCCATAGCGCAACAGAGTCCCAGAGACACCACAAGCAGCACCTCACTATTGATGAGTTGGCGCACAGAGCGCAGGAAGAGTGGAATGGCAAAGATACCCACCACAAGCCACAATATCAGGAAGAAGCCAATGCGCATGACCGACTCAAGCATCTGCCCACCGCCGACATCATTGCCACGGGCGATGGCACTCAGCATCACCATCATGACGATTGCCAGGATATCCTCCAGTATCAGCACCGACATCACCAGACCGGCGAACTGCTGTTGCCGAAGGCCAAGATCGTCAAAGGCTTTATAGATAATCGTCGTCGACGACATGGCAAGCATACCACCGAGGAAGATACAGTCCATCTTGGCCCATCCAAAGAGCTGGCCTACACAGACACCAAGCATCGACATGCTGAAGATAATCGTACAGGTTGAGATAATCGGCGAGGCACCCATGCGAAGAATCTTCTTGAACGAGAAGTCAAGACCCAACGAGAACAGCAGGAACATCACACCGATATCCGCCCAGAGATGAACGCTCTCCATGTCAGCCACAGATGCGGTATAAGGCATGTGGGGACTCACCAAGAAACCGGCAACGATATAGCCTAACACTAAAGGCTGCTTCAGTTTCTTGAAAATCAGCGTCACGACACCGGCCACAACCAATATGAGGGCCAGATCTTGAATCATGTTGGGTAGCTCAGCCATCTATCTTTCTTAGTCTTTATAGTTAGAGATTTAATACCATTGTACAGCATTCGTAGCACTACTGCGCTTGTCATACTTCAAGGCATCGGTAAGCGTAGAGGCATTACAGCGGAACGAGAAGTTGTAGCTGGTATAAGGTGCCAATACGACAGAGCATGACATATTAAAGCAATGGAGGTCACGACTCAACGACGCTGTCGTCATGGAGATCTTCTTATTGTCGAAGTCGTAACCCGAGGAGAAATTGATGTTCCAACCGTCACTGATACGCACGTTTCCGCTGACGTTCAGGGTCTGGCTTATCTTATAAGGATAGCGCATCGTGTCATAGTTGAACTTCTTCAAATCAGTATCCTCACGTATGGAGATACCATAGCCCAGACTCAGGCTCCACGGCATCTTGAAAGTCATATAGCCGTCTTCGTCGGTTTCGGCTTTCGAACTTTCGCCACGCTTCGCTGCATGCTTGGCCTTCTCCATATCTGTATCGATGTTCGATTCGATGTTGTCGTCCCATTCGTCGTCCTCTTCAGTCCGTTTCTTGTTTTTGTCTTTCTTGTCTATCTTCTCACCCTTCAATAGCTTGATGAAGTTGCCTATCTTCTCATTGTTAAGGGTATAGGAGAAGTTCTGCGAAAGACTCTGCATACGGCCTATCTTTCCCTGTTCCCAATAGGTCTTGTTGTTGCTGATGCGAGGTGTAGCCCCCACAGAATCAGCCTCATAGACATAAGAGGCGAAGCTGGTACTGAGATTGAGCGTATAGCTCTTCGACAGTTTCAGGCGCAAAGTGGCATTGACGGGTCCCATCGGCTGAATGTCGGTAGCGAAATTATAGCTCGTCGAGAGTTTGAACTCATCGATAAGCGATATCTTCTTGAAGCCCGTCGTATCGTCTTCGCTCTTGATCTTCATCTCGAGATTGTTGCCCAGCTCAAAGTTCATGCTCCCACGCTTGCCGGTGGAAGGCGGTGAGAATGCGCCACCCTGGAAAGGTGAATACTCTACAAGCGACACGTTTCCCTTGGAATCGGTTTTCTGGTATGTCTCATAATAGCCATAGCGACTGGCGCTGAAATCCGGAGAGTAAGTAAAGCCCACAGTTGGGGTGATCACGTGACGGATAGCCTGAATCTTATCACCGAAGATCTTGCGGTTAGGCACCCAGAAGCCATAGACCTTCGTTGAGAGCTGCAGGCTGAGGTCCCAGTCATAGACGTTATAGAAACCTGACACGGTGTCGGCCACCTCTTTCTGCGTGTCGGGATTCCATGAACGGAGGGTCTTCCGCGTATAAGTCCGGTCGCGGAAGTTAAATGAAGGCGTCACGTTCAGATAGCTGAACAGCGAGAAGTTGCCCTTGATGGGGATTGTATGCATCATGCCGTTAAGCCAGTCCTTATTCAATTTCGACTTGAAAAGCAAGTCTTCCTTCGTGTTGATCTCGTTCTTCAGCTGTCCCGTGTAGCTCATGCTGATCTTCTCATACCAGCGTTGCGTTCCTGCAGCCTTCTTCCGCCGGAATGGATAGAACTGCGACACACTAATATTCATTCCTGGAAGTTTCACATAGATTGACGAGTCACGCATATTCTGGTTCAGTTCGAATGAGGAGATGATCGACATGCCGATACTGGAGAAATTCGTGGTATAAGAAACTGAAGAGGTACGCGTAGACTGCGATCGCGTCTGAGGGTTATACATCGAGTTAAGATTATTCTTCTCGTAGCTCGACGACGCAAAGTTTACCTGTGCCGAGAGTGTGCTGAAAGGGTTGGCCTTCTGATCCTGCGTATGACGCCATTGTATCTTATAGCTCGACTCTTTCGAGTAATCTCGCGTATTCTTCTCACCAAAAATCGTATTCTGATAGCTGAACAGGAAAGAGCCGCTATAACGATAACGCTTCTTATAGTTCGACTCAGCACGTATACCCCAGGAACCCTTTGTGTAAATCTCGCCGACGAGTTTCAAGTCCATCTTGTCGCTGATGGCAAAGTAATAGCCACCGTCACGGAGATAGAAGCCGCGCTCCATCTCGTCACCATAAGTCGGCATGATCAAGCCACTTGAATAACTCTTCGTGAAAGGGAAGAATCCGTAAGGCACGGCAAAAGGCAGAGGCACGTCGGCCACCACCAGATAGGTAGGTCCGAAGACCACATCCTTACCAGGACGCACCTTCGCCCTCGACATGGCGAGATAGAAATCAGGATGGGGATCATCGCAGGTCGTATAGCGGCCATGCTGCAGGAACATTTCTCCATCTGCACCGCGCTTGGAAATCTCACTGGTCAGGTAGCCGTCGTCCTGCTGGGTGTAGACATCCTCGATAATACCCTTCTTGGTCTTGAAGTTGAAGGCCATCTCTCCCGTCTCGTAAGTATCACTGCCCATATTAAATACAGGAGAACCGATGGGCTTGTTCGTGGTCGTATCCATCCGGGAGTTGGCATGTACCAGATTACTGTCGAGACTCATGTAGATATGATCCGCCGCGAGATCCATGTTCTGGTATTTCACCTTTGAATCACCATAGAGATGGGCCAGACCGTTGGCGGCACTATAAGTCAACGAGTCGTTAGCCGAATAGTCCACAGGTGAATCGATACCGTTCTTGCGGCTCTTGTTGATACTGTCTTGAGCCAGAGAGTCGTCGACGGCCTTGTTGTGCTTATAGATAGCCAGCTCGATGGAGTCCATCGTCGAAGTGTCGCGCTTCAGCTTGATGGCAGCCTCTTGCCCTGGTATAAGCAACGTATCTGCCCCTAGAGAATCAGCCATGTTAAGGTGTCCTGTTCTCTTGGAATAGAGCGCAAGGGGCACCTCCGCCATCATCAGCATGATAGCAAACAGCATCAGAATCAGAGCTGATTTTCTTTTCACGGGTGCAAAATTACAAATAAATTCCGAGTTCTGTTACAGATTAACACAGATTATTACGGAATTAAGGGTATTTATTCAAACATGTCAACCCATTTCTGGAAACGATGCACGCCGTCCCAGCCAAATTTCTCAAGACTGCGCATGGCATCTACGACAGAGCGTTCGCTGCCTGGATGGGTCTTCGAATAAAACTTATCGGCATAGCATACCACCTGTTCCTCAAGCACCACAGGCATGAAGTCCTGATGAGGCAGAGGCAGCTGCTGCTGTTCGATATCCCACTTTGAGAGGCCCGTTCCCGTATGCCGTTCACAGACGAGGGCATGGCGCCCCCACCCTTCCTGCCGCAGGATCTCGCCGCCGATGATGCCATGACGGATATAGGGTTCGGTGCCGAAACATTGGATACCAGGGGCATTACAACGGAAAATGCCGATATCATGGAGCATCGCAGCCTCTTCGAGGAACTCCACGTCGAGTTTCAGCTCCGGGTGCTTCTTCGCTATCAGCAAACAGCGATCAGCCACCTGCCGGCTATGCACTAATAATATCCGCCGGAGTTCATTCTCCGACGGATAATATTTATCGATAATTGATTGGTAGTCCATTATGCTTCGCGTTCAATCCATGCAATCGTGTCGCCCTGGCGGATATTCTGCCCAGGCTTCACAGAGATGTCGACGAGCTTACCGCCCAGGGCTGCAGGAATCTCCACGATCTCGCCCCACTTCGTCTGCAGGTAGCAGAATGTGTCGCCCTCCTTGTACTTCTGGCCGATGAACGGCTCGATGCATGGTGCCAAGACACCCTCGCCGCCGAAGCTCCAGATGAGCTGTCCGGCAAGCGGACTCTTCACGGCATCAGCCTTGGCGTGCTTGATGGCATCGATCTCCTCCTGAGAGATCTTCTGGCCGCCACCCAGCTTGGCATCCTTCGCCTTCTGGATGTCAGCGAGCAACTGCTTCTTGGCCTGACCGCTCTTGAACGGACGGTACTGCTCGGGGTGCATGGCCAACTCGAAGAGTTCTTCGTTGTCGGGTCCATACTCCCAGCCGTTCTCGTCCATCTCCTTCTTGAAGCCGTCGAGGGCATTCTCGAGCAGCGTATGCGGATCGGCATCAGTAAACTTAAGTCCCTTCTTCTCAGCCAGTTCGATGAGTTCAGGCGCGATGGTGCCGGGCACCTTGCCGCTCTTACCGAGGATCATGCCCCAGATGGCGTCGTCCATCATCACGTAGCGGCCCTTGCCCTGCTCCATTGTCAGCAGGTTCATCAGGGCGATGTTCTTGGTGTACTGCGAGAACGGCGTCACCAATGGGGGATAACCCACCTTCGGCCATACGTATTCTACCTCGTTGAACAGCTTCACGAGCATATCGTCCATCGTGAGAGTCGACTCACCCTTCTTCTCGCGCTCCTTATTAATCATCTTCTGGATAGGACCGAGATCGGCCATCATCGAGCCCATCATACCACCAGGCAGACCGCTACCTAAGAGCAGCGACGACATGTGTTTGTTGGCAGGATTGATGAAGTAGCCCAGCCAGTCGTCGATGAACTCCTGTGTCAGCGTACGAGCCTGCATATAGGCGTTCATATTCAGATCGGCCACCTCGAAGCCCTCGTTCTTCAGCATCGACTGCACGGAGATGATATCCGGATGCACCTTACCCCAAGAGAGCGGCTCGATGGCGGTATCGATGATGTCGGCACCGTTGTTACATACCTCCAGGATAGAGGCCATCGAGAGTCCCGGGCCAGAGTGTCCGTGATACTGCACGATGATGTCGGGGTGCTTGGTCTTGATAGCCTTCGTCAGCTTACCCAGCATGGCGGGCTGTCCGATACCTGCCATATCCTTCAGACAGATTTCCTCGGCTCCGGCAGCAATCACCTCGTCGGCGATGGCAGCGTAATAGTCTACGGTATGAATTGGGGAGGTGGTGATACACAGCGTGGCCTGCGGGGTCATGCCGCCTTCCTTGGCCCACTTGATACTCGGGATGATATTGCGGGTATCGTTCAGACCGCAGAAGATACGGGTGATGTCAACACCCTGGGCATGCTTCACCTTATACATTAACGCGCGAACATCGTCGGGAACGGGATACATACGGAGAGCGTTCAGACCACGATCAAGCATGTGGGTCTTGATACCCACCTCGTTGAAGGGCTTACAGAAAGCGCGAACTGCGAGGTTAGGATTTTCGCCAGCCATCAGGTTCACCTGCTCGAAGGCGCCGCCATTGGTTTCCACTCGGGCGAAACAGCCCATGTCGATGATTGCCGGGGCAATACGCTCCAGTTGGTCTTTACGAGGCTGGAACTTGCCTGAACTCTGCCACATGTCTCTGTAAACGAGACTGAATTGGATTTTCTTTTTTGCCATAGTTCTAAGTTATAATCTATAATTTCTGCAAAAGTAACTAAAAGATTTCAATTATCTTCAATTATGGGCAGATAATTAGTATTTTTTTGCAGGAGATTTCCAATTCTGTGGCGCAACATGTATTTGATTCCCTACAGATCCCCTTCGTAGGTTCCGATGAAGAAGACGGCCCTGGTGTCCCATTCCTGGATCAGATAGACAAACGGACGATCGGCGTGGAAGGTGGCTTTCTCATAATCCATCGGGCCTGAGGTGGTATCTATCATGGCTACCGTCACGGCGCTTGCCTTCGTACCCTCTTCCGAAACCTCAATGGCGGCCTTCTGCTTCAGCAGACTGACGTACAAATCCTTGTAGTTCTTGCTGATGCCTGCGAAATCTGCCTTCTCGCTGTCGAACATCGAGGGAGCCCCCAACTGGCTGATGAGATCATTCAGCCTGATGTCGCTGTTGGTCTTGAAGCGAGGCAGTTTCAGATCCACGACGGCATTTCCGACAGGCCTGTTCTTTTCCCAAAAGTCATTGGTAAGCACATTGACGACATCATCCACCGACTTGCCCTCAGAGGGGAGCAGCACATACATCCTATATTTGTCGCCGCTGCCGAAAGGCAGGCATACCGACGAGAAGACGTCGTTGGCACCATACTGGATCAGCGCGTTCCGATACATCATGGGGACCGTGGCGGCAGTGCCGTCGGCCTTGGTGAATGTTTCTTCCTTCGTATCCTGCTCGTCGAACTTCTCCGTCCATGTGGCCTTGAAGTAGATGGCATTCATCAGCACGAGCTTGGCCTCTGGACTCAGTTGGTCGATAATCTTCGGAATCATGCCCTCGGTCTTCTCGTTGCACCAGCCGTTGAGATAGTCGAGCGAGGCGGGTTCCGAGAAGTCGAGCGAAGCCACATCGGCCTCGTAGTAATCACTCATATTCTGCTTATAGGTATCCTCCAAGACCACATCCTCGTCTGCCGCCACGATGTTGGCAATCTGAAGCGTGACGGAGGGATCGGCCAACGGTGCCTGCTGGATAAGTGCCTGACAATAGGCATTGACGGCAGCCTTGTCGCCAGCCCCGAAGCCCAGCACGCTCGTAATCTCCTCCTCAGTCTTCCCTGCGGCTCCGTCGTTGAGCATTCCCATCACGTAGGTCACGCTCAGCGGCGAGGTGACGATGCTCTTCCTTTCCTGCTGGGCATCATTGACGGCACGATAGAGGTTAAAGGTGAAGTCGTTGTTCTTCTTGGCAAATTCCCGCTGCTCCTCCGTCAGCTGAATGGCACGGGTCTGAGGCAGCATATCCACCACCATGCTGTCTTCGGGATCAGGGTTTTCCGGCTCATCCTCCTTGGGATTGTCAGGCTTCGGCTGTTCCTGCTTTGGCTGATCAGGCACCTCCACCACATCATTCCCACTACTGCAAGCCGTCAGCAATCCCATTGCCAACAGCGCCATTCCAACGTTAAGAATAACCTTTTTCATAACTTCTTTTTTAAACTGTTCTACAAATATAACTGCAAAACAGCCAAAATACTGCGTGAGCCATTGATTATTTATACAAATTTAACACAATGGGACAACTCATGTAAGGGCGCAGAGGAACCTGGTACCTCTGCGCCCTTTATGTGCAATTCATGGCGGGCAATTACAATCACCTAATTAATTTACTATTACCTTTTCATTCAGCACTTCATCGCCTATAACAGCACGCACGACATACACACCAGGTTTCCATCCTGTCGTGTCGATGGTGAAGCGCCTTTCTTTAAAATGTCCGTAAAGAAAGCGTCTGCAGATTTAGGAATAGTCATGTCCTGCTTCATCTTCGAAAACTCAACAGAACGAACAGTTCCATTTTGTGAATATCTGATAATCGATTCACCTGATTCTTTTGCAGTCATAGACATTACAACTACAAAGAATCACTAGTGTCCACTAAAAAATAGCGGAAATGTTTGTAAGTTATTTAAATATAGAGTTTTAGAACGTAAAATTGACGGTGACGATTTGAATTGACTACCTTTGCAATCCAAAAGCAAATCAGTCATTCGATGAACACCGGAAAATATATCTTCGCTCAGCTCATAGAGTTCTTGCCACAGAGAATCTTTGATAGAATTGTAATGAAATA
>OMXK01000041.1 GCA_900314995.1 uncultured Prevotella sp.
CGTCAGATGATAGGCTTCTATCCCATCCGCATGAGCATCGACAGCACAGAAATCACCGTCGAGTGTCCGCAGAAAACCGCCAACCGCTACAAGGGCACCATCATCGACGAGCTAGGCCAGCCCGTAGCCTACGCCAACATCGCCCTGCTCTCGCCCCAGGACTCCACATTGATTACTGGTGGAGTTTCGAATGAAAGCGGCCTCTTCGTCATTCCATGCGAGCAACATCCCGTTCTCGCCCGTATATCCTACGTCGGCTACAAGACGATTTACAAGCAATGCAACATTACAGAACTCGGCACGATACGGATGCAGCCTGATATTTCTATGTTGGGGGAGATTGCCGTTGTAGGAACACGCCCAGTCATAAAGCGCGAAGTGGACAGGTTGGTGTTTTATGTAGGAGCTACTCCTTTGTCACAAGGATGTAGCGTTCTTGATTTGCTAAAGCAGACCCCATTAGTCAAAATCACAGACCAATCTATAGGCATAATCGGAAAAAGCGATGTCAAAGTAATGCTTAACGGTAAACTCTCCTATCTGAGCGGAAATGACCTTATGCAATATCTGAGGTCACTCCAGTCGGATGATATTGAAAGCATCGAGGTTATCACCACTCTACCAAGTAGATATGATGCTGGAGGTAACGGGGGAATGCTAAACATAGTAACGAAATCTAATCCCGACAAAGGTCTGAACGGCACTGTCGGTACATCATACACACAACGATCCTTTGCTGGTGAGAATGTAAATGCAACAGTAAACTATCGTACATCCAGTACATTTCTCTCCCTAAAATTGCGTCAGAATCATAACAAGGGAACAGTCAATGAAAACTACACAATTTCTCAACCAACAAAAACTCAGGCAAGCAACACCAAGAGAATAGACACCTACAATAATTATGGTGCCAATATTGTTTTAGAACAACAACTATCGTCTGCATCAACTATCGGGGCTATTTACGATTTCAGCTATGGCAGAGACAACATTGATACAGACAACAGATATAGCTATATGAGTGGCAACACGCTTGACTCACTGCTTACGACACAGTCGCTTCAAAAAGGCAACACAAGAGTACACACCCTCAATGCCTATTATGACCTTAAACTTGATACATTGGGCAAGAAATTAGGTATCGTTGCAAACTATATACACCATTCTCCCGACAAGAATGTGTATTTCACCACATTGAATCATGCCAACGGAATAAAGGCCGTTGTCCGTGAACCAAACGAAATAACATATCGGATATGGACGGGCGAGGTAAATCTTGAGTTACCCTTCTCTTGGCTTAACATTGAGACAGGTGCAAAGTATAGTGACATCCGCAATCTCTCTGATATGAAGTATTACAATCTTATAGAAAAAGATTATGTCGCAGAACCTGGACGGTGCAATGAGTTTGACTATAACGAAAAGACAATAGCCGGATACGTCAGTGCAAAGCGCAGTCTCAACAGCTATTTCTCTATTCAGGCAGGACTGCGTTACGAACATACATTTGTGAAAGGAATCACCCCGCATAGCGATGTCGAGGATGTGAAAGCAGACTACGGCAAGTTATTTCCAACCATATATCTGTCGTACATCGTAAATCCGTCAAACATGCTTAATATCAACTATGCACGGAGAATCAACAGACCTTATTTCCGCGCTATCAACCCGTTCAAATGGTATACCAACCCCAATAATATCGACGAAGGCAACCCTCAGTTGAAACCCTCATATGCCGACAATGTGGAACTGAGTTATCTTTTCAAGAGCAATCTGTCTGCAACCGTCTATTATCAATGGGAAGATAATACCTATGGGCAGATGATGTATGTGAACGATGATAACACCACATACAGCACATACGAGAATATATACAACAATCGCCAATTCGGAATAAACCTGTCATATAATCTACGTATGTTCGGCTGGTGGAGTACATTCCTTACTGGCAACTATATTTATAACAGTTCCGAAATAAAGGCCGATGGATATTTCGCCCAAAACGGAAGTTCTTTTGACTTTCGCGTCAACAATACCATATCCTTCGATAAAGAGCGACGTTTTCAATTGTTTTTGAACTATTCCCATAACTTCCCATATCATATTGGTGTAACATATGACTGTAGTTATGCAAATTTCAACGCTGGTTTGAAAGGTTCATTCCTGGACAACAATCTGACAGTAAACATATATGCCAACGACATATTCAGACAGGACCTTGTTAAACGGAAAAAGGAATCGGTAGCCAACATTCAAGACTACAACAATTACTACGATTCCAGATACCTACGCATAAGTGTTGTTTACAAGTGGGGCAATAGAAAACTCAAGACCAACAGCAAAACGGTTTCGTTCAAGGAGCGAAATCGCATATAAGTTATAGCTCTGCAAAATTGAAAGAAACATTAGCTATAGCAACGGAATTGCAATATAATGCAGAAACGAATCGATTATAAATTCTCTCTCGTTAGGGCAGTCGTTAGCCTTCGTGCTGACACTGCCCCTCGTCGAAGAATTTGCACGATTTAAGAAGATAAAATAAAAAAACGAAATGATTATGAAAACTATGAAACTTTGGAGAAACATCCTCGTGATGACCGCTGCCATGCTCTCCTTCGCCTCTTGCAGCAGCGATGATGACGAAGATTTCTTTACCATCGGAACTGACGGTATTCCTATGCCTGCCACTTATCATAGCGTGTCACAGGCTGATTTCCAAAAATTCATCGTTGGCTACTGTTGGAAAGAAACAGAAATGCACAGGATTAACGATGATGGCTCCATTGAAGAAAAAGATTATGGATGGGATTTGTTTGGTTGGTGTGGTCCCTCTTATTACGAATTTGGAGACCAAACGATTATCCACTATGTTTTAAACACAGGTATCCCCGCCTATGTCCATTACACGATGAACTATAAGTACGATTATAGCAACAACATCTATATTAATGACAATAATCATTTCTATTTCCGCCTCATATCGGTCAGCGAAACAACCGTAAAAGTAATCAAGTGGGAAAGCGAAACAACCGACAGGGAAGGTGGCTACAAGCCCGAATTCCTTTATGTGGTACTCAAACGACTAACCAACAAGGAACTGGCCGATGTAAAAGAGCAATATTCAGAATAAGGATGAAAAATTTGCACGATTTAAGAAAATAAAATAAAACGAAATGAACGTAAAACTCTACAGACGATTCCTACTTCTGCTGGCCCTGCTGTCGGCAGCGACATTCGTGTCAGCCCAACCTTTTATTCAGAAACAAATTAACCGACGTGTTTCTGATTACAACCATGTGGGTATAGATCAATCTTCTCCACTATCTTATTACCTATCCCGTGCCTATATTATGGCAGAGGGAAAGATGGGGCTAATGGCGAAGATGTCAACAGTGAAATTCGAGTTGGATACCTGCGAAGTCGATGTGGTAGTTGATTCTGCCAAGAAGCAACGAATCCTTGATGAGAAAATTATCAAGATAGTCATATACAAGGACTCAGTGGCAGCTATTGTTACCGAGTATTCGGAAAACTGGCAGATATTTAGTTACACATGGATTGAGAACGGGAAATGGGTGAATGGTGGCCAAGGTATGGCAGAGGGTATGGAAAGTACGGACAGACAAATAAAAGAAAACTTGCCCATACTATATCACGACCTGCCACGTATCAAAGAGATTACGACCCTGCCAACCAATACCAAGCCCTTCACGGATTTCTTGGAGAAACAGAATCTTTCGCCAGAAAAGTTTGTCTTACAGCAAATAGCGAATCACAAACTTGTGATAAATGGTGAGTATCATCGACGAAAAGTGTCGTGGGATATGCTTCGACGTTTAATTGCTCTGCCTGATTTCCCAAAGGTTTGCGGTACAATCTTCATGGAGTTGCCTTCAAGAGAACAACCAACAATGGATTTGTTCATGGGGGCAGATAAACTAAATGGTGAATTGATATTGAATATCTTCCGCAACGAACAGTTTAATGGCTGGTGGGATAAAGACGAGTATGATTTCATCTGCGATGTATGGCAAATAAACCAACATCTGCAAAAAGAGGAACGTATAGAAATTAGATTAGTAGATTTTCAGATACCTTATTCTCAAATCCAGACTGCAGAAGAATATCGTAAGGCAACAATGCAGGCAGAGAACCGCAACACCCACATGGCAGATGTCGTAGAGCAATACATCAAAACAAAGAGTGATACACGTGGATGCCTGTTCCTCGTCGGATGTGCTCATGCCTATAAGTCACATGTAGCGGGAATTGCCTCGACTGGTGGCGACGGTAAAGAGGAATTGACAGCAGGGGCACAGTTAGCACAGCGTTTTGGTTCACAAAATGTTTTTACCGTATTTCAGCACGTCATGCCATGTGACAATAGCGGAGGGCATCGGTCGTTTATTCGAGGTGGTGTCTTTGACCAAGCTTTTGCCGAAAATGGCAACCACCCCGTAGGTTTCTTACTACAAGGTTCACCATTCGGTAAAGAGCCATTCGATGGTGGCTATGAAATGAAATACAATGCAGGGACAGGAACTTATCAGGATAATTTCGACGGTTATCTGTTCCTGCACTCTCTGAAAGATGAGCCACAAAGCACCCCCTTGCTTGAAGTGTTCAATGATGAATTCGTGACTGAGATACAACGGCGTTCTACCTATCTTGATTGGAGCGGAAGGCCAGAAATATTGTTCGGACATAAGGTCTCGGAACTGACAAAGGAAATAATATACGAAGCACTCACAAAATAATGATGAGGTACAGGGTGGATAGCAACGATGTATTCGGCTTGTCGCTTGGCTCAACAAAAAATCACACGATTTAAGAAGATAAAATAAAACGAAATGAATATGAAAACAATGAAACTCTGGAGAAACATCCTCGTGATGACCGCTGTCATGCTCTCCCTCGCCTCTTGCAGCAGCAATGACAACGATCAGGAAAAGCCCTTTACCGTCTGTCCCGAGGAGCTGGTCAAGTTCTTTGCTTGCGAGATGAACAGCAAGCACCGCTATCGATACCCTCTTCACCGAGGACGACATCGAGTGGTTCAACGTCAGCACTCGCGAAATCCGCTTTAAGAAGCAGGATGAACAACTTTTCAAGAAACTGATGAAGAACTATCACAAAGAGGGGCTGGAGTTCCGCCTTGGTGAGAACTTCTTGTTCGAGGTCAGCCGTTTCGTGTCCGACATAGACAGCCGCATCTTCTACGACCTTGTACTGCACTATTCCACGATTGGCGAGGACGAGGGCAATCCCCGCTACTACCTGCACGACTGCTACCCTGCACAGTTCATCAACGACGAGCGCACACAGGCAAACATTAAGAAGAACGCCCTGCAGTGGGAAACCTTCACCAAGTACCTTGAGAGCAAAGGCAAACTGAGGAAGTAAACGAACACGATGAAACAAGCAAAACTTCTCTTCCTCCTGATTACCGCCCTCGCATTCGCCTCATGTCGTCCAACAGCACGGCAGACGGTGGCAAATGCGGAACAGCCGACCGACAGCACCGAGACCGTGACCAGTGCGGACACCCTGCGCATCGTCATCGCTGACAAAAACCTCTCGCAAACCGACTCTGTGGTGCTGGCGAGGATTATCAACCCCAACGACTACGATGTGAACTACGGACAGGAGTACGCCATCGAGCGCGAGACTGAAGGCCACTGGCAGCAAGTTCCATTCCCCAAGAACTTCGGCTTCACCTCTGTCCTGAGCACCGTAGCCGCCCACGGCTCCGCCACCGTCTATGGCCATATCGGCCTGCTCCACCTCACGCCCGGCCACTACCGCCTGACCAAACAGATAGACGGCCGCACCCTCTCCGACGACTTCTACATCCCCAGTACCATTACCTTCCCCACACCTGTCTACAGGTAAGAAGATAATACGACCTATTTCTATAGGTAGTAGAAGGATAACACAAAGCCCGTGTCTTTCCGTAGCAACTACGGCGAGACACGGCTTTCGTTTATTGGGGTATTGCCTTACGATAGTTCCTTTCGAGCATCCGCTCGATGTCGCTTTCACGATAGAGCGTCTTGCCTCGCAGTTCGATGAAGGCTATCTGCCGATTGTTGCGATATTCTTGCAACGTGCGACGGCTGACGCTCAGAATTTCTGCTACCTCGGCATCGGTCAACAGCCGTTCTCCGTTCAGTACTGGACGATAGCCGTTCATGAGTTGTTCGGCCTTGTGACTCGCCCTGCGCAAGGTGGAAAGTGCCTGCACGATGGTTTCGTCATGCAGGGTAAGTACGTTTTCGTATTCTTCCATTTTGCTACCTTATTATTTATTATTGATATACTTGCCCGACTGTCTCAATACCAGTTCTACTTCTTCGGGACGGTAATAGAACTTGCGGCCTATTTGGGCATAGCCTATGCGGTGCTTCGACCGCAGTTCCTGAAGTGAGCGGGGACTGAGGCGAAGCAGTTTGCACACCTCGTCGCCGTCTATCCACTTACGTCGTTTCCTGTCCTCACACTTGCGGGCCAGTGTCTCTACCCGTGCCGTCAGCAGTTGCATCTCCTGTAGCAACAGCTCGAAGGCTTTTCTTTCAATTGCTATTATCTCCATTCTTCTTTTTTATTTGTAAATCGGCGGCAAAGGTATGAAGAACCATGAAACGTACAGAAAACAAGCCCACCTCTGGCCATCGTTGTCGGCTTTCGGACAGCCACAGCGGCCAATTTCAGGAAAAAGTTTTTTCAGATTATATAATGTTGAAAGTCTATGTTTTTTTCTTGCCGTAATTTTGCATCCGAAAAATAAAAAACAACGATAAGAATATGGAAATTATCACAATGGAAAGCGAGGCATACCAGAGTCTGGTTGACCGCATCGGAAGAATAGAGCAGTTCGTCATCGGGGCGACTGCCAAGGAGCATCCCAACGAGGATGACGTATGGATTGGCACTCAGGAAGCCTGCCAGATGATGGGCATCTCGGAGCGCACGATGCAACAATACAGAACCGACGGAATCATCAGCTATAAGCACTGCGGCAAGTTCTGCCGCTATCGTCTGTCGGATATCAAATCACTCAAGGCACAAGGCTATGGAACTGGACAGAGAGACATTTGAACAGACGATGAGAGCGATGACTGAGCGCTTGGAGCGTCAGGAACGACTGATACAGGTATTGGTGGACGACCTGAAGACACGCCACTCGCAGGGAAAACTCTACATCCGCGGGGAACGCATGTACGACAGTAAGGAACTGGAGCAGATGCTCTTAATGGGCGAAAGGACACTGCAACGCTACCGCACCAGTGGCGAACTGCCTTATATCAAGCTTCACCGCCATGCCTACTACCGCGAAAGTGATGTCGTGAGACTCATCAACGAGAAAGGCAAATACTTTAATCAGAAAGCGACGGGCGAATTTCTTGCCCGGATAAATAACCCTATTCATTAACAATTAAACATTTTAGATTTATGGCACAAGAAATCGATGCGAGACAACAGCTTGTCTCGAAGAAGAATTCCCAAAATCAGGGCTATCAGCCCATCGACGAGTCCAAGGTTAACTGGGACCAGATTGAAGAGAAGTTCGGTATCTCGAAAGAGTTGCTGGAGAAGACGGGAGCAAAGGACAACATGCTGAACTTCGGCAAGTCCGGGCTGCTTGATGTGACGATGCTCATCTACGATCAGAAGGTGAAGGCCGCTGCACGTCTGCAACTGACGCGACTGCCGGACGGCACCTACAGCGTGCTGCCTCACTTCGTGCGCAAGGAGCAGAAGCTGGAGAATGCAGAGTACATGGGCTATACCTTCACCAAGGAGGATGCCAAGGCTCTGAAAGAGACAGGCAATCTCGGCAAGGTCGTACCTCTGTTCAACGTGAAAGATAACACCATGCAGGAGTGCTTCGTGTCTTACGACAAGCAGACGAACGAACTGGTACACTATCCCGTGAGCAAGCTGCATCTCCGTGAGAGTGTGGGTAACGTGAAGTTCACTCCCGAAGAGATGGAACTGCTCAAGCAGGGCGGAATCGTGAAGGACAAACTGTTTGATGGTGAGAACGGACAGAAGTTCACCGTGGACTTTCAGGTGAATGCCGACCGCAAGAACGTATCCTTTGTCCCTGGCAGTAGCCGTCAGGAAGTGGCGCAGGAGCAGAACCAGAAAAGCAAACTGGACTGGACGAACGAGGACGGCAGCATCAAGAACCTGACCAAGTGGAAGGGCATTCCCCTGACTGAAGAGCAGCAGAAGGACTACCGTGAAGGCAAGTCGGTGAAACTCGACAACTACCACCTCGAAGAACGACCCGATGCAGGGCAAGGTCGTAGCACCTGCCAACGAGAGCGAGACACAGGTGGCAGTCAACCATCAGGGAAAGACCAACGAGGCCACCAAGAAGGTGGACGAACCGCTGCAGAAGGGACAGGTGGCTCCCAAGAACGAACACCAGAAGGAGTCACAGAAGCCCGAGGGTGAGAAACAGGAACAAAAGGAAGAGAAAAAACAGAAACGAGGCCCGAAACTCTGACCTGAGAAGCGTAATGTGTGGATAGCCGCAGATGGCTGTCGGCTGTCCACCTCTCACGCGCGTTAATAAAAATAAGTATAGAACCACTGAATCCATTTTTACAATATGATTACTATTATCGCAGAGAAACCAAGCGTCGCACGACAAATATCCCGTGTTGTTGGTGCTATGGAAAGGAAAGTCGGCTACTACGGAGGCAACAACTACTGCGTCACCTGGGCCTTCGGTCACCTGATACAACTGGCCATGCCCGAAGCCTACGGAGTGACAGGATTCCGTCGCGAGTCACTGCCCATTATCCCCGACGTATTCCAGCTCGTCAGCCGCAAGGATGCCAAGGGTAAAGAGGATGACGGGGTGAAGGAGCAGCTTCGCGTCATCAAGAACCTCTTCGAGCATACCGAAAAGATCATCTCTCGATTGTCACGTCCCGTTTCAGCGCCTCTGGATCAGTTCACTGACCGACAAGGCCATCAAGGAAGGAATGAACAACCTCAAGGACGGTCACGACTATGACAATCTTTTCCTGTCCGCCAAGGCCAGAAGCGAGGCCGACTGGCTTGTAGGCATCAATGCTACCCAGGCCCTGACCATTGCAGCGGGAAAGGGAACGTACTCCCTCGGACGTGTGCAGACACCCACACTGGCAATGGTCTGCCGCCGCTTTTTAGAGAACAAGAATTTTGTGCCGACTCCATTTTGGCAGATGCACTTTACTACCGAAGGTGACGGCAAAGCCGTCAAGTTTCTGACCGCAGATCGATGGAAGGACAAGGCTGATGCCGAAGCACTCTATCAGCAGTTGAAAGGTAATCGAGATGCCGTCATCTCTAAGGTGGAGTGCAAGGAAAAGACAGAGGTATCGCCCTTGCTCTATGACCTCACTGCACTCCAGAAGGATGCCAACGTGAAGTATGGCTTCACCGCCGAGCAGACACTGACCATCGCGCAGAAACTCTATGAGGCCAAGGCTATCACCTATCCCCGCACGTCGAGCCGCTACATCCCTGATGACGTGTACGACGAGATTCCCAAGCTACTTCGCACACTGGCCGACAACGAGCAGTGGGGCGCACTCTCCATGACCATTCACAAGCCCAACCGCCACAGTGTAGATGCCTCGAAGGTCACCGACCATCACGCCCTGCTGATTACAGGCGAAAAGCCGCAGTACCCGTCGAACGACGACAAGAAAATCTACAACCTCATCATCGCCCGAATGCTCGAAGCCTTCTCTGACAAGTGCGTCAAGGAACTGACCACCGTCACCGTAGATGTGGGCGGAATACCGTTTGTTGCCAAGGGCACTGTCATCCGTCAGCAGGGTTGGCGGTTCATTATGAACGAGGACACAGATGCAGACCGCTTGCCCAACTGGAAGGAAGGTCAGGAACTGCAGTCCGAGATGGAACACTGCGGCAAGAACATCGACGACGAGGAACTGGCACAGGCCATTAAGGACTGTGGCATCGGAACCCCGGCCACCCGTGCCGCCATCATCGAGACGCTTATCAACCGCGAGTATATGATCCGCCTGAACAAGCAGCTTATCCCGACCGAGAAAGGGCTGTTCATCTACGACCTGCTGAAAGACAAGCAGATTGCCGATGTCGCCATGACGGGCCAGTGGGAACAGTCGCTTGCCAGGATCGAGCGGGGCGAGTACAGCGCCGAGGACTTCCGCAAGGGCATCGAGGACTATACGGGCAGCATCGTCGGGGAACTTCTCTCCTTGGAGAACAGGATTGAGCACAGCGGTATCGGCATCCCATGCCCCAAGTGCGGGAAAGGCACGATGCATTTCTACAAGAAGGTCGTCAAGTGCGACAATCCCGCCTGTGACTGCCATGTGTTCCGCGAGAAGGCTGGGAAGGAACTGACCAACGACCAGTTAAAGGCTCTGCTGACTGAGGGCAGGACGGGAATCATCAAGGGCTTCAAGAGCAAGCAGGGTAATTCCTTCGATGCCGTTGTCACTCTTAACCGCGAGACCTTCCAGACAGAATTTTCGTTCCCGGAGCGAAAAAGTCTGCCCAAGAAAGGTAAATCCCGAAAATAATGCGTACCTTTGCCACTGACATTCATTTTCAAACATCGTTTATACGATTTTTTGAAATGGATTCAGTGGTTGCACCTCGGGAGGGATACCCGGGGTGCTTTACTTGTACGCTGATTCTATAACCATTCAAACGTATTTGAAAATGAAGAAGAAAGAACAACCAGAGTTGTCCTACTATGGACTGTATCTGCTTCGCTACCTGCTGGAGCAGCATTCCCGCAAGGCCAAAGACCTGAGTTTCATCTATAGTCGTGAGCAGTTGGCAGCAGAGACCTTTGAACAGGCGAGACTCGAAGGTCATTCCGTAGAAGGCGCACAGGAATTGGCGATGGATGCCCTGATGAAAGGGCTAAGCACTACCTGTTGGAGTATCCTGATAGAAGTGTTGGAAAAGGAATTTGCCGTTGAGGTTGATGATGAGCAACGGATTCCGTTTGCCGAGAAACTGCTTCCATTGGTCAAGCCTGTATTCGAGCCTTACGACCTGACACAGCCAGAGTTTGAACTGTCACCCGACTATGTGCAGCTCTATACAGAGTTGACGGGTGCCGTGGTACTTTACATCGAGCAGTATGGCGTTCAATAGGAAGGCACGGCTGCAAGCCAACATCGATGCCATCCGCACGGCATTCGCCCTGCGCGATGAGGTACGTGTCCCCACTGAGGCCGAACGGGAAACCATTTCCCGCTACTGCGGCTTCGGTGGGCTGAAATGCGTGCTGAATCCTGTGGAGAACAGGGCCGTCTGGCCGAAGAACGACCTGCCCCTTTACGACCTGACCGCCGAACTCCACAGGGTGATACGCGAAAACAGCGGCAGCGAGGACGAGTATAAACTCTATGTCGCCAGCATGAAGCAGTCCGTCCTCACGGCATTCTACACGCCGAAGGATATTCCCAATGCCATCGCTACGGTGATGGCCGAACTGAATCTGAAGCCTGAGAAGATACTGGAACCGTCGGCGGGTATGGGTGTATTCATCGACTCGATGAAACTCGTCAACCCTGATGCCCGGATAACGGCATTCGAGAAAGACAGGCTGACGGGACTGCTACTGTCGGAACTCCACGTCAACGAGGGCATGGACATCCATGTGGAGGGCTTTGAACGGATTGAGCCTGGCAAGTTGGGCACATTCGACCTCGCTATCTCCAACATCCCCTTCGGCGAGACCAAGGTATTCGACCCCATCTACAGCAACCACAAGTCGGTGATGAAGCGTACCATCTCCAAGTCGCTGCATGGCTATTTCATGCAGAAAGGACTGGATGCTGTCCGTGACGGTGGAGTGGTGGCGTTTATCACGACCCGCAACTACCTTGACAGTCAGAACGTGTATCGCCTGAACCTGCTCTTTGAAAAGGCTGATTTAGTGACAGCCCTTCGTCTGCCTGATAATCTCTTCAAGGAGAATGCCAACACGGAGGCTGGCAGCGACCTGATCATCATTCAGAAGAATGAGCACAAGCAAGGGCTGAGTGAGGATGAGCAGCTTATCAATCTGACTTACTCTGCCGAGGGTGAGCATATCATCCATAACAGCTACTTTGAGCGTCATCCTGAGAATGTTCTGGCTACGACTACCCTCAGAGGTACTGACCAGTACGGCAAGCCCGCACTGGAATACCAGCATTCAGGGGGAGTGCCAGGCATTGCCCGTGACCTCCGTGAGCGGTTGATGGATGAACTGCCGAAGCATCTTAACTTCACGATGTTCACGGGGATTGAAAGCCCAGTCGTCATCCAACAGGAGAAACACGAAGAAGTACAGTCACCTGTCATTGAGAAATCTGAGGCACCTGTCATAGAGGATGCAGAGGCAGAGGAAATCAAGGATGATGAAGAAACCATAGAGTCGGCACAGATTGTAGAGATGCCCGTTGAGCCTGTTCCTGACAAACCCAAAGATGAACCAGAGCATAAGCCAGCCCATGAGACCAGACAAGGAGAAAACCTGCAACTATCACTCTTTGACCTGTGGGGAATGACCGTTCAGGAACAGCCGAAGCCCAAGCCTGAGCCGAAAAAGACCAAGAAGGAACGTAAGAAGGAAAGGCAGGCTCAGGAACTTCAGGAGAAGAAGGCCGAGATGGAGAAGAAGAGCCACATCGAACAGCAGTTGGCTGTCTATGACTCTCTGGATTGGGAAGAGAACCCGCCCATCAACGGCTTCTATGAGTTGATGATGGACTTGACTCCTGAAAAGCGCCGTGAACTATTGGAGATGGGACAGCAAAAGATTGAATCCAATGCCGACAGTCAGGTGCAGAAAGCCAAGACAGAGAAGCAGAAGGCCGAAGAACAGAAAAGGCAGGAGGAACTGATGAAGCCACGCAAGTTTGATGGCACCATGTACAAGCACCTCCGTGACGGCTCTGTCGTGATGGACAGGGCGAACTGTCTGGGTGTACTGTCCTTGTCCGACTCAGACGAAGCAGTGTTCAAGCCCCTGACACTCCCTGCGACACAGATTCCCAAGATGCGCCAGTACATCCAAGTCCGTGACAACTACGAACAGTTGTATGACTACGAGGCAAGGGAGCACCAGCCCAACGACCTGCTGCGTGCCAACCTCAACTCTTACTACGACGAGTTCATCAGGCACTTCGGCTGTCTCAACGAGAAGACCAATGTCCGCATGATTATGATGGATCCGGGTGGCAGGGATATTCTGTCACTGGAACGCAGCGAGAACGGCAGGTTTGTCAAGGCCGACATCTTCGATTGCCCCGTGTCCTTCTCCGTCGGCGAGGTCACGCATGTCGATACGCCGGTGGAAGCGGTCTCTGCCTCGCTCAACAAGTACGGCGGCATCAATCTGGGCTATATGTCGGAACTGACGGACATGCCGCAGTCGGAACTGATCGCCTCGCTGGAAGGGCAGATATTCCTCAATCCGCTGAATGGCGACTATGAGTATCGCGAGAAGTTCATTGCGGGAAACGTGGTCGAGAAAATCAGGGCCATCGAAAGGAGCATCGAGGCGAATGGCGGCGAGATAAACGACCAGATAGAGGCGTCGCTGAAAGCACTGAAGGATGCCGTGCCTGCGCCAATCCCCTTCGAGGATCTGGACTTCAACTTCGGTGAGCGATGGATTCCGCCTACTGTGTATTCCAACTACATGTCGAACCTCTTCGAGACGAATGTCAGCATCGTCTATTCGCCCAACATCGACGAGTATGACGTGAGTTGTGAGCGCAAGAACATGAAGATTTGGAGCGAGTTCTGCGTCCAAGGCGAGTACCGCAGCTATGACGGTATGGCCCTGCTGCGCCACGCCCTGCACAATACCGTGCCGAACATTATGAAATGTGTGGGTGAGGACGAAGACGGTCACGACATCAAGGCGAGGGATGCAGAGGCCATCCAGTTGGCTAACTCGAAGATTGACGAGATACGTAACGGGTTTACGGAATGGCTCGACGGACAGAGTCAGGAGTTCAAGGACAGGCTGACGCAGATGTACAACGAGAAGTTCAACTGCTTCGTGCGCCCGAAGTACGACGGCAGTCACCAGACATTCCCCGACCTCGATCTGAAAGGACTCGACCTGCGCTACGGCATCAAGGGTGTCTATCCCTCGCAGATGGATTGCGTATGGATGCTGAAGCAGAACGGTGGCGGAATATGCGACCACTCGGTGGGTACGGGCAAGACGCTCATCATGTGCATCGCCGCCCACGAGATGAAACGTCTGGGACAGGTTCATAAGCCGATGATTATAGGTCTGAAGGCAAACGTGGCTGAGATTGCCGCCACCTATCAGACGGCCTATCCCAATGCCCGCATCCTGTATGCCTCGGAAAAGGACTTTTCTACGCAGAATAGAGTAAAATTCTTCAATACCATCAAGAACAACGACTTTGACTGTGTGATTATGTCGCATGACCAGTTCGGCAAGATACCGCAGTCGCCTGAGGTGCAGCAGCGGATTCTTCAGGCTGAGTTGGAGAGCGTAGAAGAGAACTTGGAGGTGCTGCGTGCCAGCGGCCATGAGATTTCGGGCATGATGCTGAAAGGACTGGAGAAGCGAAAAGCCAATCTGGAGGAAAAGCTGGACGGCATCGAATATGCCATCAGGACGCGGACGGATGACGTGGTGGATTTCAGACAGATGGGCATCGACCACATCTTCGTGGATGAGTCGCACCAGTTCAAGAACCTGATGTTCAACACCCGCCACGACCGTGTGGCAGGTCTGGGTAACAGTCTGGGCAGTCAGAGGGCGTTGAACCTGCTCTTCGCCATCCGCACCATGCAGGAAGAGAAGGGCAAGGACTTGTGCGCCACGTTCCTGTCGGGTACGACTATCAGCAACAGCCTGACGGAGTTGTACCTGCTTTTCAAGTACCTGCGTCCGAAGGAACTGGAGCGTCAGAACATACGGTGTTTCGATGCCTGGGCTGCTATCTTCGCCAAGAAATCGACGGACTTTGAGTTTTCGGTGACGAACAACATCATCCAGAAGGAGCGATTCCGATACTTCATCAAGGTGCCTGAGCTGGCTCAGTTCTACAACGAGATAACCGACTACCGCACGGCGAAGGACGTGGGAGTGGACAGGCCGGAGATGAACGAGATACTGCATAACATCAAGCCGACGCCCGACCAGGAAGTCTTCATTCAGAAACTGATGAAGTTTGCTGAAACGGGCGACGCAACTATTCTCGGACGTGGCCCTCTCTCTGAGACGGAAGAAAAAGCGAAAATGCTGATTGCTACGGACTATGCCCGAAAGATGGCTCTGGATATGCGCATGATAGACCTCTCGTATGAAGACCATCCCGACAATAAGGCCAGCCACTGTGCAGCAACGATTGCCGATTATTACAAGAAGTTCGATGCACAGAAGGGTACGCAGTTTGTTTTCTCAGATCTTGGCACGTATCAGGTCGGAGGTGGATGGAATGTCTATTCGGAGATCAAGCGTAAGCTGGTCGAGGACTATGGCATCCCTGCTGATGAGATACGCTTCATTCAGGAGTGTAAGAACGAGAAGGCACGTAAGGCTGTCATTGCCGCCATGAACGACGGACGTGTCCGTGTGCTCTTCGGCTCCACGTCGATGTTGGGTACTGGTGTGAATGCCCAAAAACGTGCCGTCGCGATTCATCATCTGGATTGTCCCTGGCGCCCGAGTGACTTGGAACAGCGTAATGGCCGTGCCGTCCGTAAGGGCAATGAAGTGGCAAAGCTGTTTGCAGGCAACAAGGTCGATGTGCATATCTACGCCGTGGAGAGAACGCTCGATGCGTACAAGTTCAATCTGCTCTACAACAAGCAGATGTTCATCACGCAACTGAAGTCTGGTGCAATGGGTGCGCGTACCATCGACGAGGGAGGCATGGACGAGAAATCGGGCATGAACTTCTCGGAGTACATGGCCATCCTCTCCGGTAATACCGACCTGCTTGACAAGGCCAAATTGGAGAAGAAGATTACAGCCTTGGAGAGTGAGCGCAAGAGTTTCATGAAGGCAAGGCGGTCTGTGGAACTGGACTGCGAGACACGCCAGACAAATCTCGGCAAGGACAAGGAAATCCTTGGCAAGATGCATGCAGACTTGAAAGTCTTTGAGGCTAATGTCAAGCGCGACGGTCTCGGGAATATCGTCAATGTTGTGACCATTGAGGGCAAGAAATACGATGATTTCGAGGCTTTGGGAACCAAGCTTCAGGAGATAGCAGATAAGATGAACACGAAAGGAGTGCCAAAAGAGATTGGCGAGGCTTTCGGATTCCCCATCAGGGTCTGCACCGAAGAAGTTCAGAAAGGTGGACTGCCATTCCTCGAAAACCGTTTCTCCGTTCATGGCAGCTATATCTACCGATTCAACAACGGCCAGATGGCGATGAAGGACAAGGATGCAGCAGCCACGCACTTTCTCCGTGCCTTGGAGAAGATTCCAGAGTACATCGACCAGTACACAAGGCGCATCGAGAGCCAGGAGCGCGACCTCAAACAACTGTTGCCGACGGTCAATAAGGAGTGGAAGAAAGAGACGGAACTCCGTGACTTGAAGAACGAACTTGCTGCCCTCGACCGCAAGATCCAGCTTGACCTGGCACCCAGCAAGTCCGACAAACAGGATGCCAAGGAAGCACAGGACGATAACAAAAAGGTCTCTCTTGTGGCAGAGCCTGAACCTGAACGTGACATAGGAGAACCAAGACAACGAAAAGGTATCAAAATGTAGCAAAACTGACAAAGAGACCCCAAAATATGCCAATCATGGCTTGTTTTGGGGTAACTTATTTAGAAAAAATACAATTTTGTATGTTTATGATATTGTTGTTTACACAAAATTTACTACCTTTGCACCCCGATTTCCGCAAAAGGCGGACGAAACGAGAGAGTAAAAAGAGATTTTCAAGGTAACATCCTTCCAAACGATCAGGCTATATGACAAAGACAAAAATAGATTTTCTGATGACCAACGTCATCAATATTGCACTATTTGTAGGCATTTTCGCTTTCGGATACTGGCGCTGGCAGTTGCTGCAAAATGTGATTGTGGAAGCTGCTGAGAGTCAGAAACAGTATAAGGCCATTCACAATGCATTGAAAAACACTATACAGTTAGACCACTTAGGCGAACAGGTGTCAGAATGGACTTCAACCGATTCTACGACATATCAAAGGAAACTGGTACAGACAAAGATCATGATTGACGGTCTCGGTGAGCTGTATACCAAGGGTAAGATTGACTCCATTAAGAATGCCCTGGATCATAAAGGTCATCTGCTGGGAGAAATCTACGAGACCACTGTCAAACGAAAAGAAAATGATGAGCATCTAAGGGGTGAAAGGATGGTCACGGTAAAGGATACCGAAACCTATATCAAGCACTATACAGGCAACATCACCAGGAAAAGCAGGGAAGAGGTTACTTCGACAAGTAAAGACAGGACTATTACGGTTCCATCAATCAACGAAATAGCCTTTATCGACAAGGAACTGTATAACATCAACCTAAGCCTCCTGAACGACAGCCTTTCAGAAGTCAACAAGTGGTTGGACGTTAATATGAGCCAGATTCTCGACGATGACGATGCGAAAGCAGAAGAAAAGTCGGTGCAGATATTGGAGAAAGCGAGTAACATCGGACAAAACACATTCATGGGAGGTATGGCTTTCCTGCTCTTTGCCGCCCTGCTTAATCTCGCCAATTCATGGTATCGCAAGAAGGTCATGAAAATGCTGGAAATAGAATCGGATAAAAACAGGACGCTTGTGGAAAACCGCCGCCAGATGATGTATGCCATCGTTCACGACCTGCGTACACCGCTGAGCATCATCATCGGCTATAATGACATGGAGAAACATTGCGCAACCAAGAATGACAAGTATATCAATGCTATAAAGTTCTCTGCAAATCAGCTCAGAAGTATGATAGACCAGCTTCTTGCATATTTCAGACTGGAGAGCAACAAGAGCACATTGAGACCAAGAAATTTCAGTCTGATGGAACTGACAAATGAGTTGACGACAGCCTTTGATCTGAAGGCTTCAGAAAATGGAATCAGTTTTATCAAGCCGGAGCTTCAGAGTATAACGCTGAATGGTGACTATGAGAAGATATGTCACATAGCCATGAATCTGCTCGACAATGCTTTCAAGTTTACCAAGGAGGGCAGTGTAAGTCTTGGCATTACCTATTCCGACGGTCTTTTGAACATCTCTGTAAGTGATACGGGTATTGGCATTAAGGCCGCTGACCGGGAGCGCGTGTTTACTCCGTTCACTCGTTTCTCGAATGCCGTTGCCACGGGAAAGGAAGGTTTCGGTATCGGCCTGTCAACAGCAAAGATACTTGTGGATCTAATGAAAGGAACGATAAGGTTTGACTCCAAGGAGAACGGGACTACATTTGTTGTCAGCCTGCCAATATGTGAGGCAATGAAGGTGGATGAGCCTATGACAGAGGTGGTCATGAAGGCTTCTGGCGACAGGAAACGGTTACTTGTGGTGGATGACAGCAAGACGTGGCTGCTGATGATGCAAGGCATTCTGGAACAGAACGGCTTCGACTGTGACATCTGTAGTGAAAGCGGCAAAGTGTTCGACATGATGCGTAAGACCAGGTATTCGATGGTTATGCTTGACTTGCAAATGCCTGGAAAGAGCGGAGTGGAACTGCTACACCTGATGAGAAAATCGAAGGTGGGCAACAGCCAGACGGTTCCCGTAGTCGCTTCGACAGCCTCTGCCGAGGACATTAGGGAAGACCTGATAGATGCCGGGTTCGACGAGTATATTCCTAAGATGGCACAAACGGAGGAAACGGTAAGGCTCATCAATGAGGTGATAGCACGGAAGACTAATGCCGTAAGTCCCGACTTCACCAAATTACGCAAGTCGGTGGCCCAATACTTGATAGAAGAGACTAACGAGGCTGTGGAAGGATTACACATGGCAGTGGAGACGATGGACTTCGACGGAATGGACAGTTGGGCGCACAACCTGAAAAGCAGTTGGGTGCTCTATCGTATCGGTATGCTGGTGGATCCCGTCATGGAGATAGCCAAGAAGAAGGATGCTACCGTGTCGGCACGCCTTGCAGAATATATGGCGGAGATAGACAGAATGGCGGAAATCGTAATCAGGAAAGCAAAGGAGAAGCTGGATTCTGCAGATGAGTAAGGTAATCGTTGTTGACGACATAAAATCCTATTGCGACTCGGTATGCGAGGAACTTAAGGGCATGGGCGTCGAAGCCGTCGGCTGCTATAATGTCAGAAAAGCCAAGTGGCTCATCGAGCATGCCGGGAGGAACGATGTGATGCTGGTTGACCTTGTGCTGAAGGACGATAGCGGATGGAACGGGACGGACATCCTACGCTGGATGCGGCAGATGGGGTATTATCAGATGTTCTTCCTGATGACTGGATTCGGCACAATGGAAAACTCCATCGAGACACTGGAACTTGGAGCCAAGAGTTATATACCAAAGGAACAGATGGGCGAGAAGTTCTATTCGAGAATCAAGGACATCATGGATGAGCAGAACCGTCTGGATATGCAGGAGGGACTGGAGATATTCCGCCGTCAGAGCAAGGCTTTCCAACGTGTCTATAACGACATCAGAGATTATGCTGCCACAGGTATCCGGCTTGTCATTACGGGGGAGAGCGGCACGGGAAGGCAGCATCTTGCAGAGGATCTGATGGCCATGTCGGGTATGGAGGGCAAGCAGTATGCCCACGTGGATTGCAGTACACTGGCAAGGATGGAGCATGTGGAGGAGTACTTCTACGGTCATCAGAAAGGGGCCTTCACCAGTGCCGTGAGTTCGTCGGACGGAATACTGGAGAAGGCCAATGGCGGTTTTCTTTTCTTGGAGAACGTGCATAAGATGCCGATGGAGGTGCAGGATATGTTGGCTGGCGTGTTGGCAAAGGGAAGATACTCGCGCATCGGTTCAACCAAGGAGCGCTTCGTCAAGTTCAACATTGTCTCGACATCATGTGTGAGTCCCGACGAAGCCGTTGCCGAGGGAATCATGTCGCAGGAGTTTAGGGACTATATCTGTGAGGGGAAGGTGCTTGTGCCGCCACTCCGCGATACAAGGGACGACATCCTGCCATTGGCAAAATTCTTCATAGAGCAGTTTGACCCTAAAAAACGCAGGTTGAGCAGGGAGGCCAGGGAAAAACTGGAAGCCTATCAATGGCCTGGGAATGTGCGGGAACTGGTGAGCGTCATCAGGACTGCCGTTGCAAGGTGTCATGAAGATGAAATCCACGCCGAGTATCTGAATATCTCTAAATGCGATTCTCGCGGCTGTAAGTCGATGGCTGCGACGGAAAGGGACATCATCATTGCCGCACTGAAGCGGAACGGCAACAATAAGAGCCAGGCGGCTGAGGAACTTGGAATCAGCCGAAAGACCATCTATAACAAGATGGCTGAGTATCAGATAGTGCTTGACGGCGATTGAAAAGTTCTGGAACTGTGTAAACATTACACACTGCTGTGTAGCGTTTACACACTTTTTGGGGTCATTTTACAACGCGTTTTTCATTAACATTCTTTAATCGCACTCGTTTACAGGCAGATACGAAAAAACTGTCAGAAAACGAGTCCTTTTCGCTTGCACCCATGCTTATGTTACAAGTGCGATCGCAATCAAACGCATTAGTAACAAGTAAAAGAATGTAAGCAATGACATATAGTATATTGACAGAGACGGACTTCTTCAGGGCTGTGGCAGACGGCGAGGAAGGGAAGGTGAAAGACTCCTACGGCGACTTCATCGCAAGCGTCATCAGGCTGTGCCGTACTTGTGATGCAGCCTCAGCGTACATCGCAATCACTTTCGCGGAAATCGAACTGAGGGCATACAAAGGACTCAATCCCGTAGTCAGTTCATATTGCGACAAGGCAATGGCATTCATGAAGGAGATGCACGACATGCTGGAGCCGATGGCGGCGAAGGATATGGAGAAGACGGAGAAAAACGAGGTGCAGCCCAGGCTGGAATGGACGGGAAAGACGGTGGACTTGGTGGAACTGGTCTATGCGCTGAAAGAGTCGGGATGCGTGAACAACGGCGAGATGGCCATCGGGAAGATGAATGAGATAGTCTTCCGGATGTTCGGAATGAAGGCACTGAAGGACTATTCGAGGTATTACGTCTCTATAAAGGATCGCGAGACCGATTACAGCTATACCTACTTCATCGACCGACTGAGGCAGAAACTGAACGAGCGTATCAAGGCTGACATCAAGAGGTCGCTGAGCCGATGAGCGACGGATATAGAAAGAGGAAAACCTCGGACTGGCAAATGTCGATGCCGTTCGGGGCTTTCCTCTTATCTGTGCAAGGGCTGACGGTCAGAAATAGACTATCATTGCACGCTCCTTGCGATTGGTGGTTCTGTCGCATATCCAATGGCGGAACTCATGCGCCAGCCCTGTGTCAACGTAGTACGATACGGCAATGATGCACTCTAGATTATACAATTCATCCTTATAGCCGCTTTCCAGCAGGTCGTATTTGCTCAGCAAGTCAAGATTGACGGTCAGTTGTTTCCGCATCCTGTTAATGATACTGCGCACCTTCATGATGGTCACTCCGAACAGACTGGCAATCTCGCCCGCAGTCATCCAAATGTCGTAGCCAGTCACCTCGAACTTCTCGTTCTCGAATACTACCTTGTCTCTCTTCATCATATCTTTGTCCTCCACTTTATTTATATTACCATTTCTATGCTTGGCACAAACTGCTCTATCTTAGCCAGCTTGGAGGCCAAGGTATCAATCTCGCAACCAAGTTTTTCCTGCGTGATCTTTGCATAAATCTGAGTGCTTTCAATGCTCTTATGGCCCAGCACGGAGGACACAACTTCCAACGGCATACCGTTCGACAGGCAGACAACCGTTGCCATCGTGTGGCGCCCCTGGTGCCAAGTGACCTGCTTCTGGATGCCACACAGTTTGGCGATGGTTTTCAGTATGCCATTGCAGGAATAATAGGGTGGCACGTCAAATACGCGTCCATCGTCGCACAGCCCTCTGTACTTCTTGTAGATTGCAAGCGGGATAGGTAGCAGTTTCACATTCTCTGCTACCCCTGTCTTCTGGCGGTGTGTGTGAATCCACAGACTGCCATCTACGGGATTCTTTACAATATTCTCTTCGCGAAGGTTCTCCAAGTCGATATAAGCCAGGCCCGTGAATGCGCAGAAGATGAACAGGTCTCGGATGAAAGTACGCTTGGCGTTCAGACGGGGCAGGTTCATCATCGTCTGTAACTCGTCCTTAGTCAGAAAGCCCTTCTCTGTCTCTTCCTCATGAATCTGATAGTCACCGAAAGGATAGTGCATTACCCAGCCATTCTGATGGGCACGGTGCATCAGCATCATGATGGCACAGACATACTTCTTGACGGAATTATGCTTGAGATGTTCCTGTGTTTTGAGATAGACCTCAAAGTCACTGATGAACGACGGGAGTATTTCCTTCAGTGTCATGTCTGACACATGATACTGGTATTGCATGAAGTTCCCCACATGCTTGTAGATAGCCTTGTATCTGACAAGGGTAGTCTTAGAGTTCAAACCGCCCTCGACTTTCTTTTCATACTCTTCGTTCCATTGAGCGAAGAGCGTCATCAGCATATGCTGACGGTACTCCAGACCGAGGAAAGCGTTCTTCACCTTCTCTGCAGTCACATAGTCATCACGCAGCTTGATCTCCTGATAGTTCTTCACGACGGAAGCCCTAATCTTCTCCAACTCACGGTTTACGTCACGGGCAGCGATGGTCTTACCTTTGGCGTGACCACCTTTGGACTCCCAGATTTTAGGGTCACAAGATACTTTGCAGCTGAACTGCGACATGGTTCCATCCACTGTGATACGTCCCATGATGGGGTTTGTACCGTCCTTCTTCAACTTCTCCTTCTTCAGGTAGAAGATCACTGAAAATGTACTTCTCATTGCTCTAATTTCTTTAATTGTTCAACGTTATAAATTTTGCGTTGCAAAATTAGCCAATTTGAAGTCTTGTTGTTCCTCGCAAATCGCAGACGAATAATGAAGAACTCCCGAAAAGAGTTAAAAATTCGCATCTATCAGATTCTCAGCGCATTCCCGTGTCGAACGTTACCGTTTTTCCTCGATTTGCCACTTTCCAGAAAAGGGGTACGAATTAGAGACTCAACTCGTTCTATTATCTGTACTTATCTTGCCTCTATCTGTACCTATCCGCTTCTCAGCGTTTTCTTAACTCTCTGATTCTCAACTCAAATTCCCCATCTCTCCATTTTTTGTTTTCTTATTATGTTCCCAGCCTGGGAACAAAACATTCCCAGTAAGGGAACAATTAGTTCCCAACGTGGGAACAAATAGTTACCAATAAGGATATAAATAGAAAACAGCAAACTAATGGATACTAATAGAATAAAGAAGTTCGCCACAGAGGCACGAAATAAGTTAAAGGCAGGTATTGCCGCCAAGATTATCACGTTAGGATTCGATAAGAACGGTAACGTGCCTGAACACATGCACCCACAGTTGATGCAGGGTGGTTCACTCTGGAATGGCCAGCTTCAGACTGAAGGATTCTACCATCAGTGGCAGGCTCTATATAATCGAGTCCAGCAAAAGGGCATCAAGGAAGTGTATGAGGAAGCAGCTTACACCTGGTTCAACCGTCTTGTCGCTATTCGTATCCTAATGAAAAACCAGCTCATCGAGCCAGTTCTGGAATATGTGGATGCTGCCCGCACACCAAGAATTGTAGATGAAGCCCGTATGGGTCGCATCCCTCAGATGCAGGAACGCCAACGGCAACTGCTAATGGAACTTTTGGATGATGACTCTAAGACCACAGAGCAGTTTGCCATTCTTGTGACGGCTTTCTGCCATGACAATCCAATTCTCTTCAAGTGTTTTGGTGCGATGTCTGACTATACGGAACTGCTTTTGCCCAACGACATTCTGACAGAGGGAGGCTTTATCGACCTGCTGAACCATACGGAGTTTATCACAGATGCTGACTTCCATTCACCAGAACTGATAGGCTGGCTCTACCAGTTCTATATCTCTGAGCGTAAGGACGAAGTGTTTGCCAAGAAAGGAAAGTTCGAAGCCGATGAGATTCCTGCTGCCACACAGATCTTCACACCTAACTGGATTGTGAAGTACATGGTACAGAACACCATTGGTCGTATCTACCTTGATAACAATCCAAATGCAGCCTCTGAGTTCAAACCCAAATGGCAGTACCTCGTAGAGCCATCTACACCCACTCCAAAGGAAGCCATATATAAGTACAAGGAGTTGACAGACCTCCTCGTTGGCGACCTTGCTTCTGGTTCAGGCCATATTCTCAATGAGTGCTTCGACCTACTTTACGACCTCTATATCTATGAGGGCTATAGCCGTAGGGAGGCTGTGGAATATATCTTCACTAACAACCTTCGAGGCATCGATCTCGATACTCGCGCTAAACAGTTGGCAACTTTTGCTCTGATGCTAAAGGCTTGTCAGAAGGATAGCACCTTCGCCGATACCCATATTCTGCCAAAGGTACTGAGTATGCCTACCCCTATTCCACAGGAACAGGTGTCAGAACGACTGAAAGAGTTCTTCCGCGAGACTCCTTCCAATCAGATTCACAAAGACCTCACCGCTGCTTTCGAGCTAATGCAAGATGCTGATTCACTTGGTTCTATCATGAAGTTCGATTTGGCTGAGTCAACAAAATTGGCCATTCGTCAGACAATGGACTACTGGAAGAGTCAAGGATTTGTACCAGAGACGGTAGAGAACATCATGCCAGCAATGGATTTGATGCTGACATTGACAAGCAAGTATGCTGCTTTAATCATGAATCCGCCATATATGGGAAATGGTAATATGAACGAAGTTCTATCTAACTATGTTAAGCTCCACTATTCTGAAGGCAAGGCGGATCTATTTTCAACATTTATGCTTCTTGCTATTGACCGTCTAGCAGACCATGCTAAATATGGTATGATAAATATGCACTCGTGGATGTTTCTATCTACATTTGAAAGTTTGCGTAAATCTCTATTAGATAAATATCAAATCGACTCACTTCTACATCTTGGTCCTCGTACTTTTGACGAACTATCGGGAGAAGTTGTTCAAAATGCCGCATTTATTGTTAGCAAGCATAATGAAATCGCAAAAGGCAAATATTATCGTCTCGTATCTGGACGAAATTGTACAGAAAAGCAAGTTTTATTCCTTAATGAAGATGCTGCTTCAAAAACGTGCTACTCAAATGTAGATCAGAAAAGTTTCGAAAAGCTTCCAGGATGCGTTTTGGGATATTGGATTAACGAAAAGGTTAAAGATCTATTTGATGGTGATTATATTGACAACCATGCTTTTTCTGATGGTAAAAATGTTACTGGAGATAACGAACGATTTTTACGTATGTTGTGGGAAGTTTCATGTAACAAAATTGGGAAAGAGAAAAAGTGGATGCTTCAAACGAAAGGTGGTGAAGCAAGAAAATGGTATGGAAACACTCAAAATGTAATCGCTTGGTCAAAAGAAGACATAGCGTTTTATCATAAGAATAAAATTTCAAGGGTGATTAAGGAATATTTGTGGTATAAAGAAGGTATTACATGGTCAAAGATTTGTTCTTCTAATCCTACATTTAGGTTCTTAAGGGAAGATTCTACCTATGATGAAGTAAATATAACTCCAAATGAACCTGAAGAATTATATTCTATTATTGGGCTATTAAATACAAAACTCGTTAATTACTTACTTAATATAATAAATCCTACCTTCAGTGTTCAAACTGAAAATGTCTTAAAATTACCATACACTACTTTCGAAGGAGTAGAAGGCATTGCTAAAGAAAATATTGAAATATCGAAATTGGACTGGGATGCTCACGAAACCTCCTGGGACTTCGAGGCCAATCCTCTTGTCGTCCTTCGCAATGAGACTGTTGCCAGTGGAAATTTGGATTCCTCATTCAAGCTTTCTGCCTTTGTAGAGCAGTTCGAGACCATTTGGGAGGAACGTTTTAACCAGCTCCACGGGAACGAAGAGGAGCTGAACCGCCAGTTCATCGACATCTACGGCTTGCGGGATGAACTATCGCCAGAAGTTCCCAAGAATGAAATCACCATTCTGCAACAAGGAGAGATTAATCTCGTTCAGATTCCTGGCAGCGACAACGATTATACCCTTCAGTGGAATGAAGACGTGCTGATGAAGCAACTTATCTCATACTCCGTTGGTGTATGGATGGGACGCTATAAACTTGGACAGAAGGGCTTGCACATTGCCCATCCCAATCCCACAGACAAGGAACTACAGGAATACTGGTATGGTGGTGTTCAGGTGTATATCGACGATGACGGTCTGATTCCTGTACTGCCACAAAGTTCACCCTTCGACGACAACCTGTCAAGCCGTATCTCCGATTTCGTCCGCATCACCTTTGGTGAGGATAAGCTGACAGAGAATCTGAACTACATCGAGCAGAAGTTGGGAACCTCGATAGACCAGTATGTGCAGAAGGACTTCTGGAAGGATCACAAGAAGATGTATCAGAACCGTCCCATTTACTGGCTGTTCTCTTCAAGCAAGGGAGCCTTCAAGTGCCTGGCCTACATGCACCGTATGAATGCCTACACCGCAGAGCGTGTCCGCTCCAACTACCTGCTCCCCTACATCGAGTTCCTTCAGAACCAGATTGGCGAACTGGAGAACCGTCGTGCAACCCTCTCCACCGCAGAGAACCGCAAGCTCCAGAACTTCCAGAAAGCTCTCGATGAGTGCCGCGAGTATCACGAACGTCTCCAAGTCGTAGCCGAACAAGCCATCGCTTTCGACCTCGACGACGGCGTTGTAGTCAACTATGCAAAATTCGGTGATGTATTAGCAAAGATAAAATAAGTATATGGATACAAATAGAATAAAGAAGTTCGCCACAGAGGCACGAAACAAGCTAAAGGCAGGTATTGCCGCCAAGATTATCACGTTAGGGTTCGATAAGAACGGTAACGTGCCAGAGCACATGCATCCACAGTTGATGCAGGGTGGCTCACTCTGGAATGGCCAGCTTCAGACAGAAGGTTTCTATCATCAATGGCAGGCTCTTTACAAGCGAGTACAGCAAAAGGGCATCAAAGAAGTCTATGAAGAAGCTGCCTACACCTGGTTCAACCGTCTTGTCGCTATTCGTATCTTGATGAAGAACCAGCTCATCGAGCCAGTTCTGGAGTATGTGGATGCTGCCCGCACACCACGAATTGTAGATGAAGCCCGTATGGGCCGCATCCCTCAGATGCAGGAACGCCAAAGACAGCTGTTGATGGAGCTTTTGGATGATGACTCTAAAACCACTGAGCAGTTTGCCATTCTCGTGACAGCATTCTGCCATGATAATCCCATCCTCTTCAAGTGTTTTGGAGCTATGTCTGATTATACGGAACTGCTGCTGCCCAACGACATCCTGACAGAAGGAGGCTTTATCGATCTGCTGAATCATACAGAGTTCATCACAGACTCAGACTTCCATTCGCCAGAACTGATTGGCTGGCTTTACCAGTTCTATATCTCTGAGCGCAAGGACGAGGTGTTTGCCAAGAAAGGAAAGTTCGAGGCTGATGAGATTCCTGCTGCCACGCAGATTTTCACGCCCAACTGGATTGTGAAGTATATGGTGCAGAACACCATTGGACGCATCTATCTTGATAACAATCCAAGTGCTGTTTCTGAGTTCAAACCCAAATGGCAGTATCTGGTGGAACCATCTGAACCAACTCCCAAGGAGGCCATCTATAAGTATAAAGAACTGACAGGTCTTCTTGTTGGTGACTTGGCTTGTGGTTCTGGTCATATTCTAAATGAATGCTTCGACTTGCTTTACGACCTCTATATCTATGAGGGCTATAGCCGTAGGGAGGCTGTGGAATATATCTTCACCCACAACCTTACAGGCGTTGATCTCGATACTCGAGCCAAGCAGTTAGCAACCTTCGCCTTGATGTTAAAGGCATGCCAAAAGGATTCTTCATTTGCAGATGCGCACATTCTGCCAAAAGTGCTGAATATGCCAACTCCTATTCCGCAGGAACAGGTATCAGAACGGCTGAAAGAGTTTTTCCGTGAGACTCCTTCCAATCAGATCCACAAAGACCTCACTGTCGCTTTCAAACTGATGCAGGATGCTGACTCTCTTGGTTCTATCATGAAGTTCGATTTGGCAGAGTCAACACGATTGGCTATATGCCAGACAATGGAATACTGGCACAGTCAAGGATTTGTGCCAGAAACAGTAGAGGACATCATACCTGCAATGGACTTGATACTGATGCTAACAGAGAAATATTCTGCTCTTGTTATGAATCCGCCGTATATGGGTAATGGTAATATGAATGAAGTATTGTCTAGCTATGTTAAGCAGAACTACGAAGAAGGCAAAGCTGACCTATGCACAACATTCATGATGATGCAAGCTGAGAAGACATGTGAAGGTGGGTATTATGCCAACATTATTCCTCCATCCTGGATGTTCCTTACAACATTTGAAGGATTACGTCATTCCATTTTAGATAATCAAACTATCCAATCTCTTTTACACTTAAGTCGTGGTGTGTTTGGTGCAGATTTTGGCAGTGTATCTACAGTCATTCAGAATAGAAAAGTAGAGAAACCACGCGGTACATATTTTCGTCTAATAGAGCGTACTTTTCAAGAATTTGAGCAAAAGCATCTTCAATTACTTTTTGAAAAGACACTCGCCAATCACGACTTTCGTTTCTATTTTGCCGATTACTCTAAAGATTTGACTGACATCACATATAGTGAGAAAGGAGCAAAGATATATTATCCCAATGTTGAACAGAATAATTTAAAAAAGATTCCTGGAGATGTTATAGGTTATTGGCTTAATGACAAAATAGTGAATTCATTTGTTGGTACTGAGAGACTTGATGATGTATCACGTACTGCCTCTGGTCCGACCACAGGAGATACTACAAGATTTTTAAGATTGTGGTTTGAACCATCAAATCTTGAATTCGCAAACGATGTTACCAGTCCAGAAACTGCCGCTGTATCTGCCAAGAAATGGTTCATGTATGATAAGGGAGGTGGATTTAGAAAATGGTATGGAAATCGGGATTATGTAATTAACTGGAAAAATAATGGAAGCGAAATTAAATCTTTTAAAGGTTCCATTATGAGAAACCCCAGCACATACTTTATGGAAAACCTAGCATGGTCTAACATTAGTAGTGGAGGTATATCACTTCGATATTTTGAAGCAGGCATTATGTATGATGTGAGTGTATTTGTCGCCTTTATTGAAGATAAAGATCTGATGTTATATATATTAGGCTTAGGAAATTCCAAGATATTTAGTCTTTACAAGCCCTTATTGAACCCAACATTTCACTTTACAGCTGGAGATTTCGGGAAAATACCTCTAATAAAGTCGAACATTAATGTCGTTATAGAATACGTTAAGAATAATATAAAAATATCTAAGTTCGATTGGAACTCCCATGAGACCTCTTGGGATTTTGAAGTCAATCCCTTAGTTGCCCTTCGCAACGAGGCTGTAGCCAATGGAAATTTGGATTCCTCATTCAAACTCTCAGCCTTTGTTGAGCAGTTCGAGACTATTTGGGAGGAACGTTTCAACCAGCTCCATCAAAACGAAGAAGAACTGAATCGCCAGTTTATCGACATCTACGGCTTGCAGGATGAATTATCGCCAGAAGTTCCCAAGAACGAAATCACTATCCTGCAGCAAGGAGAGATTAATCTCGTTCAGACTCCTGGCAGCGACAACGATTATACACTCCATTGGAATGAGGACGTGCTGATGAAGCAGCTTATCTCATATGCCGTCGGTGTATGGATGGGACGCTATAAGCTTGGTACAAAGGGCTTACATATTGCCCATCCCAATCCAACGGACAAAGAACTGCAGGAATACTGGTATGGTGGTGTTCAGGTGTATATCGACGATGATGGTCTGATTCCTGTGCTGCCACAAAGCTCACCCTTCGACGATAACCTGTCGAGCCGTATTTCCGATTTCGTCCGAATCACCTTTGGTGAGGATAAGCTGACGGAGAACCTGAACTACATCGAGCAGAAGTTAGGAGCCTCGATTGACCAGTATGTACAGAAGGATTTCTGGAAGGATCACAAGAAAATGTATCAGAACCATCCTATCTACTGGCTATTCTCTTCAAGCAAGGGAGCCTTCAAGTGTCTGGCCTACATGCACCGCATGAATGCCTACACTGCAGAGCGTGTCCGCTCAAACTACCTGCTGCCTTACATCGAGTTCCTTCAGAACCAGATAGGTGAACTAGAGAACCGCCGTGCGGCCCTCTCCACCACAGAGAACCGCAAGCTCCAGAACTTCCAGAAGGCTCTCGATGAGTGCCGCGAGTATCACGAACGCCTCCAAGTCGTAGCCGAACAAGCCATTGCTTTCGACCTCGACGACGGCGTTGTAGTCAACTACGCCAAGTTCGGAGATGTATTAGCAAAGATAAAATAGTATAAAAGAACATTGTAATATGGCAAGACCTGTAGATATGACCAAGAAAATTGAAGAGCTACGTAATGCACTTCAAAAATATAATGGAATTCCATCCCAAACGGTGGATCGAGCCGCTCATGCTAGTATAAAATACTATTTAAAGCATCATAGTGATGCACCGGAAATTCGTGCACTTATTGATGAGTTCAAATTGGATAATCTAAAGGAAAAAACAGATGCTATTCATTTAGAGTCTAGAATTAAGGAAATTAAAGGGATATTAGAGAAGTATCATTCTATTCCTAAAAACCATAAAGAATATCAAAAAATATATTTCTTCTTCAACAAATATAAAAATGTTCCAGAAGTAATGAAACTCATGTACATTTACTCACAGTCCAATTGCTATGAATATGCGACAGGCAAACCTCTTTGGAGAAACATTGGAGGTAGCAGAAGGTTATACTGTGATGATCGATCAGCTTTTAAATATGTAATTTTTGTATTTAAACGCTATAACGAACTTCCTGCATCTAATACTCCACCTATGAAACAGGTACTAACAGCCATGAGAAGGTGCAAGTATCATCATCTATATTTCAAAGAATACAATCCTGATCTTTACTCTTTTTTATGTGAGATGATTGATCTTGGCTGCAATGACGAAAGAATAGTAAGTTGTTGGAATAAGGCTACAAATTATTAAGAATTATGGTACAAGAAAAAATATACAACTATTTTGAACGCAACCCACAACTGCATGTTCTGTTCATCTTCGATAAGTTGAACTTCATTTTTACAGAGCTGGAGACGGCAGTATGGAAGGACAACTATATATATAAGGTGTTCGATGGGGCGTGGTTTAACATTAAATATGCTATAGAGAATACTTGGAAGGACAAGAACATTGTTCTGTTGTTCACCGATGGCACATATCCGCACACCGAAGAACAAATGCTAAAGTTCCCACTGTTAGATATGCTAAAAGCCAACATGGAGTTCAAGGAGGATGACTACGAGAGTTTTATGCAGCAGTACAACCTGCCTGAAAAATTCCGTTTGTTCATCAAGAACAATGTCAGCGAAATGCAGTCCACTAAGATTAGCACAATGCTGACTGGACATCTAACTCCAGAGACCTTCAATGAGGATTTGGCATGTCGGGCTTTTATTTCTTCGTATCTTGGTGAGAAGAAACTGTTGGATTGGGAACCTATTATCGTCCGTATGCTTATACTAGGCATGCAATCGGAGGAAAAGAAGCGCAACGATTTTTTTTACCGTCTATCCAAAAATTTGGATGCCAAGAAAGCTGTGGATGCTAAGCTAAAGCGACTTTTCGATAGAACATACAATGCCAATTCTGAACAGAAGATAAAGGAAGTAGCAGAATGTTTGAAGTACAACAGCATCACTCAATTACTAGATGTTGCACAGAGCGACAATTACAAGCAGTATAAAATCAAGAATCCGATGATGCTAGAAGGCCAGAATAAAATCTATGAATATGGTCTGCAAAGTCGCCAGTGGTCTGAGAAGTTTAGTCTGGCTATGATAGAACTGGGTATAGATATTAAGGAGGAAGAAATCATTAGCGTTTATGGCATAGATGCACAATACAATTATATGCCTGAAGCACTGTGTTGGCCAATTCTTAAAGAGGTCCTGGAAAAGAAACTTATGACAGAACCAGATGAAGTGAATGACAGAATGCGTAACCTAGCCTTAAAGTTCTCAGCACAGGCAGAAATTCAAGTTGTCATTAAGTTTATCGAGCAGGTTGCTCTGTATTATGAAAAGGTCAAGACTGTTGGTTCCATGAAATTAAATAGCCCAGAAGACTATGTTCAGTTATATGTCAATGAACTCTATCTGGCAGATATGTTTTATCGTCACTCACTAGAAGCATACCACGATTTAATTACAAAAGAGAACCCCATCGAGCAAACAATTAATGATGCTAAAAATCAGCTGGATCAAGAATATGCAAAGTTGGCAAATGTATTCAATTTAGAGTGGCTAACATGTGTGACCGAACGTGACGACTTATTCGACAGCCTTACAATTGGTAAACAGGAGAATTTCTATAATCAGGAAAGTGAACCTAACGCAAAACAAGTCGTTATTATATCGGATGCCCTGCGCTATGAAGTTGCTGCAGAACTGATGCAGGAACTTGCGAAAGAGAAGCATATTGCGAAACTCGTTCCATACAAAGCCATGTTACCAACTGAAACAAAATACTGCAAAACTTCTCTACTCCCTCACAGAATGTTGGAGCTACAGGGAACAGATATGCTCGTTGATGGGCAGGTATTAACATCAACAGAACAAAGGACAGCACATTTGGCCCGTTATAAAGAAGGGGCAGTATGCGTGAAATATGAAGATGTGATGAATAGTGATCAGACAAGCAACCGTGAATTGTTTAAGCATCCATTGGTTTACATATTCCATGATGTAATCGATGAGAATAGCCATCCTCAGAATCCTTTTGAGATTATCCGTTCTTGTCGAACTGCAATTAATCAGTTAGTGGTCTTAGTTAAAAGGCTTCACGCCACTTGGAATGTTGCCAATGTGATTGTAACAGCTGATCACGGATTCATTTACAACGATATTCATTTTGAAGAGAAAGACAAGCATAGTATCAATGATTCTTCAATAGAGAAGAAAACGAGATATTATCTAACAAACAGCGCGATGGAAGTAGAAGGAATAGTCAAATTCCCATTAGAAAAGGTATCTGGTATTTCTACTACAAAGCCTACATATGTTGCTGTACCTATTGGCACCAATAGGCTTGCAGCCCCAGGTGGCTATAATTTCGCACATGGAGGTGCTGCACTTCAGGAAATACTTATTCCTGTTATAAAAAGTAGCCTAAGGAGAACCGATAAGACAGAGAAAGTCGGATTGTCGCTCATGAGCCATAATCTGAATATGGTCAGCAGCCGCCTGAAATTCCATATTATCCAGTCTGAAGCTGTATCTATGACTGTGATGGAACGCAAGGTAGTATGCCAAGTTTTTAATGGTGATGAACCTGTAACTGCAGAAAAAGAACTGCTGCTAAACAGCCCGGATGCAACCAATCTGAACAACCGCGTATTTGAGGTGACTCTGAATCTGAACAAGTCTGCCTCTTCAAGTGTACTCCAGCTGCGTATCTACGATGTGGATGATAGACTGAATCCGCTGATCAAAGAGACAGTGAAGAATAATACAATGATAGAACAAGATTTTTAAAATACTACAAATATGACACTACAGCAGAAAATAATGAGTGCCTTTATTGGCAAAGTGGTAAGAAAAGACCTCGCATTTCAGGTGAAAGGTGGTCTGCCTGTTCCAACCTATGTGCTGGAGTACTTATTAGGTCAGTATTGTGCCACCGACGATGAAGAAGCTATTGAACAAGGTTTGGAGAAAGTTAAGCAGGTGATTCAGAATAACTATGTCCATCGTGCCGAAGCCGAATCCGTAAAGGGTATTATCCGTGAAAATGGCAAACATCGAATTATTGATAAGGTAACGGTAATACTCAATGAGAAAAGCGATGCTTATAATGCCACATTCTCCAATCTAGGTCTTTCTGGTATACCCATTGGAACCGAATATGTGCGTAAGAATCCAAAACTGCTTTCTGGCAATGGAGTATGGTGTATTGTAACAATCGGTTATATTTCTGGTGAAGACGTGAAGGTACGTTGGGAAATTCAGAATCTGAAACCTATTCAAATATCGAATATTGACCTCGATGAATATATCGATCAAAGAAAGAATTTCACTACTGAAGAATGGTTAGACTTCATGATGCATACAGTGGGATTGAATCCTGAGCACATGAACCGTCGAGAGAAATTCATTACTTTGGCTCGCCTATTACCCCATGTTGAGAACAATTTCAACTTTATGGAACTAGGTCCGAAAGGAACTGGTAAGAGCCATGTATTCCAGGAGCTGTCTCCTTATGGGGTACTTGTCAGTGGAGGTGATGTGACTTCTGCCCGCCTTTTCGTAAAGATGAGCGGTAATAAGGAAATCCTTGGGCTTGTCGGATATTGGGATGTTGTAGCATGGGATGAGTTTGAGCAACAAAAAGGCCGTTCTGTTGATGCTGTATTAATTGACACTATGCAGAACTATCTTGCAAACAAGTCATTTAACCGTGGTAAAGCAACTCACGAAGCATCAGCCTCTATGGTATTTGTCGGCAATACAAAGCATACAGTACCTTACATGCTCAAAAACAGCCATCTGTTTGAGTCCATTCCGACCTCATTTATTAAAGGTGCTTTCCTCGACCGTATTCATCTGTATAATCCCGGATGGGAAATTAAGATGTTAAAGAAAGATAGTTTCTCTAAAGGTTATGGTCTGATCACTGACTATATAGCTGCTGTTCTCCATGCAATGCGTAATGACGACAGGACTTCTGTTTTGAAGGAGTACGCGAAATTTGATGGAACTCTTTCTGAGCGTGACCATCTGGCCATCCGTAAGACGTTCTCAGGTATGATGAAACTACTCTACCCTGATGGGAAAATGACCGATGAAGAAGCATACGAACTGATAGACTTTGCTGCTGAATGCAGAAAGAGAGTAAAAGATCAACTTTATGTAGTAGATGAAACTTTCAAGGCAGAACCTGCTGTATTTAAGTATATTAACTTGAAAAACGGCGTGGAAGTTAACGTCGAGACACTTGAAAGAATAAGCAATGCCCATCTCTTCCCTGTCAATGTTGCCGAAAACCCAGAAGAAGGAGAATTGAATGATGGTGACACCCAGGCAATGAATCAAGGGATGCCCCAAGCTGAAAACAATAATGGAAAGCGTCCTCGTATTCCCGTTCTCCAAGAGAAGAGCCTGTCTTTCCGCATGGGGCAGACGGGTGTAAGTTACAAGAAGCTCTTTGCACCTTATATGGCAGAAGCCCAGGAAATAACAGTGGAAGACCCATATATCCGTGCTCCATGGCAGATTAAGAACTTCATGGAGTTTGTAACAATGCTCATAGAGACCAGGCCTGTTGATGATTTAATTATCAATCTCTTCACAAATGAGGAAGAAGAGAAACTGCCAGACCTTATTGATAGGATGGATGAAATTAAAGATGACCTTGCTAGTTATGGAATTGAATTTAACTATAAGTTCCGCGATTTCCATGACCGTTGTATCAAAACTGATACGGGCTGGACGATAACTCTTGGACGTGGACTGGACATGTTTGAGAAATACTCCTCCTACAGTATTGCCAATACACGTCAGGATGTCCGAAAGTGTAAGGAGTTTATGGTGACATACATGAAGACTAAAAATGTGTAGTTAAAACCATTTTCAGAAGATTTGAAATGGTTAAACTGCTTGAGGATTCATATAATATCATAATCGAGTAATAATAAAATATAGAATTATGGATGATGATATCAGAGACTTCTTGGATAGAGTCGAACAGAAAAGGCTCTATGAGAAACAGAAGAAACGAAAAAATAAGATTTTTGAGAAGCAACAAAGCCGCCAGAAGAGGAAGTCTCTAAAAGAAGTTGTTCAAGCGGGTGCAGAACTATCTATCGGCAAGAAAAACAACGTCGATAGTGAATTGAGGCTGCTGGCTGATAATGGAAGAGATTACAGCATTGAGTCTAAGTTTGTGCATAGACAGCGCACTACCAAAGAACAGAAGAAATTTGACTGGGAACATAGGCCACACTTTATTTCTGTTCCAATGGGAGGACAAAACAAGAAATGATGATAGATGTAAGATAAGAATCTAGAACACAACGGAGCAAAAAATATGGAAGAGATACGCGAATTTATGGATATCTGCACAGTAGACGAGACTCTGCGCTCATATCAACAAAAAGCCAAACAGGAAATCTTTAACGCCTGGGACTATGTTGATAATGTTATGTTTCAGATGCCTACTGGTACAGGAAAGACTCGTTTATTCACTTCTATTATTAAAGATATTAACGAGTACTGGCACATGCATCCTGTATCTGCAAGGATATTAGTCGTTGCTCACAGAGCAGAATTGATAGATCAGATAAGCAGAAATCTTACAAGATATTCTATCTCCCATAATACAATTGCATCAGGTAAGAGAATAATCCATCCATTCAAGGTTAATGTCTATCTGGCATCCATACAAACGCTCACTCATCCTGCAAATATTAGATTTGCAAAGACAATTGATGCGAAGTTTGTCATCATAGATGAAGCACATCATGCGTTGGCAGCAACATACAAGAAGCTTTGGGATCTATATCCACATTCTAGAAAGCTGGGAGTGACTGCAACACCATGGCGTTTGAATCACAGTGGCTTCATAGACCTGTTCGACAAACTAGTTCTCTCGATGTCAGTAAAACAGTTTATAGAGCAAGGTTATCTCTCCACTTACAAATACTTTTCTATCAAAAGCAATAGTTACGTTCAGCATGCTATTGACAGACTGGATTTTGATAAATTTGGGGACTATAAAGAATCTTCTATGGAGGAGAAGATGGATATTGGTTCTATACGTGCCCAATTGCTTTCTTCTTACAAGAAATATGCAAATGGTAAGAAAGGTATTGTTTATGCCATTAATATCGCTCATGCTAATCATATTTGCGAGGAATATAAGAAAATCGGACTTAAAGCTGTTAGCATCGACAGCAAGACCCCGGCTTCTGAAAGAGAATATTTAGTGCAACAATTTAAGGATGGCGATATTGATGTTATTGTTAATGTTGACATTTTCTCAGAAGGTTTTGATTGCCCAGATATTGAGTTTATACAACTGGCTCGACCAACGAGATCGCTGGTTAAGTATCTTCAGCAGGTCGGAAGAGGATTGCGAAAAGTCGAAGGTAAGGATAATTGTGTGATTTTAGACAATGTTGGTATGTATGTAAGATTTGGCTTACCCGATGCTAATCGACATTGGAGATACCACTTCTCAGGACATGAGATAAGCGAAGCACCTACAAATAGAAGTGTCGGGGCAGGTCTGTCAAGAGAGGTTGACATGAGCGAAGGTGATGAAGACATGGTGCTGATTCAGGATGTTGAATGTGATTACGATACGTCTGATAGACAGAATGATGATGATGAAAATAGGTTCGACCCCATACCAGACTTACTAGATCTTGGATATGAGAATCCAGATTTCGTATTCTGGCAACAATCAACAAAAAAAACATATGAATGCTACATAGAAGATAATAGGCAGTACATCATTAACGAACTGATTATAGATACAATAGAGAAGAAAATAACCCGAATAAGAATTGGACAAATCCCATTGCAAAGTTGGATGAGTCATAAGCTGATGACGCATAGTCTTTCAGGGCTGACTTCAATCAAGCATCATGGAGGCTTTAACTCTGAGTTCCACTTTAATGCTATGTCAAAAGAAAATGGAATGATAGTCAAAAGTTATAATTTCTTCGGAGAAGATATGAGTTCTGATAGTAGTTCCAATTCTAAGATTCTAGAATCAAAAGAAAGTTTGGTTAACGTTCCAGTTCAGAAAGCATATCATTACATAGTATTTAATGACAACAAATGGGATATATATCGTTTGACTTCAGAAAAAACAGAGAAAATTGCAGAAATTGATATAAAATCCGATTTTGGGAGAATGCTCCAACAACAATGGACATCAGCTGAAATATCAGCAGCGTTCTCTGGTAAGAAGTACGGGAAACTACATTTTAACATATACAGGTCTGATCAAAACGAAATCTATGTTAAGGCAAGAGAAAATGATTGCTATTATTACTACAGATATGACTTGCAAGGGAAAAAAATTAGAAAGCGCAAAATAGTTGAATCCCCTGATGTATGGAGTGCAATATTTGATGGCAAGGAAAATCTAAGGGAATTGGCAAAAGAGAAAAAACACAAGTCTGAAAATGTTCAGTCTCCTTCCAAAGATAGCTCCTATGGAGAGAAAATGATTTCTCTATCAGTTCGTCAAGCAACATTTGAACGAATAGAAGACGGTAGGAAAAAATCTGTAAGTAGAGCCATGACAGACGAAATTACAGCAAAGAGTTTCTTTGTTTTCAACGGAGAATTCAAGCTAAAAAAGAAAACAACGGCCTATACACCGTCATTCACCAAAGTGATAGAGGATACGTGTCCATTTGTTCCTATCAATTATGAGTTTGTCGAAATTAAAGCGGAAGGTATTCAAAAAACCATCATCAAGAGTATTAGCAACATAAGTGTCAAGAAATCCCTGGATGTGAAAGACAAATATAATTGGGTCATCACTTATACATTTGAATAACTTAAACAGTAAAAGAGTGGTTAATTGGCTTGATAGACAAGTATTCTCCTCTGGGTGGCCTAAAAAAATAATAATATGTCGTAAGGCAATAAAGAATAGTAGATTATGATCATACATTCATGTACTGAAAAAGAAATCTTGTCAGAGCTTATTTGTGACTACAAAACAGTTAAGCAGATTGCGAAAAAGAAAGCTGACAAGTTCTTGCTGAAGGCACGAAAAAGTGGTCGTTTCATAAGAGAAACCGACTATGAAGGATACCATATCACCACGAAATTGAATAATAAATGGTATATATCAATTGAATACGACCAGACGAATAAAATACCCTGGTTGTTTAAAGCGACATGTATGGTGGAAGGTTTAAACAAATCGAAAGATTACTATATCGTAAGAGGACTAAATACAGAAAGACCGTATTTCGTTAAAGTCACGACTCATGCCCTTAAACGTAATCGCGAAAGAAACCAGTTGGATAAGATAATGAACATTCCTCTGGAAATTATTGCTTGCAATGTTTTTGAGCATAGAGAAACGGCAATCTGCCAGAGATACGTTGACATTAAATATGTTCAGCTAATTCACAAGATGGATGATGCAGATGCATTGAATGATGAAATGTCATACATCTTCCTTACTAATAGGGGTGTATATTTCGGGAAAGTCACCCCAGAAAAAAACTATGTTTTCAAAACCTATGTGTCAGCCTTTATGGGTGTTTCTGAATTAGTTAATGTTGAAAGAAACAAAAACACGAAATGGGAAAAAGAGGGTTCTCTTATTTATTATATGTTCCATATGCATCAATATTTTAATAAGAACCTATGGGATAAAGATATGCTAGAAAAATACCTCTATGCGAATGTCGGAGAAGATACTGAGTTAGAAATTACAGACGAGGCTTCTTTGTACATTATGAGACCATAGAACAAATTTCAAAAATCAATCGAGTCGTGAGACTCTACCCTTGCTTAAGGCGTGAACATTGCTACTTATTCTTGTGATTACGGTCATTTGAATTTTGCGAGGTTTCAGGGACGCCGAATAAATAGCGAACGCTTTGG
>OMXK01000055.1 GCA_900314995.1 uncultured Prevotella sp.
CTTTCAAATTTTTAGCTCTTGTGAGCTGAAAATTTCTTTTAGAGAAAAGGATTTTTAGTTAAACATAGGCTTTTTTTGATGCCGAGGCTCGCGAGAGTCCCGGCATCTTTCTTTTTATTGAGAAAAAATGATTATCTTTGCACCCAAATTAATAAGTAAATGAAGAAGGAAAGACTCTTAACGATGGTTCTGACCGTCCTGCTCGCCTGCTGCTCCATTCCGATGAGCGCTCAGGATGAGATTATAGAACATGAGGGCAACAAATACATTATCCATGTAGAATTGTTGAATCCCGACAGCGAGATGACGCTGATGGACGTGCTGCACATGTGCCCGGAACTGATGTCCAACGATGGCAAAAGCATCACGGCCGAATATCTCTTGTCTGTCGATGACATCATGCTGAGTATCGACTATGAGCCCTTGTTGGAAAACATCAAGGCCTGTGAGCTCAGCCAGGTTATCGTGTGCACCTACGGTTCAGTGGACAATGCAATGGACGGTACCACCGGCAGCATCGACCTCCAGTTCAAGGAAGGCAGTAAAGGCGTGGCAGGCAAACTAGCCCTTAACGGCAGCACTTACGGAAATGGTAAGCTGTATGCCGATATCGCCAGTACGGGGGATAAGGTCACCGTCCGCGGATTCGCACAGACTAACTTGCAGTATGGTAAGGCAGAATCACTGTCAGGTACTACCGTCACTTCCCGCAACGGTGTGGAGAATGCGATGCTATTCGTAGACTGGCAAGCTACGGACGACGATGTGGTGAAGTTTAAGCTCTCACAAGGCTATGGCGAACAGAAGGATCGGCTGTACAATCTTGACAATATCGAGATTATGCCCTCAAGACAACGCTAGGGCGAGATTGTGGCCACCTATGAGCGCAACCTCAACGAACAGGGGGCTGGCCTCTATTTCGAGGCTGGCATGAACTATTCGAACAATAACCTGGAAAGTGTTAAAGAACGTATGGCCACGCCTTGGTGGATTGCGGAGTGCAGCTTTCCCCTCCTGAAACAGGCACTCACGATAACTGCAGGCTATGAGGGCGGCTATACAAACGGCTGGTATCGGGGCATAAACCGTGAGCAATACCTCTACAACGACTTGTATGTACAGTTGAACTACAAGAAAGGCCCTTGGATCATCACTCTTGGCGACCGTTTCAGACACAACACCTTCTGGAATAAGCCTTACGACAAGGGAGAGGAAAGCCTGTGGTCGCACAACCGCAACGATCACGCCCTGATTGCCAGTGTGGGGTATCATAAAGGACATCATGCCATACAAGGCATCTTCAACCGCTCATTCTTCAACCCGGTAGTCAGTGCTTTCATCGACTATTTGATAGAGGATCACACCCAGTACAATACCGACTACAAGACACAATATGCCTGGCGGTCAGAGTTGCGCTATACCTATCAGACGGAGCGAATGGTGGTGACGGGCAGTGCGACACACACGCTGTTGACAGATCTGCCCACACCCAATCAGTCACTCACGGGCTTGGGGGCTTCTGTCACCTGGAACAAAGGTTCATTCAGACTGACGGGAGGTGCCAATGTGTACCACCAGCACATCAAACTCGACGAATCCAACAACGACACCTTCTTCACCCTAAAGTTCGCCCCCACCCTGCTGTTGGGCAATGGCTTCAGACTGTCGTCCGTCCTACTTTTCAATAGCAAAAAGGATTATTTTGAGCAACACGCCCACCTTTATGCCTCAGTAAAAGTAAACAAGGACTTAGGAAGGCGCTGCAATGTGTTTGCCGATTTCCACGACATAGCAGGGCAGCCAGAGACTACTACCCTCCTTCTGATGCAGTCGTATAAGAACCGCGCGCTGACGATCGGTCTTACTTATTATCCGTGGCGATAAGACAGACGGCATAGGCAGAGATACCCTCTTCACGACCTGTGAAGCCGAGTTTCTCAGTGGTTGTGGCCTTGATGGAGATATCGTCTTCATCACAGCCGCAGATCTGTGCCATACAGGCTTTCATCTCAGGAATATGGGGATTCATCTTCGGACGCTCGGCACAGATGGTGGCATCGATATTCACCAGATGATAGCCCTTGGTGGCAATCAGCTCGATGGTCTTCTTCAAGATCACCTTGCTGTCCATGCCGTCGGTAAAAGCGGCGGTATCGGGGAAATGATAGCCGATGTCGCGCATATTGGCGGCACCCAGCAGGGCATCGCAGATGGCGTGCAACAGCACATCGGCATCACTATGACCCAGCAGGCCCTTACTATGTTCGATCTTGATGCCGCCCATCCATAGGTCGCGGCCTTCCACTAACTGATGGACATCATAGCCCATACCTACACGTATCTTCATATCTTCAAATTATCTTCTGAACAAATCCTTGATGCCATCCATATCGAAGGCAAGTGAAAAACGCAATGTCTGGTCGAGGGGGTTGCTGCGGGCCGTAGATATCACATAGCCCACATCAAGCGAGAACACACTCATACGGAAGCCGCCACCGACGGTGAAATACTTCAGGTTACCCTTTGACTCACTCTGATGGTGATAGCCCGCACGGAGCGAGAATTTATCGTGGTACACATACTCGGCACCCACGCTCCACTGGATCTCCTCCAGCTCTTCCTTGAAACCGCCCGGAGCATCGCCAAAGCTCTTGAACATGCCGCTGATGGCACTGACGTCACTATACTCACGGCGCACACGGTCCTGATAGTCACTGTTCGACTCGCCCTCCTCCTGCTTAGGCACCGTTGGCACCATCAGCTTATTCAAGTCAGCAGAGAATGCAAAACGGTTGTACTCATCCACCGGCACCAATAGCGAGGCACCCAGACGCAGGTTTGCCGGCAGGAACTGGCTCTCGTCGTCGCCATAGAAGCTGATCTTACTACCGATGTTCGACATGTTCACACCAAATCCCAGCTGACACTCGCGACTGCCCAGCATGATATAGTTGTTATAGTACATCGCCAGGTCAGCGGCAAAGGCCGAGGCGGGCTTCGAGTCCTCACTGTAGTCGTAGCGCAGGTCGCTGTGTATCCAGCGGATGGCAGCACCCAGGGAGAACTTCTCACTGAGCATCAGCGAGTAAGCCACGTCAACAGACATCTCATAGGGCTTCACAGACATGCCGTCGTCGGCAAAGACTTCACCCAAGGAGAAATAGCGCAACGAGCCTGATACAGCCGAGTAATCGCCGATACGATAGTAGCCTGCCACGTAGGCCAGATCGATATCGTTCACCAACTGTCGCAGCCAGGGGGTATAGTTCAGCGAGATACCTGAGCGGCTGATACAGAAGGGATACTTTGCGGGGTTCCAATACTGCGAGTTTACATCCGGATCCGTAGCCGCACCCACGTCACCCATACTGGCACCACGGGCATCGGGTGCGATAGTCTGAGAGATTACGGCATGCTCCACCGGATTAAACATCTGGGTCTTATCATCCTCTGCACGAACCGCCTGCAGCGGCAGGAGCAGAAGCGCCAAAATCATTGTTTTTACTATTCTCATCTTCTCTAATAACGTTCTCAACGCTTAATTATTGCTTAATATGATCAATTTATTGGCATAAGAGCCACTTGTGCCTCCATTGCCATTGAGTTGGATACGATAAATATAGACACCTGTACGCAGTCTGCTGCCGCCGCCGATACGCAGATCCCAGTCCAGAACGACGACACCATCCGTAGGCACACCCGTCTTCACACACTTCCACAGCTGACGGCCCGACATGTCGAAAATATCGATGGTCACATCCACCTCACTGCTGCTGCGGTCATGGTTGATGACAAACGAGGTAGTGGTCGTGGCAGGGTTCTTCGTACAGATGACGTTGAAGTTGCCGTCACCGCCGTCCTTCACGACATTGAAGGTCAGTTCCGAGGTCGACGAGTTGTTCAGCACGTCCCAGGCACGGAAGAGCAGTCTATGAGGGCCTACGCTGAGTTCAGGGATGCTGAATCCCACCGTTCCCCGGCGATAGTCGCCAAAGTCGAAACTGAAGTAGTCGTTGAGATTGTAGGTCTTCGACAGTTCCCCGTCGATGACCAGTTCCAGGTCATGCCCCACCGAGCTGCCCGAGGCATTCACACCGTTGTCGTCATACAGCTCTGCCCCGAAATACGGCGTGGTGTTCACGTTGCCGCCATTGACAAACGACTTGGAATTCAGATAGCAATAGATGGAAGGGCCGATGGAATCATTCTTGACGATCTCGCTGCCACTGAGCACGAAGCTGCCGTTCTCGCCGTGAGCCGTCTCCGTCTTGTCGTTATTCACCGCATAGAGCGTCATCAGACCGCTGCCGTCCGTATAACTGATATCCTTGGGAACGGCAAAGGTAAAGCGGAATATACCGTTTCTGATGCTGTCGGAACCCTGATAGATGGTCTTTGTGCGATCTTGGTAGACGAATGGCTCGTCGGCACCGTCACCCGTCGTGTCATTCAACTTGCAGGTAATCGTCTCCTCCGCATCGCGCACGGTGGCCGTCACCACACCGTTAAACGAGCCGTCCTGCGAGCTGTTCTTCACGATATGTCCCCGCACGGTGGCTACCGAACCTGCCGAGAGCTGTATCTCCTTCGAGACAGCCTCGCCGTTGATACTGTCTACGACCACCTCTGCCGTGGGGCATGCCAGCTTCAGCGCCGGATCGCCCAGGAGGGTGTATTGCAGTTTATTGGGTGAGGTATCGCGCCCTTCGCTCACAAGGTCGCACTTCGCCTGTCTCACGGCTTCGCCGATGGTATAGCCCGGTGTGAGCACATATTTCGTAAATGCCAGGTTCATCTGTTCGTTATAGGTGGCATACACCGTTCGTGTGGTGCCGAAGAAAGCCACACCCCCGCCCCTCTCGTTGAACATCACGGCCTCGCCGATATTCTCTTCCTGGCCGTCGAAGGGCATGATGTCACACGAAGCCGTCAGCCACAGCGGCAGATAATTGGATACCGACGACTCAAAGTCGGCCAGTTTCATCACCAGCTCATGCGAGAAGGCATAAGGCGCACCGTGTCCGTTGTAGTTCATCATCAGCGCCCCGTTGGTCATCTGCTGTTTGATCAGCTGCGTCACGTCGGGATAGGAATAGCCCGTTGCCGAGGATACGCGCTGGTAGGCATCCCAGTAGATCTTATTCACGGTATAGCCCGAAAAATTGCTCTCCACCATGTTCGCCACCCTGTCGGCTGTTGCCATGTGCGAATTGCCGTTGCCGTCGTCGCCCATCACGCAGATCACATTCTGCCAGGGACCGGCATACACGTTATCAGCATAGTTCAGCGTCTTGTCTACCAGCACCTTCGCCTCCAGTTCGTTACGGGCAGGGAAACGGCCTACGGCCACATCGGGCTTACCCAGATAGACACTCACCCCACTCCGCTGCTGCCGGATCTGCTCTTCATCGTCGAGCAGACAGAAGAAGTCGTCGCTCACGTAGCAGTTCACGTGGCTGAACGAGTTCTCGCTCTCGAAGCACAACAGGAAGTCGTCAGGATCATAGCCACTCCAGTCTGCGCTCAGCATACGGTTATCCCAGGCACCGTCGCCGAAGAGCAACAGGTAGCTGGGCATGTCGGCTTCCGTCTCCGCCCGGTCGTAGAGCATCTTCATATAGCGGCGGTAGGCCGTAGCATCAGGCGTACCGCTGGAGAATTCATTATACAGCTCGTCGGCAGGCACGATTCTCACCCGCATACCGTCGTTCGTCTCATGCCAGGTCTTGATGCGCTCTGCCTGCGCCAGCACCTGCTGGTTGGTAGGAATAATAATCACCATGTCCACCGCCTCGTCGGCATGGTGGTCCTGATTCATGATGCCATAGACGATTTCCGGTTCCGGGAGGGTTGCCGTCTGCAGGTCAGGCATCGGCAGCGGGGTATCTATCTGGAGCGAGAGATAGTCCAGGCGCAGGTTGCCGCCCGATGTCTGGGTGATCTTGATGGTATTCTCTTCCTTTACGATGCCATCCAGCTTATAGTCCCACACCGCCACTTCCGCCTCGGTATAGCTGTCGAGCGATACCTTCTTGGATACGGTTCCTACCACCGAGTCGTTCACCGCCACCTCTGCCTCGAAGCTGGCATCGTAGGAGAGTGCCACGCTCAGCGTGCCCGATGTCCCTGCGGCTGGCAGCTTATAAGTCTGCGGCGAATCTTTCGTGAAGAGCGTCTTGTCGAAGAGTTTCCTGCCGCCGTGATACCAGGCATAGTCGTCTACCTCGTAAAGGATGTGGTAGTCGCTGGCATCGGGATAACAGGCGGCAGCCAGCGTCTCGCTGTCGACGGTGAGCGGTTCGTCGTCGTTCTCCGTCAGGAAATAATAGCCGTAATTAGAATAAGGATTGCGCGTGTGTACGGTAGCCTCTGCCGAATCCCATACCACGGGGCCGACACCATAGAAGATACGCTTGCTGCCCACCGTGCACGTCGGCACCTCTTTCAGGTCATCGGTCTCTGCGAGATAATCACCTGTCAGACTCTCGGGCTGCAGGGCTCCACCATAGCCGTAGATCTTCACCTTCGAGAGATCAGAGAAACCTGCCTTCTTCACAAGCGTACTAGTCAACTGGTAGAAGCCGTTGTCGGGGATACTGATCTTCACCCATTTGCCTTCCCGCAGCACCGAGTGGTCGGCATAGCGGTTGCTGGCCGTTGTGGCCCTCGTCATTGCCTTGCCTGAAGCGCGGCTCTCAATGTTCAGCTTAAAGCTCACCAGCTTCTGGTATTTCCCGTCCCTGAACACCAACGGTACGAACGACACTTCGAGCAGCCCCTGTTTCCTGGCTACGGCCACCGTCTTCGAGATGACAGGCAACTCGGGCAACGGCTTGCCGCTGATCTTCTGATACCGGCGGATATCCGCCTTGCTCATATCCACAAATTCAGGATACTCGATGCTGACCGTATAGACAGAGTCGGCAAAATCGCCCTTCAACTGTCTCTGATACGTATAGACAGGCAATAACGAATCTATCTCGACCTCACTTGCAGTCAGGTCGATAAACCCTTGCGCCTCTGCTAGCTGGCAGAGAAACAAAAGCAGGATACAGGTTGCTAGCCTTTTTATACGCTTCACTGAACTATAAACGTATCTGAAGGCCTTTTTATTGCATCACTTGCAATTAAACTCCAAAACTTTGCGTTCTTCAAGCCAACCCTCTAAGTGATCGTTGATATGTACGGGGCCCACTCCTGCAGGCGTGCCGGTATAGAGGATGTCGCCTGTCTTGAGGGTAAAGAACTGAGAGATGTAGGCGATAATCTCGTCTACATTGTAGAGCATATCCGCAGTACAGCCCTCCTGAACAGTCTTCCCGTTGATGTCGAGATGGAAGTGCAGGCGCTGCATACCCGATGCCCCGCAGGCAGCCTCCGGATCCGTCAGCAGTTTCTCCTTCGGTATCCACTCGCCAATAGCGGCTGAGCCGTCGAAGCCTTTGCAAATCGTCCAGGGCTGACCTGCCTCCGAGGCTTTCTTCTGCAGGTCACGGGCCGTAAAGTCGATACCGATGGTCAGGGCATCATAATAACGGTGGGCAAAGCGCACGGGGATATTCTTCCCCAGGCGGCAGATGCGCACCACCACCTCCGTCTCATAGTCGATGCGCCCCAGATGATCAGGAATAAAGAACGGTTTCCCCTGATTCAGAATGGCAGAATCGGCCTTGGTAAATATCACGGGCTCTTCAGGGCGTTTCAGCGTCCCGTGCAGTTCTTGGTTATGGGCGGCATAGTTCATGCCAATAGCGAATATCTTCATGATGACTATTTTTGCGCAAAGATAAGCAAAATATCAGAAACAACAAAATAATTACGGCTTTTTGATGCCAAACGGTTACGGTTACAGTTGTAACCATGTAACCTTTTACGATTCAAAAGGTTAATTTTGTAAATTAATTTCAAAATTGCCTATTTAAAGGCACTATTTTGTATCCGTTTGATATACAGCCAGTTATAAGGCACTAAGTTTATCGGTAGCAAACTATGAGTTTATAGGGACTAAAAGGGTGGTTTGTCGTAATGAAACCAGTGCTTACATTACGGCAAACTCAGCGTCTTTAGGGCATAATCTTATTTTGTAAACTATTTTCATAGTTACATACCAGCAAAAGGTTACATGGTTACAACTGTAACCGTAACCAAAATAATAGAACAAAAGACGCCCCAAGGGCATAACCTTGGAGCGTCTTTATGATTTGACGGCACTAAAACCGTCTTGTCTTGCTTAGTCAGCAACGAGTGTGAAGCGCTTGAAGGCGGTGATCTTCAGATCCTTGTCCTGCTTGGCGAGCCACTGGGCAACAGTAGCCTTGTCGCCGTCGCCGAACTGGAACTCCTGGTCTACCAGGCAGTTCTCCTTCAGGAACTTGTTCACACGACCCTTGGCGATATTCTCAATCATAGGCATCTTCAGCTGAGCCTCGCCCTCGACCTTTGCCTCAGCAATGATCTTGCGGGCCTCGTCAGCCTGAGCCTGTGTGAGCCAGCCCTTAGCGGTGTTGCTCTCGATGTGATCCTCAGAATCAACGAGGTTGGGGTTCAGGCCAGCCTTCTTGAGCTTCATCTCCACGAACTTCTCGACCTGCTCCAGCTTGGTCTTCTCGAAAGAGGTCTTGTACTCCTCGTCGAGGATCTTCTGGTCAACGCTCTGAGCGTCGAGTGCTACAGGCTTCATGGCAGCCACCTGCATAGCTACGAGGTGACCCTGCTCGGCAGCGGGCTTGTTAGTCTGTACCATGGTGCACAGGGTGTGCTTGCCCATGTGGTCGTAAACCTCTATGTTCTCACCTTCGAGAGTCAGGTAGCCATCGAGCTCCATCTTCTCACCAGTGATACCAGAACGCTGGGTAACAGCCTCCTGAGCAGTCTGACCATTGATGTCGAGTGTCTTCACAGCCTCAATGTCAGCAGCCTTGGCAGCGATAGCAGCATCGAGGATGCTCTGTGTCAGAGCGATGAAGTCGGCACCGTTGGCCACGAAGTCGGTCTCGCACTTCAAGGCAAGCATAGCTGCAAAGCCATCCACCTTCTTTACGAGTACACAACCATTAGAAGTCTCACGGTCGCTACGCTTAGCAGCGATAGCGAGGCCACGCTCACGGAGAAGCTCCTTGGCCTTATCGAAGTCGCCCTCAGCCTCTGTCAAAGCCTTCTTTACGTCAGCCAGACCAGCACCAGTCATTGCGCGAAGCTTCTTGATATCGTCAATTGAAATTGCCATTGTCTTGTTTTAATTTTTAAATTGTTAAATTGTTACATTTTACTCTGCAGCGGGAGCCTCTTCCTCAGCGGGAGCAGCGGCCTCAGCAGCAGCCTCCTTGCGGGGCTTGCGGGCACCACGCTTTGGCTTTGCCTCCTCAGCATCGTCCTGAGCCTCAGCAGCCTTCTCGTCGGCCTTCTCAGCCTTACGCTCCTCGATACCCTCGGCGATAGCGCTGCAGCAAGCATTGAGGATAACCTCTACGCTGTCCTTAGCATCGTCGTTGGCAGGGATCACGAAGTCGATATTGTTGGGATCAGAGTTGGTGTCAACGATTCCGAATACGGGGATACCCAGACGGTTGGCCTCACGAACGGCAATCTGCTCCTTCAGCACGTCGACCACGAAGAGTGCGCTCGGCAGACGAGTCAGGTCGGCGATAGAACCGAGGTTCTTCTCCAGCTTGGCACGCTGACGTGTGATCTGCAGCAGCTCACGCTTAGAGAGGTTAGAATAGGTACCATCAGCCATCAGCTTATCGATGTTCGCCATTTTCTTCACGGCCTTACGAATCGTGGGGAAGTTGGTGAGCATACCACCGGGCCAGCGCTCGATAACGTATGGCATGTTGATGCTCTTAGCCTTCTCGGCAATCACTTCCTTGGTCTGTTTTTTAGTAGCGACGAACAGAATCTTCTTGCCACTCTTGGCAATCTGCTTCAGTGCATCAGCAGCCTCGTCAATCTTGACGGCTGTCTTGTGCAGGTCGATGATATGGATACCGTTACGCTCGGTATAGATGTAGGGAGCCATTGCGGGGTTCCACTTACGCTTCAGGTGGCCGAAGTGGCAGCCAGCCTGCAGCAACTGATCAAAATTTGTTCTTGACATTTTGCTTGAATCTTTTTAAATTGTTTACTTTCTTTTTAATTCTCCGTAGAATCAGCCCGATGGTAGTCCAAAGGAATCCAACAGGTTTAGATACTAAACGTAGTCCAGTATGTTTAACGCTTACTGAACTGGAAGCGACGACGTGCCTTGGGACGACCCGGCTTCTTACGCTCTACCTCACGGCTGTCGCGTGTCAGGAAACCTTCGTCCTTCAGCTTCTTCTTGTCTTCTTCATTGATCTTCACCAAAGCACGGGCGATAGCGAGGCGGAGAGCCTGGCTCTGACCTGTGAAGCCACCACCGTCGAGGTTAGCCTTGATGTCATACTTCTCAGCAACATCAAGCAGGTTCAGTGGCTGCTTTACCACATACTGCAGGATAGCTGAAGGGAAATAAACCTCTATATCTTTCTTGTTGATCGTAATCTTTCCAGTACCCTCAGTTACATATACACGGGCTACAGAGCTCTTGCGACGACCTATTGCGTTAATTACTTCCATCTTTCCTTATTATTTATACTGGTTAATATCAATAGTCTTTGGCTGCTGAGCGGCATGGGGACTTCGGCAGCATACCCTTCACGGCGTGGCGGATAAACTTCTCTACACCACCGTTGCGCTTACGCAGCTCGGCAGGAGTCTGGAAGCGCTGGCCACCAGGATAACCTGTGTAACGGGTATAAACCTTATCGGTCTCTTTCTTACCAGTGAATACTACCTTATCGGCATTGATAAGGATAACATTGTCACCACAGTCAACGTGCGGTGTGAAAGTTGGCTTGTACTTTCCACGAATCAGCTTTGCTACCTTAGAAGCGAGACGACCAACAACCTGGTCTCTTTATTTGCACACATAAACTCGCTACCGAGAGTCTAAACCCGGCTGCAAGTCTAACGAGTGCTGGAACCATACGATTCCGCGGATGAACCAGCGATTCACGAACCACTGCGCCCGGCCAAAGACGCCGCTATTCACACCCTGATTCACGGGGATTCTAAGTCTCTCCCCAATAATCGGACTGCAAAGGTACACATATTTAATTAACACGCGTGCCTTTGCAGTCCGAAAAACGTTACTTTTATATTTTTTTAACTACTTATTGTCCTTTATGCTTGCAAATTCCCCTACTTGCATTGTTCAGGATGTCATCCTTGATAACCGGAGCGGCAGCATAAAGATCGACGATACGATAGGGAATGTCATTGAGCATCAGCACCCTGGCTGCACCTGCTGCCTCCATCTTCTCACCAATCAGGGTCAGATCGGTTTCGAGATAGAGCTCATAGGAGCGGACGAGCATTGAATAGCTCCGGGTGGATTCGTTGCCCTCGGCATCGATATACTGACCTGTGAACGTCTTCTGGAAACGATAGGTATTTACGCCGCATATCTCTTCACAATGATGGACGAAGGTGAAGCAGTCAGTATAATGCAGATTGATAAGCACGTTCTTTCCGTGACGCTGCTCAAGATAGCCAAAGGGAGAATCGGCACCGAACGAGCTGACGTTCTCCATATCGCAAAGCAACTGCTGGTCGCGGCCCGCCACAGCAAAGGAATAGAGCGGATGCCGGGTGCGGCGGAAGGCAGGATGCCTCAGCGCAACAGTACCGAGGGTACCTGTCTTACAGGGCGTCTTGTAATAGTCGAAGGCCACACCGTGACAGAAATCCCAGTTGAAAGTAGGGATCAGTAACGTTCCTTCACCGCCGATAGTATCCAGGATGGCATCCAGGAAGGCATCGCGGTCGAAGCGCTCACCCTGGCGCATACTGGTGAACGTCAGCTGCATGATGTCTGACGACAACAGCACGACATCGCCCTTCTCCAGTCCCCAATGCTTGGGAAGATCCAAATAACTAATGTACGCCATATTTCTCCAAGAGGGCAATCATACTGTCAATAGAGCCGAAGTTCTCTGGAACGACATCGGTGCCGTTGATGCGGAAACCAAAGGTGATCTCCATATTCGTCACCAGTGTGACAATGTCATACGAGTCAAGCAAACCTGCCTCCATGAAGTCCACATCCTCGGTAAAGTCGCATTCGGGGCGGATCGTGGACAGAATCTCCAATATCTTTTCTCTCATACTACTCATATTCTATTAGCTGTTCACCTGTTTCTTATAGAAGAGACGGTCAATCTTACCATTGGCATTGCGCTGTAACTGCTCCAGGCGATGATAAGCCGTGGGAATCATGTACTTGGGCAGCACCTTACCGATACTTAGACGGAACTCCGTTACGGGTACCTCCTCTTCTGCCTCATAGAAGAGCGTGATCTGCTTCTCGGCCTGGTTGTAGACAATACAGCCGTTCTTCACCAGTTTCAGCGTGTTGATGATCACATGCTCAATCTCACCGAGGTCAGTGCGATAGCCCTGATGCTTCACGATGTTATCCTTGCGGCCCTTGAACATAATCAGCCCTTCTTCACTGTAGCAGACGATGTCACCCGTGCGGTAGATCACCTCGGGGTAAGCCTTGTTCAACGGGTTCTGCACGAAGGCGGCAGCGGTCTTCTCGGGGTTGTTGTAGTAACCCATGGCCAGCGATGTACCTCTTACACAGAGTTCGCCCTCCACATTTGCCTCCTTCACCAGGCGGTCCTCGTCGTCGAGCACGAGGATATCCGTATTGCGGCAGGGATAGCCGATAGGAAGGGGTTCCTCGTCGGGTATCTCCTTATTAATAATATAATAGGTGCAGTCGAGGGTAATCTCGATGGGGCCGTACAGATTGGCAAAAGTCGTCTGCGGCAGATGGTGATGCCAGTAGTTGTACTGCTTCGTGGGGAATACCTCGCCAGCAAACCAGACAGTCTTCAGACTCTCCAACTTGAAGGCTGACAACAAATCCATGTTGGCGATGTTCACCATGATGGTGGGCACCCAGAACAGGAAATTCACCTTGTGCTGCTCAAGTACCTCCAGAATCTTGGCGGGGAAAGCAGCCAGATGGGCAGGCAACACCACGAGGGTGCTGGCCTTAGCCATCAGCATACAGAGCTCGAAGCTATAGATGTCGAACACGATCGGCGAGAGCGAACCCATCACGAGATCGTCGCCGAAATGGAAGGTGTCGATGGCCCACTCGATGAAATCGAAGAAACTCTTATGGTTCAGCACCACCCCCTTAGGCGTTCCCGTGGAACCTGAAGTGTTGATGATACACGAAGGGTCTGTATCGATGATCGTCGACAGACGCCTGAGGATAGCTGTTGCGTCTACATCTGCCGTCTCGTCAGCCTCATCAAGCAAGATGACCTGCGTCGTTGAGGGGATAATCCCTTCAATCGGCTTGATCTGACGGGTGGTAGAGATGATGGCAGCAGGTTCCACCAACTGGATGATATTCCGGATACGCTCTGCAGGGGTCTTGATGTCGAGATTCATGTAGAAGTCCCCGGCATAGAGGATGCCCAGATTGGCGTACACACTTTCTATTGACTTGTCGAGGAAGACGCCCACCGGCTTGTTCTGGGCAATGCCCATCGAGATAAGCCTTGAAGCCAGGCGCAGAGACTGCTGGTGAAGGGCGGAGAAAGTGATCTCCCTGTCCTTGTCGATGACAGCCACCTTCTGCGGATAGCGCTTGACGGTTTCCTCAAATAACTCTATCAGATTGATCTTCATACGATCCAGGTGTTTTTGTCAAAAAGCACCAGAACTTTCATTCTGGCGCTTTTTTATGATTAGGGTTTAGAAGTCCATGTTATCCAGCGAGTCGCTGAAGTCCTTTGGCTCGTTGTTCTCCCTTGGAGCCTCCTCCTGACGGTCATGGTGCGGACGGTGCTCACCACGGTCGCGACGCTCACCGCGATCACGACGGTCACCACGATCCGGGCGACGGTCACGGCGGTCGCCGTTACGCTCCGGACGCTCACGACGCTCGCCACGCTCACCACGAGCAGGACGATCTACATAGTCGGCGGGCTTCTCGATCAGCACACGGTGAGAGAGCTTGTACTTGCCGGTCTTCGGATCAATCTCAAGGAGCTTCACCTTGATCTTGTCACCTTCCTTGATACCAGCCTCCTCGACAGTCTCAAGGCGCTTCCAGTCGATCTCTGAGATATGGAGCAGACCATCCTTGCCAGGCATGATCTCTACGAAGCAACCGTAAGGCATAATGCTGCGGACAGTACCCTCGTAGACCTCACCCACCTCGGGGATAGCCACGATAGCCTTGATCTTGGCGATAGCTGCGTCGATGCTTTCCTTGTTAGGAGCAGAAACCTGAACCTTGCCAACACCCTCTGTCTCATCGATGGTGATGGTGGCACCGGTATCCTCCTGCATCTGCTGGATGATCTTACCGCCAGGGCCGATGACAGCACCGATGAACTCCTTAGGAATATCAAAGGCCACAATACGGGGAACCTGAGGCTTCAACTCGGCACGAGGCTCGGCGATGGTGTCGGTGAGGCACTTCAGGATGTGCTCACGACCTGCCTTGGCCTGCATCAGGGCCTTCTCGAGAATATCGAACGACAGACCGTCGCACTTGATATCCATCTGAGTAGCCGTCAGACCGTCCTTCGTACCAGTGGTCTTGAAGTCCATATCGCCCAGGTGATCCTCGTCGCCAAGGATATCGCTGAGCACAGCATACTTATCTTCTCCAGGATTCTTGATCAGACCCATGGCGATACCGCTGACGGGCTTCTTCATGGGAACACCGGCGTCCATCAGGGCGAGGGTTCCGGCACAGACGGTAGCCATCGAAGAAGAACCGTTAGACTCGAGAATCTGGCTCACCAGACGAACGGTGTAAGGGAAGTCCTCGGGGATCTGACCCTTCAGACCGCGCCATGCGAGATGGCCGTGACCGATCTCACGACGGCCTACGCCGCGCTGGGCCTTGGCCTCACCCGTACAGAACGGCGGGAAGTTGTAGTGCAGCAGAAAACGCTGATAGCCGTGCTCCAGTACGTCGTCAACGAGCTTCTCGTCGAGCTTGGTGCCGAGAGTACAGGTAGAGAGCGACTGCGTCTCACCACGTGTGAAGATAGAGCTTCCGTGAGGCATGGGCAGCGGAGACACCTCGCACCAGATGGGGCGGATCTCGTCCGTCTTACGACCATCCAGGCGGATACCCTCATCGAGGATGCAGCGGCGCATGGCATCGCGCTCCACGTCGTGGTAGTAGCGCTCCATCATGGCCTTCTTCTCCTCCATCTCGTCCTCCGTCAGGTCAGCATGCTCAGCGGCATACTTCTCCTGGAAGTCGGTAAGTATCTTCTCGAAGGCATCGGCACGCTCCTGCTTAGGCAGGGCCTGCTTCGTCACGTCGTAGGCGGGCTGATACAGCTCCTTGTTCATCTGCTCGCGCAGCTCCTCGTCGTTCACCTCGTGGTCATACTCGCGCTTCACGTCCTTGCCCAGCTCCTTAGAGAGCTCTGCCTGGAGTTCACACATCGGCTTGATGGCAGCCATAGCAGCCTTCAGGGCACCGATCATATCCTGTTCTGACACCTCTTTCATCTCACCTTCCACCATCATGATGTTCTCGGCAGAGGCACCGACCATGATGTCCATGTCGGCCTCCTTCATCTGCTCGAAGGTGGGATCAACCACATACTCGCCGTTGATACGGGCCACGCGCACCTCGCTGATGGGGCACTCGAAGGGAATGTCCGAGCAAGCCAGGGCGGCAGAGGCGGCAAAGCCTGCCAGAGCGTCGGGCTGGTCAACACCGTCTGCAGAGAGCAGCATCACATTCACAAACACCTCAGCGTGGTAGTTTGACGGGAAGAGCGGGCGGAGCACACGGTCCACCAGTCGTGATGTCAGGATTTCGTTGTCGCTGGCTTTGCCTTCGCGCTTGGTAAATCCGCCG
>OMXK01000030.1 GCA_900314995.1 uncultured Prevotella sp.
TGAGGGGTTTGTAACAGCGGGCAGAGATTAATGATCATCTCATCGTAGGCCCTGTAGAAGTCACGATTGATAAAATCCACCAGCAGGCGGACATGCTTTCTTTGTTTCATATTGTTTTGCTTGGCTTATTGCCATTGCCCCTAGGGCAATCGGCCAAACCAAGCAAAACATGCCAGGCCGGTTAGTTGGTCATCAGGGTCGTTCCATCGGTACCAGTTAAGGTTGATGATTGATCATAATTTTGTTTACACTTCAGATGAAGTAGCAACTCTGTTGCTAAATGGCGTCAAAGGTACGAATATTATTGCAATAACCAACAGTTTTATTTGTTTATTTGCATATTAACCCCAATATTTATGTTTCCAATGCATTTTTTCTCCCTAAATGCCGTTGCTGACCTCTTCAAGACTTTAGCAAACCTTGGACGGATGCAGAACTTTATGCAAAATATGGTCTCACAGAAGACGAAATCGCCTTCATCGAATCGATGATCAAACCGATGGAATAAAAAGGCGAATGAGCACGATCGTCGTGCATCACGACAAAACAAAACTCCGACTTTGCAAAGAGCAGACAGCAAAGTTGGAGTTCTTTTACTAATAATAAGGTGTCAATCGAGAGTGACAAGCTTTTAAGGGGATTTCTTAGGCTGCTTTTATTCTAAAAGCTGGTCCTCACCGCTTTTTTCTTCAAAAAAGTTTGGCTATTCCAAATAAAAGCAGTACCTTTGCACCACGAGAACCCGCCAAGCCTCTTTACAATGCTTAAATCGGCGGGTCGTTTTGTTTTATTATGGCACGTTATACAAAGACATACTCATCGCCAGCTCAACTGGTGACATTGCTTCAATCTCGTGGACTCCACGTTGAGAATGTGGCACGTACGGAGAACTATCTTCGCCACATCGGTTATTACAGATTTAGTGCTTATCTCTATCCTCTTTTGACAACACCGAAGGAAAATCATGTTTTCAAACCAGGAGCTACTTTCAATCAAGCCTTGGACATGTATCGCTTCGACAGGCATCTTCGCCTGTTGATGTTCAATGAGATTGAGAAGATTGAGATAGCCGTCCGTAGTGCCATTGTCAACATAACGAGCCGTGAAACAAGGAACCCCTTTTGGATGACCGATCCTACGTGCTTCTATGATATCAACACCTTTACGAAGACAAAACAGCTCATTGATGCTGAACTTGCCAAGTCGCGCGAAGATTTCATTGAACATTTCCGCAACACTTATTCTGACCCATATCCCCCTTCTTGGATGTTGGCTGAGATACTTCCATTAGGTGTGCTGACAAGGATATACGATAACATCAGGAGCAACCAGATTCGAAAGAAGATTGCCCATGAGTTCTCCCTGGGAGTGCCAGTCTTTAACTCATGGATGACGATTATCACTGTTGCCAGAAACAACTGCGGTCATCACGCTCGCGTATGGAACCGTACATTTGCTCTGAGGGTTTTGACTCAGCGACGTATGGCGCGTCCTTGGATCGCAATTCTAGTCAACCAAAAGAAAGCTTATTTCAGTCTCTGTATCATTAAATACTTCCTTGACATCATTTCGCCGAACAACGACATGAAGGCAAAGATTGATGCCCTACTCAGTTCCTACCCGTCCATTGACATCAACGCAATGGGCTTCCCCCGTGGGTGGGAGAGCGAACCGTTGTGGCAATGAATACGGCATGATGAAGATAACGTACCTTGTCGTGCGTTCTTATCTATTATTTTACCTCCAAGACATACCCTCGTTTCTTTAGTGAGACGATGGAGATGGAGGTGTCGGCTTCGAGCATCTTGCGGAGATAGGTGATTTGCACATTGAGGGCGAGAGAATTGGCATAACTGTCGTTGCCCCATACAGATTGTAAAATGATGCCACGCTCTACGGTCTGGCCAATGTTCTGTGCAAGGATGGTGAGGATTTCCGACTGGAAAGCAAGGTTCTTGTACCGCTATTGTATCTTGGGCACTCTAAGTGTCTGGGATTCAATGGCTGTTAATGATTTAAAGCCAAGTATGGTATGTCATTTTCGCTCATTTTTGAGAAAATGGGGCACAGCTCCATGTTAAAGTCTGTCATTCCTGCTCTACTTTGATGAAAATTCAGTAACTTTGCAGCGCAAAGTTTGTAATACGGCAGACAATATGGCAAAGATAATAGTACAGAATACGCAGATAACGGTCATAAAGCAGAATGAAAATGACTATATCAGCCTGACAGACATGTTGAAGGCGAAAGATGGTGAATTCTTCTTCTCTAACTGGCTGCGCAACCGCAATACCATTGAGTTCCTTGGAATAATTGTGCCGAATTCGACATAATTAAATCTCAGGCAGGGCGACCGCCTTGTTCGCCTCAATCAGATTGCCATCAATCAGATGCGTGTATTGGAGAACGATGATAATAGAAACCTGTTAAAATGACATGAGTGGATAGAATATAACATAGAACAACATAAGAGGCGTTGACTTTTTGATTCTTGTTCCAAAATTCGCCAAAATATAAACCTACGAGATGATAGAAGTTGATGTTCGCGTTTAGGCGCGAGCTGAGACTTGTATTAGTAGGTAGGCGTTTGGCGATGCCTTGGAACAAATGCACAGGACAACAAAAAAGAAATAATAGAAATGAAAACAATGAAGATTTGGAGACTCGCCTTTGCGATGCTTGCTGCTTTCTCCTTCGTCTCTTGCAGCAGCGACGATGATGAAGGATTTCTGATAGACCAACTCACTGGCACTTGGCAGCAGGTGTATGATGAAGGTGTTGTGGCTGAGGGATATGTGCAGTACACCTTTACGCCTGGCACGCTGGCCAATGTGGGTGAATGTACAATTTATGTGTATGATGTCTTTACAGGCGACACAACATTCGTGCGTGACTATGTACTGACCGAGGATCGCCATCTGGCTATATACAATGGGCAGTATGGCACTACGGCATCAGAAATTTATGAGTATGATGTAAAGAGGCTGTCAGCGAAAGCGATGACTTGGCACCTCACAAACTCGGATGTAGTTTTGAATTTCAAGAAAGTGAAATGAACAAGAAAGCCATCATCACCGCACTGCTTGCACTCGTCGCAATGACGGGACAGGGGCAGACGGCCAGTGATTATTGGATAGCAGCAGACAAAGCACTGGTGGCAGGTAATACTGACAGCACATTTTATTATCTCAATCTGTTTAAGGAGCACTTCGGCAGACAATACGCAGCATCCACCCGAGGTACAATGGCGGTACAAAATTACTCTAAAAAGGGCAAACGCGCAATAGGCGAAGAATAAGGTTAGTTAAGTGGAGTTAATTGTAAGACAGTGTTTTACGCGATTTGATTTAAGATTTATTTCGGTCTGTTTTGACCTAATTTAATCGGTGAAGACATATTATACTCAGTCTCATCCATTACGACCCTACAAGACCCGTTTCAAGTCCCCGATGATGTTAATAATTTCTAAATGCGGGGGCAAAGGCTTGGAATGTTCGTAAAAAACGACTAACTTTGTAGGCTACAATATAGACTAATATAGTTGTTTAACATTTAAATGTTTTATTATCAATGATTTATTCAAAAGAAGTAGAGAACATGTGCAGCGTTTGCAAGGGCGCTTATCATGGACCTGCACCAATCCCCGAGGAGGGCAAATGGGTAGCAGTGAAAGAAATCAAGGAGATCTCCGGTTACACACACGGTATTGGCTGGTGTGCCCCTCAGCAGGGTGCCTGCAAGCTGAGCCTGAACGTGAAGGATGGTATCATCCAGGAGGCTCTGGTAGAGACGATCGGATGCACAGGTATGACCCACTCAGCCGCTATGGCTTCTGAGATCCTGCCTGGTAAGACCATCCTCGAGGCGCTGAACACCGACCTCGTTTGCGATGCCATCAACACCGCTATGCGCGAGCTTTTCCTGCAGATTGTCTACGGTCGTACACAGAGTGCTTTCTCTGAGGGCGGTCTGGCCATCGGTGCTGGTCTTGAGGACCTGGGTAAGGGTCTTCGTTCACAGACTGGTACACTCTATGGCACTGTTGCCAAGGGTACACGTTATCTGGAGCTGACTGAGGGTTACATCACCAAGATGTATCTCGATGCCAACAACGAGGTTTGCGGTTACGAGTACGTACACCTCGGCAAGATGATGGAGGCTATCAAGAACGGCATGGATGCCAACGAGGCTCTGAAGAAGTTCACCGGCTCTTACGGTCGCACAAGCGAGGAGCAGGGTGCAGTTAAGGCTATTGACCCACGTAAAGAATAAAGGAGGATACGACTATGATTAGAAAAGTACAGTTTGAGAGTCAGGAGCGCCGTATAGATTTGTGAAAAGGCAGGTATCGACCCCTATCAGATGTGTGAGGACACACAGCTGATCTGCTTCGAGAATGCCAAGTGGGCATACGTATGCGGTGCAGCCATCGCCATCAAGAAGGGCGTGAAGACAGCTGCCGAGGCTGCTGAGGCCATCGGTATCGGTCTGCAGAGCTTCTGTATCCCCGGATCAGTAGCCGACGACCGTAAGGTAGGTATCGGTCATGGTAACCTCGCCGCTCGTCTGCTCCGTGAGGAGACCGAGTGCTTCGCCTTCCTGGCAGGTCACGAGAGCTTCGCTGCTGCCGAGGGTGCCATCAAGATTGCCGAGATGGCCAACAAGGTTCGTAAGAAGCCCCTCCGCGTGATCCTGAACGGTCTTGGCAAGGACGCTGCCCAGATCATCAGCCGTATCAACGGTTTCACATACGTACAGACCAAGTTCGACTATTTCACTGGCGAGCTGAATGTGGTGAAGGAAGTTCCTTATGGCAACAACCCCAACCGTCTGAAGGTGAAGTGCTATGGTGCCGACGATGTTCGCGAGGGTGTAGCTATCCTGTGGAAGGAGAATGTTGATGTCTCTATCACCGGTAACTCTACCAACCCAACCCGTTTCCAGCACCCCGTAGCTGGTACTTACAAGAAGGAGCGCGTACTCGCTGGCAAGCCTTACTTCTCAGTAGCTTCTGGTGGTGGTACAGGTCGTACCCTGCACCCGGATAACATGGCCGCCGGTCCTGCTTCTTACGGTATGACTGATACCCTGGGCCGTATGCACTCTGACGCTCAGTTCGCAGGTTCTTCTTCAGTGCCTGCTCACGTTGAGATGATGGGCTTCCTCGGCATGGGTAACAACCCGATGGTAGGTGCAACCGTATCTGTAGCCGTTGCTATCGACCTCGCTATCAACAAGAAGTAATCAGCAAAGTTGGCTTCGCTAGTCGAGGCATACTTTAACCCCATCCCCGCCAGTTCAGACACTGACGGGGATTTGCATGCAAAATCTAGGTATGGCAAAGGAACAATCAGCAACGAGGGAGCGGCAGCGGACTGACCTCAAGGAACCGCGACGCTATAAGGTGACCATCTACAACGATGACTTCACCACGATGGAATTTGTGGTGATGATACTGACCCAGGTGTTTTTCAAGAGTGAGACAGAGGCCGAGGCGCTGATGCTGCAGGTACACCACTCCGACAAGGCGGTGGTGGGAATCTACAGCTACGACGTGGCCGTCTCGAAAGTGAGGAAGGCGACGGATATGGCCCGGGAGGCCGGTTTCCCGCTTCGTCTGACCGTTGAACCTGAAAAAGAGTAAGCATTATGGCAGAGATCAAACAGACGGAACGCGCGTCGAAAGTGCTGAGAGAGACGATGGCGTGCTGCAAGGAATACAGACATGAGTTCGTGATGCCTGAGCACTTGTTGTTTGTGCTGATGGATGAGTCCAACTTCAATCGTGCCCTGAATAACTTCTATCCGCCAGAGGTGATTGTTGAGCGTCTGGAGGAGAAGTTGGAGGACTTCGAGACGGTGCCAGAGGGTCAAACCTACGATCCCGAGGCCTCGATGCAGATGGGACAGGTGATCGAGTTCGCCTGCCAGCAGGTGGTGAACAGCAGTGCAAAGGCGCTGGATCTGCCCCATCTGGTGATGGGCATCCTGCATCTGAGGGAGTCGTGGGCCTGTTATCTGTTGAAGGAGGCGCTGGGCGACAAGGAGAGCAACTTCATGAGCGAGCTGATCAGTTCCTATGAGTTCGACGACCATCTGGAAGAGGAGACGGGCGAGCGGAAGCACGAGGCAGCCTGGCGACGGCTGGTGACCTGCATGAACGACCTCTATCAGAAGCACAATCCGCTGATAGGCCGCGAGCAGGAACTCGCCAGGACGATGCAGGTGCTGTGCCGCCGCGACAAGAACAATCCGCTGCATGTAGGTGAGCCGGGCGTCGGCAAGACAGCCCTTGTCTGGGGCTTGGCACGGATGATCGAGGAGGGACGTGTGCCTGAGCGGCTGAAGGGCAGCCATATCTACCAGCTCGACATCGGCACGCTGCTGGCCGGCACACAGTATCGCGGCGACTTCGAGAACCGCATCAAGCAGATCATGGACGGCATCCAGGAGGAGAGCGACAAGAACATCGTGTATATCGACGAGATACATACACTGGTGGGCGCCGGTGCTACTGGCGAGGGATCGATGGACGCATCGAACATGTTGAAGCCATACCTGGAGTCGGGCTCCATCCGGTTTATCGGCTCGACAACCTACGAAGAGTATAACCGCCACTTCTCGCGCTCGAAGGGACTCGTCAGACGGTTCCAGCAGATAGACATCCCCGAGCCGACACCAGAGGAGACGAAGCATATCCTGCGCCAGCTGCGGGGACAGTATGAGACTTTCCACGGCATCACCTACGACGAGGAGGCGCTCGACTTCGCCGTGGACGCCAGCTATAAGTTCGTGAACGACCGTTTCCTGCCCGACAAGGCCATCGACCTGATCGATGAAGCCGGTGCTTCATCAGAAGTGAGAGGTGAGAGGAGAGAGGTGAGAACAATCTCGAAGGCGGACATCGCGGACGTGCTGGCGAAGACTTGCAAGGTGGACGCGATGGCGATGAAGGCCGACGACGACAACGAGAAGCTCTCCACCCTCCACGCTCAACTCTCCTCTAAGATATATGGTCAGGACGAGGCCATCCGACAGGTGGTGGAAGCCGTACAGCTGTCGAAGGCCGGTCTGCTCGACGATAACAAACCGCTCGCCTCGCTGCTGTTCGTCGGACCTACGGGTGTCGGCAAGACCGAGGTGGCGCGTGTACTGGCGAAGGAACTTGGCATCCAGCTGTTGCGCTTTGACATGAGTGAATACACCGAGAAGCACACGGTGGCCAAGCTGATCGGTTCGCCTGCAGGCTATGTGGGCTATGAGGATGGTGGGCTGCTGACAGATGCCATCCGCAAGACGCCCAACTGCGTGCTGCTGCTCGATGAGATAGAGAAGGCGCATCAGGACATCTACAACATCCTGCTGCAGGTGATGGACTATGCCCGTCTGACCGACAATAAGGGGCGCAAGGCCGACTTCCGCAACGTGATCCTTATCATGACCTCGAATGCGGGCGCACAGTATGCTGCACAGGCTAACATCGGTTTTACGGGCAAAGTGTCGCGTGGTGAGGCCATGCTGAAACAGGTCAAGAAGACATTCAAGCCCGAGTTCATCAACCGACTGACGGGTACGGTTGTCTTCAACGACATGGACCGTCAGATGGCCACGCTGATACTGAAGAAGAAACTAGGCGAACTGCAGGAGAAACTGACGGTGAAGCAGATAGAGATGACGCTGAGCGATGAGGCATTCAGCCTGCTGCTCGAAGAGGGCTTTACCCGCGAGTACGGTGCCCGTGAGATGGATCGTGTCATCGCCCAGCGGCTGAAACCGCTCCTGATGCGTGAGATCCTCTTCGGCAGTCTGAAAAACGGCGGCAAGGCTGCCATATCTGTCAAGGACGGCCAGCTCGTCAATCATCAATCCTAAATCTACATGGCAGTTTTTCAATTAGACAATGACCTCTGGTTCCCTGACCCTCATCTGGGGGAGGAAAGCGGTCTGGTGGCCGTGGGCGGCGACTTGTCGGTAGACCGGCTGATACTCGCTTACTCCAACGGCTTCTTCCCGTGGTATTCGTTCCATCGGAAAGAACCCTGGTGGTATTGTCCGTTGCAGCGTTTCGTGATCTTTCCCAAAGAGATCCACGTGAGTCACTCCATGCGGCAGCTGATCAGGCAGAACCGCTACCGCCTCTCCATCAACGAAGACTTTGACGGGGTGATAAAAGGCTGTGCCACAGCACAAGACCGCATTGAGGAAGAGGGAGCCTGGTTGGGCCCCAACATCATCAAGGCATATACGGCACTGCATCACCAAGGCTTTGCCGCGAGTGTGGAGGTGTGGGATGAAGACCGGCTGGTGGGCGGACTCTATGGGGTCAGCCTGGGCTCGTCGTTCTTTGGCGAGAGCATGTTCTCGCTAGTGCCAAGTGCCTCGAAACTGGCCCTGATCCATCTGGCGCGTACCTTCGAGATGCTTGGTGGTCAGTTGATCGACTGTCAGTTTGAGACACCCCACCTTCGTTCGATGGGCGGGCGCTACATTCCCTACGAGGAATATATCAGCATCATCTCAAAATAAAAATCCCCTCCAGTGAGGAGGGGATTGATGTTAGATCTCGAAGTCGAGACAGGAGCGCTGGACGGTGTAAGGGCGAACCTTACCGTTGGCAACAGCAACGTGGTCGGGGTGAACGGCGTAGCCTTTCAGGGCCTCGGGGCTTTCGAGCGTGCTGTCGAGCATAACGTCGGCATTGGAAGATGCCAGACGGCCGTCGATGTGAACCTTGATGTCGAGAAGACCGGGAACCTTGCCTAACAATCCTTCAAGACCAGCCTTGATGCCTGCCTTGACAGTTGCTTTCTCTTCTTCAGAGAGTTCTGGATTCAGTGTCCAGAGAATAATGTGCTTAACCATAATTTTTAGTCCTTAAATTATCGGTTACAAAGATAAGCAAATTTTCTGAAACTCACAAGGTTTTTCCAGATTAAAACTCATTTTTTCGCCGCTTACGGGATGTGATAGCTGCAAATGGTCGCAATGCAGGTAGAGACGGTCGGCTTTTGTGCCATACAGTTCGTCGCCGAGGATGGGGCAGCCCAGTCCTTCCTGGTGGGCACAGTGCATGCGCAGCTGATGGGTGCGACCGGTATGGGGATAGAGAGCTACGAGCGCCCGGGCGCCGAAAGTCTCCAATACTTCGTACTCGGTAACGGCTGATTTCCCCTTCTTGTAGTCAACTATCTGACGAGGGCGGTTCATGGGATCGAAGGTTAGGGGCAGGTCGATGCGCCCGCAATTCTTTTCAGGGATGCCGTCTATCAGGGCAATATAGCGTTTCTCAACCGTATGCTTGACGAACTGTTCCTGTAAGGCAATATAGGCTTCCTTGGTCTTTGCGACAACCAGCAGCCCCGAAGTACCCATATCGAGCCGGTGAACGGGCAGGGCACCTGGCCATCGCTGCTTGGCAATGGTGGCTACAGAGTAGTCGGTGGTCTTGCCCGGGACACTGAGCAGGCCCGACGGCTTGTTGATGACGGCCATCACCTCATCCTCATAGACGACTTCGATGTCGAGACGGGGGAAGGCAGCCTCCTCGGGGTCTGGGTCGACGTCGAGGCCCTGAAGCATCCAGGTGAGGATAGGCTTACACTTACCGCGACAAGCAGGGTAGAACTGGCCGTGATGACGGATGAGACTCTTTGGCGAAGGTCCCCACCAGAACTCGGCCATGCAGACGGGCTTGAGCTGGTGGCTGTAGGCGTATTGCAGGAGCTTGGGTGCACAGCAGTCGCCTGTGCCGCCCGGGGGTAGGGGGAAACGCCGGCGGATGCGGGGTGCACTGTGGTAGTCTTGCCAGATGTCGACGAGGTCGCGCGTCTCGCCCCGTGCATTGAACAGCTGATACTGGTGAAAGAGCCAGAGCTGGAGATCCTGTGACATTTCCTTTGAGGTCGTCGCCTCCACCCCTGCTCCCTCCTTCCCTGAGGATCTGGCGACAAGGGTAATCTCGCGCTCACGGGTCTTGAAATAGCCGTTGGGCTGTTGGGCATCGAAGACGGGAGGCACAAAATAGGGCCAGTCGTTACGACCTTCGAGCAAACCGGAATAGGCGGCGAGGAAAGCAAGTCCCCCGGCACTCTCCACCACGAGCACGCCGAACATCTTGCCCTCTGTGAGTGGCATTGTCGCAATCTCCTGCTTCACCTCTTCTGCTGCCGCCAGACATAATGGATGGGGCTCGTAGCAGAAGGGGTAAGTGAACCGCTTGGGCTTCTCAGCTGAACTATGGAGTGTGTGAATTATAGCAGATCCAGACATTTCTCAACGGGTATGCCCCGGTTCTTGTCGTCGGTATCACGATAGCGGTCGATCATGCGGAATACGGTATCCATCGCTGTGCGGGTGCTGGTCTTGAGCGACTCGCCGTTGAGCAAGTGGCCGATAAGAACAGCAGAGAAGATGTCGCCTGTGCCATGAAACAGCCCGGGGATCTCGTGGTATTCCAGATGGAAGTAGGAGTTGTCGTAGTGATTGTAGCCTACTACGGCATTCTGGCCGTCGATCTTACAACTCGTGATAAGGGCCGACTTAGTGCCGATGGCGCGAAGACGGTCGAGCAGGTCGCGGGCTTCCTCCCATCGGATGCCCTGCATCTTGATGGCAGTACCGGTGAGATAGCATGCCTCGGTATAGTTGGGGAAGGTGAGATGAGCCACAGAGACCATCTCGCGCATCAGTTCCACCTGACGCTCGGTCATGCCGTTATACAGACGACCGCCATCGCCGAGGATGGGGTCGACAAAGACCGTAGTGCCCTGGGCACCCTGTTCCTTGCAGTAGCCGGCCACAAGCTTGGCCTGTTCCTCACTGAACATCAGACCCGTGCAGACGGCATCAAACGAGAAACCGAGTTCCTTCCATACGGGCAGCGTGCCGCGGATATACTCGGTAGTGTCCTGGATGTTGAACTTCCCGTAGTCGAGGGTGTTCGACACGAGGGCTGTGGGCAGACTGTAAGTGGGAATGCCAAGGTAGGAAAGGATGGGCAGCATGGCACCCATGCCTACTTTACCGTAGCCTACCACATCATTGATCAGTAATATCTGTTTCATTCTGGCTGCAAAGTTACAGTTTTTTTTGGCAATTCACAAAAAATATAGTAATTTTGCGCGCAATTATGGCAACTGCGATACAGAAACTGACGCAACAGCGGCTGCTGCTCCAGATGGAGTATGCCACCGAGAAGGAGACCTTTCACAAACAGACCGAGGAGATGGGGCTGCAGCGGAAGGTGAAGCGCGGTGATGCCTGGTATCCGCTGAAGATGGGAAAGAGCTATTACAACTCGCTGAACCAGCTGGTGGTGGAGGTTCACCGTCAGGGTGACGACAACGAGATAGAGCACAACTTCGAGTTCGGGCGTCCTGTGGCCTTCTTCCGTGTGGACGACAATGACAAGATCAAGTATTTCCCGTTTACGGGAACCGTGAGCTATGTGGACGGTGACCGGATGGTGGTGGTAGTTCCTGACAACGGCCAGCTCATTGATGTGCAGTCGGCAGAGCATGTCGGCGTACAGCTGTTCTTCGACGAGACGAGTTATAAGATGATGTTTGAGGCACTCGACCGCGTGATTCGGGCGAAGGGGCGGTTAGGCTATCTGCGCGACCTCTTCTATTCGCACCAGAAGGCCGAGACATTCAGCTTTAGTGCCTTGCCATTCCCCTATCTGAATGCGACGCAGGAAGAGGCCGTGAACAAGGTGTTGCGGGCGAAGGACGTAGCCATCGTACACGGTCCTCCGGGAACGGGCAAGACGACAACGCTCGTGGAGGCTATCTACGAGACATTACGACGGGAGAATCAGGTGCTGGTCTGTGCACAGAGTAATATGGCTGTCGATTGGATCTCCGAGAAACTCGTGGATCGCGGCATCAACGTGCTCCGTATAGGCAATCCGACACGGGTGAATGACAAGATGCTGTCCTTCACCTATGAACGCCGTTTCGAGGACCATCCGGACTACGAACAGCTCTGGAGCATCCGCAAGGCCATCCGCGAACTGCGGAGCCATCGGAAGCGTGGCGACGAGAAGTATCATCAGAAACTGGAACGGCTGAAGGAACGCGCTACGGAACTCGAGGTGCGCATCAATGCTGCGCTCTTCGACGAAGCCCGAGTCATCGCCTGTACACTCGTAGGCAGCAGTAGCCGGCTGCTCGACGGACAGAAGTTCGGCACACTGTTTATCGACGAGGCCGCCCAGGCACTGGAGGCCGCTTGCTGGATACCTATCCGACGGGTATCGCGTGTGGTCTTCGCAGGCGACCATTGTCAGTTGCCGCCCACGGTGAAAAGCATCGCAGCCCTCAAGGCAGGACTGGGCAAGACGCTGATGGAGCGTATCGTGGAAAACAAGCCCGAGGTGGTGACGCTGCTGAAGATGCAGTATCGCATGAATGATGAGATTATGCGCTTTTCGAGCAGCTGGTTCTATGGCAATCAGGTAGAGAGTGCGCCTGAGGTGAAATACCGCAGTATCCTGGATCTCGATATCCCGATGACGTGGATTGACACGTCGGCCTTTGAGCTGAACGAAGATAGTGAGGTGTCGTTTAAGGAGCAATTCGTGGGCGAGAGTTTCGGCCGTATCAACAAGGCGGAGGCAGAACTGACCCTGCTGGCGCTGGAGAACTACTTCACGAAGATCGGTAAGACCCGTATCCTCGATGAACGCATCGACGTGGGGGTGATCTCACCTTATCGGGCCCAGGTGCAGTATCTGCGCCGACTGCTGAAGAAGAAGGATTTCTTCAAACCCTACCGCAGTCTGATCAGCGTGAACACCGTCGACGGATTTCAGGGACAGGAGCGCGATGTGATCCTGATCTCGCTGGTGCGTGCCAACGACGAAGGGCAGATCGGATTCCTGCGTGACCTTCGACGTATGAATGTCGCCATCACCCGTGCCCGCATGAAACTGATCATCCTCGGCGATGCCTCGACGATGACGCGACACCCTTTTTATAAGAAACTCTACGATTACATAGAAGCCTTGTAAAGTGAAATTTGTACAAAAAAACTGATTTTTGTGCCGTTTGTTTTGTCGTTTCGCTGATTTGCTGTATATTTGCACGCAGAAAGAGCTAAACAATGGTAGAAATACGTGAAGTAAAATCCAGATCAGAACTGAAACAGTTTATTCAGTTCTATTATGACCTCTATCGTGGTTGTGATTGTGCTGTGCCTTTCCTCTATTTCGATGAGATGGCCACACTCCGCAGCGACAAGAACCCATCGTTCGAGTGTTGTGAGGCCCAGTATTTCCTGGCCTATAAGGACGGGAAGATCGTGGGGCGCGTAGCAGCTATCATCAACCGCAGGGCCAATGAGCGTTGGAACTGTCATCAGGTGCGCTTCGGCTGGTTCGACTTCATCGATGACCTTGAGGTGTCGACAGCCCTCCTGAAAGCTGTTGAGGACTGGGGGAGCGAGCGGGGCATGGTGGAGATGGCAGGTCCGCTGGGTTTTATCGATACCGACCGTGAAGGCATGCTCGTGGAGGGTTTCGATCAGCTCGCCTCGATGTATGTAAACTACAATTACCCCTATTATCCGCGCCACATCGAGCAGATGAGCGGTTTCAAGAAGGACAACGACTATGTGGAGTGTAAGGTGAAGGTGCCCGAGGTAGTGCCCGAGAAATTCGTCAAGGTGACGGATATGGTGCGCCGCCGCTATGGTCTGAAGGTGCATAAGTTCACCCGTCACGAACTGATCGAAGAGGGTTACGGCTGCAAGGTGTTCGACCTGCTTAACGCCACCTATGCCGACCTCTATGGTTTCAGTCAACTCTCTGACAGGCAGATCGACAAACTGGTAAACGACTATATCAAGATAGCCGACCTGAACCTCGTGACGGCCATTATGGACGCGGAAAAGATGGTGGGCTTCGGCATCACTTTCCCGTCGTTCTCACGGGCGCTGCAGAAGACCCGCGACGGTCGTCTGTTCCCATTCGGCTGGTGGCATGTGCTGAAGATCCTGAAATGGCACAAGACACCGATTGTAGACCTGCTGCTTATCGGTGTGCTGCCCGAATACAGAGCCAAGGGTGCCAATGCGCTGATCTTCAACGACCTGATACCTTACTTCCAGCAATACAATTTCGAGTATGCCGAAACGGGACCGATGATGGAGACCAATGAGGGCGTGCTCTCACAGTGGCAGTATCTGGAAGCTACTGTGCATCGTCGCCACCGCTGTTACAGAAAGCTCCTGGGGTAATGCCGAACTGCTTCTGGAAGCACTTCGAGAAATAAGAGGGATTAGAGAAACCTACCATGTAGCCTACCTCTCCCACCTGATAACGGCCGTCTTTCAACAGAAGGGCGGCTTTCTTCAGTCTCATAATCTGGATCATCTCGTTGGGCGTCACGTCGGCCAGCGTCTTCATCTTGGCGAAGAGTCCGCTGCGGCTGATGTTCAGCTGTTCTGCAAGGAAGGACACGTTTAACTCGGAGTTAGACAGGTTGTCCTCGATCAGCTGGTTCATCTTCTGCAGGAAGGCATTGTCCGTGGGGTTCGAGGCAATCTCGGTTACAGGCTCCAGCGGTTGGGTGGAGAATTTCTCCATCAGACGGTGGCGTATGTCGAGCATGTTACGGATACAGGCTTTCAGATATTCCACGGAGAAGGGCTTCTCAATATAAGTATCGGCACCGACGTCCATACTTTGTACCTTTGAGTCGTCGTCGGTCTTGGCAGTGAGCATCACGAACGGGATATGGCTTGTGGTGGGGTCACGGCGCACACGCCGGCAGAACTCCGCACCGTCCATGCGCGGCATCATCCAGTCGCTGATGATGATGTTCACCTCGTGCTTACTCAGCTGGTCGAGGGCTTCAAGTCCGTCGCCGGCAGTAATCACCTGGTAATTCTCCTTGAAGTTGCTGCTCAGGAAGCTGACCATGTCCTCGGAGTCATCGACAATGAGCATCGTCTGTGTCGTAGAGGCGGGAGTCGTGTCTTGAGGCTGTTTCTGTTCTTGAATCCGCTCGGCTCTGGCCTGTGCTCTCTGATTGCTCGCTTCCTGAGGCAGCTCGCTTTCTTCACGTTGCGTGACCGGGAGAATGATGGTGAATGTGGAGCCTTTGCCCACTTCGGATTCTACGTTGATCTTCCCGTGGTGCAGGTCGACAATGTTCTTGACGATGTTGAGGCCGATACCAGTGCCGGGCTTATTGTCCTGTGCCTGGAAGAAGGGGTCGAAGATGCGCTTGCGGTCTTCCTCACGGATACCAACACCGTTGTCGCTCACGATGATGCGGAAGTGCTCTCCGTCGGGCTCTACCATGCAGCTCAGTCGTACATCGTCCTTCGTGTATTTATTGGCGTTCGTCAGCAGGTTGCTGATCACTTTTGTCACAGCCTCCTTGTCGACCATAGCCGTAAACCGCGTGTCGGGATAGTCCACCGTGAAGTGCTTACCGCCTTGCTCAAAGGTCGGTGCGAAGCGCTCGCTGACCGACAGGATCAGTTCGTAGATGTTCTGCGGGGCAAAGTGCATCATGAAGGTGGCTTGTTCCACCTTACGGAAGTCGAGCAGCTGATTGACAAGTTCCAGCAGCCGGTGGGCATTGCGGTCAATCACCTTCATGTCATCGGAGGGGTTACCTTTCTTCATGATCTTCTCCAGCGGGCCGATGATGAGCGACACCGGGGTGCGTATCTCGTGGGCAATCATCGTGAAGAAGTTCAGACGGGCATCGCGCACCTCTTTCTCTTTCTCTGCATTCAGCCGCTCTATCTCCTGCTGGTGCTGCCGCTCGGCCAGTTTCAGACGGAAATGGACGTATTGCCAGATGATCGCACCCAATAGCAGGAGGTAGAAGATCTTGGCGTACCAGCTCCACCAGAAAGGTGGTTGGACGATGATCTTCAGCGTAGCTTCCTTGTCGCTCCAGATGCCGTCGTTATTCGTTGCCTTTACGCGGAAGATATAGGTACCTGCGGGCAGGTTGGTATAAGTGGCGCGGTTTTGGTTGTTCACATAGTTCCAGTCGCGGTCGAAGCCTTCCATCATGTAGGCATACTGAATCTTCTCGGGTGAACAGTAGGAGAGTGAGGCAAAGGCCAGACTCACCATCTTGGCATCGCTGTAGCCGAGGGTGAGTTCCTTGGTCAGCGTGAGGTCGAGCGGCAGACCGTTGGCATGATGCTCCTCGCGGTTCAGAATGCTCATCGAGGTGATATACACAGGGGGTATCACACTGTTGACCTTGATCTTGTAGGGGTAGAATGTGTTGAAGCCGCTGGTGCTGCCGAAGAAGATGCGCCCGTCGCTGGTACGCAGGGCAGCATTGGGCTGGAAGTGCTCACTGACGAGTCCGTCGTGGTAAGAGAAGCGCAGCACGTTCTCATAGGTTTCGTGACTGGTATTCTGAGAAGGCTCATAACGGATGATGCCCCGCTCTGTAGAGAGCCACAGAGCCCCGTGATCCTCAATGATGCCCGTAATATGTTGATTGGGGATGTCCAGGTGGATACGTTCAAAACGGTCTTCCTTGCTGTCGTAGTTGCACAGACCGCCGCTGGTGCCCACCCACAGACTGCCGTCCTCGGCCACAAGTGTGCAGTGTACTTCGTCGCTCGACAGCGTGTGATTGTCGTCATCAGCATAGCGGTATGTCTTCCATTGCTTTGTGTCGGGCTGATAATGCCACAGACCCAAACCCTCTGTGGAAAGCCAGAGGTTCCCTTCATGGTCTTCGTCGATATCGATGATCATCGCCTCGATTCGGCCGTGGTGCTCAAAGGTCTCGGTCTTCGGATCGTAGCGGTTCAGTCCCTGCATGGTGCCTACCCAGATGTTACCTGCCTTGTCGCGGTGGATGGCATAGCTGCTGTAGTTATCGAGCGAGTGGGGATCGTTGCTGTGAATGTAATGCCGCATATTGCCCGTCTCTGTGTCGAGCACGAAAACACCGTCGCTATAGGTGCCGATCCAGAGATCCTGCCCGTCTACCATGAGGGCATGCGCGTTGCGCTTCGACAGATAGTCCTGATGGGGATAGTTGATGAAACGCTGTTCCGACGGTGAATAGCACATCACACCACCGTCGTCGCTCGCTATCCACACCCGCCCATGACGATCTTCACAGAAGCGGGAGATGACGTTACCCGTCAGACCATTGGCGACAGAGAATCCCTCGAAGCGCTTCCCTATTGGGGAGACATAGTTCACGCCGCCGTAGAAGGTGCCAGTCCACAGACCGCCCTCGGAATCACTGGTGATGCTATAGACGAAGCGGTCGTTCGTCTCGTTGGGTGGAATCTGCAGTTCGTCTTGCAGCCGCCACCACTTCCTGGTCTTCGTGTTTACGCAGATCACACCGTCGTCGCAACCGATGCAGATACAGTCGTCGGATCGCTGGTACAAGGCGAGAATATGGATACCGACATTCGCTTCTGCCGGTGAGAATATCTGTTCGAGTTGCCCGTCGCTATGCAACTGGATCAGTCCATGTTCCCACGTGCCCAGCCACAATCGGCCGTCTCGGGTCTGTAGCATCCTGAGCGCACTGTAGCCACCGTCGTTGCTGACGTTCACGGCCTCAAACCTGTCGTGCAACCGATTCAGCCGTTGCAGCATCGGCTGTTCCCAGTTCGTCAGGGCCCAGATCTGATTGCTGTTGTCGGCAAGAACCTGCGCGACAGCCTGCTGGGTGCCACATGAGGCATATTGCTTGGATTGTCCGGTGCTCAGGGTGTAGCGCCAGATGCCCTGCCCAACGGTCGAGATCCACATGTTGCCCTCCTTGTCTACTGACATCGATGTCACTTCAGAATGAATGTCCATCGGCAGTCGCTCGAACATGTTCTTCTCAAAGCTGTAGCAGTAGACGCCTGAAGCCGTACCGGCATAGATACCCCGCTTTCCTGCGCGAAGGGCAGAGATATACTGGTTCATGCCCATTTCTGCAATGCGGAAGAGCTGTACCTGCACGCCGTCGTAACGGCAAAGGCCGTTGTCAGTGCCGAACCACATAAAGCCATACTGATCCTGTACGATGTTGCGAACGGCATTGGCCGCCAGCCCGTCGTTCATACTGATGTTGCGGTAGCGACTCTTTGCCAGTGAGGCATCCCATCGCATAGAATAATCGTCTTTTGCCTGAGAGGGCAAAAGGAACAGGACATAGGTGACAAGCAATAGCAGTTGTCTCATGGCGTTGCAAAAGTCAGTATATTGTCTCAGGATTTATCCACGCGATGCTTGTCGAACTTATGGAGGAGGAAGTTGAAGGCCTCCAGTCCGACGAGTACGAGGAATGTCGCAGCCCCCGCAAGAATATACATACCGCCTCCGCAGGCCAGACCGATGGCTGCTGCCACCCAGAGGCCTGCCGCTGTCGTCAGACCGCGAACGGCATTCTCGTTCTTCTGGAAGATAATCGTACCAGCACCGATAAAACCGATACCGCTAACCACCTGCGCTGCCACACGCGACACATCCCAACGGTGCTCGGGCGTATACATTGCACCATCGAAGCCATAGGCCGACACCACCATAAACAGGGCGGCTCCTAATGCCACAAGGAAATGCGTGCGGAATCCCGCCTCCTTAGCTCTGTATTCGCGTTCAAGTCCAATGGCGCCACCCAACAGAGCGGCTACAAAAATACGGAGAATAAACTCCCAAGTCATTTCATCCATGATAACTGTCTCTTTTGATTCATGGCTGCAAAAATAGGAAAATCCCCTTTCCCCGACAAATCTTTTCTGCTAAAAGTTATTAATTGCTCCTTTACTTATTCGTTATTGACCCAGAACTCGTAGGGGAACGTCTCTAACTCGGCCTTGGGAGGCTCTGGGTTCTCCTCTGTGGGCATGGGGATCATGTAATGTTCATCCGGGGCACCCATCACAATCAGATAGAGGTGTTTCAGCGTCTTGCCCTCGGGCACGGCAAAATGTTCGGCATCGATATCGCTGTAGATCTCCTCGTCGTCGGTAGTGATACCTGTGAGGGCATAGAGATTACCCATACCTCTCACGGTGACCTCAATGGGCTTTTGGATATCTACGAGACTGTCGAGCAGAATGGCATTGAAGCCGTATTCCTCGGGGAAATCCTTCGGACGATAGCCGCCTCCTGTCCTATAAGAGCCATCGCCGTGAGTCAATTCTGTATTGAATGTGCAGGCGTATTGACGTGTCTCCTTACGGGCATGCTTGAAGTCGAAGTTCACCAGATGCTGGTAGCCGCGCAGCATCTCGCGGTTGAAGTCATCCTGCGATAGTCCGTAGATCCGTTTGTAGGTCATCACGGGGTCCTCGCCTATCTTTCCTTGGCGATACAATTCTGCTATCGACTTGCGCCCGTGCAGGTCGCTCCACCACTGGATGACGTAGGGTGAGTGATAGATATTCTCCAGGTGCAGATAAGCCTTGTGGGTGAGTTTCTTGAACGCCTCGAAGTGGAAGTTCTCGTCCGTCAGCCAGTCGGGGTTCACCTGCCAGAGCATCCACTGAGAGGTCATCTCGAAGAAGCCGGAGCCGCCCCAGGCATCGCCAACGGAGTCGGCTGGAATCTGGAGTTGGAACGAGTGACCGAGCTCGTGGGCCATGCAGTTCATCTTCGTGTCCTGAATGCGGTTGGGTGCCACCCAGAGGCTGCCGATGAAGTTGTCGTAGGTGCCGCCGTAGGCCGTACCGTCGAGTGAGTACATCACCATGACCATCATCTTATACTGGTCTGCCTTACTGCCTGGTTTTGCGAATGCCAAGGTATCGCGGAAGAAGGTGTAGAACGACTGTACGCAGTCGATCAGGTTGTTGAGGTTGAAGGCCATCGGCTTGCCTTCGAGCATGGGAGGATTGCTGACATCTTGCCCGAAGCCGCGTTCCCACATGAAGATGAGGTCGTCGGTCTGGGCTGATCTTTTAAAGCTCCATTGCGAGGTGTCGGCCTGCAAATCCATTCCCCGCAGGTCTTCTGGGATATAGATCTTCTTGCTCGCTGGTTGTGCGAGGCAGCAGGCACCTACCAGTGCCATTGTCGTGAGTAATATTGTTCGTTTCATATTCAGGGATAGTTTGATACGATGTTGTCCATATACACCGCCCGTGAGTTGAGCCACTTCTCCATGCGGTTGATCTCCGTCTGGTAGTCCTTGTCGATGGGCCAGCGCTTGGCATCTCTCGCCATCGCCTCGGTGCAGGCTTCGGCATAGCGCTTCGTCTCTGGCCAGAACTCCGCCATGATACGGGGCTTGATCTGTTTCCAGCGGCTCTTCACCTCGCTGACGAACTGTTTGTCTTTCCACATGTCGGTGAAGAAGCTCGATGTATAGTCGTAGTTGCTAATATGGCGGGCGGGATCGGTGCCGAGCACCGTCTCTCGGTAGTCTTTGAAGAAGTAGTGTCCCGTCGTCATCTGTCCCCAGTCGAAGTCGAAGGCTGCGTCGAAGTCCCACAGCGGCCCGTAGGTCCACTTGCCTCCCTTGTCGCGGTGCAGGAAGATGCTGCGGGGAGCGGCCACCTCTACATTATATATAAATTCCTGGATCAGCAGGTAGTCGATCATCACGGGGATGTCCATCACTTTCGCCAGAGCATCGTAGTCGTGGGTGAGGATGGTGTTTTCGAGGGCGGCGAACTCTTCGCGGGCAAGCCTTTTGGCCTCATCCCCTTGCCCCTCATCGTCGGAGGAAGGGAATTTGACGCACACAGGCAGGCGATACACCTCCGACCAGAAATTGTCCTCTGCCCCTGGCGCGTTCTCTGGACCGTCGTCCACGTCGAGGGCCAGCAGCAGACCTTCCTCTTTGTCAATAATCACACGGTTCTTGCCCTGCTCCACCTGTTCGGTGAGTTGGTAGAGCCCCTTGTAGTCGCCGTTGAGCGTCAGTTCCACATACCGCGTATGGTTAGGGAAGGGGATGCCGAGCCGTTCACCCATCTCGAAGACGAAGGTGTTCATCAGATTTGTCGGGTCACGGTAGTTGGCCAGCAGCACCCAGTCCTTGTCTGCTGCGAGTCCGAGTATCTCCGCCTTCTCGTCGAGCTTCAGGCGATAGGGCTTCTTCGGATACCACTCCCAGGTGGAGTTGCCGCGCCCTCGGATGCGGCCTCGCCCCTCGTAGTTCCACACGGCGGTGTCGCTCTCTATCTTGATTGTGCAGCCACGGTAGTCGGCCTTATCCTTGCTGGTGACGGCCATGTTGCCGTCCACGTTGATGCTGATCTTTGCCACGCGGTACTTCGCGGCGAAGCTGGCTGTCGGTTGCGCCGGTTCTGTCTCTGAGGGCTTCACGGTGTCTTTTGTCTCTATTGGTGTATCCGGTGTGACAGGAGTCACCTGTCTCGGCTTTGGCAGGTCGCCCTCTGAGGAGCATCCCGCCAGCAGCAGGGTTGTCACAACGAGTGTCAGTAGTTTCTTCATGACTCTATTTCGATTTTCGGCTGCAAAGGTACGACAAATTGGGCTATTACGCTGTCATAATCGTCTAAAATGATACAATAATCGTCTAAATTTGATGCTTGCACGTATTTTTTGGCTTGGAGAACTGTTCGCGACAGGCGTTCTATTGGCCCGTCTCGCTGTCCTATGTGATTGTCAGAATTGCTCCCAATGAGTACATTTTTTGCAAAATATACTGACATCCGACACTATGTATGTATAAATAACTTATTATGAGTACTTTATCTTACTGCCAAGTCTTATATACTGACACTATACCGACACCATACTGACACGAATTAGCCATATACTGACACGATTTAGAGCATAATGCTGGCAATATTAGAAGTGATGAACTACCTTTAAACTACAATTTATAGCATACCAAACCACACGTTACATTACGATAAACAAAGGGTTTCTCGTAAGCAAACTATCAAATTCTCTAGAGAATTTATTAATCATGTTACGACAAAGCTAGTGGTGGCAATAAGTAGACCATTAGAAAGGTATACTCAAAGCAATAGACATGTAGTAGTGGTGTATAAGGTGCTAATAATAGGGTGTATGATGCCAGTAAATGGCTAATTCGTGTCAGTATATGGCTAATTCGTGTCAGTATGGTGTCAGTATAGTGTCAGTATATGGAACATGAAACGAAAATAATATGCTCAAAATAAGGAAGTTATATAAATTGAGTGTCGGATGTCAGTATATTTTGCAAAAAACGTATTTTGTACGAAAGGCGGGGAGCACGCGTGCCTTTCAGCACTGCACTCCCCGCCCGGACCTAAAAAACAGGGTTAGAAGTGTAAGTTCAGCGTGATGACGGCTGTGTACTCCTTGCCATCCTTCGTGTAGACGAGGGTCGGCTTGCAGGTGAGCACGTCGCCCGGATTCACGGCATTGGTCTCTGCCTCTGGGTCTGGTGGCAGGTGGCCGATGTTCATCGTGTAGGCATTGTCGTACTCGAAGTAGAAGGCGTGGTTCTCGCCCCACCAGGTCTGTGCACCCTGGGCGGTCATCCAGAAGCCGATGCCGTTGGCAGAATAGTCGTAGGAGACGCTGCCGTCGGGCTGTGTCAGACCGAAGGCGACCTTACCCTCTGCGGGAGCCACGGCCTCTTCGCCACGTGGGATGATGTTAGCCACGATTTCGGCGGGCTGCATCTTGAAGGCCTTGGCGATGGCTTCCATCTGTCCGTTCTCCAGGAGGTTATAACTCAGGTCGAGCCATGTGTCGTTGGCAGCATCGAGGTCTTTGATCTCCACGGTGGGCAGCGAGATGCTCTCGGGATCACCGGTGGGTATATCCACGAAGCCCTGTACGCCTGTGTTCTCAAACTTCACGTTGTAAGGCCACTGCTGGTCGTTGGTCTCGTCGTCGTCCCAGCCCTGACGCTGATAGTCCGTCGGGGTGGCCACCACCACGAGATAGAGTTTATCGGTACCTGCGGGCACCTTCATCTCGGCCACGGCATCCTGGCCCTTTGCCATCGTGCCATAGACTGACTTGTCGCCACAGACGGCTACGAAGCCGATGCGATAGGCAGACGAGGTATTCGACTGCTGATTGTAGGTCGTAACGTTGCCGATGGCAGCACCGTCACCGTTGACCACCTTACCAGGGTCACCAGCCACGAGTTCGCTGCCAGGAGCCACAGCCTTCAGGTCAGCCTTCACCACCGTTCCGGCGGCAGGCACGTTCAGGGCGATGGCGTTGAAGCCCGTCGTACCAGGACAGTTGTCATAGGTGGGCTGGAAGCCACCGTCCTTCGGCAGCATGCTGGTGGTATAGTTGGCTGCACCGGGGTTGTAGCCGAGGTACTGGTGAACGGCGTCGAAGTCGTAGGTGACGGCACGGGCGGCATAGTCGTAGTACTCATCGTAGAACTTCTCGATGTCACCGCCACAGAACAGACGGGCATAGGTCTCAATGGGATCCTCTGGGAACGTAGACTCCTGCCAGATGCGGCCGTAAGCCTCGATGCCGTGCTTCTGTGTCAGGTAGTAAGGCAGCCAGTAAGAGGCATAGCGCATGAACTCGTGGTTGAAATGACGATGGTGGTTGCGGAGCCATACTGAAGGATGAGCCTCCTGCGTGAAGCACTCCTCGGGATAGTCCTGGAACGACTGCCACTGAGCGCACTGCTCCCAGTAGGCACAGCCGCCGGCACCGTTCTCGCCGAAACCGTAACGGAAACCGCCATTCATACCATAATCCGTCTCCTCAGCCTGACCATTGAGCAGTTTGTCGCAGCCCACCTGGTATTGGAAGGAGTGACCAATCTCATGACCGATGGTAGAGCCGACAGGCTGACAGGTAGACGGGTTCACCCAAAGGGCACCGATCTGGTTATCATAGCCTGAACCGGTAGCCAGCCAGTCCTGCTGATAGAGCAGATAAATCTGCATCTTGTAATTGTCGAGCTGTGACTTGCCTTGTCCTACGGTCACCATCTTCAGCTTTTCAACATTGGTGGTATAGAACTGCTCAGCCTTCTGCAGCAGGTCGTCGATATCCACACGCAGGGCGGCAGGAACCTCACTGCTGTTGGGGTCATAGCCGAAGCCCGGCTCCCAGAACACGAAGAAGTGTTCACTCTGCTTCATGCGCCAGAACGACCACTTGGCATCGTCGCGCAACATGTAGTCGACACCCTTCTCAAAACCTTCGTTCCAAGGTCCAGGGCAGATGTACTTGTCGAAATTCTCCACCTGTGACTTGTCCATCGTGTGGACAGCATCGGGATTCTGGTTCTGGTGGACATTGATCACAGAGGTCTTGTCGCCACACTTAATCTCAATCTGTGCATCGCGGTAGAACTCAGAGCTGTTCTTCGTCAGACAGAAAGGCATTTTCACCTCGCCGGCCTTGCCTGTGTTCACGGTCAGGGTCAGCCATTCGATCTTAGTATTGGCGGCACGGGTGGTCACGTCGCTCACCGAGGCCGTCCAGTCACTGTTGGCAGTGAACGTGATGGAGCTCTCCACTTCGTCCCATGCCACGGTCTTGTTCAGTTCACTCTCCGCAATGGTGATGTTGCCTACAACGACTTCATCATCCTTTGAACAAGCGGAGAGACCGAGAGCCAAGAGCGCTACGAGGGCGCTCTTGCTCATAAGTTTTGTAAGTTGCTTCATGAATTATTCAAGTGTTAAGTTAATGACAAACTCAATGTACTGGCTGTCGTCGGTCTTGTTGGCATAGACGAAGTGCAGTTTGCCCTCCATGCCTGAAGGATGCTCAGGTGCACGGCCGATGCCTACAGTACCGTCGTGGGTCTCCACATAGTATGTGAAGCCATCGGTGCCCCATGTGGTCACCTTGCCAGAAGCGTCGAGCCAGAAGCCGATGCCATTGGCGGTGTAGCTGGATGTGGTATCCCAGTTTCCAGCATCGTCGACCATATATAGGGCGATGTCGCCTTCAGGATCCTGTACCAGTGCATTAAACTCGCTGGAGGTCATGCCGAAGCAGGCGTTGATGGCGTTTTCGATACCAGCGAATTCAAGTTCGTATGAAGCGTAGTCGCCAGCAGGAATCACAATGTTCTGGATAATGGTACCGGGATCTGTGACGGCCATGCTGATGTTGAAGCGGATGTAATCATCGAAGTCCTTGCCATTGTCGATGGCGAAACCAACGTTGGCAGCAACAGCAATACCTGCAGGTGAATCTTCCGGCACACTCACGATAAGGGCCTTCTCAGCCTTGTCGAGCTCGATGCTGGCTATGCCAGAACCTGCGTCAGCAACACCACCTGCCGAGTTATACCACCAGCCGTAGCTGCCCTTGGTAGGAGCCGTTTTGTTCCAGATACCACGGGCGGTGTTAATGTTATAGAAAACCACCTTGCCTGACTCAACGCCGGCCAGCATGTCATCGACCGTCATCTTCATCTTGGTCTGGATCTGCTCGGCATAGTCTTTCAGATAAATGGTCTTCGGGGCGATGTGACCCTTACGGAACTCTGCGTTGTAAGCGATGGAGGCACTGGCATCGGCACGCAGGTAAGGTGCCTCGTCGGGACCATAGACGTGCTTGCTGACTGCGTCCTCGGGATCGTCGCTACAAGCGGTAAAGCCTAAGGCGAAACAAGCCATTGCTATATATAATATGTTCTTTTTCATAATTCTTAGTGATTAATGAGTTATTAATTAGCTGCAGTGTAACCGGGGTTCTGCTTCAGGTTGGGGTTACCGTCGAGAGCAGTCTGTGGGATGGGGAAGATGTCGGTGTGACGGTCAGCCTCAGGATCTTTGCAGAACCAAGACTTGCCGCAATACACGTTCATATCCGTACCCTTGATCATGAAGCGAATGATATCATCTCGACGGTGTGCCTCGCAGACAAATTCACGAGCCAGCTCGTCGAGCAGTCCACCGAGTTCGATGTCGTCACCACCCTGGTAGTTCTCTACCCAGTTGTCCTCAGCACCGAGTTCACCCGTGTTCTCACGATGACCATAGTTGTACTTACTACCACCCTTCAGCATGGCAGCAGTTACTTTGGCCTTGGCGGGATCAGCCTTGAAGTTACGGGCACGAACCTGAGTAACCAGTGCAGCAGCATCGTCCTCAGTCTCACCGTTGTAGCCACCTAAGCGGAGCAGGCACTCTGCCTTCATCAGCAGGGCATCGGCATAGCGATAGTAGGGCACGTCGTCGTAGCTTGAACCGAAGTCACCGCTCTTGATCTCATACTTCACCAGACGCCAGCTCTCCATCGGGTAACAACCCGGATTGTCGATGCTGTGCAGTTCACGTGTGTAGTCGAGAGGTTCTCCGTCGAGCAGGATGGGACTGCCGTCCATAGCATACTGCGGACCGCCTGTCCAGGTGTTCTCCAAACGGGTGTCACCCTCCTCATAGATATCAAGGAACTGTGGGAACACGATGCCACCACCTGTAGCCCAGCCTGAGAAGTTCCAGCGGGCACGGCCTGCATTGTGGATCCAGAGGTTGGCCATGAAGTTACCACCGGCATACTTGTTCTCGAACACGATACCGAAGATGATCTCAGGTGAGGTGCTGATGTCCTCCATGAAGTTATCGCTATAGTTGTTAGCCAGAGCGAACTTGCCTGAATTGATGATAACGTTCAGACAGTCAATACACTTCTGATAGTAAGAAGGATCCTTGGCATTGGGGAACCAGGCGTCGTGGTTCAGGTAGAGCTTTGCCAGCTGCATATAGGCAGCATACTTGCTCAACTTGCCGAGGGATACATCCTCACCGCAATGCTCAGCCACGTCTTTCAGCTCACTCTCAATCCACTTGTAGGTAACCTGAGGATCAGCCTGCTCTGGTGTCCAACCTTTTGGATGAACAAAGGTCGTATCCAGAGGAATGTTGCGGAACAGGTCGAGCAGATTGTAGTAGTACATGGCGCGATAGGCACGTACCTGAGCCTTGATGAGTTCGCTGCCAGCCACCTGCTCATTGGCCAGAATCTGGTTGCAGGCATTCACACCGGCATAGTTGTTGTCCCAGTTCACCTCAAAGTGACCGATTCCCGAGTTGAACTCATGCTTGTGCATAGAAATATAAAGGTCGCCCCAGCCGATACCGATACGGTTAGGAATACCCCATACGTCGGAACTCTCATCCATGATGTCGGCCATGCCGAACCATCCCCAATATACGTCGCGCAGACTGCCGTAAACGGGGGCAATGGTGGCCTCGAGGTCGGCATCCGTGAACTCGTACTTCTCGGAAGCCAGACGGTCGTATATCGTCTCGTCCAAATCTGTACATCCGGCAATGGTCAGGCCTGCAGCCCCTACCATAGCGGAAACGATGATTTTGTTATATATTGCTTTCATTGTCGTATCTGTTTTTAGAATGTTACGTTAAGACCAAATGTATAAGTGTGGATGGTCGGATACTTGTCGCGCTGGTCGATACCAGAGTACTGGGGATCGCCATTGGAGAGCTCCGGATCCAGACCGTTGTAGGCAGTGATGGTAAACACATTGTCGGCAGAAGCATAGACGCGTGCAGCCTTGATGTATTTGTTTTCCTTCAGAGGTATGTTGTAGCCTAACGTGAGGTTCGAGAGTTTGAAGAAGTTACCGTTGCTCAGGTAGTAGCTGACGAAGGTCTGCTTCTGGGCGGGCTTCAGCACGTTGCCATCACCGTAAGGAGCCTCTGCAGCATCCTTCAAACGGTTGTAGGTTACGGCATTGTTCTGGTAGTAAGCGCGGGCCTCGTTCAGAATCTTGAAGCCGAACTGTCCGGTAAACTGCATGTTCAGGTCGAAGTCCTTATACCTGAAGGTGTTGCTCCAACCCACGTTTACCTTAGGAATGGCATTGCCGAGGTTCTGATAGTAGGTCTCCTTATCAGTCAGCATGTTGTCGTTGAACTCCTCGATGGCACCCGTTGTCGGGTTCTCAATCATCCAGAGACCATTCTCGCTGACACCTACTGACTTCAGACCATACCACTGTCCGAGAGGCTTGCCCACCTCCATGATCTGTGTGGAGAGTGAGATAGGCTCGCCGAGGTAAGCGATATAGTGACGGTTAGCCGTCTCATAGAGGTCATTGCTGAGGCTCAGCAGTTTGGTGGCGTTGTTCGCGAAGGTGGCAGTGGTCTTCCACTCGAAGTCCTTCGTGCGGACAGGGATGGCGTTGATGGCCACCTCGATACCCTGGTTGCGCATCTCACCGACGTTGGCCCTGGTGCGGGGATAGAGGTTGGGCGGCACGGGCACGTCATACTCCCAAAGCATATCGACGGTCTTCTTGCGATAGAGATCGACAGAACCCCAGATGCGGTCGCCGAGCACAGCGAAGTCGATACCGATGTTATACTCGGTGCTCTTCTCCCACTTCAGGTCGGGGTTCGGGTTCTGGTCAACCTTCAGACCCTGTTTCCAGGTTCCGTTGTCATAGTAGTAAGGTGTACCTAATGCCCATGTCGTCAGAGACAGGTAACGGGCACCGGGGATGACACCAGTCACACCGAAACCGGCACGCAGTTTCAGATTGTCGAGCCAAGAGCGAGTGCCCTGCATGAATTTCTCGTTAGAGATGGTCCAACCGAGAGATACAGAGGGGAACGAACCCCATTTATTGTTCTCACCGAACTTTGAAGAACCTTCGCGGCGGAGAGAGAGCAGCACATTGTACCTGTCACTGTAACCGTAGCTGACACGTCCGAAGAAACCTACCAGCGTGTCATCGCTCTTGCCAGAACCGAGTCCTGCCTTACCGTCCTTCAGGTACTGACCAACACCCATGTTGTTGTACTCAAAGAAGTCGTTCAGGAAGTTGGTGTTGTTAGCGTAGAAACTCTCGTCTACCTGATACTGGTAGCTGTAACCGACGAGGGCTTCGAAACGGTGGTTGCCCCACTGGTGCTTATAAGTAGAGGTGAGCTCCAGATTGTTCGTCTTGTTGTATGCATAGCTGTGATAAGCGTAACCAGTGGTATAGCTGTTCTTCTGGCCATAGTATTTAGAGGTGTAGTAACCCTCATCGTGGGCGTTGTAACGCTCAGTAGAAAGCATCAGGTTTGTCTGCCAACCCTTAATCGGCTCCAGAGTCACATTACCTGTCAGACGTGTGGTCTCGGTCTTATACTCACCAGTGTGCTCCTTCAGGATGCCCACGGGGTTGTAGTAGTAGTTGATACCGAAGTTCTCGTAGTAGTCGCCGTCCTCAGCGTAGATGGGCTCAGTGGGGTTACGCATCAGGGCCTGACGATATACCATCTGACCGGCTGCATCCACAGGACCGTTCTCGTGCCAGCGCTTCAGGATGTTGAACTGTAACTTCAGCATGTCGTTGAACATCCAGTGGCTCACACCGCCGTTGAAGTGCATCTCCTTGGCGTAGGTATCGATGAATACACCCTTCTGGTCGCGATAGGTGAAGTCGGCATTGTAAGAAGTGCTCTTGTTACCACCGCTGATGTTCACATTGTGGTTGTGAGTCAGGGCTGTACGTGAAACGGCATCGATCCAGTCTGTATCGTAACCGCGGTCGGTATAGTTGGTCTTGCCTGCACGGATGTCGCTGCCGTCCATCATGTCGAGCTTCTTGCCGAATGATGCTAGTGAGAGATAACCGCTGTAGTTGGCAGTGGTACGCGTCTCGCGCTTACCGGCCTTGGTGGTGATGAGGATCACACCGGCGGCACCACGTGTACCGTAGATAGCGGCAGCAGAGGCATCCTTCAGCACGTCGATACTCTCGATGTTCTCAGGAGCCACCGTGTTGAGGCTGCCTTCCAAACCATCGACGAGCACGAGGGGAGAGTTTCCACCTTCGAGCGAGATGATACCACGCAGACGGATTGAAGAGGCGGCGCTGGGGTCACCAGAACCGTTGGCAATCGTCAGACCGGCTACCTTACCCTTGATCAGGTCACCGGCGTCACGAATATTACCCTGTGCGAAGTCTTCGGCTTTCACGCTGGTGATAGCAGAGGTGATATCACCCTTACGCTGGGTACCATAACCGATGACAACAACCTCGTTCAAGAGGGCATTGTCTTCCTGGAGTGTCACATCGCCGCCTGCCTTGATTTCCTGGGCGACGAAGCCGATGTAAGAAACCACGAGCACAGCATTGCGGCTCGACACATTAAGAGAATAGTTACCATCGTAGTCAGTAACGGTGGCGTTCTTGGTGCCTTTCTCAGTCACCGTGGCGCCGATAATCGGTTCGCCTTTGGCGTCCTTGACAACACCCTTCACTGTCACACCCTGCTGAGTGACCTCAGTCACAGCTGGTGATGTGCTTTCAACGGCGTAGGCTCCGAGAGCTCCGCCGAGAAAGAGCAAACATAAGAAATGTTTCTTCATACCAATTTGTTTTTTAGGTTTATAAAAGTGATACATATTGTGAGTTATATTATTTTTGGCACGGATGACACGGCTCTAGTTCACCTTCCACTCCAGTACGCCGCCGGAGTTGCCTTTCTGGAGTTTGGCGAGGATCTTCAGGCCTGTAGTCTTGACGGGCTTGAAGTCGACACTGTTGTAACAGTCCTTGGCGACGGTATAGGCGCTGTGATCCTCTACTTCCTGCCACTCGCCCTGGGCATCTTTGTAATAGAGCGTCCAAGACTCCGGTGTACGGAAATTCCCGTCGTAATGGTCGAAGTCGAGCCAGTAGACCTGTACGTTGCTCACCTCATACGCCTTGTCGAACTGATAGGAGATGGCCTCTGTGGATCCCTGCTTCAGCCACCAGTAGTGGTAAGGCTTGGATACATCGCTGCTGCGCTTGGGTTCCCACTGGTCGTTCACACCGCCTGCCCAAGAGTCGGTGGGTGCAGTCTCAGGTGCATCGTTCTGGATGGGTCCGCGATTGGAGAATGTCTGTGCCATTGAGGCGATGGTCTTTGCCGGGGTAGCCACTGCCTGTGTGGGGGTGTTGGCAATCCAGATTTCCATCTGCTGTGGGCCGCGGTTGTTCCAGGTGGAGTAGGGGATAGCACGGAACTTCACGTCCTTGATCTCACCATCCTGCTGGAGTTCCTTGGCATTGCCTTCAAGCACGACAACGCCGTTGAGCAGGTTCTGCTCGAAATGCGCCTGAATGTCGGAGGTGTTAAGGATGTATTTGTTGAATACCTTGCCGTCAGCCTGGTCAGAACCCTCAAGACAGAATACGACGGGACCGCGCTCCAAGGCCACCTTGCCACGATCGTCCTCGGCATTATCGTTGGCCACGATGCGACGCACGTTCATGGGGAAGTCGAGTTCGATGACATCGCCCTTCTTCCAACTGCGCTGGATGGTGGCGTAGCCGTCGGTTTCTGCGGCCACCTGTACGCCATTCACTGTGATGGCGTAGACAGGGGCTGCATCGTTATATTTGTAGAGAGAGTTATTAGTCGGAGAAGTCTTCAGCCATGAGGGGATACGCAGTTTGATGGCGAACTTGCCGCTGCCCTTCGTCACCTTGATGCGGATCTTGCCGTCCCAGGGATAGTCGGTAGTCTGTTCCAGTTCAACGTTGCCTATCTTGGCCTTGCCCTGTGCATAGAGGTTCACGAAGATGTCCTTGCCCTGCTGGGCGTAGATATAGCCGGGGATGGAGGCCACGAAGCGGGTGATGTTGCCTGGGCAACAGGCACAGCCGAACCATTTCTGGCGCTCGTGCTCACCGTCGCTCTCTAGCACATTGTCATAGAAGAACTTGTCGCCGCTGAGCGAGACACCGCTCATCACATTATTATATAGCGCGCGCTCGCAAACATCTATATATTTGCTTTCGCCGGTGGCAAGGAACATGCGGTAGTTCCAGTAGACGTTGGCGATGGCAGCGCAGGTCTCACAGTAAGCCGTATGGTTGAAGAGCTCGTAGTTTGGTCCGAAGCCCTCGCCCTGAGGACGACTGCCGATACCACCTGTGATGAAGAGTTTCTTTGATGACATATTCTCCCAGATACGCTCCAGTGCCTCGAAGTAGGCTTTGTCACCTGTAAGGGCTGCAACATCAGCCACACCGGAATAGAGATAGCCGGCACGTACAGCATGACCGACAATCTCCTCCTGCTGAAGGATAGGCATGTGATCCTGAGAGTACTCGCTGGGCTTGTGGCCGTCTGTGCAACGACCCGTCTCATCGACGAAGTATTTAGCTCCTTCGAGGTATTTCTTGTTGCCTGTCACCTTATATAGCTTGCAGAGGGCCATCTCGATGATGGGGTGACCGCCCGGACGGTGAATCTGTCCTTCATTAGGACCGAAAGTCTTGCACACGAGGTCGGCGTTCTTGATGGCCACGTTGAGGAAGGTCTTCTTGCCAGTAGCGCGATAGTGGGCTACGGCACTCTCGATGAGATGGCCGGAGTTATAGAGCTCGTGCGAGTTGATCTTTTCCCATTTGTGGGTGCCCCACCAACCGCTCAGGCGCGTACATTTATTAGTAACACAGGTTGTCAGGTACCCATCGGGCTCCTGAGCCTGGGCGATAATGTTGATGACGGAGTCGAGATAATGATCCAGTTTGGCGTCATAATGGACGGCGAGTGAGTAACTGGCTCCCTCGATGACCTTGTAAGGATCGGTGTCGTCAAACGAGAAATCACCTTTGTGCTCGCCCTGAATAAGACCGGCGGCCAGTGCAAAGTTGTCAAATCGTCCGTTCACTTCGCACTCATGGAAGGCGGAGGGGATGGAAATGGTTCGGTTGGTCTCGATACGCGGCGTCCAGAAGCCGTCGTTAAGGTGTACCTGTGTGAAAGATACTTCCTGAATCGGAGCAATAGGCTGTTTCGTAGCGCCATTCATTGTAAGCGTCAATGAGGCTACACCTATTAATAATAATGCTCTCTTTGCCATACAGTTGGTTTTAGTTTGTATATAACGTTCGTTAATAGTTAAATAAATCTGCTGCAAAATAATAAAAAATTAACGAAACTCACTGTCATTATCGTCCAAAATGATAACACAATCGTCCAAACATCGGTAAAATGGGCATTTTTGGACGATATTATCAGAGACTTTGGACGATAATGTTAGCAGATTTTTGGAAAAATGCCTATCTTTGCACCACTGATTATTAATTATTGGATAATGATATGAAGAGATTAGTGATTTTCGTGCTGGCGGCAGTGATGACACTTTCCGCTTCAGCAACCAAAAAGCAACAGCAGGCGCACGGGTATCCCATCAACCCAGTGCCCTTTACCGCAGTGAAAGTAACACCTGGCACATTCTGGGGCCAAAGGCTGGAGGCCAGCCGTAAGGTGACCATCCCCCTTGCCTTCTCAAAGTGTGAAGAGACAGGTCGTTACACAAACTTCTCGAATGCTGCAGCGCATCTGAAGGATCCCTCTAAGGTATTTAAGGTAGGTGGTCTGGCCTTTGACGACACCGATCCTTACAAGACAATCGAGGGTGCCAGCTATATCCTGCAGACCTATCCCGACAAGAAACTTGTGGCTTACATCGACTCTGTGCTTGACGTGATTGCCTCGGCACAGGAGCCTGACGGCTATCTCTACACTAGTCGCACGCAGAATCCTCAGAATCCCCATGAATGGGCAGGAGACAAGCGCTGGAGCAAGGAAGAGGACCTGAGCCATGAACTCTATAACCTCGGTCACATGGTGGAGGGTGCCATTGCTCACTATCAGGCCACGGGCAGACGGAAATTCCTGGACATCGCTATCCGTTATGCCGACGTGGTATGCAAGGAGGTAGGCCCGAACCCAGGACAGGCTTGTGTCGTTCCCGGACACCAGATTGCCGAGATGGCCTTGGCCAAGCTCTACCTCGTGACTGGCGACAAAAAATACCTTGACGAGGCCAAGTTCTTCCTTGACTATCGTGGCAAGACCACCATTACCCACGACTATTCTCAGGCTCATAAGCCCGTCATCGAGCAGGATGAGGCTGTAGGTCATGCTGTACGTGCTGCCTATATGTATGCCGGTATGGCAGATGTCGCAGCCCTGACAGGTGACAAGGACTACATTAAAGCCATTGATGCCATCTGGGATAATATCGTATCGAAGAAGTACTACATCACCGGCGGTATCGGTGCTACTTCTAATGGTGAGGCTTTCGGCAAGAACTATGAGTTGCCTAATATGAGTGCCTATTGTGAGACCTGTGCGGCTATCGGTAATGTCTATGTGAACCATCGTCTGTTCCTGCTCCATGGTGACTCAAAATATTATGATGTGCTGGAGCGTACGCTTTACAATGGTCTGATCTCAGGTGTCAGCCTCGAAGGCAATGGTTTCTTCTATCCTAACCCCTTGGAGTCGATGGGACAGCACCAGCGTCAGGCTTGGTTTGGCTGTGCCTGCTGCCCAAGTAATATCTGCCGCTTCATCCCCTCACTGCCTGGCTACATCTATGCCGTGAAGGATCGTAACGTCTACGTGAACCTCTTCCTCTCTAATAAGGGTAACCTTACCGTCGATGGCAAAAAGCTGACTTTGAGCCAGACCACGGAGTACCCCTGGAATGGTGATATTGCCGTGACCATTGACCAGAATGCCGTAGGACAGTTCGCCCTGAAGATCCGTGTGCCGGGATGGGTGAAGAACCAGGTGGTGCCCAGCAATCTCTATCAGTACTCCGATGGCAAGCGCCTCGGCTATCAGATTCTGGTAAATGGCCAGGAGGCAGGTGCTGTCAGTGACGACGGCTACTATACCATCAACCGCAAGTGGAAGAAGGGCGACAAGGTGCAGATCCATTTCGACATGGAGGCTCGTACCGTTCGCGCAAATAATAAGGTAGAGGCTGATCGTGGCAAGGTGTCTGTTGAGCGTGGGCCGCTGGTTTACTGTGCCGAACATCCCGACAACAACTTTGATATCATGGGTGCCCTCATCAATCAGAATCCTCAGTTCACACTGGGTAAGGGCGAGATTGCAGGAACTCCCATTCAGACACTTACGACCAGTGCCCAGACGCTGAACTTCAACAAGCAGGGTAAGCTCGAAGCAACAGACCAGACACTGACGCTGATACCTTACTATGCATGGTGTCATCGCGGCAGCGGAAAGATGCGTGTATGGCTGCCTCAGGATCTGAGTGCTACCAACCCCACTCAGCCGGCTACGCTTGCTTCGGAGAGTAAGGTGAGCAGTTCACTGGAGCGGATGCCTGCCCTCTCAAGCATCAACGACCGTCTGGTGCCGAAGGATGAGAACGATCGTAGCGTGCCTTACACCCACTGGTGGCCGAAGAAGGACTGCACCGAGTGGCTTGGCTATGAATTCCCACAGGAGAGTACCGTCCAGAGTGCTACCGTCTATTGGTATGATGACGGCCCTTGGGGTGGATGTCGCGTGCCGCAGGCTTGGCGTATCCTCTATCAGGATGCTCAGGGACAATGGCTGCCTGTGACGGGTGCCGACGGCTATCCTACGGATAAAGGCTCAGCCTGTACGGTGAACTTTGATCCTGTGAAGACAAAGGCACTTCGCCTTGAAGTGACACTGCCTGTGGATAATGCAGCAGGACTCTTTGAGTGGTCAGTGCGCTAAGACAGCTTTTGTAGCTATACGGGAGTCGTTTGTCAGTTGTCTGATAAGCGACTCCTGTTTTGTTTCTATGACACGCGAAGCGAAATCAGGGGTGTTATAGGAATAGAGCAGCCGACGATAGAACTCCTTGGGATTGCGCTGGGGCAACAGGAAGGGCTTGGTGGCTTTTCCCTGCTTATCTATATAAGAAAGGTACACGCGCGTGTAAAGTCCGTCGTCACGGCGACTGGTGAAGAGGAACCAGCGGTTGTTGGTACTCCAATTGTGAAAACTTTCAGCCCGTTCGCTGTTTACTTCGTCCATTGCCCGTGTTTCCCCGTTTTCGAGATCCAACAGCCAGAGGTCAGCCTCTGGATGCCAGATGGAGAAATAACCGTAGTCAGCCTGAGTATACATCAGGAAGCGGCCGTCATACGACAGTCTTGGCCATGTGACGCTCTTACCTGTCTTGTCTGCACTGACGAGGGTATCCACCTCTGTGCCGATCTTTCCGGTTGTCTCGTCGAAGCTGACGCGGCAGAGACTGTATTTCTCCTTGTCATAATCGGTGGGGTAAATCTGTCGGCGGGCTGTCGTGAAATAGAGCCACTTGCCGTCAGGCGAGAAGGCTGGGGTATTCTCTGCCCAGTATTTCTTCATGATCAGCGTGTCGCGGATGATCGTGTGCGTCTCCGTATCATAGACGAACACGTCTGACGAGGAGTCATAGACCTCAATGCGCTTCTTCGGATTCGCAGTATGGAACATCTGCGAGGTCTTGTTGGTAGAGAAAGCACAGTATCGGCCGCCCGGATGCCAGTATGGATAGACCATAGCACCACCGAGCGAGTCGTTACGGGCTTTCAGGTATTCTTCCTTGCCGTTGCGGTGGATGATGGTAGCACCATGATCGCCTCGGGCATGGAACACGTATTGGTCTGGATTCGTGCGATTGGCTGTATGGCAGTTCAGACAGGTGCCATTCAGTTCGCGGTTCTCGATGAGTACGGTCTCCTCGAAATTGGAAAGGTCGCGCTGGAAGAGTCCCATGTGACTGTATATCTCGTAGCTGGGTGGGATGCGGCGATAGGTGATGCCCCATTCGCCGAGTGGCTCCTGACTGACGTGAATGGTAAAGTCGCGATAGCGTGTCCAGCGGCCGTCTTTCTCAGCACAGACACTGACAGTCAAGGTTCCGCCTTTGTTCTCTTCCAGGAGCTGGTGCCACTCCTCTATGTCGAAATCGGCGTATGATCCGTTGGCTTGTACGGTCTTGTCGCCTTTTCCTTTGATGGTGGCATCGATGGTGGTGACGCTGTCATCGGCCATAGAGAAATTTAGTGGGGCAATGCCTGTAGGAATGGTGACATCGATATAGTCAGGGTAGATGGCTGGCAGCGTATCAGACTCTGTCACATTCTCCGGATGGGAAGTACATCCTGCCAACACAGCCAGTAGCATTACAAGGCAATATAGTCTATTCATCGTCTTTCTCATTACATAAAGAATGTATCTGGTGCTTTCTCGCATAGTTCACGCAGTCGTCCGAAGGTTGGATGGTCCTTTATCAGCTCTGGGTGCTCTGCCAAGGGGCGCATCTTCTGGGCCCATCTGCGATAGTAGATGGTCTTTTCCAGTACGGAGATATATTTCAGTGCGATTTCTGGCTGGTTGTAGATCAGGCTGCATTCCGTCAGTCTTACCAGTGAACGGCCGCTCTTATTGTAATTCTCGATAGATTCCATCGCCTCGAAGGCACTGCGTTGCGACATGCTGATGATGCCTGTCATCATGTAGATGTCGCTCATGATGAAAGCCGCAGATCTCCCGCTCAGTGCCTGTTTCGTCATCGGAACACCAAGCAAAAGCGTCTGCTGGTCTATCTGACCTGTTTGGAACATGGCCAATGCCGCAGCACTGTTACAGGCTAGCGACTGCGGCGTCTGTTCATTGTATTTGTTGAGAATCTGAGTCCAGTCTCCTTTGCGGATCAGGTAGTCGTATTCCAATTCCTCTTCGGTGCCGCCTAAGGGATGGCGTGGGAGGTTGCAGACGATAATAGCAGGAATGAATGCTGCCAGGAAGATGACGGAAGACACGGCGGGATGTCGCTTTTGTGCTTTCAGTGTCACGAGATGAAGCAGCAGATAGGTTGCACCATGCGCCAGCATACAGAGCACAGCGATAATGACAGCACCAAACAGCGTGTTGAAAAAGAACTGTTGGATAAAGGCCCAGGCCAGTTCTGCCCAGCCCCACGGCATGGCGAGTCTGTCTTCGACATACATCCAGTCCCAGATAAAGAGCGTAGACTGTTCCCTAGCCGATAAGATGTGCGGGTATTTGAAATACCATAGGCAGAAGACGGCTATAGCAAACCCGGTAGCTATAGCCCAGCGCCAGTAATGTGTTACATAATATCTTGCCTTCATGCCTTGATGATTATCTTTTGATGCTGCAAAGATACGTAAGTTTTTTTATTTAGCCAAATATTAAGATAAAAAAGGTGCCGCGTCGTCTCGACGCAGCACCCTTGAATACCAAAACAATGTGTCTAATTACTAAACTACTATATAAAACTAACCTAAAAAGTCTTATTGTTTTTGGTCGTTTATTAATATCCAGGATTCTGCTCACACTCAGGATTCATCAGAATCTCATCCTCGGGGATAGGCATGAACATCTTATCCATACTAAAGTCGAAGTTACGAGCCGTGTGCCACTCCTTGATTACAGTAGGACCGAATTCTGGCAGTGTGTTCTTCGGATAAACGTGGTTCACGTGATCCTCTAGGAATCCTGACTTGTGCATATCAGAACGCAGGTAAGGCTCAGCGGTGAACTCCTTACGACGCTCTTGGTTGACAGCCACCTTCCAAACTGGAGAGTCATAGCCCATATCAGCCTTCACCTTCGTGTAGTATGTCTGTGCATCGGGAACCTTTACGGTCTCAGTGTTGAACGGCAGGGGATAGCCTTCCAGATCTACAGCATCACCGTGACCCTGATCTCCGTAGAAGTCAGCCATCTTCTGATGGTAAGTGCAATACTTGCTGAGATCCTTACCAACCTCAAGGTTACCGAAGGCACGCTCGCGGATCTGGTTTACATAACCCCAACCCTCAGCATCCTTACCAAGATTGAAGCAGCACTCAGCCTGGTCGAGCAATACGTTAGCATAACGCTTGAAGTAGATGTGGTCGGGAAGCCAGAGCATACCTGTAGACCAGTCGCAACCACGGCCGTTACGCCAGTGCTTGGTTGACCATACTGTAGGAGCGGGGTCAGCAGAAGCCCAGTGGAAACCGCACCAGCCTACGAACTCCTGGTTGAATGGGTTGAAACCAATCGGGTGCAGTGGGTCATAGCGACCGTTGTCACCTTCATCAGTAATCTTATAGGCGTCATATTCTGCCTGATTAAATACAAATTTGGGCTCGAGAGGATCACCGTCGCTCTTATAGCCGCGGAGGTAACCTTTTGATGCTGCAAAATCAAGCCATTTCTGAGTTGGCTTCACGCGCTGTGCCCATGTTGGGTGGTCTTTCCACATCTCGTAAGGAACGGTACCAGTAACCATTGAACCGTCACGGCGTTTGTCGAATGAACCAGCATATTCGCCGTCAAGATAGTTCTCGAATGAGTCATAGAGCTCCCATGACATCTGGTATGTACCCCAAGCGCCGTTTGATGTCGGGCCAAAGTAGAATCCAGTCCAACCATGTGCACCGGCGTGCTTAGAGTTATCCCATGAACCATATTCGTCACCGCAGTTCAGAAGAATCTGCCAGATGCATTCCTTTGGCCATGCTTCTTCAGCGTCATACAGTGTGGTGAATGAGGGGTTTAGTTCATAAACGCCACTCTTGATAATCTGATCGAAAGCATTGTATGCGTTCTGGTAGCATTCATTAGCAGTTTCGGGAACGGTGTATGCCTTCCACATATAGGCATCGCCGAGGAATGCAAGAGCCATACCCTTGGTGCAACGGCCATACTGACCCTGGAATGGTTCCCAGTCTAGCAGTTCAGCTGCTTCCTTAAAGTCTGCAATCACAAAGTCCCACATCTCAGCAAAGTCCTTAGCCTTAGGCTTGGTAGGAGTATTGATATAGTTCTCACCAGTGAGCAGAAGGGGAACACGACCGAATGTGTTGGCCAGACCGAAGAACTCAAATCCACGGAGAGCCATAGCTTCACCTTTAAGGTGACGCTTAACATCCTCAGAGATCTCGGCCTCTTCGAGACCTGCTAGGAAGTCGTTACAACGCTGAGCGCAAGTGTATGACTGTTTCCAGAAGTCTCTCAACTGTGCCTGAGTGGAAGTCCACTTCTGAACCATGAAGTCCTTATCCCAACCAGAAGCCTGAGAGTCCATCGTGGGGTGCTGGCCATTGAAAATCCAGTACTTATAGGGATCATCGCATGTACGGGGGAGGAGTTGGTCATAACAACCAGTCATACCCTTGATAGCGTTCTCGTCATTCTCAAACATCGCATCACCCGGAAGCATACTGTAGTGCGTTACATCGAGGAACTTGTCATTGTTGCAGGAGGTCAGGCCTATGCCCATAGTTCCGCACAATGCTGCACCTAAAATGAAATATCTTGTTTTCATATTTGTTGTCTTTACTTTGTTTTAATAATCTATACGCTTAATGTCATTAGAAGGTTACATTTACACCGAATGCGTATGTACGAGGCATCGGGTAACGACCAGTGTCAAGACCTGTGTAGAGCACACTACCCTGACCGCACTCAGGATCGCCGTACTTGTTGTAGCCAGAGATGCATACAACATTCTGTACTGCGAGATAGATACGGGCATTCTGGATAAGCACCTTGCTGACGATTGACTTTGGTAGAGAATATCCAATCTGGATGTTAGAGATCTTCAGGAAGTCACCGTTCTTTACCCAAGCATCGCTGGCGCGCATGTTGTAGTTCTCGTCGAGGATTGACAGACGAGCCTCTGAACCGTTAGGATTCTCGGGTGACCAAGCGTTAGCGGCAGCCGTAGCAAGAATGTTAGGTGATGTACCATCATCTGAACTGAACATGTTGGTCAGACGCATTGCTGAGTAAGAGAAGATCTTCTGGCCGAATACACCGTGCATCTGCATGGTGAAGTCGAAGTCCTTATAGGTAGCACCAAGTGTCAGACCGTAGTTCAGTGCGGGGAAACCATCACCAAGGATGTCCATATCCTGCTCGTTGAGTGTACCGTCGCCATTGAGATCCTTGAAGATGTAGTCACCCAGCTTGGCTGTCTGACCCTGTGCTTTAGCTTTATCCAGTGTAGCCTGGTCTCTGATGATGCCTTCTACGCGGTAGCCATAGAATGAACCTACAGCCTCACCTTCCTTACAGATAGAGTGGTTACCCCAGTGATAACCGTCGGCAGAACCTACAGCACCTGTGTTAGAACCGTCCTTAGTTCCCTGACCAGATGAGTCTGAGTTAGTGTTGTAGATAGGATCACCCATCTTCTTAACCTTATTGCTCAATGTAGAACCTGTCAACTGAGCGTTGATAGTCCAGTCTTTATTGATACGTGTGTTATAGCCAACCAAGAACTCAAAACCTTTGTTCTCAATCTCACCATAGTTGGTGTAGATGTTAGAGTAACCAGATGTCGGGCGGATGTTACGCGAGAGCAGCAGGTCCTTAGATTTACGTACGAAGTAGTCGAGTCCGATAACGAGCTTGCTACCGAAGAAAGCAGCATCAATACCGAAGTTAAGCTGCTCGTTGGTCTCCCACTTCAAGTTCGTATCCTTCAACTTGCTGTAGAAACCTGTAATAACAGCAGGTGTACCAGTACCAGCACCGATAGGAGAAAGTGCATTGTAGTAGATATAGCGTCCATCAACATTCAAACCTGTAACGGCATCGTCAGTAGCACCACCGGAATTACCAGTCTGACCCCAACCGAAACGGAGTTTCAAGTTGTCGATCCACTCAACTTGCTTCATGAATGCCTCCTCAGAAATACGCCAACCAGCGGCTACTGATGGGAAGGTACCCCAACGGTTACCAGAACCGAAGTTTGAAGAACCGTCGCGACGGACAGTTGCAGTCAACAGATAGCGATCCATCAGACTGTAAGAAGCACGAGCGAAGTAAGAGATACCACGGCTCTCAAGGTTCAGGCCACCACTTGCATTACGCTTTGTAGGCTGAGTGGTAAGACTAAGGTCGCGGTTGTCCTTTGACTCATAACCAACTGAAGAACCACCAGTCCACTGACCATACCAGCGAGAAACCTCATTACCGAGCATGACAGTTACGTTGTGGATGTCGTTGCTCCAGTTGTAGGTCAACGTGTTCTGAATACGAAGCGTCTGGCTCTCGTTGTTACCGAGGTCGAAACGATAGTCATTGTTCTCAGAGGGGTTATAGTAAGCATCACCGTTACCCTGTGTGAAGTCGATGCGCTGGCCGTTCACATAGTTTACACGTGTAATACCACCGTAGAAGTTCTCGTTAGAACCAGCATAGTAGTCATAAGCGATCTGGGTCTTCCACTCCAGACCCTTAACTGGCTTGATGGTCAGGTGTGCAGTTGAGAGTGTACGGTTGCTGCGATTGCGGCCGTTCAGCTCCATCTGCTTAGCATACATGTTACCAAGTGTAGTTCCCCAGAAACCATCGTTGAAGTTCTTACCACCGGCTACATCACCGAAGGTACCGTCAGGGTTAACTACGTTAGGAGAAACGTATGTACCAGCGGGAACACCATCATAAGTTACAACGTTGCTGGTGATGAAGTCCATTGAAGGACATGCGAAAGCGTAGTCACGCAGAGAAGAAAGGTTACCGAAGTTACCTACAGAAACGTTAGAACCGTGGTTGTCGGTGTGGGTCCAAGAAACGTCTGCACCGAATGCGATGTACTTGTTCACCTCAGAGTTGACGTTTGCACGAGCAGTCAAGCGCTGATAGGTTGTGTTTACAACCAGACCTTCGTTGCGGAGGAAACCTACAGAAGCGTTGTACTGTGTCTTGTCGTTACCACCAGAAGCAGAAACGTTGTAGTTCTGACGCCATGCTGAGCGGGTCATCTGATCCTGCCAGTCGGTGTACTTACGCTTGCCATCCCAATCTGCATTCCAGATGGGGTTCCACATGAGAACAGCTCCTGTTGCGGGATCAACCTGACCGTCGTTGAAACGAGCCTGACGCAGGTTGGCAGCATACTGGTCACCGCTACATACATCGAGCTTAGAGCTGAGTGTCTGGATACCGAAATCGGCTGTTACATTAATATTGGTATGACCCTTTGAACCGTGCTTGGTGGTAATCATGATCACACCGTTAGCACCTGCAGAACCGTAGATAGCGGTTGCAGAGGCATCCTTCAACACGTCGATAGACTCGATATCGCTGGGGCTAACGAAGTCAGCGTTAGAACCAACCTGGATACCGTCGACTACATAAAGAGGAGCAGCACTACCGTTAATGGTGGCGACACCACGGATACGAACCTGAGCCCTGGCATCAGGAGAACCGTCCTGCATGGTAACGATCACACCAGGAGCAGCACCCTGCAGACCCTGAGCTACGTTGATAGGAGCGCGCTTCATCATGTCCTCTGTGTTCACGGAAACAACAGAACCGGTGATGTCGCTCTTCTTCATAGTACCATAACCGATGACGACCACGTTGTCCAGCATCTGAGCGTCTTCTCTCAGTACGACTGTGATGTTGTTACGACCGCCAACCTTTACTTTCTCGGTAACATATCCCACATAGGATACTTCCAAGGTAGCGTTTGAACCAGCCTCCACAGAGAAATTACCGTTGAAATCGGTAATAGCACCTGATTGGGAGCCCACTACTTTTACAGTTGCACCGATGACCGGTTCACCTGCTTCATCATTCACCGTTCCCTTCACGATGCTCTGAGCCATAGCTCCCAAGGGGAACAATTTATTGATGTAGATTGTGATTATCTTAATACTTAACGGTTAAGTATCCCAAGCTATGGGACACCGTATAAACGATTTCCTACAATTGGCCTACATTTTACCTTTTGCAGATTCTTAAGTCTCTTCATATACCTTATTTAATTAATTAGCTAATTGATATTTAGGTGCGGTTTCTATTAAACTCGAATGTTTTCGGGTGCAAAGATATTATAATTTTAACTTAAAGACTTTATAATTTGTATCACGGATTTTATCAAATGTAACAAATTGCAAAAATGTTACACAGGATAGCACTAAAGTTACATTGATAACATTAAAATTCCCAAATTTTAGGGATATGTTTTCTTTTCTGCGTCGTCGTTATAGAGTTGCTCCAATTTTAATTGCTTTTCGAATTCTATCATATCCGAATGCAGTTTTTGCATCGTTATCTTGGCATAAATTTGTGTTGTCGTAATGTTTGTATGCCCAAGTATGCGGCTTAAGCTTTCAATAGGCATTCCATTGTTGATGGCAAGAACGGCAAAAGTGTGCCTGGCGCAATGCATCGTGATATGCTTATTGATACCCAATTCTTTCATAATCTTAGTTATATGTGAAGCTAAAGTTCTATATTCAATGTTCCCGAAAATCTTATCATTGTTATTTTGATGATAATGTTTCATTATTTGCTGTGGTATATCCAATAGTTTTACTTGATATGGGATTTTTGTTTTATGGCGTTTTGCAATTATCCACATAGACTCCTCAATGTTTACAATATCTGAAGACTTTAGGTTTTGGATATCGACAAAAGACAGACCTGTGAATGCGGAAAAGAGGAAGATGTCACGAGCGAAATTCTCTGGCTTTCTATTGAAATGATGTGTGATGAGTCTGTTCAGCTCTTCTTCTGTTAAGTATTCTCGAGGTCGGATGTTTTTTGCTATCCGGAAGCCTGCGAAGGGATTCCATTGAATCAAGCCTCTTTGATGCGCTCTCGTAATGACACCTTTCAATTGTTGGCAAACAAGCCATACCGTGCCCCCTCTAAGTTTTCGTTCAGCGCTCAACCATGCACTAAAGTCATGAATGAAACTAGAAGAGAGATCCTGAATATGAACATCTTTGCGGTTCATCTTTGTTTTAAGGAAGGAAGCCACATAATTCCTTCCTTGAAGTAGAGCAGCGAAAGTATTCTTAGACCTGTCTTTTCCAATTCGTTGATGAAGGCGATAAAGGTCACCGTCATAAATTTTTAGTAATGTGTTGAAATTCGAATCTGTTTTCTTTTTCATAATTCTTACGTTTTTTATTTAGTTGAAGATACAAACTTTTTATAATTGCCCAAATATACTGTTTTATTAATTAATTATTCATTTTTATTCGCCATCTTGTGAAATAATTGTTTATCATACTTAACCGTTAAGTATGAAATTATCACAATCTACATCAATAAACAACAATTATCTAACTAATTAATTAAATTATGTGGAATTTTAAATCACTGCAAAAGCCGTTAATGGCACTGTTCCTGCATGAAGCAGGTGAACCGGTCATCGGTGCAACTGTAAAAGTAGTGGGCGCCCAATCAGGTGCTATTACCGATTTCAACGGTAATTTCTCTGTGGAGGCAGCCTCTAATGCTACTCTGGAGATTTCTTACGTTGGCTACCTTTCCCAAAAGGTAAAGGTTGCTGGCCAGAACAACATTATTGTTGTCCTAAGAGAAGATGCCCAGATGCTGAACGACATCGTGGTCATTGGTTATGGTACGATGAAGAAAAGCGACATTTCTGGATCTGTGGCAACAATCAACAAGGAACAGATGGAACGCAAGGTGCCCGTTAACGTGGCCCAGGCTCTTCAGGGTGCTGCTGCTGGTGTAATGGTTACCAATCAGGACGGTGCTCCTGGTACAAAGTCTGCCATCCGTATCCGTGGTATCGGTACCATCAACGGCGATGCTAACCCTCTGTATGTTGTTGACGGAGTGCAGGTTGGTAGCAACGCTGATTTCGTGAACCCTGCCGACATCGAGAGTATTGAGGTCTTGAAAGATGCCTCTGCAACCGCCATCTACGGTTCTGCTGGTGCAAACGGTGTGATCATGATCACCACCAAGCACGGTCAGAAGGGTAAGATGAATGTCAACATCACTGCCGACTTGGGTATCATGACGCTTCCCTACAAGTTGAAGACCCTCAAGGGTGATGCTTATGCCGCTTCCGTCCGTGAGTCAAAGGCTAATGACGGTGCCACTTTGAACAACCAGATTTGGTCTGAGGCTTATGACGGCAAGCGTAACCTGGTTGACTGGCAGGATCAAATGTACCAGACCGGTATTCGCCAGCAATATGGTGTTTCAGCCAGTGGTGGTACTGAAAAGACACAGTACAATTTCTCTATAGGCTACCTCGACACAAAGGGTATCATTGTCAACTCTAAATACAACCGTCTGACATCACGCGCCAGCGTTAAGTCAAAGGTAAACGACTACATTGAATTCGGTGGTGACATCAACTACTCTTATTCGACTGTCAAGGGTAACAACATCGGTCTTGGTAACAACCAGAACCTTTCTTCACAGCGTGATATTGCCCAGATGGCTCCGTCACTCGACTACATCGATGACGTCACTGGTGAGCACGTAAAAGTCAATGTGGTCAACCCTGACGGCACATACGGTGCAAGTAAGGCTCCGACACCTGACGGTTGGGAAGGTATGACCGCCGGTGCGCAGAACCCATACGCTACACAGATGGAAATCGGCCGTGAGACTCGCAACTCGCGTATCTCAATCAACCCCTACATCGACATCACTCTTCTTAACCTGAAGGAGCATAAGCTGAATGTTCACTCAATCGCTTCCTGGACTCAGACCAATTCAGATAACGACGAGTTCTCTGGTATGTATGAGCGTTACAACATGATCGGCGGTAAGATGACCAAAGTTCAATATGAGGGTCGTGACAAGGAGTACTACAACTTCGGTCTCTCACAGAGCAAAGGCCTTTCAAAGAGCATTGAAACCTATCTTACCTATAATTGGAATACTAGTTTCCACAACCTGACCTTGATGGTCGGTAACTCTGTCAGTGACTATGAAGGTTCATGGGTAAGTGGAAGTGGACACACTTTCCTGTCTGCCGATAACCGTCAGATTTCTCTTGCAGAAACGATCAACCCGAGCAACGGCGGTTTCAACGCAAAGACTCGCACCATTTCATACTATGGACGTCTGGTGTACAGCCTCTTTGACCGCTATATCGTAACAGGAACCATCCGTCGTGACGGTTCTTCAAACTTCTCATCAAGCAACCGTTGGGGTACATTCCCCTCTGCAGCCGTTGCATGGCGTATCAAAGAAGAATCATTCCTGAAGGACTTCAAGCCAATCAGCAATGCCAAGATTCGTTTCGGTTGGGGTCAGACAGGTAATGCTGGTGGTATCGCTGGTCGTTCTACATACGCCCTGTCTTCTGAAAACACCAAGCATCAGTTCTATGATTTCGGATTGGGTGGCGGTTCTACCGGTTCGTTCCACCGTGTTCAGGGTTTCTATGCACCACTGGTGGATACCAACCTGAAATGGGAGACAAACGAGCAGCTGAACTTTGGTCTTGACCTCGGCTTCCTCAACAATGAACTTACCGTAACTTTGGATTACTTTACCCGTAAGACAAAGGATCTGCTGATTGAACGTCAGATCCGTCCGTCAGCCGGTAACACCTCTATCTACACGAACTTCGGTCAGATTAACAACTATGGATTCGAGTTCTCTGTCAATTACAACAAGCAGCTGAACAAGGACTGGAGTATCAACGTGGCTCTCAATGGTTCTACCCTGAAGAATGAGATCAAAAAAATGGGTGTTGACTACACTTCAACGTGTGGCGGTAGCAACAGCACCTATTCCGCTGAAGACAGTATGGACGGTTCAAACGTTGGTGCTGTCAATGGAACTGGTTTCCTGTGGAACGACCACTCTATCTGCCGTGAGGGCGAGGCTGTAGGTTCTTACTATGGTTGGCGTGTTGCAGGTATCATCACTGATCAGGCTATGCTGGATAAGGCCAAGGCCCAGGGACAGGATGCTGCTATGGGTGACTATCTCTTCCAGGATATTGATGGCAATAATGTATTGGACGACGCTGACCGTGTCATCCTCGGCAATGGTCTGCCTTCATTCAACTTCGGTCTGAACCTTAGCGCTGCTTATAAGAACTGGGATTTCAGCCTCTATACTTACGGTGTTCTGGGTATGGACATTCTGTCATACTCTAAGATGCGTTACAGTATCATGAATCCTTCTGATGACTCTTGGACACCTGCCCTTCTGGAGGAAAGTTACAACAACATGTGGAGCACAAACAATCCTGGCGGTTTACTGGCTCGTTTGACCCGACTTGACAACAATAAGAACAGTCGTATCAGCGATGCTTGGATTGAGAGTGGTGATTTCCTGAAGGTAAGCAACATTCAAGTTGGCTACAACATTCCGAGACCCCTGCTCAGCACAATCGGTATTTCTGCAGCCCGCATCTATGCTGCCGTTCAGAACCTCTTCACCATCTCTGGTTACACCAAGTATGGCGATCCTGAGGTTGGTCAGGGTAGTGTTATCTATACTGGTCTTGACACTGGTCGTTATGCAACACCTCGCACCTTCATGTTTGGACTTAATGTCACATTCTAATTACATTAAAAGAAATACATTATGAAAAAATCAATTAAATATTTAGTATTGGCAGGTCTAGGAGTCGTTGCTCTGTCTTCATGCAATAACGACAAGTTCCTTGACGTACCACAGTATAACATTCTGAGCATTGATGCTCAATTCGAGGGTGATGATAACGCCCGTCTCGGCTTGAATGGTATCTATGCTTATAACAACGTTAGTAGGGAGGATGACTGTTGGGGATTCAAACCGAATCTGTTTACAGGCTGCCATCCGACCATGGATACCCAGTGTACGGGATGGGACGTGAAGTTCCTCGATCAGACATGGGATGCCAACGTTGGTGAACTTGGCCAGGGTTGGTCTCATGCATACACCGCCATCAGCCGTGCCAACCTATATCTGGCTGGTCTGGAGACTGCAGAAAATGTCAGCGCTGAGGCAAAGAAGTTTTGTGAAGGTGAGGCTCGCGCCCTCCGTGGTTATTTCTACAGTTGGCTGGCTACCACCTTCGGTCGTGTGCCTATGCTGGCCACTGGTGAGGACTTCAACAACACGCCTGAGAAGGCTGCTGCTGAGACCTACGAGGAGATGTGGGACTTTATCATTGAGGACTTCCAGAAAGCTTCAGAACTTCTGGAATGGAAACCGTTCGGGAACGAATATGGCCGTTGTACAAAGGGTATGGCTAAGGCTTACCTCGCTGACGCTTATATGTGGAAGGCATATCGTTGCCCGGACAAGGCTGCTGACTGCTATGCCAAGGCCAAGGCTGAGCTGAAGAGTATCATTGACAGTGGTACCTATAAGCTTACTAGCAACTTTGCTACAAACTGGGATCCAGCCGGTTTCTGGAATGAGGAGTGTATCTGGGCGTTGTGTTCTGATGAAGGTAATGAATGGAGCAGCTGGGGTGGTGACCGTACCATTACCTTTGCCAATCCAAACATGCTGAAATGGTTCTGTGCTTGTCCTGAGAATGGTGGTTGGGGTGCTGAGTACCTCTCATGGGAATGGTATGCTTGCTATGAGCCTGGTGACACCCGTCGTGACGCATCTTGTGCGACAGGTGCTATTCCTGAAGAGCAGATGGCTAAGTATGGTATCGAAAAGTCAAAAGTTGTTTGGGGATACAATCCTTACTTGAAAGATTCTCTTGGTATCAAGAATGACGCAGGTCAGGTTGTCAAGCCTTTCATTAATGAAGAAGGTGTCGAGTCAGGAACCAAGACCATGCAGTTCCACTTCACCAATGGTGAGTTTGCTCCTGCCATCTGGACTACTAAGATCTAGCGTAATGCGTATGCTGACGGTAACTCTTGGGGAGTGCAGATGTGGTCACCGACCATTATCTATGGTAAGCGTTATTCAAATGTACTGCTCGACTATGCCGAGTGCTGCTTCCGCACAGGTGACGATAATAGCGGTTGGGCTGCCATCGACGAGGTTCGCAATCGTGCTTGGGGCAACTTGACTATTGGTCAGGACTACAGCAAGTACTATACTCACTTCAATAATGTATATGCTGGCAACAATAAGGCTCTTAGCATGACCGAATATCCTGTCGGTGTGTTGACAGAGACTGTTACCGTTCCTTCTGCCAAAGAGTACTATACGAAACTTCAGGCTACGCCAAACCGTGTAGGTTACAAACACACTTCCGAGGCATGGAAGGTAGCTGTGAACGAGGAGCGTCGTAAGGAGTTCAACTCAGAGTGGTGTCTCTGCCCGGATATGATCAAGTCTGGCTACATAGCTGATCATATCGATTACAACTATCCAAAGGATGATGGTGGTCAAGACTACGCTCACTATCCTTGGTCAAAGCGTACCTTTACTTTCGACATCAACAAGATGGATATGCCTATTCCTGCTGTTGAGTTGCTGAAGAATACCCTGCTTAAGCAGAATCCTGCATACGCTGGTAATTAAAAAACAACTAAAAAAAATAATACTTTTAGGTTAGTTTTATATAGTAGTTTAGTAATTAGACACATTGTTTTGGTATTCACGGGTGCTGCGTCGAGACGACGCGGCACCTTTTTAATAATTGACAAAGATGCAATATTAGACCTGACAATTCAGTATAATTTCAAAATCGCCCGATGAAAATCGTCAAAATCGCCCGATGGAAATCATCAAAATCGCCCGATAGTATTTTGAGCTATCATCGGTAATTGATAAATTGTTACTTGTCTTCAATGACCTCAAAAGCCTTGGGGAGGTTGCTGTATGATTCTCCCTCAGTTCCAAATGCCTCGGCGCGTTGGATGGCTGTTTCAAGGCGGTGGTCTGCCAATAGGTCTGCCACCCATTTTTCTTTCGAGAGGAACTTCTCTTGCTTGGAGAAGTCGGGGATGTACTTGTGCAGCACGTCAATCACATCGTTGGCTGTTGCAAAATACCTGTTGGTGTTCAGATAGTGCAGCAGGAACCAGAACTCGATGGATGGCATGCTGTCGCAAATGATAACATCTTTGCGGTCTTTATACTTCTGGCATAGCGCCTCGAACTTAGCACGCTCCGTAGGATTGTTGCGTGTGATGTCAGTATCGAAGACGCATACGGCAATACCTCGGTCTGCCAGGACTCTATCCACTTGCTTCTGAATCTCGTCTAATGACTGTTCTGTGAAATTGCGAGGCTTGCAGGTATAGCGGTAGCCTTTGAGCCTACGAAGATTGGTGAAGTAGAAGCGTTCTGTCGCTCCCTCGCCTATAATCGTAATCTCAGGC
>OMXK01000042.1 GCA_900314995.1 uncultured Prevotella sp.
GAATTATGATTTTAACACTTAATTTTTGGCGTGTTTTTGGCGTGATATTATAAATTGATTTATATCAAATTATCATTATGCTTATATTGATTAATTTCTATTTCTCTTGTAATTCAGGCATTTATGTAAAAGTATAACAAAAATGATAAATTTCAGTCTCAATACATGTTGGCGCCTCATCCCGACTTTCATGAAAAAGTGGCTGATTATTCAGCCACTTATTATTTATTAGTGGGAGTATGCTGGAGGTAATGATGACACTCTTTGCCATTGTCATTGTGGGATACGTGGCAGGCAGAATCGGATATATGGGAGGCGAGTTCGATAAGCGATTGTCGAGTCTGGTCATTAATATTACATGCCCTGCACTTATCCTTTCTTCGGCGATGACGGGCGAACTGCCAGACAGAGGATTGATTCTGCCATTGTTAGCCATCAGTGTAGTTACCTACATCATTCTTTCGGGTATGGCTCTTTTCCTGCCTCATTACATGACACGGAAAAAGGAAGATGAAGGAGTCGTCGGCTTTGCCCTCATGTTTGGTAACGTCGGTTTTATGGGGTATCCTGTCGTAGCCTCCATTTTTGGAAATCAGGCCGTATTCTATGCAGCCGTGCTCAATGTTGTGAATACATTTGCCGTATTCACCATCGGAACCATCTTAATTGTTGGCGATCTGGGTGATGGGAAGCGTTTTCAGAAGAAGGTGCTCTACAGCACACCGATGCTCTCTGCCTATCTGGCAATGTTGATTGTAGCATTGGGCATCGATAATATCCCTGGTATGATCAGTCAGCCACTTACAATGATTGGCAACATCACCGTGCCAGCAGCTCTACTTATCATCGGGTCCTCGATGTCACAACTTTCCCTAAAGACCATGCTCGGCAATCCAACTGTCTATATCACGACAATATTCCGACTGCTGCTGATTCCACTTGGATTCTATTACCTATGCGGAGCACTCGGTTTTAGCCAGTATGTCGTCAACATCAATACCGTTGTCATCGCAATGCCTGTAGCCACCTACGGCACCATTCTCTGCCTAAAATATGGGCGTGACACTACGCTTATCACGGAGGTCACGCTCATAACGACTCTTTTATCGATGGTCACTATTCCCTTACTGACTACTTTGTTCTAGACAAAACATACTTCAGGAAATACAGTCTACGCTTTCTCTTTGTCGCCTATTCCCAGTGGGTCGCGTTTCAACTGCTCTATCATATCACTGAGTTTATGAAGTTCACGGGTAATGCGGATATTCTGCGGGCAATGGGGTTCACACTGGTGACAGCCGATGCAGTGATCTGGCTGACGCTCACGTGGCACCACTCGATCGAGCGAAATCAGATACTGACGACGATGCTTGCGATATTCGGCATCGCCAATACCCATTGGCAATGAGCCCTCATTCTTACATTTATTATAATGAATGAAAATAGCAGGGATATCGATGCCATAAGGACAAGGCATGCAATACTTACAGTCATTACAGGGGATATTCTCCAAACCAACTATCTTCTGGGCGATTTCCTCGTCAAGATAACGCATTTCCTTTTCAGAAAGCGGTGTCAGCGGACAATAGCTCAAAAGATTATCCTTCAGATGCTCCATATACGTCATACCGCTCAGCACGGTAAGCACACCTTCTGGCGTACCGGCATAGCGGAAAGCCCAGGAAGCAACACTCCTCTCCGGGGCATGACTCTTAAGCTCTGTCATCAGATACTGCGGCAGATTAGCGAGACGACCTCCGAGCAGCGGCTCCATGATGACAGCAGGGATGCCGCGTTTTTTGAGCTCCGCATAAAGATAGCAGGCATCTACATTGTTATTGCTGATTTCATCGGCAAAATTCCAATCAAGATAGTTTAGTTCAATCTGCACAAAGTCCCAATGGTATTTGTCGTGCAGGGCTATCACCTCGTCAAACACCGTCTTCTTGCCGTGGAACGAAAAGCCGAGATTCCGGATGCGGCCAGCCTCGCGCTCCTTCAGCAGATAGTCCATTATGCCATTATCGACATAGCGGTCCTTGAACTCATCCATACTCCCGCCGATGGCGTGGAGCAGATAATAGTCGAGGTAATCCACCTGTAGTTCCTTCAACGAATTCTGATACATTCCCTTGGCCTTGTCAAAAGCCCAATAATCATGGTTGAAGTTAGATAGTTTTGTTGCAATAAAATACTCGCTACGCTTGTGTCGACTTAACGCAATTCCAGTACAACGCTCCGACTTTCCTTGGCAATACACTGGTGACGTATCGAAATAGTTCAAGCCATGCTCCAAGGCATAGTCAATCTGTTTGTTGATCATATCCTGATCAAACTCGTCGCTGTTATCCACCTTTGTCGGCAGACGCATCATACCATAACCCAGAATCGAGACCTTCTCCTTTGTCTTAGGATTTTCGCGATAGGTCATCTGGCCTACGGGAGGCTCAACCTGATTCTTATATTCCTCAGCAGCCTGACTACCTGCCTTATCAGCTTTCTTGCATCCTGCCAATGTCGCTGTAGCAGCAACGGTTCCTGCTCCAAAGAGTTTCAGGAACGAACGACGTGATATACTCTTCTTTTCCATACAGTATCCTCCTTAAATCTTCTTATGTACTTCATGTCCCTCAACATAGATAGCCGAGAATGGACGAGACGGACAAACAAACTCACAGGCTCCACAGCCGATACAAGCTGCCTCGTTGATGGCAGGAACCAAAGGCGATTCCTCATTGTTCTCATCAAGCTGCACCATTTCGATAGCACCAGAAGGACAATGACGGGCGCAGTTGCCACACTCCACTTCATCTGTCAGCACGACACAATTCTTCTTGATCCATACAGCATGACCTATCTGGATAGAAGTCTTCTCATCCTCATCAATAGGTTTGATGGCACCAGCAGGACAAACCTCAGAACAGCGGGTACACTCTGGACGACAATAGCCATGCTCATACGACATGGTTGGTTGCATCAGATGCATCAGATCACTGCTAGGACGAAGCACCTGATTAGGGCACTCTGATACACAAAGCTGACAACCAGTACAGCGGGTTGCAAGATTCTGGAACGACAACGAACCCGGAGGTGTTAGCGGTGTCTGACGCTCTGGAGCTACCTTATCCTCTATATCTGCAAGACCACCATCCATCAGCTTTTCTTTCTTCTGAGCCAAAGCGGCTGTAGACACCATGGCCGATGCCAAGAGGAATGAGCGCTTGGAGGTATCGACAGGACTGTGGCTACCTGTTTGGCTAATTCGACTTGGTTTAGCGGAATACTTCAGTGCCCCGAACTTACAGCTTTCGATACAATTGCCACAGACAACACAGCGGCTATAATCGACGGTGTGCGTCTTGTAGTCGATACAGGCTGCCTTGCAATTCTTGGAACAGAGGGAGCAGTTCTTACACTTGTCTTCGTCGAAGCGGATCTTCATCCATGAGAAACGGGCGAAGAAGGACAGAACGGTTCCTACGGGACAGATAGTGTTGCAATATGTACGTCCGCCACGCCAAGCCAGGACAAGAAGCGCCACCAATGTCACTGCCGCAATCACAAACACCGGCAATGAACGCATCCAGGTGTCAATCGAATAAAAGGCGTAACTCTCATAATGTTCTGCAACCATCGCCAACAGGTTATTGCAAGCCTTCCAGATAGGCTGGAAGAGCATGGTGGCAATACGGCCATAGGCACTATAAGGAGCGAGTAACTGGAACAGCGAACCGACACCAGCTACAGCGGCAATGACAAACACAGCCAATACTGGATAACGCAGCCACGTTACCTCTTTGGAAAAGCTGTACTTGTTCTTCTTCCGATGGAACCGAGCCAGGATATCCTGAAATACGCCTAACGGACAAATGACAGAACAATAGATGCGTCCGAAGACGAGCGTCAAGGCAATAAGCGCCACTACGACCACTACGTTGAGCGCCATCACAGCTGGCAGAAACTGAATCTTTGCCATCCAGCCAAGCCAATGGTGAAGCGTCCCCGTAAAGTCGAGGAACAACAAGGTGATCAACACGATGAACACCGCTGCTAGGATTGTTCTAATTTTACGAAGCATAACTCAAAAGTATTTGTTTAGTTTATTTTTATCAAGCATAACGCACAATGACAATGCTCAATTCATAGAGAAGCCAAATCGGCAGAGCCACTACAAAGAGCGTAAACGCATCCGTTGTGGGAGTGATGACAGCTGCCACAATCAATATTGCAACGACCGCATGGCGGCGCATGCCCTGCATCATCTTGGCATTTATCAAACCCATACGGCCTAAGAGCCAACTGACGACTGGCAGTTCAAAGACGATTCCCATCACAAGGTTCATCGTCAGCAACGTATCCATATACGACTGCAGCGTCAGCATGTTTGCCACATCCGGGCTAACCTGATAGGTTCCCAAGAACTTCACTGTCAGCGGGAAGATCAACAGGTAGTTGATAGCTGTACCCAGCATGAACATTAGATAGCCGCTAGTGCAAAGCAACGTGGCATATTTCTTCTCATTGTCATAGAGCGCTGGTGAGACGAATCGGAATAGCTGATAGATGATATACGGAGAAACCGCCAACACACCGGCATAACAGGCTGTCTTCAGGTGAATCATGAATTGTTCCGTCAGACCAGTATTCATCAGATGAATGCTAAACGGTTCTACGCCCATCAGACGATAAGTGACGAAATCACTCGTCCTTGGTGCCAAAACGATGGCGAACAACTGTTCCTTCAGACAGAAGGCCACTGCCGCAGCCACTACCACCACCAGAACGATTCGGATGATCACAGACCTGAGTTCATCAAGATGATCCCAGAACGTCATGCTTCCGGTGGCAGCATCTTGCTCACTCATCCCTCGTCTCTTCTTTCTTTTCTTCTTTCAGGTCCGTCACCTCATTCATTCCGTCCTTGAAACTCTTGACGCCCTTGCCGAGTCCTTTCATGAGTTCAGGTATCTTCTTGCCACCGAAAAGCAGCAGGATAATCAGTGCGATAACAAGTATTTCTTGCATTCCGAGTCCAAACATCTTATTCTGTTTTTAGTTGATTGTGCAAAAATACGAAATTATTTATGAATTCCAAGCATTTAGTATGATTTATTAACAAAATCAATACGCAACATAAGGCATCAACCGTTCAATAGCCTTTGGCGGGAAGTCTTTTGAGAGCCGCAGGTCATTTAGCGACTTGAGTGGTCCATGCAGACGACGATAGTCTTCGATAGCGCGAGCCTGATAGTAATTGATGTACGGATGGCGCTTCAGTTCATTCAGTGAAAGCTGATTGATATTCAGTTTCCTGGGCTGCGCATCCTGTATCACCAGATACTTCTTCGAGTCTAGCGGGAAATCATCAATCTCGTCGAGCTGGTCTATACTCACGTAACCTCCTAACCGTTCTCCATACTGCACAATCTTTCGGGCAAAATAAGGGCCAATGCCCGGAATGGTCTTCAAGGCTGTGGTATCAGCGGTATTCAGCACCACATGCTCGCCCTCACGGATCTTATGGAGATTACTGACAATTGTACCATGGGCATGATTCGTTCGCTGAATGGTATCAAGCGACTTTTTCCCATAACCTCTTCCACTACGGTAATAGCGGTCACGGTAAACAATTCTAGTATGGACATAGACGGTGTCACGCTTGTAATAGGGTTTGCGACGGAAGGTATCACGTCGCACTTCGCTCTTCAACGTATCAGCGGCAGTCAAGGCATTAGAGGTATCATTCTCCCCACCCGTCAAGAAGATTACGCCTAAGGCAACGACGATGATTACCAACAGCGTCAGGATGACCTTCCTGTCAGACTTCTGCAGATAAAAGAACTCGCGGATCATAGAATGCCGAACTGGTGCAGGAACACCATTACGATACAGAATGGCACAATATAACGGATGGCGAACATATAAACCGTGAAGAATGACTCCTGAATAGATCCATTATTCGTAAACTCATCCTTGACCATCTGACGATTGACCAGCCAACCCAAGATGATACTCGTCAGGAAGGCTCCCATGGGCAGCATCAGCTTGGCAGTCAGGAAATCGCAGAAGTCCAGCAACGGCATACCGAATAACGCAATATTCTTATTAGCCCCTACTGAGAGGGAACATAACACGGCAATAACCGAGCATACCACCGTAAGGATCCACGTGGCATGGATACGGGGCAACCGGAGTTCCTCATGGAAGAAGGCCGTACCTATCTCGTGCATAGAGATAGTTGATGTCAGCGCCGCGAAGACCAGCAATGCATAGAACAGACAAGAGATGATATAGCCATTCCCAGGGAAAGCGGCAAAGGCATGATTGAACACGTTAGGTAGCGTGATAAATATCAGCGACGGTCCGCTGTCGGGCTGTATCCCCACGGAGAAAGCAGCAGGAAATATCATCAAGCCAGCCAGTATGGCGATACCTGAATCGAGCAAGGCTATTTGAACAGAGGATTTCAGCAGATTAGTATCAGGCTTAAAGTAGGAAGCGTATGTACAAAGACAAGCGGTACCCAGACTCAGAGAGAAAAAGGCCTGTCCTAATGCATCCAGAAACACATCGCCCGTAACTTTCGAGAAGTCTGGCTTTAACAAGAACTCGACACCTGCTACAGAACCAGGAAGCATACAAGAGGCAATTACCAATATTACCAGAATCAGCAACAACAATGGCATCAGCAACTTGGATACGCGTTCGATACCCTTATTCACCCCCATTGCCACTACCAGATGAGTAATCAGGACAAAGGCGACAGCCCAGAGGCAAGGTTTGACGGGATCACTTGAGAAAGTCTTGAAATAGTTCAGCACATAAGCTGCATCACCAGTCAATTGCCCTGCAATCGCAGCAAAGAGATACTGAAGACACCAGCCTGCCACCACAGCATAGAAGCCAAGGATGATGGTAGAAGTGAGTATACCCAGATAACCTACGAACCGCCACTCCTTACGCCCAAGACTTCCATAAGCACGGGCTGCATTCGTCTGGGCACGGCGACCAATAATGAACTCACTCACCATACCAGGGATGCCCAACAGCAGTACACAGACAAAATATACCAGAATAAAGGCAGCACCGCCATTCTGACCCGTCGTAAACGGGAATCGCCAAATGTTACCTAACCCTATCGCAGAACCTGCAGTTGCCAGGATAACACCTATACGGCTGCCGAAGTTGCCTCTACTCTCCATTTTTCAATTAGATCCAGCCAAACTGACGCAAGAAAATAAAAAGGATGCAGAGCGGACATACATACTTGATGAGGAACATATAGATGTGATAGAGCGTGCCATTACGCAAGGTTCCCCAGTTAGTAAACTCATCACGCACAATCTTATGAGGCACAAACCAGCCGATGAAGATACAGGTAAGGAAGCCTACGATCGGCAGGAACAGCTGTCCTGTCACGAAATCGAACAGATCAAAAATCGTCATACCGAAGATCTTATGCGTGTTCCATGCACCAAGCGACAAGGAGCAGATCACACCGACAATCATCGTTGAGATAGAAACAATCAATGCGGCTTTCTTACGGGTAATCACCATTTCTTCCTGCAAGAATGCTGTGCTTACCTCATGAAGCGACATGAGGGAAGTAAGTGCCGCCATCGACAATAAGACATAGAACAGCACGGAAACGAAATAGCCCAATCCTGGAATAACCGAAAATGCCTGATAGAACACATTCGGCAACGTGATGAAGATCAGCGACGGACCACTGTCAGGACTCACCCCTACAGAGAAGGCTGCAGGGAAAATAACCAGTCCAGCCAACAAGGCAACGATAAAGTCAATGATGCTAATTTGCACCGCAGCGTTCGTCAAGTTTGTATATTTTGAGTAATAGCTGGCATACGTGCAGATACAACCCATCGCAATACTGAGCGAGTAGAACGACTGCCCTAAGGCAGCCAGGAACACCTCACCGTTGATCTTCGTGAAATCTGGCTTAAAGAGAAATTCTACACCTTCCTGCGCATTTGGCAGCATGCACGATGCAACGACGATAATAAGTAAAAGAATAAACAACGTCGGCATCATGAGCTTTGAAGCCCGCTCAATGCCATCGCGTACACCATTCTCAACAATCAGATAACTGGCCAATAAGATAACCAGCGTCCAGAATATCGGCTTCATAGGAGTCTGTGAGAATGTGGAGAAATATTCAGTAATATAAGCCGGTTCACCCTGTAGTTTGCCTAATAGTGAAGCCCAAACATACTCCAGACACCAACCAGACACGACAGCATAATAACCTGTTATCAAGAATCCCGTGAGTACACTCATATAGCCAATCAGCGACCATGCTGTGCCACCCGCCATCTTACGATAGGCACGAGCCGTGTTCGACTGCCCATGACGACCAATGATGAATTCACTGATCATACAAGGAATGCCCAGCAAGAGTACACAGAAGATATAAATCATGATAAACACGGCTCCGCCATTCTGCCCAGCCATATACGGGAAGCGCCATATATTACCCAAGCCCACAGCAGACCCTGCCGTAGCCAGAATAACGCCAAGTTTTGTGCCAAAACCAGCCCTCTCCAATTTAGCCATATGCACTTTTCTCATATTTTCGTTGCAAAAGTATGAAATATTTCTTAATTTTGCACCAAAAATATTAGTAAATATGAAATATTTGATGCATTTAGTCAGAAAATACCCGTTTTCCGTGTGTCTGATTGCGGTAATATGGTTTCTTTCCCTAATGCCCTATTTCCCAGAGACACCGCTCGACGACGTGGTGCTCATCGACAAGTGGGTTCATATTCTTATGTACGGTCTGACGTTCACGACTGTCTGGATAGAATACACATTCAAGCATAGGAAAGCCGATTATGAGAAACTGTTCTTCTGGGCCTGGCTCGCACCTGTTGCCATGAGTGGAACCATCGAGCTCTTACAGGAATACTGCACTTTTGGCTGCCGCAGTGGAGAATGGCTCGACTTGGCAGCTAACACGCTCGGTATCACCGCAGCAGCTATCATCGGAATACCGATACTCTATTTCAAGACCAGGTAGTAAATGGATGCTTGGACAAGTGTGCATTAGAGTAACGGTGATCACCCGTCACTTCTTCTCCGATGAAATCAGGCTTTTCGTATGGTTCATCGGCTGCCTGCAGTTCCACCTCAGCAACTACGAGTCCATCGTTCTCATCATAGAACTCGTCAACCTCAAAGGTATGGTTTCCACTCTTTACTAGATAGCGTGTCTTATCGATGCGCCCAGGTTCGCATAGTTTCATCAGTTCCCTGGCCTCATCCAACGTGATTTCCTTCTCGAACTCATACCTCACGACACCTTCCTTATCAGAAGGTCCCTTAATCGTAAGATATCCGCGGTCATCACGGATACGCACCCTGACGGTACGTCCGTGACCACTGCAGATATAACCTTGCTGAATACGGCTGCTTGAATAAGCCTGCCGTTTGTAATCGCTGTTACGAACCAAGAACTTCCGTTCTATCTCCAGACCGCTCATTAAGCGACAATGAAAATAGAATAAATGACAAACAGGATGGCCAGAACGACCAGCACACCGAAGATCCACTCCAGAACCTTCTTGCCACCTTCTTCCTGTTTCTTAACGTAAGCCTCTTTCTTGGCTGTTCCCTTAGATGCTTTTGCTATTTGAGCCATAATATATTTATTTAATGTTTATTGTTCTTCATCGTTCACGGGGAATTCCATCAGGTAAGCCTTGATGAACTCGTCGATCTTGCCGTCCATCACACCGTCGACATCCGTCGTCTGATAGTTGGTGCGGTGATCCTTCACACGACGGTCATCAAACACATAGCTACGAATCTGACTACCCCACTCTATTTTCTTCTTACCTGCCTCGATCTTTGCCTGAGCCTCCAGACGCTTCTTCATGGCACGGTCGTAGAGTTGTGATTTCAGCAGCAACATGGCCTTTTCCTTGTTTTTCGGCTGGTCACGGGTTTCTGTATTCTCAATGAGGATTTCCTCTTCCTCGCCTGTATCGGGATCAGTGTACCAATAGCGCAGACGGACACCCGACTCCACCTTGTTCACGTTCTGTCCACCAGCACCCGACGAGCGGAAGGTATCCCACGACAACTTGGCAGGATCCACATACACCTCAATGGTATCATCTACCAGCGGCGATACAAACACCGAGGCGAATGAAGTCATACGCTTGCCTTGAGCATTAAAGGGGCTGACGCGCACCAGACGGTGCACACCGTTCTCCGATTTCAGATAGCCGTAGGCATAATCGCCACCTTCGAGCTGCATCGTCACGCTCTTGATGCCGGCCTCATCGCCGTCGAGCAAGTTCGAGATGGTCACCTTAAAACCGTGAGCCTCAGCCCAGCGCATATACATTCGCATCAGCATCGAGGCCCAGTCCTGAGCCTCCGTGCCACCTGCTCCCGAGTTAATCTTCAGCACAGCCTCCATCGGGTCTTCCTTCTGGCGGAGCATATTCTTCAACTCCAGATCCTCGATGGCCTTGATGGCTTTAGCATAGTCCTCGTCAACCTCCTCTTCCGTCACCATCTCGTCCTTGTAGAAGTCGAATGCCAACTGCAGTTCATCAGCCAAGGTGCGCACCTCTTTATAGCCGTCAAGCCATTTCTTGATGCCCTTCACCTTCTTCATCTGCTCTTCAGCCCGCTTGCGGTCTTCCCAGAAGTCAGGAGCCTGTGTACGAAGATCTTCCTCCTCGTATTCTATCTTTTTCTTGTCGATGTCCAGATAACGATGCAGCGCCTCTGCCCGCTCCAGCACATCTTTCAGCTGATCTTGTGTAATCACTATTCTTCTACACTTTATACATTATTACTCAGCGTACATCGCCTCGATTTCCTTCCGATAATTCTCGTTGAGCACGCGACGCTTGATCTTCAAGGTATTCGTCAGCTCACCCTTTTCCATCGAGAAATGATGGGGCAGCAGCGTGAATCGCTTGATCTGCTCATAGTGGGCCAACTGCTGCTGCAGGGTGTCGATACGCTCCTTCATCATCTCGTTGATCTTCGAATCAGCACAAAGCTGTTCACGTGTTTCAAACGCAATCTGATGCTCACGGGCATATTCCTCCAGCAACGGATAGACGGGGATAATCAGAGCCGAGACAAACTTACGCTGGTCTGCGATGATGGCAATCTGATCGATGTATTTATCCACCAGCAGTTTCGACTCAATCATCTGCGGAGCGATATACTTGCCATTCGATGTCTTATAGAGGTCCTTGATACGCTCTTTCAGGAACAGTTCGCCACCTTCCATATAGCCAGAGTCGCCTGTCTTGAAATAGCCGTCCTCCGTGAATGCCTGTTTGGTCAGATCCTCACGGTTGTAGTAACCCTTCGTGATGGTCGGACCCTTCAGCAGTACCTCACCTTCGTCGCTGATCTTGATGTCGATACCCTCGATGGGAACACCGACGCCACCCACCGTGTAAGGTTCACCCAGATGGTTACAACTGACGGTTGCCAGACTCTCCGTGAGTCCATAGCCCACAATCATATTGATACCGATAGAGTGTACGAACTCCTCCACCTTCGGGTTTACCGTTGCACCAGCCGTGGGGAAGAAGTGGGCATTCTCCAGTCCCAGCTCCTTACGCACCAATGAGAACACCGTGCGGTTCAGCATCTCATACTCCAGATGCAAACCCAACGGCGGACGCTTGCCCTTCGAGAGATAGTCAATGTTATGCCGTTTACCGATGTTGAGTGCATGCTGGAACAGTTTGCGCTTCGGGGCGCTGGCCTTTTCTATTTGTTCCTCAACACCCATAAACACCTTTTCCCAGAAACGGGGCACCGATGACATACACGTCGGATGGGTTTCCTTCATCGACTGCTGCACTTCCTGCGGATAGGTGTTCACGATCAATCGGGCACCCTTTGTCAGACTCAGGATCTTCCAACCTTTCTCAAAGATATGCGTAAACGGCAGGAAGTTCAACACACGGTCGTTCTCGTCAACAGGCACACATTTACCGTTGGCCACCATTGCCGCATGATATTGTCCGCAGGTCAGGATGACACCCTTCGAGTCGCCTGTAGTACCGCTGGTATAAAGGATGTTTGCAACATCATCCATCGAAGCCTCTGACTGTAGTTTCTCCACCTCCGACTGACGGGGATAGTTTTCACCCAGCTTCAGGAAATCATCGAAATACATCGCATTGGGATCATGCGACGAGATGCGCACATTGCGATCGAAGATGATGATACGCTCCAGCGTATGGCAGGTAGAGAACACCCGTCGCGCCTTGTCGTACTGGTCTTGTTCGCCCACAAACAGGAACCTCACCTTCGCATCGCTCACCATAAACTGGATCTGCTGCTCCGAGCTCGTCGCATAGAAGGGGATTGTCACCGCACGGATGCCCCAAGCGCCGAAATCACAGAACAGATACTGTACGGAATTCTGTGAGAACACGCCGATGTTCTCCTGTACCTTCACACCGAGGTTCAGAAGTGCGTTCGACACTTTCTTCACCATGTCCGAGAACTGATTCCACGAATACGACTTCCACTCATTACCGCCGAAGTCCTTGTAGATCAGCACTTCACGGTCGCCATAATTCTGGGCCTGGTCGTGGATTAAACGCGATAGATGACTGTTTGTCTGCATAACCTCATTTCTATAATTCGCTGCAAAATTACGCAAAATGCTGCAGATAGCCAAATTATATCACGAAAAAGTGCGATAAACGAGGTAACAGCCGTCAGCATGAAGGCTGAAAACAGTACTTAATGCCTCGTTGAGCGTTCCCTGCCAAAACTGGCAAAAAGGGTACGCCTCCCATTTCAGCCCCTCAGAGACGAGGCGCTCACAATTCACATTAAAGATACTGACCTGCTGTCCTGGGAAGGATTCAAAGTCCGTATCACCCTGGGCAACGACAAACCAGCCGTAGTCTGTTACCAGCATCGGCTCTACCCCCATCTCAAGGAAATAGCGGGCCATCAAGGCCACATTTCCCAGCGTATGGTCTTCACGCTTACCCGTTGCACCGAGATAAGCAATCTTGTGCCATCCTTGCTGCAGACAATAGCGCGTAGCCTTCGTCAGATCATTATCATCCTGTTCATCAATCTGAATCAGACGGTCTCTCAAAGACTCCGGCACAGAGTCGCCATCACCTACGGCTACGATATCCTGCAGATGGTCATTGCGGGCCGCCAGACTGGCGATGGCACCGTCGCAAGCCACGATATGCCTGGCGTTCTCCAATAAGGAGAGCGGCACGGCGTGGGTGGGGAAATCGCCGTTAGCAAGAATCACGACCTCACACTTTATCATACTTCGTGATTTTCAGCATCTGCTTCCACTTATAGTAACCAGCGATGGCGATGACCACATAAAGGCCATAAAGACCAGCCTTGAAAGGAATGCCTTTCTGGATATAGAGAAAGCAGCAAACGACATCGACCACTATCCAGAAGAACCACTGTTCCAGATACTTACGAGCCAATGCCCACATGCCGACAAACGACAGCGCATTGGTAAACGAGTCGAGCAGGGGCACTGTCGAGTTGGTCCAGTTTACCAATATATAATAGGTGGCACCCCAAGCAAAGAGAAAGAACAGCGTGGCTGGCAGATATTGCCGTCTGGGCAGATGGATGATGGGCAGCGACTGCTTCAGTTTACGAGTCTTCTTGAACTTCCAGACATAGAATCCATAGACAGCAGCGAGCGTATAATACACCGCCATACCGGCATCGCCATAAAGACCGTGACTCCAGTAGAGCCAGACGTCAAGTGCCGGCATGATAATACCGACAAACCACAGGGCTATCGACGCACGGTACTCGAGCCAGATATAGATCAGGCCGAGAACCGTCGTCAATATGTCGAGCCAATATGTACTGAGGAAATCCATCGGCTAGAAATTTATCGAGAGATGCGCCATCATGTTGAACGGAGCCGAGGGAGCGAAACCTGCCTCATACTGATCGGAGGTATCCCAGCCCGTAGCCACCACCTTGCCGTTCTCCTTCGTAAAGGCAGGAGCAGCCCAGCCGTTGTTGTCGAACTTGGCCGAGAAGATATTATAGAGCGTCAGGCCAAGGGTCATATCCTTCACGCCAAGCTGCTTCAGGGCGAACGAATAGCTCAGATCGATATTCGTAGTGAAATGGCCGTCAAGCATCATGCCAACGTCAATGGACTTGCCGTTGTCGTCGAGTGTCTGATAACTCTTGAAGCCCGTGTTCGTCAGATACTGATCACCCACGTACTGGCTCTGGACTGAAGCCTTCATCCCCTTGTAATCGAAGGTCAGGATATTGTTGAAGATGAAGTCGGGTGAGAACGACAGCGGCGTATCGCCGAGACTCTCCACCGAGCCGTCCATCAGCGTCACCTCCCAATTCTTGGCACGGTTCTTCGACAGTGTGGCATTGGCATCCCAGCGGAACCAGTCGACAGGCTTCCACGCAGCCTCCAACTCCACACCGAGACGATAGCTTTCACCCACGTTCTTGGCGATGGCCTCACCGATATTATTCAGTTCACCAGTCAGCACAAACTGATCCTTGTAGCTCATCCAATAGATGTTGGCACCAGCCGAGAACTTCTCGCTCTGGAACTTATAGCCGGCCTCAAGATCATTCAGGCGCTCGGCCTTCAGTTCTGTGCCGATATTGTCCTCATAGTCGTTGCGGGTAGGCTCCTTATGGGCAATGGCATACGAAGCATAGACCTTATGATGAGGGGTGATATCGTAGTTCAGACCAAACTTCGGGTTGAAGAAGTTGAATGTCTCATCGACCACAGTCTTACCATCGGGGTTGGCTCCCATCCAGTCACCGGGATCCTGCATCTTGAGGCCGATGTGGCGATACTGCAGATCGAGGAAGCCGTTCAGTCCCGGCAGGAAGTCGTAGTTGATCTTGCCATACACGTTCCAGTCAGTCTTCTTGGCGTTGTTGCGATAGTATTCGAAGTCGGGCAGCAGCTCCATCCCCTGAGGCACGTTCTTCACCCACTTCACCAGTCCGAAGTGGTCGCCGCTGTACTTGTTCCAGCCTCCACCGAAGGTGGCTTCTACATTCTCATGATTGTTATACACCAACGAGGCCACGAGGGCATAGAAGTCGTTGTCCATCTTCTTCTGGCGGATGAGGTCGCTCTTCAGCTTCGGATTCTCATCAAACCACACGCCGTAAGGCAGATACTCCACCAGTTTGCGGCCTGTCTTATACTCTTCGTAATAGCCCTCACCCTTGGTATAATGGCCTGCCACGTTCAGGTTCAGGTTGCCCGAGAGGCGCTGGTTCCACAACAGCTGGTAGTTCTGCTGGTGGTAGTTATCCGTCTGTCCGTCATAATAATGCACGTTACCATTATCATCATAGTACTCTCCGCAGGAGTTATAGGTACGGCCATAAAGGCTCTGCTCATACTTCGAGGTGTAGTTCCAGGCATGATAGGTCTCTTCTACACCATTCCAAGTCAGCAGTTTCACCACCGTATTGTCCGAGAAATAGCCACCCTGGATAAAATAGCTGTTCAGCTTTGTCGAGGCACGGTCGAGATAGCCCTTCGATCCGATGTTCGAGAGTCGGCCCTGAATGCCCCAGTGGCCCTTGATGAGTCCTGTGCCGAAACGCAGCGTCTCCTTATGGGAATAGTAAGAGCCACCAGAGAGGTCGAGTCCGAAGAACGGCTCCATGCCGATATTCTCAGTCTGCATGTTTACCGTAGCGCCAAAGGCACCTGCTCCGTTGGTCGAAGTACCCACACCACGCTGTATCTGCATCGACTGCACGCTGCTGGCAAAGTCGCCCATGTTCACCCAGTAGAGCTGGGCACTCTCGGCATCGTTCATCGGGATACCGTTAGCCGTGATATTGATGCGGCTGGGATCGGTACCGCGCACCCTTAGCGAGGTATAGCCGATGCCGTTGCCCGCATCCGACGTCATCGTCACACTGGGTGTCAACGAGAGCAGGTAAGGCACATCCTGTCCGAAGTTCACAGCCTTCAGTTCCTTCTGCGACATGTTAGTATAGGCCACAGGCGTCTTCTTCGACGCACGGGTCGACACCACTTGCACACCCTGCAACTCTACCGAAAGGAGGGAATCAATGTCATCCTTTGCATTCATACTCACCGCACTCACCAGCGCAGTCATTCCTAAAACAAATCTTTTCATACTTAATAGTACCTTTAATTAATAAATAATGTAAAGGGGGAACTTGTTGTATTGATTAAGCCTACTATCCATCCCTACGCCGGCATTGTCCGGATCAGGTGAAAGGGTATCATCTCAGCCGCCAACAGGCAGCACCCCTTGATAATCGGCTGCAAAGGTAAGAAGTATTTCTGGAAGTTCCAAATATTTTGCAGAAAACTTGCGAGATTTGTTAAAATGATGATGGCAGTAGTCACCTTAATGACTACAACGAGTGTTAATGCATAGAGTGACCTGAAGAATGGGGTATCAAACTATTCTTCCAACTCTTCAATATGTACAAATCTATTCCAATAGTCCGCTTTGCTGTAGCTTTCCTTACTGCCCTTTGGCACGTATAGTGTGGCGTTCTGCATGACGGATTCATCGAAGACTTCGTCTGATTTTGAGCTGATTTCCGGTGCTTCAGGATTTAGCGAATAGATTTTAGTAAGGCTGGGGCAGTCGAGAAATGCTCCGCCAAACATCTTTTGGACGCTTGCTGGCAGGGTAACGGACTCTAGGTTGATGCAACCCCTGAAAACGCTGAACCAAATGGTGGCAGGACCTTCGGGAATAATGATGGACTTTAAATTGGAACAGTAACTGAATAACTCATTTGACAGTTGGAATAGTCCCTCGGGCAACTGAACAGACGTGAGGGAACTACATTCGGAAAAGGCAGAACTTCCAATATCTTCGATTTTCTGTGGCAGACTGATGCGCTCCAGATTTTTGCAGGCATGAAATGCACGTTGTCCTATAGTGGTAACACTCTCAGGTATGTCGATAGACTTGATGCCAGATGCCCCAAAGGCTTCATCTGATATCAGTGTGACGCTGTTGGGAATTGATACGGACTGTAGTTCTTGACAACTATAAAATGCAATAGCTCCAATGGTTGTCACTATGTAGGTCGATCCTTCGTAGGTTATCTGACTGGGAATGACGATGCCACCTTTATACGTGCCTGTCCACGTGTTATAATCCAATTTTTCTGCAACCCAAACCGTATGAGGACTGGAGTTGGGATCGTTACCGTAACGAATACCATCAACCTCCATGAAGACTGGATCCTTTGTTGCTTCTGGTTCAGTTGCGGGAATGGTATATGAGTCTTTCAGCTGAGAGTTGTAATGCAGGGGAATGCGTGCCAGCTCTTGTCCTGCGATGCAGTAAACCAACGTATAGTCGCCATCCTCTAATGGGCCAACAATCATATCGAAGTCCACAGGACATACGCAGGTACTGACAACATCGTCTGTGACTTCATATTCGTCAATGGTGATGACGTTGCCCTCAAGTTTGGTCTTGACATCCATCGCTTGTAACGAACAGCTCACGACGAGGTTAACATCCTTCAGATGAAGGTTCCCGTCAGCTGTCGCCTCATATTCCAACACATGTACATAAGTCTCTTCCTCGCCTTCCTCGGCACTTCGTGTTTCCGTTTTGCATGACGTGATGTCTGTGCCTCTCAACTCGTAATTTCCACGCACTTTGGCAGACTTGTTTGCATCACTACTACATGCTATGAAGATAGCCCCTAGAATGAGTGCGGAAATCCCGCAGATGATAATTGCTTGTCGTTTCATATTTGCTTTATTGAATGTTTATGGGAGCAAAGTTATGAAGATATTGCCAATTTGCAAAGAAAGAAGAATGAAAAGAACAGAAGCGAAACACACGACCAGTCATTTACAGATTTGATAATGAGGATGTTACAAAATAATCATAACAAAAACACATATATGCTATTATACCTCACGGCAGGCCTGCCTGAGATTCTTTTTAAGGGGGTGAGCAGATTTTTCACCGAACAGCTTGAGGTTGCAAGTCTCCTTGGAGTTGGTGATATATTGGCCACTTACATTGAATAAGGTAGCTATATCACCTGTCTTAAAATCGAGCAGCACCAGAACGCAGACTTTCTGCTCAAAAGGCGAGAGTGAGTCCTTTCCAAAGATGAAGTTGCTAGCCAGCGGCATATTCTGGTTGAAGAAACGAAGAAGCACGTTCCATTCGTTCTCTGTAGGTTTGGAAAAAGTCTTGCTCCAACGGGACTTTTCATGGAAAGTTTCAACAATATCACTTGATAGTAATGCGGATCTTTTCTCATTGACCTTAAGGGCGTTAAACCTGGCTTCGTAGTTACGGACTTGCTCTGTCAGTTTGTCCTTCTCTGTCAGTTCAACCTTGGTCTGGCTCAACTCGTCTTGGAGGGTGGCCAATTCATTCTTTGCGCGGTCAAGGTTATACGAAAGCAATGCGTACTCTCTGATTTTCTTTTGATGGTATCTATAATAGACACCATACAATACTAGTACTGCCAAAACAATCAATGTCAGCACGGTTTGATATAAGGCACTGGCTTTTGCTGCCGCAACTTCTTCAACCTCGGCTTTTTTCTGGAAACGGCTATAGTCATAAAGCTGAGACATACGATGGATGGTTTCTATTCTGCGGGTATTGGCCTGGCAGTCAAGGGCAGAGGCGTACAGCCTACAGTACTTTACTATGGAGTCGGTGTTATGATATAGTTGGTAGATGTCCATCAGACCTTCGTAAAGAGCCAAGGCATTATTTTCATCATTGACATATGGCTGCAACCTCCTGAAATAGTACTCGGCGGAATCTGTCTGATGGCAACGCAGATAATATTTTCCTTTAATGTAATAGTAAATCTCATGCAAAAATTGAATATTTCCTTGATTGTCAAACAGACCTGACTCTTTTTCGTAGATGTCCATTAATCTGCGCGCCTCTGACAATTGTCCTCGGTTGACGTTGTACTCGATGAGGGTGCTGTAGGTCTGGGCAGCTTTGGCTGTATCGCCATATATCAGATAAAGTTGATGGGTCTTGTCAATAATTTCTATGACTTTTGCCGTATCGTATAACAAATGGTATGGTTTGGTCATCAGCTCATAGGCATGAATATATTCTAAAGTGTCATTAGTAAGCTGGGCACACCTGATCTGTTTCTCCTTTATGGCAATTTCATCTTGAGGCAGGTTTTGAGCATGGAAGATAGCCGCCATTTGTCCATAAACTTTCAAGAGCAGTCGTAGATTTTGGCGGTCTGTGGTATCGGCCAGTTCTGCAGCATTCTGATAACATTGAAGAGCCTGTGGCGCTTCACCCATGTCCCGGTAGGTGCAGCCGAGAAGATAATGAGCTCGAACCTTTTCGACAGTCGTGCCATGTTGGTCGTAGTAGTTGGTTACCAGACACATGATACTATCAGTGGTGAAATCAACAAAACACTTATTATAGGCATCGGCCAGCAGAAGTTCATAGCGCATACGCTGTGACTGGTTCCACTTGGTCCGTTGGTCTGTCTGAGTTTCAAGAAGACGCAAAGCAGAATCAGGCTTCTCCGAAAGCAGACTGTCAGCCGTATTGAGCAAGGTGGTAATATGAGGATCACTACTGCAGGAAGCCAATAAAAATGCTGCCAGAATAGTGACGAGACTTCTAATGGAAATAGTGTTTGACATTGACATTTTCACACAATAATTCTCTCTGCTAATCATTAGTTTCTATTCTGCGTGCAAATTTACAAAGAAAAATCGAATAAACAACCAAATCACATAAAAATGCAAGACCATGCTGTAAATGTGCCACTATATTAATCCATAATGAAAATTAAAATTTTGAAAATATATTCTATTCAAACCATCATCTGTCACATTTTATAGTAACATCCTGTATTTCAACGTTATAAATAGTGACAGGTTGCTTTCATTCTGTTACTTTCTGTCACTTTTCACTGGCATTTCGGCGATTTTTTGGCTAAAAACTGTCACTTTGCAGGCACTTTTCTCCAAATCACATTACGACAAAAGGGTGCTCACTCGTAAGCAAACTATCCTTCACCTACCGACAAACTACCAGAAAAGTGCCTTCAAACTCAAAATCGCCAAAAAGTGACAGAAAGTGACAGATGAAACACCTATCTATCACTCATAAAGCAAATAATATCAATGGATTATGCTAAAAAGTGACAGATGACGGATAGAAATTATAAATCCTCATAAAAATTTGTTGTGTGAGGTAGAAACACAAAAAAAAAGCTTCCCACAGTGGGGAAGCTTCTCTATTATTATTGGATATGTTATTATCGGAGACCCATGCGGGCCTCAACGACGTTGACTACATAGTCGGCGAGTTTCTCACACTCGTTGATAATGTCCATATAGATCGTACCGACGGCATAAGTATACTCGTGATTGTTGACATCGGTAATGTTCTGCGACTTCAGCTGGTTGCGGTAGTTGTTGATCTCGTGCTCGATATTGAATGAGCGGTTGACATCGAACGACTCCTTGCGGCCAAGCATCAGACGGTTCATCTGCGTAAGCGACTGGTCGGTGAGTTCCATCATCTGATGAATATGGTCATACTGCTTCTCGATGAAATGGTCTTCCTTGCCATTATACTTACGGGAGATGGTGCGGGCCATGTTGTAGCAGGCGTCACCGATAGACTCCAGTTCGGAAATCTCACGGAGCATGGCTCGGATCTTGGCCTTCGTATCGTCGCTGAGGTGGGCATCAGATACGGAGTCGAGATACTTGGCGATCTCGAGTTCCATATTATCGGAGATACCTTCGTATTTCTCGATGCGGGTGAAGAGCTTGTTGAAATCGCCAGCCTTCGAATCCTTCTTGTTAGAGGCACTAGACGAAAGTGTAAGCAGTTCGCGAACCATGCCGAACATGCGCTGCATACGTTCGGAGAAAGACTGGATCTCCTTCTGAGCCTCAAGCACGGAGAGCTCAGGCGTCTTCATGAAGCCAGCCGTAATGAAGTGCAGGCGGAAGTCTTCTTCCTCGTCGACCTTCTTCGGCTTGATCACCCAGCATACGAAACGCTCAATCTGCGGGATGAACCATATTAATATAAAGGTATTGGCCACATTGAACGAGGTGTGGAAGGCAGCCAGTACGAAACTCAGTTTGGCGGCATTGGCAAGGAACACACTCGATTCCACAGCCTCTTTCTGCATCGTGACATCGTAGCCTACCCAACCGCACACCATATCAATAAATGGACGGAAGATGAAAAGAATCCAGATAACGCCAAACACGTTGAAGAACATGTGGGCGAGGGCTGCCCGGCGAGCCTGGGTATTGGCAGATAGCGCAGCCAGATTTGAGGTAACGGTCGTACCGATGTTCTCACCCATCACCAGCGCGATACCCTGATAGATGGGCAGTGCGCCGCTGGAACAGAGAATCATCGTGATAGCCATCACAGCTGCCGACGACTGCACGCAGAACGTAAGCACACCTCCCAGGAAAAGGAAGATCAGCGTGGTGAGGAAAGAGTCGGGATCGAAAGAGGCAAAGAAATTAAGCAGCGCCTGATTCTCGCCAAGATGCATCTCGCCACCCGTCATTCGGAGCGTACCCAATCCCAACAACAGGAAGGACAGACCGAAGAGGAAGTCGCCGATATACCGGTATTTCTTCAGGTAGATCAGGATGATGCCCAGGAAGAAGGCGGGATAGATGGCCGAAGTGATGTCAAACGACATACCGGCAGACATGATCCACGCCGTAAGCGTCGTTCCGATATTGGCACCCATGATGACTGAGATGGCCTGGGCCAGCGTCAGCAATCCGGCATTGACGAACGAGACAGTCATCACCGTAGTGGCTGTTGAAGACTGCACAGAGGCTGTCACCAGCATACCTGTTAACATTCCCGTAAAGCGGTTGGTGGTCATTGCACCCAGGACGTGACGCAACTGCGGTCCTGCCATCTTCTGCAAAGCTTCACTCATCGACTTCATACCAAACATAAGCAGCGCGAGTGAGCCCAGAAGCTTAAAAATAATCCAAATCGACATAAAGAATTGTTTTTTTGATTTGATAATTCGGCCACAAAGTTACAAAAAAATTAGAAAATATTAGGAATTATACAATATTTTTCTTATCTTTGCCCAAAAATAATCCTAATAACGAACTATAAATATGGAACAAACAATCTCAATTCACGTTCGAAACATCGACAAAACCATCGAAGTTCCCATGGGTTCAACACTCGAAGAGATCTATGAAATGACTGGTATGAAGATGGCATACGGTCCCATCTCAGCACGGGTTAATAATAAGGTTGAAGGTATGCACTACCGCGCATATAAACAAAAAGAGGTGGAGTTTCTCGATATCACCTCATCGAGCGGCTCAAGGGCCTACACCCGCACGCTTTTCTTCGTGCTCTGCAAAGCGGCCCACGACCTCTTCAAGCCGTGCAAGGTGGCTATCGACATCCCCGTGAGTAACGGTTACTATGTGAACCTGCAGATCGGGCGCCCGGTAACCCTCGACGATGCCGGAGCTATCCGCCGGCGCATGCAGGAGATCATAGATGCTGCCATGCCTATCCACCGTCATGAGACAACGACGGAGGAGGCCATCGCACTCTTCGACAGCCTGCACAACCGATCGAAGGTGAAACTGCTGAAGAGCACGGGCACACTCTTCACTACTTACTACGACATAGATGGCTATCTGGATTATTACTACGGCTCGCTACTGACGAACACCAAACAGATATACCTCTTCGGACTGGAGAAATACTACGACGGTCTGCTGCTGAGGCTGCCATCGAGGGAACACCCGTCGGAACTGGGCGAGATGACGCATCAGGACAAGATGTTCGGCATCTTCAAGGAGCACCACCAGTGGCAGGACATTCTGGGACTGCGCACCATCGGCGACCTAAATGAGGTTATCAGTAAAGGCTATGCACCACAACTGATTCAGGTAAGCGAGGCCCTTCAGGAAAAGAAGATCGGCAAGATAGCCGACGAGATAGCCCAGCGCAAGGGCATCAAGCTGGTGCTTATCGCCGGACCATCGAGCAGTGGTAAGACGACTACCTGTAAGCGCCTCAGCGTACAACTCGCCGTAAACGGCATCAAGCCCATCGGCATCTCGCTCGACGACTATTTCCTGGATCGCGAGAAGACGCCACTCGACGAGAAGGGCGACTACGACTTCGAGCATCTGCACGCCCTGAACCTGCCGCTCTTCAACGAGCAGCTGAACGCGCTGTTCAAGGGCGAAGAGGTGGAGCTGCCGCGTTATGACTTCCCTACGGGCAAGAGTCTGATGAGCGGCAAGAAACTGAAACTACACGACGACAATATATTAGTGGTAGAAGGTATCCACGCCCTGAATCCAGAACTGACGGCCCAGATTCCCAATGAGCAGATATTCCGTGTCTATGCCTCAGCACTGACCACCATCCTGCTCGACAACCATAATTATATCCCGACAACAGACAACCGCCTGCTGCGCCGCATCATCCGCGACCATAAATACCGTGGGGTGAGTGCCAAGGACACCATCCACCGCTGGCCATCCGTACGTGCCGGAGAAAACAGATGGATATTCCCCTATCAGGAGAATGCCGATGCGATGTTCAACACAGCCATGCTCTTCGAACTGGCTGTTATCAAGATACAGGCAGAACCGCTGTTACAACAGGTGCCCGAGAACTGCGAGGAGCATGCCGAGGCTTACCGCCTGCTGAAGTTCCTGCACTACATCAAGCCCATTCCCGACACACAGATTCCACCGACCTCGCTCCTACGTGAGTTCCTCGGCGGCAGTTCTTTTGAATATTGACATCAGACTATTATTTACCAACACTAAACAATTATGAAAAAATTATCATTACTATTCATGATGCTGCTGGCAGTACCGCTAGGACTGATGGCAGAGGGCACCTCGTGGGGCGATGCCATCGCGATAGCCCAAGGAGAGACAGGTAGCTGTTCGCTCAATGATGACCAGAAGGAGGGCTATTTCAAGATTGAAATACCCGAGGAAGGTAGCGTAAAGATTACGATGACTACCGACGGGGACCTTAACATGAACTGGGTAGAACTTTACTGGTATAAAGCCGCCAGCGACGACTACTCCAGCCGTGAATCCACGGGATGGTATCCTGAGAACGGCAAGGTATTCGAAATGACCGATGCCGGCAAAGGCACCTACTATCTCCGTGCCCAGCGCCGTAGCGGTAAAGGCACCTGTACGCTGAAATATGAGTTTACGGCCTGCCCCAAAGCCAACGATGCCGAGCCCAACGATGACAAGGGTTCTGGCGACGTACTAGTGAGTGGTGAGACCGTGGAAGGACGCCTGGGATACAAGGATGACTCAGGCTATCGCGACGAAAACGACTGGTACAAGATCGAAGTGCCAGAAGACGGTACGGTGGAACTTGAGTATGATCTCGACCAGACCTACGAGCTGAAATTGAACTGGATGGACTTCCGCTGGTATAACGCTAAAAATGACGATTATCCCAGTCGTGCTAGCACGGGGTGGTATCCATCCGACAACGGCAAGCTAGCCATTACTAATGTAAGTATCGGTACTTATTACATCCAGATGCAGCGAAGATCAGGACACGGTGGCTACACGCTGAAGTACACCTTCACTCCCAGCAGCTTCGAAAAAGACGCTGAGCCCAACGACAACAAGGGAGAAGGCACCGAGATAGCCATCGGAGAGACCGTACAGGGACATCTGGGTTTCCGCGATGCCACGGACAATGTGGACGACAACGACTGGTACAAGATCGAAGTGCCGGGCGACGGCCGCATCGATCTCGTCTATGACCTCGACCAGACCAACGAACTGGCGATAAACTGGATGGATGTACGTTGGTATAAAGCCAGCAACGATGATTATCCCAGCCGCGAATCCACGGGATGGTATCCCAAGGCAAACGACACGCTCTCTGTCACCAATGCCGGCAAAGGCACCTATTACATCCAGATGCAGCGTAAGAGCGGACACGGCGGCTACACGCTGAAGTATCTCTTCACGCCAAGCAAATACAGCAACGACTCGGAACCCAACGACGAGAAGGGACAGGGCGACGAGATTGCCATGGGAGGTACCGTACAGGGACACTTGGGCTACCGCGACGCTACGGACTATGTTGATGACAACGACTGGTACAAGATTGTTGTGCCGGAGGACGGTCGCGTAGACCTTATTTATAATTGTGAGCAGACCTACGATCTGAAACTGAACTGGATGGACTTCCGCTGGTATAAAGCAAGCAACAATGACTATCCCAGTCGTGAGAGTACGGGCTGGTATCCGAATCCCAGCGACACCCTGACCATCGGCGATGCCGGCAAGGGCACCTATTACATCCAGATGCAGCGCAAATCAGGACACGGCGGCTACACGCTGAAGTATGTCTTCACACGAAACAACACCCCCGTAGACGAGGAGCCTAACAACGAGGCAGATCAGGTGACACAGGTGATTGAGAACGACGGCATTGCCACAGGACACCTCGGCTATCGCGATGAAAATGACAATACCGACAAGGACGACTGGTTCAAACTCGACACCAGAAACTCGGGCGTCATGCTCGTGGTGACCATCGAGACTGACAGCATTTCTAACCTGGCATTCAACTGGGCGGACATCATCCGTGTGAAAGACGGCAAGTCGAACAGTGTGGCATCCAGCGGCTGGTACCCAAAAGGAAAGATATCCATTTCCACCAATGAAATAGAAGAGGACGCCACTTATTATGTCCATCTGCAGCATAAGAGCGGTCATGGCAGCTACACCGTCAGCTACGGTTCGCCACAGCGCTACGAGGGCAGTCAGATCCGTATCACCTATCTGGGCCGCAACACCACACGTCTTGGTATTCCAAGCCCCTACGACGTGAAGGTGGAGAACATCGGCAGCGGCAACACGGGCAGTTTCTTCATTGCCATCCCCGCAACACCCGACATCGAATTCCTTTCGGCCAGCATCCCCACAGAATTTGGCGTGATGGAGGTAGACCGCGATGAGTTTGCCGTCTACGATGAGAAGGAGGGAGACTGTGCTGTGTTCATTATGAACAACTTAGGTCCTTATGAGAGCTATCAGTTCACGGTGAATATGCAGGGACGCATAGAGGGAGCCTCGACACGTGCCGAGGATGTGCCCGAAGGTGCATTCCCGATAAAGGCGAAGGGACAGTCGATACTCGGTGCCTTGAAGAGCGAAGCTCAGGAATTTGAAGACAACTTTGAATGGGAAGCTGCCGCAGAAGACGGTATATCCGTTGCCACTGTCCAGGCTGCCATTGACACTTGGTTCTTCGACGAGAAAGACCGTAGGGATTTGGCTCAGGCCATCGGTCCTGCGCAACACGAATATAGGCAGAGCTACCGTCAGCCTGTTGCCAGCCCCGTGACGCACTACACGCAAAAGGTTGCCGAAAAAGTCGTGACTCTAACCAACCCTGTTGCGGCTACCATCGATGCACTTAAAGCCTCGGGGCAGATTGCCAACAGTCTGGTGACAGCCATGCGCCGCAAACTGTGGCTCTGGATCTATAAGGATTTGGGCTACGTGAAGGATGATCCGCAAGTGATGGATGGTACTTCAGGAACCAATGGCATTGTACGCTCGTGGGATCCCAACGAGATGGTAGGTCCGATGGGCTACGGCGACAAGCACTACATCGGTGAGACGAAGACCATGGACTACCGCATCCTCTTTGAGAACAAGGCCGAGGCCACTGACAATGCCTATCGTATCCACATCAGCGACGAGCTCGATGAGAATGTCTTCGATGTCTCGACCGTACGCTTCGGCAAGACGAGTCATGACGGTCCGGAATATAACTGGAAGATGAACCGCGAAGGCAACAAGCTCACCTGGGACATTGAGGGCATCGAACTGCCACCGAACGTGAACGCTCCCGAGGGTGAGGGTTGCGTTACCTTCAGCGTTGATCTGAAACCCGGACTGAAGAACGGCACGCAGATCAGGAACAAGGCCGCCATCATCTTCGACAGCAACGAGACCATCGAGACCAACGAGTTTGTGAACACCCTCGACATTGTGGAGCCTACTGCAGAGATGAAGGATTTCAGCATGAACAGCAAGGGCCAATACGTCGTGAACTGCTCGGGCAGCGACGATGATTCCGGTATCAGCCACTACCTGTTCTATGTCTCCGCCAACGGTGATGAGTACAAGTACCTGGGACAGAACACCGAACCTTCGTACGCTCTGGATATAGAACCCAGTACAGACTACGATTTCATTGCGTTCGCAGTAGACAATGTGGGCAATATCCAGAAGGCCATTCCTGAACCTGTGAAATACGATCCTACAGGTATCAGTACGGTTGTCGCAGTACCCGAAACACGCTGGGCCATCTACAACCTGAAGGGTGTCATCGTGGCCAGCGGAGAGGGCATCTCCACGAAGCAACTGCCCGCCGGTGTTTACATCGAACGGAGAGGTAACGATGTCCGTAAGGTCATCATCAAATAGATGAGGCCAACTGAATAATCATACAGGAAAGCTGGTGATTTATACACAAAAGATGCATATTTGCTGCAAGTTCGCGGCAAATATGCATTTTTTTTAGATTTCCTTTGGCGTTTCGGCTAAAATTGAATAATTTTGCAGCCGTTTATAAGATACATAGTAATAAACCTATTATATTATGGCTGAAAAATTAGAAGTGAAGGAGCTGGACCAGGTTGTTGTCCGCTTCTCGGGTGACTCCGGTGATGGTATGCAGCTCGCCGGTAACATCTTCTCTACGGTCAGTGCCACCGTTGGTAACGGCATCTCGACATTCCCTGACTATCCCGCTGACATCCGCGCCCCGCAAGGTTCTCTGACTGGTGTGTCTGGTTTCCAGGTTCACATCGGTGCAGGTAAGGTTTATACCCCTGGCGACAAGTGCGATGTGCTGGTAGCCATGAACGCAGCTGCGCTGAAGACTCAATACCGTTATGCCAAGGCCGGTGCAACAATCATCATCGATACCGACTCATTTGGTCCCAAAGATCTGGAGAAGGCACAGTTTGCTACCTCCGATTACCTCGGTGAGATGGGCATCGACCCAGACCACGTTATCCAGTGTCCGCTTACTACGATGGTGAAGGATTGTCTGGCTGATACGGGTATGGATATGAAAGCCATGATGAAGTGCCGCAACATGTTTGCCTTGGGTCTTGTCTGCTGGCTCTTCGACCGTGACCTGAACCTCGTGGCCAACTTCCTGAAGGAGAAGTTTGCCAAGAAGCCCGCTATTGCCGAGGCTAACATCAAAGTGATTCAGGCCGGTTACGACTACGGACATAACACCCACTCTTCGACAGTGAACGTCTACCGTGTGGAATCTAAGGAGAAGGTTCCCGGACGCTATATGGACATTACAGGTAACAAGGCTACAGCCTACGGTTTCATCGCCGCTGCCGAGAAGGCTGGTCTGAAGCTCTACCTGGGTTCTTATCCTATCACCCCTGCTACTGATGTGCTCCACGAATTGTCAAAGCACAAGTCATGTGGTGTAATCACCGTTCAGTGTGAAGATGAGATCAGCGGTTGTGCTTCGGCACTTGGTGCTTCGTTTGCCGGTGCTCTCGGTGTCACCTCGACTTCCGGTCCTGGTATCTGCTTGAAGAGCGAGGCCATGAACCTGGCTGTTATCATGGAGTTGCCGCTCGTAGTGCTCGATGTGCAGCGTGGCGGTCCTGCTACGGGTCTTCCCACAAAGAGTGAACAGACAGACTTGCTGCAGGCACTCTTCGGACGTAACGGTGAGAGTCCTATGCCCGTGATGGCTGCCACCAGTCCTACCGACTGTTTCGACGCCGCTTATCAGGCATGTAAGATTGCGCTTGAGCACATGACACCAGTCGTATTGCTCACCGATGCTTTCGTGGCCAACGGCTCTGGTGCCTTCAAACTGCCTGAGATTGACAAACTCGATCCCATCAATCCCCCATACGTTCCTGAGGAACTGAAGGGTAAGTGGACACCATATATGCGTGCTGAGAACGGCACCCGCTACTGGGCTGTTCCTGGTCGTGAGGGCTTCACCCACATCCTTGGCGGATTGGAGAAAGACTCTAATACAGGTGCCATCTCCACGAATCCTGAGAACCACGACCTGATGACACGTCTGCGCCAGCAGAAGATTGCCAACATTCAGGTGCCCGACCTTGAGGTTGACGGTGATGAGAATGCCGATCTGCTGATTGTGGGCTTCGGCTCTACCTACGGTCATCTGCGCTCTGCGATGGATGAGCTCCGTGCCAAGGGCTACAAGGTGGCTCAGACTCACTTCAAGTATCTGAACCCGCTGCCGAAGAACACTGCCGAGGTACTTTCCAAGTATAAGAAAGTGGTTGTGGCAGAGCAGAACATGGGTCAGCTCGCTGGTTATCTGCGCATGAAGGTCGATAACTTCGTACCTTATCAGTTCAATCAGGTAAAGGGTCAGCCTTTCGTTGTAGAAGAGCTAGTCAACGCATTCGAAGAGATCTTGAAGAAGTGAATAGTTAAGAGTGAAAAGTGAAAAAATAAGAATTATGGAATATACAGCACAAGATTTTAAGAAAGGCCAGCCCCGTTGGTGCCCTGGTTGTGGCGACCACTTCTTCCTGGCTTCACTCCATAAGGCTATGGCCGAGATTCGGCTGTTCGAGCCGTCTGCCCCACTATATGGCTACTTACGGCATGAACACCATCCACGGTCGTGCTGCCGCCATTGCTACCGGTGCCAAGGTGGCTAATCCCAACCTCACCGTATGGCAGGTTTCGGGCGATGGTGACGGACTTGCTATCGGTGGCAACCACTTCATCCATGCCAACCGTCGTAACATCGACCTGAACATGATTCTCCTGAACAACCGCATCTACGGTTTGACAAAGGGACAGTACTCTCCTACCTCACCCCGTGGCTTCGTTTCCAAGTCGAGCCCCTACGGCACAGTAGAGGATCCGTTCCGTCCTGCAGAGCTCTGCTTCGGCGCACGCGGTCATTTCTTTGCCCGTTGCGTGGCCACCGATGCCAAGGGAACAGTCGAGGTACTGAAGGCTGCCTACCAGCATAAGGGCGCTTCAGTTACTGAGGTGTTGCAGAACTGCGTCATTTTCAACGACCACTGCCACGACGTGGTTTACAACAATGAGGGTCGCAAGAAAAACGCCATCTACGTAAAGCATGGCGAGAAACTGGTGTTCGGCGAGAACAATGAATTCGGACTCGTACAACAGGGCTTTGGTCTGAAGGTGGTAGAGATCGGTAAGGACGGTTACACCATCGACGACGTACTCGTCCACGACGCTCACTGCGAGGACAACACCCTGCAGTTGAAGCTTGCCCTGATGGGAAACAACGATGGCTTCCCCATCGCCCTCGGCGTCATCCGCGACGTAGACGCTCCTACCTACAACGACTCCGTTTACGCCCAGCTTGAAGAGGTTTCTGGACAGAAGAAATATCACAACTTTACTGAACTTCTTGAGACGAATGACATCTGGGAAGTGAAGTAAAAATGATTTTTTTATTAATCTTTAAAAATAAAAGGGCAAAATATTTTGCTCTTTTATTTTTTATACTTATCTTTGTGCCGTGATTATGAGGAAGGAGCTAATCATCAAGAACCATGTGCAGGAACTGGAACGGGTGACTGCCTTTGTAGAAAGCATCGGTGAAGAACTGAGGCTTAGTCAAGAATTGCTAGGTGACCTTCAGCTGGTGATGGAAGAAATGGTGGTCAATGTAATCTCCTATGCCTATCCTGAAGGCACGACGGCTGATATTACACTCATCGCAGAGAGCGACGGCAATGAACTTACGTTCGTGCTCTCCGACAAAGGCAAGGAGTTTGATCCCACCAAGAAGGAGGATACTGACATGAGCATCAACCCTGCAGAACGCGAAATTGGCGGCATGGGTATTTTCATCGTTAAGAACATCATGAACGAGGTGACTTACCAGCGACTCGATGGTCATAATCTCCTGACGATGAAAAAGATCATATAGCGACAATCCTTTTCATAACCCTTCGGCAACCCTAATTAGAGCTTGACGGAGGAAATATCTACCAGATTATTGACGATGGCATAGATTGTAAGACCTGCAGGACTGTGTATCTGAAGCTTGCGGGCGATGTTACGACGATGCGTGATGACCGTATTGACTGAGATACAGAGATGGTCGGCAATCTCCTTATTCGACATGCCTTGTACCAATGAGATAATCACATCCTTTTCACGGTCGGAAAGGGCATCGGGGGTCTGTCCTGTTGCTGCCTTGAACACCATATCCGAGATGTTACGAGTCACATCGCTCTGCTTCGTATGCTGCTCCAGTCGTCGGATAGCAGGCACAAAGATATGATCCTCAACCATAGCATGCTGACGGAGCCAAACCTCGTTTTCATAAATATCATGGAGCGTGGCTGTTAGCTGGTTGTTGTGTAATCCGTCCTGTGGCAGATACTTAATAATCAGGAGTTTCAATTCACGCAGTTTCTTGTCCGTTGCCCCATGATGCTTCGAGAAGGTATCCACATTATAGTCGTTCACCGGCTGTCCGTCTATCAACGACTGCACGTAAGGGAACAGTGTTTTCTGCTCATACTTCATGTGGCGGCGTATCTCATGGGCATATTCATCATAGAAGCGCAGGATAAGTTTGGCCAAGCCTTCACTTTCGTCGAGCGACTCCTGTAGCTCACGGCGGATATAGGGCAACTGGAAATCCAGGAAATAGGCATGACTGGCTTCCAGATAGTGCAACAATGTAGGAACGAAAAGCTGTTCATCGGCATCAAACTCACCATAACCGTTAATCGTAAAGTTAACCACAGCCAGGAAAGTGTAGGTATCCACATCGTTATCCTCACACGTCTCTCTGACCGTTTTGTCACCAAAACCAAGACTGATACCAAAACTGCCAAGCATCTGCAACAAGTCGTAATTATCGCGAATAAGCGAGATCATCTTGTCATCCGCTTCATACATTTTCTGATTTTTCATCTTACGCTTACCTATTTCTGATTACTGGGTGCAAAGGTAGGCATTATTTCCGACTTGTGCAATAATCATAAATAGGTATTTTACTTCATCTCAAATCCTCAAAATGGCCGTTCACAGGCTGTTTCATCATTTTTAGGTATTGGTGATTTGCCCGTTTCGTCATACCTTTGCACCCGATTTGAACAAAGATTAGGTTATTATTGAGATGAAAAAACTATTGTTTTTACTTACTATTATTTTGACGACGAACGCCGTGATGGCTGCTGAGCCAGACACACTTGGTTACGACAGATTCCGTTTTGGCGGCTATGGCGAGATGGTAGCAAATTTCAAGGATTATGGCATTAACCGTTTCTATGGTCACAAGGAAGGCAATGCCAAGCAAAACCACAACACGATATCCATCCCTCGTTTCGTACTGGCTTTCGACTACAAGTTCACGCCAAAGTGGATCCTGGGTGCTGAGATTGAGTTTGAATATGGCGGCACTGGCACATCCTATGAACTGGAGAACACCGAAAACGGCGAATACGAGACAGAAGTGGAGAAAGGTGGTGAAGTTGCACTAGAACAGTTCCATATCACCCGGCTGATAGTCCCAGAGTTCAACATCCGTGCTGGTCATCTCATCGTCCCCGTAGGTCTTACCAATGCCCACCATGAGCCCATCAACTTCTTCGGCTCTTCGCGTCCGGAAGGCGAGACCACCATCATCCCCTGTACCTGGCACGAAACGGGTATAGAGTTTCTCGGCAAGTTTGGTAAGGATTATGCGACCTTCGACTATGAAGCCATGATCGTAACGGGTCTTAATGCCAATGGCTTCGATCGTAACAAATGGGTAAGAGGCGGTAAACAAGGACTCTTTGAGGGGGACAATTTCACCAGTCCTGCTTATGTGGCTCGTCTGAACTATACCGGCGTACCAGGACTACGTCTGGGAGGTTCCATCTACTATTGTCCCAATACAGGTGCCAATTCCGACAAATTGATCACCTACGACGAGATAGGCAGGATACCCGTAACCATCTATTCGCTCGACGCACAATATACTAATAAATATGTGACGGCCCGAGCCAACTATCTCTCTGGCAATATCGCCCATGCTGATCAGTTAGGTGCCAAGAACGGCAAGCTCTCCAACAAGTCCGGGTACAGTCGCACCACACCTATCGCTAAGCGTGCTGTGTCTTACAATGCTGAAGTAGGCCTTAACCTGAAGAGCATAGTGGGAGGAGGCAAAAACTTCCCGGTCATCTATCCCTTTGCCCAGTATGAGTACTACAACTCTCAGGAAAAAGGTGAGGGTATGGACGTGATGGATGCCCGCTGTCAGGTCAGCAAGTGGAACTTCGGACTGAACTGGCGGGCACTTCCCAACCTCGTGGTGAAAGGCGACTACACCACTCGACAGATCGGTACAGCCAAAGTGTTCGGCACGGGCAATTATAACAGCGAGAATGAATTTGGCATCGGCATTGCCTATATCGGCTGGTTCTTCAAGAAATAACACGAATTATTAACAATAAAAACAACAAACAAAATGAGAACAAAACTATTTCTGATGGGTCTCACCCTGATGGGACTCGTAGCAATGACATCTTGTGGTAGTGACAATGATGATCCGACACCGACACCAGCTCCCACTCCGACACCCACTCCGACATCTGACGATGGCATCGACGATGCCGAGTTTGATGCCATCATTAATCAATATGTGGATGCAGTGGTTCTGCCCACCTACAATGATCTGAAAGAGAAGAATACAGCTCTCTACAATGCCGTACTGGCCTTTGGTGATAATCCTTCCAACGACGGTTTCAAGGCTATCTGCGACGCATGGCTTGAGGCACGTGAGCCGTGGGAGTCGAGCGAGGCATTCCTTTTCGGTCCTGTAGCCGACTACGGTCTTGATCCTAACATGGACTCATGGCCCCTTGACCAAGAGGCTATCGTCAAGTTGTTAGAGTCTCAACAATGGAATGAGATGAACTGGACTGGCGATTACGACGAGGATGACGAGGCAATCGCTGCCGCTCAGAATGTCCGTGGTTTCCACACCCTGGAGTTCCTCGCGTTCCGTGATGGTCAGGCTCGCACACTCAACGATACCGCTAATGACGACGAGGCAGCCAATGCAGTATATAATTCAGATAATGCCACTGCCTGGGCACAGTATATGAAGAACACCGCCCTCCTGCTCGTCAATGACGTGACAACACTCTGCGACGCATGGAACGGCGGCTATGCCGATGAGTTCAAGAAGCACAACGGCGGTGATTTCACCAGTGGTCTGAGCTGTATCGAGCAACTCATCGACGGTTGTGTGGATATCGCTGGCGAGGTTGGCGGTTCCAAGATTGGCGATCCTTACGACCTCTATCAGTCAGGTAAGACCACCGAGGCTCTCTATGCCGTTGAGTCATGGTACAGCTGGCACTCTCGTGACGACTATACCAACAATATCTACTCCATCCGCAATGCCTATTATGGTTCACGCGATGGCAGCATCAACGACAATTCGCTGTCGAAGCTGGTGGCTAAATACAATGCCGAACTCGATGCTGACGTGAAAGCAGCTATCGATGCTGCCGCCAAGGCCATCCAGGCTATCCCCCAGCCTTTCCGCAACAACATCAATTCCAAGGAAGCAGCTGAAGCCATGGAAGCCTGCGCTGAACTGGGCGACATCCTGGAGAACGAGCTGAAGCCGTTCCTGGCAAACAGCACCAAGTAAGACTGGTGTATACAAGTATACCGCAAAGCGGAGACGGATCTTCAAAATCCGTCTTCGCTATTGTGGTTAATAGAAAGAGAAAAGAATATTACTATCACTTTATGAACAAATACTTTAGTATTTCATTGCTATTGACAGGTTTCCTAAGCCTCTCGGCCTGTGATGAAAGCGACCAGTTGGATGTTGACGACATCGAGATTCCCCGAGGCTATGCTCTTTCTGCGGGGACATCGACTGGATTCTACAACTCCTCCGTCGCCTACGATCAGGCATCGCGGTGGCTGTCAGGCACTTACGACAGCCGCTTTAATGCCGGCGACCGTCTGTACGACAATGTGAAGACCTCAAACGAGAATGGTCACGGTGGCGGCCTCGGCCCCGTCTATGCCGGCTATTCCTGTGGCAGCTGTCACCGTAATGCCGGACGTACGGAACCTACTTATTGGACAAGTTTCAAGAATGGCAGCAATGACGGTTCCGGTCCTTACGGATTCACCGCCTCACTCATCTATATCACCCGCAAAAACGGTACCTTCTTCCCCAATTATGGCCGTGTGATCCACGATCAGGCCATCTATGGCGTCCATCCTGAAGGCAAGCTGAAGGTAGAGATTGACTCCATGGCGTTCTCTTTCCCTGACGGTGAGAAATACACACTTTGCGTACCAAAGTGGAGCATTACCGAATGGTATGCCGACAGCATCAGTCCCAACGACCTCTTCTGTACCGTCCGTGTGCCGTTACGCCATGTCGGTATGGGACAAATGATGGCCATCGATCCCAACGAGATTGAAGCCCTGGCACGCAAAAGCAACTACCCAGAATGGGGCATCAGCGGACGTGCCAACTACATCAATGAGCGCGGCAAACTGCAACTTGGTCTCTCTGGCAATAAGGCACAGCATGCCGACCTTACCGTAGAACTGGGATTCTCAAGTGACATGGGTATGACCAACAGCCGCTATCCTGAAGAGATATGCGAAGGTCAGCGCCAGATGGAGGAAGGTTCCATGATGGGACTCGCTTACGATATGCTCGACGTTACGACAGAGGATATGGAGAACGTAGACCTCTATATGCAAGGACTGGCAGTTCCTGCACGCCGCAACATCAACAATGCCGACGTCAAAGCCGGTGAGCAACTGTTCTACCAGGCCGGCTGCCACCTCTGCCACGTCACAACCCTCCACACCAAGGCTCGCGGCTCAACGTTGCTGGCTGGTACGAATCTGCCCTGGCTCGGCAACCAGACCATCCACCCCTATTCAGACTACCTGCTCCATGACATGGGATCAGAGATCATGGGGGTAGGTCTGAACGACAATTTCGTCAGCGGACTGGCCCGTGGCAATGAATGGCGCACCACACCGCTCTGGGGCGTAGGTCTCCAGAAGAAGGTCAACGGCCACACCTATTTCCTGCACGACGGAAGAGCCCGCAACTTTGTCGAGGCCATTATGTGGCATGGCGGCGAAGGCGAAGCCTCGAAGAACAAGTTCAAGAACATGACCAAGCAGCAGCGCGACCAGCTCGTACAATTCCTGTGGAGTCTTTAAGTAAAAGTACTAGAATCACCAGAAATATTTGATATAAAAATGAAATACAATAGAATATACGCTATCTTGATGGCAACCACCCTCTCAGCTACCGCTTTCGCTGAGTCAGAGACAGAAAAGATCGTCACAGAGCCTGCTGCAGAAGTGTCAGAGGCCAGTCAGTTGAACATGGATAACGGTGTGATACCTATCGCCGATGACCGAGGTTTCACACTACAGTCCAACGACGGCAACTTCGTGTTCAAGCCTTATCTGTTCATCCAGAGCACACTCAGTTACAAATACTACGATGATGAAGGGCTCGACAAAGCCTACAATCAGGACAACGTGGCCAACTCTGGTTTCGCTATCCCCTATGCCATCATCGGCTTCACAGGCAAGGCTTTCGGCAAGATCGACTATAATGTCTGTGTGAATGCAGCAGCCTCTGGCGGCAACATTCTCCAGCAGGCGTGGATTGACTATGCGGCCATGCCTGAGCTCCGATTCCGTGTCGGTAAGTTCAAGACACCCTTCACCCACGCTTATCTCACCACGTTGGGCGAGACGCTTTTCTCCAGCCTGCCCACCTCGCTGACGGCACAGGCCATTCTCCCACACTCACTTAATGCTGTTACCCCAGGCATCGGCACAGGCTTCGACCTCGGTGTCGAGGTTCATGGCTTCATTGCCAACAAGTTCGGCTACGAGGTAGGCATCTGGAATGGTACAGGCTCGGCCCAGAACGGTGCGACCAAGGGACTCAGCGACGACAACCACCTACCCTCATTGATGTATGCTGGCCGTCTGACTTTCCAGCCTAAAGGTGCCATGCCCATGACGCAGGGCAATCCGAAACTGCTCCACGAGGATAAAATGCTCTTTGGCATCAGCGCCAATTTCAACAACGAGGCCGAGAGTGAGTCTACCAACGACTTCCGTGCCGGTTTTGAGTTCGCCATGCTGAAGAACCGCTGGTATCTGGGACTCGAGGCTTACTACATGCACATCGGCTTCACCGACCGTCAGAAGATCGACGACACCTATAATTATTGGGGAGGCTATGCCCAGGTAGGCTATTTCGTGCATCCCCAGGTGCAGCTCGGTCTGCGTTACGACCTCTACGATCGTAACGGCTCGTCGAAAGACGGTATCCTGAACATGCCTGCCGCCACTGTCAACTACTTCATCCCGAAGACCAACATCAAACTCTCCGCCATGTATCAGTACACCGGCCGCACAGGTCACGACACCCAGCTTGACCGTGATCTCGACGACCTCGGCATCTGCACTCACATCGCTCAGGTCATGCTGCAATACGCCTTCTAACAGGTTACAAATAAAAGATAAAAGACAAATATGGAGATTTCAATGAAAAAATATCTCTTTGCAACGCTTTTGGCTTTGACAAGCATCGGACTCTCATCCTGTGACGACGGACGCATTTATCCTGAGACCGCAAAGCTGTCGGAAGGCAAGACTGTGCAGATGGAAGGTGTTCTTACCGGACTGTCAGGCTGGCCTGGAGCCTATCGGGTGGCCATCGCCGGCTTTGAGAATGCCGACGATGAATACGCTGATGTCTCAAAAGTCATCACCAGCAGCGATGTCACCGACGGCAAAGTATCTGTCGAACTATCGGGTATCAAGGATAATATCAAGCTTGTCAGGCTCTGCATCCTCGATCGTCTGCGCCGCCATATCATCACCTTCAAGGAGGTCGATGTCTCATCAGCCTCCGAGAACGTGAAGATGGAAGTGGGAACCGTTGACATCAGTATGTTTAACACCATCCAGCAGAACTTCTTCAACACCACCTGCGCCAACTGTCACGGAGCCTCCAACCGCGTAGCTGCCGACCTCTATCTCACAGATGGCAAAAGCTATTCTGCACTGGTAGGTGCCGATTCCAAGCGCGTTAGTAACAAGAAACTCGTGGAGCCCAACGATGCTGCCGGTAGCGTCATCCACATGGTACTCAACCAGGAATCGGTGGAAGGCATCTCGATGAACCACTTCGACCTCGTATCAGAGTTGAACAAGCAGACCATCCTGCCCATTATCGACAGCTGGATAAATAACGGAGCAAAAGAAAATTGATTATAAACAGAAACAGACAACAAGCAATATAATGAACAATAAACAACAGACCTTTCAGTTCGAGAACGCATTTGCAGATGTATTCATGTTCGAAAATGGCACAGAAGTACGTGAGTATCATGTCATGATTCATGCCAACTCACCGCGACTGCCCTACGCCCAGCAGTTGGAGGCCGTCTTAGGCGCATATAACCAATTGATAGAAGGGGAGTTAGTGGGAGCACAGGCCGTGTTCAAGCGCTATTTCCTCAGCGACGCTGCTAATCAGGCTGATGATGTCATCGTCTCCGATGTCACAGACTGTGCTAAGAGCATCATCCAGCAGGCACCCCTCGACGGCACCAAGATTGCCCTTTGGGTCTATCTGATGACAAACGTCCAGACTGGCCTCAGCAAAAGCGGATTGTACGAAGTGCGTCACGGCGACTTCCGTCATCTATGGAACGGTTCTGCCCACAATATGGCTGCCAATTCAGAATATCAGACGCGCCTGCTCTTCAACGAGTATAACATGCAGCTGATTCAGGAGGGATGTACGCTGGAGGCCAACTGTATCCGCACTTGGTTCTTTGTCAACGATGTCGATCTGAACTATGGTGGTGTGGTACGTGCCCGCAATCAGTTCTTCTTTACCCAGGGACTGACGGTGAACACCCATTTTATTGCCTCTACAGGCATCGGAGGCCGTCAGCAGGATCCCAACGTACTCTCGCAGATGGATAACTATGCTATCGCAGGCATCAGGAAGGAGCAGGTACATTATCTGTACGCTTCTACTCACCTGAACCGCACCAGCGATTACGGTGTTAGCTTCGAACGAGGAACACAGGTGAACTATGCCGATCGTCGGCATGTCTTCATCTCAGGCACCGCCTCTATTAATAATAAAGGTGAAGTGGTGTATCCCAAGGATATTGTCAAGCAGACACACCGTATGTGGGAGAATGTTGAGGCTCTTTTAGCTGAGGCCGACTGCAACTTCAATGATGTGGCAGAGATGGTAGTCTATCTTCGCGATACGGCAGACTACGAACTGGTACGTGAAATGTATGAAGAGCGTTTTGCGGGCAAACCTTACGTGATAGTCCATGCACCAGTCTGTCGTCCTGGCTGGCTCATCGAGATGGAGTGTATGGCTATCAAGGCCGTTGATCTGCCCACCATGCCTAAGTTCTGAGTACATGGTACAATTAAGGTGTCTGACTCTCTGCATCCTGATTGGGATCACAACAGCCTTTTCCGCCCGCAGCATCCAGACCATCAATGAGGACAAAGCTAAGGAAGTGGCACGCGAGCAAGTCGTCTGGAACGGCCGCCTCTGCCCTTTCTCCACCTTTGCCCTAGGGTTCTTGCAGTCTGTCTATGGCAAAAGCAGTTACAAAGGGCTCTCTCCTGAGCAGGTGGTCTATGGCTGGCTCCTTCGCCCTGAAGTTTGGAAGGATGAACCTATGATCCATATTCCTGAGGCCGACCTTCAGCGTCAACTACATATCGAAGGCGAATATGCCAAGTTCTCAGAACTCTTCGACGACACACTCGGCTACAAGTTGAACACCTTGGGGTCAGACCTTCCAGAACGGATGCGGCAGATGGCTCGTGAGTCATCTGCCGCCATCAGTCTTGACGAGAAAGTGGGTGACATTATTCTGCTGACAAGAGGCCAACTTTTTAAGCCGCGTCCTGCTGATATGAAGCCCTTACCCTCATGGCGGGTAGAGGCTGAAATTCTTTGGAACAACACCCCTTCATGGGCTATTTTGGTGATAGTTGCAGCAGTCGTATCCCTCTTGGTGTTCTTTCTGAGGAAAGCTATGAAGAGGCCTTTGAAGGCTGCAAAGATAGCATAAAGACAACGCAACAGCCCTGACGTGATTGTTCGACAAGGTCGAGCATGCCTCCTTGCAGAATCATCATTCTCCGACTCAGAGACAGGCCGATCCCGCTACCACTCCGCTTGGTAGTGAAGAAAGGCACAAAGAGCGACTGACGGTTTTCCGCAGGGATAGGCAGACCATCGTTGCCGATGTAGAGAGTCAGGAAGGCAGAGTCGTGATTGGATCCTTGACCCTTTTCCACAACTATTTTCTGGGCTTTGGCCTCAATGGCGTTCTTCACGAGGTTCATCAATACCTGTCGCAACATACCGGCATCGGCCCAGACGGTCATATCAGGCGAGATATTTACCTCCCACGCCAGTTGGGGATAGGCTTTCCTGATGTCTTCAATCATCTTCAGCAAGTCGACATCGTCCATCTTCGGTTTCTCCAGTTCCGACATCTTTCGATAGCTGGTAACAAAATCACTCAGATGGCGCGAGGTGTCGTAGATGGCTTTAATGCCGTCTTCAAGAGGTGTGCCCTTCACATCGGGGCGATTCAGCAATGACTGGCTGATGCTGGTGATGGGCGCTGTGGCATTCATCATCTCGTGGGTCAACACCCGAGTAAGCCGTTCCCACGATTCTACCTCACTTTGGTTAACCTGCTGACGGATGGTTTCACCCAACTGATTCAGCGTCTCCTGCATGGCCCGCTCACCAAAGATCATGCCGCCTGTAGGCATACGGAAGGTAAAGTCCTTGTTGCGGATAGCCTCCTGCATCAGATGAGCCCGCAAGCGAAGCTTTCGCTGATGGCGGATAAACCACCAGCCACCGGCCACAACCATTATACCTATTATTATATATAGAAGCACATTCATAAAGCGGCATCAAATCACAACCTTTTCATCTTGTTATAGAGTGTCTGTCTGGTGATGCCCAGTAATTCGGCAGCCTGCGTGAGATTACCATGACAATGGTCAATCGTGCGACGGATATGCTCCTTCTCCATCTCGTCGAGACTGACGATTTCGTTCTGCATATCGAGCACATCCTTCAGTTTATGCACCAGTTCGTCGTTGTCCCAAGGCTTGGTGATGAAATCGGCGGCACCATTCTTCAATCCCTTTACAGCCAGATTCACATCAGCATAGGCAGTGAGCAACACGACTGGTGTCTGCGGATGCTGCTTACGGATGGTGCGAAGCCAGAAAAGACCTTCGTTACCATTGTTGACGCCGAGGGTGAAATTCATGTCGAGCACCACCAAGTCGACAGCTTGCTGGGCCATGATTTTCAGGATGTCTTCGGGATTGGTTGTGGTGAGGATCTGCTCGAAAGTGGCATCGAGCAAGTAACGCATCGCTGTGAGGATGGCAGCGTTGTCGTCGACGATTAAAATAGTTCCATACTTGTTCATGGGTACAAATCTTGTGCAAGTCGAGAGCAGAGAACTCGTTCTATGCCGAGACGCAGCCAAGACTCGCAGGTTTCGCCTGCAAAGTTACAACTTTATTGTCTATAAATCATACAGAGAGGTGTCTAATTTTTAGACGTTCTGCCTCCAGCAGGGCAAAAAAGCTTGCAGGGGATGAAATAATCAGCTAACTTTGCATCAACAAAATCGAGAACTGAATATGAAACAAGCATTGATAATCCTACTCGCCATCGCTGCCAAGCAGGTTGCCGCCCAGAATGACTGGACCATGCAACAATGCATGCAGTATGCTGTGGAACATAACCATGAGGTGAAGCAGGCAGAACTGAAGCTCGACAACTACAAGGCACAGAAGACGAACGCCGTTGGCAGTTTCCTGCCATACGTGGATGCCAACATTGGAGCCCAGTATAACTTCGGACGTGCCATCGACCCCGAGACCAATGGTTACACGGACGTAAGTACCTTTTATAACGGCTATCAGCTATCGGCCTCGCTGCCTGTGTTCGACGGTTTCAGTCGTCTCCATGCCCTGAAGGCTGCCAAGGCCAGTGAACTGATGGGGAAGTCGACCTTACGCAAGCAACAGGACCAAACTGCGCTGAGCGTCTTACAGGCATTCGCCAATGTCGCTTATTATGACGGATTGGTGAAGATGGCCGATGAGAAGGTGGAAGAGACGACTTTACTGCTGAAGCAGACGCGCTTGTTTGAAGAAGTGGGTCGCAAGAGTGCTGCCGATGTAGCCCAGGTGGAATCGCAGGAGGCAGAGGCCCACTACGAACTGACACGCCAGCAGAATCTCTACGCCTCGGCCTTGCTGGAACTAAAAAAGGCAATGGCGCTGCCGTTGAGTGAAGAGTTAAGACTGGCGAAAGGAAAATCCTTCGGAAAGGATAACTCAGGTGTTGAACTCGGAATGGCAGAAGCAAATTCTTCACTTTCAACTCTTCACCCTGAACTCCAGACTGCCCAATATCAGGTACAAGCCTCGAAACATGAGTGGCGTCAGGCCCGTGCATCACTTTTTCCGTCTCTCTCTTTGAGTGCGGGCCTGAACACTACTTATTATAAGACATTGCACTCTGAGACGGCCGCCTCGTTCAGAAACCAGTTAAAGAACAATATGGGTGAGTTCGTAGGTGCCACAGTAAGCATCCCGCTCTTCAATCGGTTGCAGACCATCACCAACATCCGCAAAGCGAAGAACAACTATCGGATAGCACAAGAGGCTTTAGAACAGAAACAGCTGGAACTGGAAAAGCTGAGCCGTGAGGCCTGGCAGGATTGGCAAGGTTATCTGAAGCAGACAGTTCAGATGGAGAAGAAGGTGGAGGCTGACAGCATCGCCTATCAGCTGACGAAGCGCCAGTTTGAGGAAGGGCTCAGTACAGCTATCGATCTGCACACCACTTCGACCCAACTGCTGAAGTCGAAGGCCACCCTGCTGCAATGCCAGCTGATGGCAATGGTGAAAGAACAGCTGGTGCGCTACTATCGTGGTGAGAAGATATGGGAATAGAATGGTCAAATCGTTAAATGATGAAATAGCAAGCATACAATTATGGATAAGATTATTGAAAAGACAAAGACACAACGACTGATGAAGTACTGGCCTTACGCTGCTGGCGGCTGCTTGCTGCTGGTGACGCTGGCTTGGCTGATATTCGGCAATCATGCCTCAACGCTGAAAGTGAACAAGGACGAGTTGACCGTCAGCGACGTGCAACGTGCTGAGTTTAAGGACTATGTGCGCACCAACGGACAGGTGATGCCCATTCAGATTGTTCAGATTTCGCCAGAAGAAGGTGGCATCGTAATGGAAAAGGTGGTTGAGGAAGGCACCCACGTCAAGAAGGGCGATGTGATCGTCCGCCTTTCAAACAGCAACCTCGACCTGCAGATACTGAATGCCGAGGCCGAACTGGCAGAGAAGCAGAACCTGCTGCGCAACACCCAAGTGGCGATGCAGCAGGACCGTCTGAACAACCAGACGGAGCAGGCGCAACTCGATATGGACACCCATCGAAAACAGCGCAACTATGAGCAGAACAAACGGCTCTATCAGGAGAAACTCATCAGCAAGGAGGATTACATCAAGTCGCAGGAGGACTATCAGCTCTCTGCCAAGAAGCGGCAGCTGATTGCCAAGCGTCTGAAGCAGGACTCTATCTATCGCACCGTTCAGATGGACCAGATGGAGGATAACCTGCAGAACATGCGCCGTAATGTGGTACTGGTGCGCCAACGTAAGGACAAACTCGAAATACGCTCTGCCATCGACGGCGAACTCGGATTGCTCGATGTGGAACTGGGCCAGAGCATCCAGCCTGGACAGAAGATCGGCCAGCTCAATGACCTGAGCGATTATAAGGTGCAGGCGCAGATCGACGAGCACTATATCGATCGCGTCCGTCAGGGGCTTACTGCCACTTTTACGCGAGGCGACAAGCAGTATCAGCTCCAGGTTCGCAAGGTTTATCCCGAGGTGCGCGAAGGCAAGTTCCGTTGTGACTTTATCTTCAAGGGTGAGCGTCCCGAAAATATCCGCACGGGCCAGACCTACTACATCGACCTCGAACTGGGCCAGCCTGAACAGGCGATTATCATCCCTCGCGGCACGTTCTTCCAGACTACTGGCGGCCAATGGATCTTCGTACTCTCCTCTGATGGCAACAAAGCCTATCGTCGCCCCATCCGCGTAGGCCGCCAGAACCCTCAGCACTACGAGATCCTCGAGGGCCTCGAGCCTGGTGAACGTGTCGTCACCAGCGGCTATGAGGCATTCAAGGACAACGAAGTGTTAGTAATCAAGTAAACAATACCAATATGAAGAGTTATTTCAGATTCCTGAGCCGTCACAGGCTGTTTACCTTTATCAATATCGTGGGACTATGCCTCTCTATGGCGTTCCTGCTGCTGTTGGGCGACCTCATCTACCGCCAGACGACGGTGGAGAACTACCAGACACGCGCCGACCGCACGTTCGTTGTGGGCAATGAGATGTGCATGATGTCGAACTTCCGTGTTGGCGAGCGACTGAAAGAGCGTTTCCCCGAGGTGGAGGACTGGTGCTCGATAGCTGGCTACGGCATGACGTTCAACATTGGTGGGCAGAAGGCCGACACGAAGGTGCTGGTGACGGGTCGGAACTTCTTCACTTTCTTCGACTACAGCCTGCTGACGGGCGACCGTCGTAAGGTGCTCAGTGCGCCCAACCAGATTGTGGTGAGCAAGTCGTTCGCACAGCGCTATTGGCCCGACGAAAGTCCTATCGGCAAGGAGATGGTGCTGGGCGATGACGAAATGGAGTTAGGTGATGCGAACGGCGGGAAAGGTCATATCACCTACACCGTCAGCGGCATCATGGACGACTTTGACCGAAGTATCATCCCCGACGGCTATGAATGCGTGTTCAACATAGACAACCTGCGCCACTTCCACTATTCGGCCTGGAGCGAGCAGATGAACAACGCGTCGTGCTGCGTCCTCTTCCTGATGCAGCGCGAGGGCTGCGACCTGCGAAGCAAAACTGGCAACATGATCGACTATCTGAAGTCCTTCTTCTGGATTTATCAGATGGAAGCAGCAAAGGAACTGACGCTCACGCCAGTCTCCACCATCTACTATGACGCGATGGAGTGTTCGTTAGGTCAGGAAGACATCAATCACGGCAGTCGGGAGATGGCACACCTCTATGTAGTTGTTGCCCTACTGGTACTGGTGTTCGCCATCTTCAACTACGTGAACCTGAGCGTGTCGCTCACCACCGAGCGGTCGAAGGAGATGGCCACCCGTCGGCTGTTGGGCCTGTCGCGCCTACAGGTCTTTGGCAAGTTGATAGGCGAGAGCATTCTCTTTACTGCCATCGCCTTTGCCGTTGGCTACGTGATAGCACTCGCCTTGCAGGACAAGGCGATGGAAATAGCCAACTGTCCGCTGGATTTGCTGAAGGATACGGGTTTTGGCACTATCATTGCTTTCCTGATGGGCATCATCCTCGTGGGCTCATTGGCAGGCTTCGTGCCTGCCACGATACTCAGCGGCTACCAGCCTATCGACATCGTGCGCGGCACCTTCCGCCGTCGTGTCCGTCAGCGGTGGAGCCACGCGCTGATGGTTGTTCAGGCCGTCTTTGCTATTGTCATGCTGACCATCACGCTATTGCTGGGCAGCAGCATCCGTGAGCTCATGAACCGCCCGTTGGGCTACGACATCGAGAACATTCTCAAGACCTGGGATGTTGCCGGATTCAGCGAAAGCCAGCGGCAAGCGTTCCGCAGCAAACTGCTGGCGCTGCCGGAAGTAGAGGCTGTAGGCTTCGGCTATGGCACACCTTTAGAGGGACTGGAGAACCAGACGGTTTCTGCCGATGACGGAACGGTTGTGAGTCTGCGGCTATTGATGGGCGACAGTTGTTTCTTCAATATCCTGAACATTCACCCTGACAAAATCTACACTGACAATGGCTTGGGGGCGAATCACCAACTGCTGCGGCAGTTCGGCAAGAAGGACGACGAAAGGGAAATTGTGACTGCCGATGGAAAGGTGAATTTTGAAATTGCTGCCGTCTATCCCGATATGGTCTATCAGAACGTGATGCGCGAGGAGGAGCATCCCACACCTTTTATTATCATACGTGAAAACGAATTCCGCGACAGTACTGACAACTACGCGAGCAGAAGGTACGGCAAGCCCCGTCTGGCATTGGTTAAATATCACGGTGAGCGTCAGAAGGTGGAGAAGGCTATCAAGCGGCAAATCAGTGCGATAACGGGCCAAGAAGCAAGAGACGTCCACTCACTTGCCCAGAGCCATGAAGATTGGTACAAGGACTACCAACGGTTCCTCAGTGTGCTGATGGTCTTTACGGCCGTTGCCCTGCTGATTGCCGTGCTCGGCCTGATGGCGATGAACAGCTATTTCATCAGTCAGCGCCGTCGCGAGATTGCTGTGCGTCGTGTCTTTGGGGCAGAGATCAGCAGCATCACCCTGCGCCTGCTCCTTGCGATTGTCGTCCAGTCGGTCGTCGCTATGGTCATCGCCATCCCCCTCTCCTATTGGCTGGCCCCGATGGTGAGCAGCATCTCTGGCCTGACCGTCCGCATGGAACTGATGCCCCTGCTGCTCTCTCTGGTCATCGTGCTCGCCGTCAATCTGCTGACAGCATTTTTCCAGAGCTGGCGCGCCGCCACCGAGAATCCTGTCAATAACATCAAGACGGAATAACGCCATCGGGCGAAATCTATCTGCGTATGGATAGATTTCGCCCGAAATATTTGGTGGTTTGAAAGAAAAGTTGTACCTTTGGCCAAATTGGTTCAGCGTCAATTTGGGTGAAAATTCCAGTCCCATTTTATGTCACTATAGAGTAGTTTTGCCCTGAGCACATCAGCCTTTGCTCTGTTGTACATACTTCTCTTGATAGCCTTGGCTTTGTTGACAGTCCCTTCTAATAGGGCATTGCTAAAGTCCGTAGTGTATGCTCTCTCTACAGCCACCCTGTCTTTCTCGATGTACCAGGCAAAGCCGCTGATTTCCCTGACCCCGCATTTGCGTGCATCCTTGAGCCATTCATCCATCGTCGGAGCATCATCCTCTGCATGCAGCATTTTACGAAAGCCAATGCATATACCGATGATGTGTTCCACTTCCGGATGAGTTTCCTTCAGCCTCTGTAGTTTCTTCGACTGCGTCTTGCCCGTAAGGATGTACTTCCAGACAGTGCTTGCCCTGACAGTTGCAGCCCTGACCCTTTGTTCTCCGAGTGCTTTGTTGTGGAGGCGTACCTCTTCACGTAGCTGTTTATATCGGCAGAGGAGCGGATGCAGACACCTCTTCAGCAGCCGCAAGGGTAGCTCCGGACCCAACCTCTTGGCCACCGCCTCAGGCGTGATGCAGCCAGAGCTTACGATGCGGGCTATATCCCTGGCAGCCTTCATGGCTTTCTTTTGATCCGTGCTGAGTATTTCGGACGCTCTGTACTGCTGTATCAGACGCACTCTTCTGGATTTGACTCCCAGTGACTTTGCCATCTCCGCTATGCTCATCCCGCTTTCCTTCATACGATGTACCTCATAGAACTGGATGACTCTCGTGCGGTGCTTCTTCTCTCCCATCTGGCAGATGCTGTCCACAACAGACCTGTATGCCTCGTCCTCCGTGGGGTATGGGTATTGCAGCTTCTGTCTCTTCTGGCCGAGCAGCTTCTTTATCGGCTCCACGGATGCCTTCTTCAGATTCTCCATCAGATGGAAACGGTCGGACACCTGCCTGATGAACTCAGAGGCTGCACTGATGATGGATGCATACGACTGGCTGCCGTCACGGGTGACCACCTTGATCTCAGGATGAGCCTTCAGCCAGTCTATAATCTCCTGTCCGTAGCGGGAATCGAAAACGGCAAGGGGCTGGCGGGTGTAGTGGTCTACGATAACACACATGTACTTATGCCCCTTCCACTTGGCAAAGTCGTCCATCCCTACATAGCCGCTGGTGCGCACCTCCGGATTGACGCTGCCCATCAGGCGGAGCGTACGGATTAGCGAAGACTGGCTGACCTGGATATGCTGTATGGCCAGTGTCTCACAGGCCTTACGGGCCGTCTGGCCCAAAGCCTCGTGACGGATGCGATCCTCTGCCTCATTGGTGTACCGCCCGTATGGACGGGTCATCGCCAGAGGCTCAGAGAATATGGTATGCCCACATTTCGGGTTACTGCAGACAAAATGGCGAACGTCGAGTATCAGCATCGTGCGGCTGCCTAACAACTCCGTGCATTGAATTTTGCGGAGACGATGACTGTGGACAGATGTCGAACGCCTGCCGCAGCAAGGACATTTTGCACTGCTGCCTGTCGTATGGGCCGTGAGCGTCACAAGTGATTCTTTACTCGTCATACCGTCCAGCGAGATATGCCAGAGGCGACATTTTTCCTTCACACGTGATTTTATCTGGCCAATTACTTGCGAGAGTCCAGATTTCTTTGTATCTTTGCACCCTGTAGATGGGCGCTTTTTTGTTCTTTTTCGCACATACAAAGATACAAAAAAATACGCACATCTACAACTTTATAATGTTAACTAATGTGTTGATTATCAGATATATAGTTAACAATTGTAAGAACTATTTATCACCCAAATTGACGCTGAACCGCCAAATTTTAAGTTCAACTTTAAATTTGTCCACTGTATGAGTAAGACTCTAATAAACAGAACGTTAGCATCGTCATTTTCTAATGTATTTAGTGTTTTACCCATCATTACGCTGACCGGACCGCGCCAAGCGGCTGACGAAGACGCCAAAACCTATTTCTACGACACGGGACTGGCTGCTTTCCTGTTAGGCATCAGCACGGAGCAGCAGATGGATGTCCATCCGCTGCGAGGTGCGCTGTTCGAGAACATGGTCATCAACGACATGATGAAGCTCGACCTGAACCGAGGCAACAACATGCAGCAACTGTTCTTCTATCGCGACAAAAGCCAGCGAGAGGTGGACGTGCTGCGCATTCTGCCACCCAATTTTGTGGAGGCATACGAGATCAAGTCCGCTCAGACGTGGAATGCTGACTTCTTTGCCAACCTCAACTACCTGCGACCTTTGCTGAAGGAGCGGCTGCTAAAGACAACGGTTATTTACGATGGCACGCAGGAGAGTCACCAGACGGACAACGGCATTATCAACTTCCGCCACCTTCAGTGGTAGCCCCTGCCGACTGTCTAAAAATCATACGCTCTACTGTCTATTTTTTAGACAATCTGCTTCCGCCGGGGCATGAAGCCTTGGCGGATTCGGTTTATTGCCGTACTTTTGCAGCAGAAATAAATCATGAACCGTATGAAGACTATCATCAGAAACTTTACGTCCATGTTCCGCAAGTTTGTGTCGGCGAGCCTGCTGAATCTGCTGGGGCTGAGCCTGGCCTTCGCCTCGTTCTTTGTCATCATGACGCAGGTCAACTACGACCTGGGCTACAACAAGAGTTTTACGGAGCACGAGAAGCTGTTCCGCTTGACGATGAACTTAGGCCCTGGCATGGAGGACTATGGTGTGACGCTGCCCCGCCCGCTGGTGGAACAGTTGGCGGCAGCGTCGCCGCATATCAAAGGCTATGGCATCGAAGAGGGCTGGACAAGATTCGACCAGTTCTTGGTGGACGATCAGGAGTATTCGCTGAATCTGGTGTATGGCATTCACGACTATATGAGCGTATTCAAGCCAACCGTCATTTGTGGTGACTTGAAGGGCTTGAACCAGTTGCCCAATATCGTGCTGCCGCGTTCAGAAGCCATGCGCATCTTTGGCACTGCCAATGCGGTGGGCAAGACCCTGAAATACAAATGGGTGGAGGGTTGGATCTTCAATGTGTGTGCCGTGATAGAAGACTATCCGGAAAACAACTTCCTGCACGGCGTCAGTTTCAGAGGCACTAATGAAAACGAAGGCAACTACCATAACTGGAACTATCAGGCGTATATCTGTGTGGACGATGTAGCCAACCTGCCGAATGTGATTACCGCCATGCGCCAGAAGGCCATCGAGCTGTTCAAAGATGACTTCAACATGACAACCCCGCAAGAGGAGGAAGCCCTGCAAGTGGTGTTGACGCCTATTGCCGATACCCATTTCGCGAAAGACCTCAGCAAGGATTCGCCCGACATCAAGTCGGTCAGCAGAAGTTCCGTCTATCTGCTCATCTGCTTCTCGCTGCTGATCGTGGTGATAGCCGCCGTCAACTTCATGAACTTCACCCTGGCCGAGACACCGCTGCGCATCCGCAGCATCAACACGCAGAAAGTGTTGGGCGCATCGACGGCCTGCTGGCCGAGGCCGTCATCATCAGTCTGCTGGCATTCGTGGGGGCGATGGCGATGGTGTATGTGGCTCACGACTTAGGCTTGCAGGAACTGGTGCAGGGCAGTATCCTGTTGCAGGATAACCTGTGGCTGGTAGGCATCACCCTGCTCATCAGCATCGTGGTGGGACTGTTGGCCGGGGCCTATCCGTCGTACTACGTCACGTCCTTCCCGCCGGCCTTGGTGCTGAAAGGCTCGTTCGGTCTGTCGCCCAAGGGTCGCTTTCTGCGCACCTCGCTGATTTGCCTGCAGTTCGTCGTGTCGTTCATGCTGGTCATTGGCGTGGGCATCATGTACCTGCAGAGCTACCTCATCTTCCACACCGACTATGGCTTCGACAAGGACGAAGTGATGGTGGTGCCGACGGCTCCCGACACGCGCAATCATGCCGATGCCATCGATGCCGACCTGCGCAAGATTCCCGGCATTGAGGGGGCCAGCCTGGCCCAGAGCGTCTTAGGTAGCAACGACCGCTATCAGACGTGGAGCAGGGGCGAAGGCGACAAGCATATAACGTTTACCTGCATCTTCGTCGATTGGCGATTCCTCAGCGTGATGGGTATCGACATCGTGGAGGGCCGCAATTTCCGCCAGACCGACGGCGACGTGTATATCTTCAGTGAGTCGGCCAAGAAGAAATATCCCTGGCTTGCCGTCGATAAGCCCATCAACGACAAAGACATGCCCGTCGTCGGTTTCTGCGAGGACATCAAGTATAGCACCTTGCGCGTGGATGACAGTCAGCAGCCCATAGCCTTCGTGGTGCCCAGCCGTGACGGTTACTTTAAGGGAGATTTCTGGCGCAACCACCTCTTAGTGCGTGTGGCCAAGGGCGTGGACAAGCGCGAGGCCAAAGAGAAAGTGCTGGAAACGGTGCTTAAATACGAGCACGAAAACAAGCCGGACATCAATGACCTGCGCTACATGGACGATGTGCTGGAGAAATCGTACCAACAGGAAAGGCTCTTCACCCAGCAGATTCTGCTCTTCTCGCTGTTGGCCATTCTCATCAGCATCATCGGTGTGTTTGGCCTGACCATGTTCGAGAGCGAGTACCGCCGCAAGGAGATTGGCATCCGCAAGGTGTTCGGCAGCTCTACGAAGGAAATCCTGATGATGTTCTGGCGGCGATACCTCTACATCCTGTTAGGCTGTTTCGTGGTGGCGGCTCCCATCGGCTACCTGATGGGCCAGCACTGGCTTGAGGGCTTCGCCGTCCGCACCGCCATCTCGCCCCTGCTGTTCGTCGTGTCCTTCCTGCTCATCACCCTAATCACCATGCTGACAGTGACTTACCAGAGTTGGAAAAACGCCAACGAGAACCCCATCAACAGCATCAAGACGGAGTAACACCATCGTGGAACCATGGGGTAGCTACACGAAAAGACGAAAAAAGTTCATAATTCAAGGAAATTTAGTATCTTTGTCCCCCAGAAGATAATCTACAGCAATCATGACAGAGATTCACGAGCAATACAGACAGGCTTTGACTCCAAGGGAACTATACACCGGGCGCATCAAGACGCTGACGGAGGAAATCCAGCAGCTGAACAAGTACAACCGACTGGTGGTAGTGCTGGAGTTGTCGGCCATTGCCTTGGCTATTGGTTGCGTCGTGGCTTATACGATGTGGAGCAACGTGTCGGCACTGGTGGTGGCGGTATTGTTTGTTGCCGCCTACGTGGCGATACGCTGGCGAGACAGCAGGAACAGCCGGATGTCGGAAGAGAAGGAGAGCTTGCGCAGCGTCTATCAGAAGGAACTGAACTATCTCGACGGCGATTTCTCCGGTTTTGCGTCGGGAGAGCAATACGTGAATCCCCGTCATGCGTTCTCGCTCGACCTTGATATCTTCGGGCCGCAGTCGCTCTTCCACCGCATCAACCGCACCGTGACTACTGGCGGCAGCGATTTCATGGCAAAGGAACTGGCCGAGACGCGGGTGAGGACCATTGACGAGATAGAGGCGCGACGCGAGGTCATCCGCGAGCTGTCGGAAAAGGAGCCGCTGCGGACGGCATTCTTGGCGCAAGGCCGTGGGCGGCAGATTAACACGGCCGACATCTTAGAAGCCCTGCACGCAGTGCGGCAGATGCAGGTATCCCACCTTGCCGCCCATCGCCTTACCCACATCGCAGCCGTCGGAAGCATCATCGTCTTCTATGGACTGCTGGCCGGAGCCATCTTTGGGCCTTTGTCAGGGACATTCCCCATGCTCTGGGTGCTGCTTCAAATCCTGACAGTCTATCTGCTTTTCGGTCGTACGCTGAGACGTATCAATCAGAGCATCAACATCATCCTGCCGCGATTAGGCACCTACGTCAACATGATCATGCTGATTGTGACCGCCGACCTGAAGAGCCGGGAGGGGCGCGACATCATCAGCCATTTGTCTGCCGACAAACAGGATGCCCTCAAATCTTTCCGCCTGCTGAAGGGCATCATCAACGCCCTTGACCAGCGCAACGAGATTTGGGTGCCCATCTCCAACGCCCTCTACCTGGCCGACTATTTCATCGTGCGTCGCTTCCTGCTTTGGCAAGACCGCTATATGGGGCACATCGATGAATGGATAGCCGCCGTAAGCCATTTCGATGCGCTGGTGTCGATGGCCACGTTCCGCTACAACGAGCCGGCGGCCACCGATGCCGAACTGGTGGATGCCGACGAGGTGGTCTATGAGGCGCGCGGACTCTATCATCCGTTCCTCGGTGCGAAGGCCGTGCGCAACGACTTCATCATCACCGACCAGCACTATTACATCATCACCGGTGCAAATATGGCGGGCAAGAGCACCTTCCTCCGCTCTATTGGCATCAACTATGTGCTGGCCTGTTGTGGTATGCCCGTCTTTGCCGACAGCCTGCGCGTCTCGATCTTCTCGCTGTTCAGCAGCATGCGCACCACCGACGACCTCGCCCACGGCATCAGCTATTTCAACGCCGAACTGCTCCGGCTGCAACAACTCATCGAGACTTGCCGGCAGAACCGCCACACGCTCATCATCCTCGACGAAATCCTGAAGGGCACCAACTCGCTCGACAAGCTCAACGGCTCGCGCCTGTTCCTCCAGTCCGTCGCGTCGCTTCCCGTCACGGGCATCATCGCCACCCACGACCTCGAGCTGTCGAAGATGCAGGAGGAATATCCCGCCCGCTTCCACAACTACTGCTTCGAAATAACGAACGAGAGAGAGAAGAGCGATGCTTGCATCTGCTCTTCCGAGCGAGGAGGAATTCGACGAAGTCAAATACGGCTCTCCGACGAAATCACCTACACCTATCGCCTCACCGAGGGTGTGGCCCGCAATCAGAACGCCACGTATCTTTTGAGGAATATCCTAAAGACAGCATTGGAATAAACAAGAGCAAAACACCTACCCCGCGTTTCGTGAGATTGGTGCTTTTTGAAAATTCTCTCTCAAATAGTGTAATGTTTCTTAGATTATTGCGTATAATAGAGTAGAGACAAGAAACATTAGTAAATTCACTTAAAAGCAAAAGAATTATGGATTGGATTATGATTCCGCTGAACTGCCTCATCGTGTTCGGCACCATTTACAAAGTTGTGGAACTGTTTGTGCGTAAGCGTGAGCGGCTGATGCTCATCAGTAAACTGACGGAGATTTCGAATGTGGACTTTAAGGGTATTAACCTCTACAGCAGCGGCAACAAGTTTACTGCCCTTCGTATCGGTTGGCTGATGTTTGGTGTAGGACTGGGATTCCTGGCAGGCTTCCTTATCAACATGATGGCCACCTATGGAAAATATGCCTACGACTTCGACAGTGTATGGCGCTTCCATGACCATGTGGCCGGAGTGGTCTACATCGCCTGTATCTGTATCTTCGGGGGGTGGGGGCTGCTGATGTCATATCGTGCAGAACGCAAAGCTGAGCATCCAGAGGAGCAGAAGAAGGACGATGAGTTTCATATCTGATGCAACAGACAGACGAGCAACGACTGATAACGCGTATCCTCAACGGCCACACCGAGGATTACAGTTATTTCATGGAACGCTACGGGGAGAATGTGTTTCGCCTCGTAGCAAAGCTCGTCACTACCCAAGAGGATGCAGAAGAACTGGTGCAGGACGCTTTTGTTCGTGCATACAATCATTTGTCAGACTTTACAGGAGAAGCATCGTTTTCAACATGGATTTACCGCATAGCCTATAACCTGACCGTCAGTTGGCTACGCAAGCAAAAGATGAAGTATATGCAGCTTGATGAAAAGATGGATGTCAGCGACAAAGACATTGACCAACTGCTTGATGATGTATCGCGAATCGAGCAGCTTCATCATGCCTGTTCCAGGCTGTCACCAGACGAACAGACGCTCATCAATCTCTTCTACTACGAGGACTTACCGATGCACGATATTGCCTACGTCTTAGGTCTGGGATCGGGTAATGTCGCCACTCGTCTACATCGTATTCGCAAAAAACTATATATCATCATCAAAAGAATGGAACAACATGAACTTTCTCGTTAAGCAAAATGACAAAGCACTTCGAGAGGCCTTGCGCCAACAGTCAGAACAGCACATGCGCCTCCCCTCAAATTTCGCGTATGCCACCATGCGCAGGATTGAGCGGGAACGTCAGACAGAGGAAAAACTTGAGAAGTTAGCTGCCGTTATCACCATTGCGGCTTGTTGCCTGCTGGGAGTAGGCACTATGGCTTATTTCTACGGCGAAGCATTATTAGGCGGACTGTCGTCCATGCTCCAGCAGCATGAGGGCTTTGACGTACTGCCTGGTCTTACATTCTGTTGTCTGTTCTTTGCCCTGTTTAATACCTATTTGCGTAAAAAATTTGCATCATAGGATTTGATGCTCTGGCTCAAGTAAGGCTTATCGATTGATTATCAGCAAAATGACCGGGTGATGAGTTCTTAATATATCAATTCGGGTATAAATTTGGATGAAATACTCCAAATTATACCCGAACACAACTGCCATCACATAGAGCTGTGTATGACCAAGGAAATGCAATGCACCGAAAAATCCTCCGATGCCTGCGATAAGTCCGCACACCTGAATGATGCGATTTCGGATGACGAGACCTGTGATTGTTGTACCCATGCCGAAGCACAGCGAGATTGCAAAGACAGATAAGTTTATAATATAAACCAAATTATTTCGTAAATATTTTGCTTCTCAGGCAGATATTTAACATTTCATTAAGGAATATGGCTAATGTTGGCTGAACTTTTCGCCTAAATATATATAAAAGATGTAGGTGAAGCGAACGATTCTCAATAAAAAGTCGTATATTTGCACTCGTAATTCTAATCGACTGCATTTATGACTGAGATCCACAAACAATACAGGCTGACCTCCACGGAGGAGCCGACAGACGAGATGCTGCAGGCACTGATGGAGGACGTGGCAGCAGAAGCTCGCAAGTCAATGGCTAACGCTGAGGCGGAGAAGAAACGGAGACTACAGGCCGTGGCTGATGAAATTTCTGCATGGAGGGCTGCGCAGTGAGTGATAAGAAGCCAACCCTTTGCATTGTCGCAGGACCTAACGGCTCTGGCAAAACGACAACGACCGTCCAGCTGCTCAATGATGAGTGGACGGCTGATAGCCTTTATATCAATCCTGACAATATCGCACAAGAGACTTTTGGCGACTGGAACTCTCCTGCCGCTGTACTGAAAGCAGCGGAGATGGCTACACAGCAGCGTTACAAATGCCTACAGCATGGACGGGATTTCGTGTTCGAGACAGTGTTTTCTTCTCAAGAAAAACTGGAGTTCCTATATAAAGCCAAGCAGGCTGGCTTCTTCATCCGTTTATTCTATGTCTGCACTACCGACCCAGCTATCAATGTCGGCCGAATCACTCAGCGCTATCTCAACGGTGGTCATGAGGTGCCTATCTCCAAGGTCATCTCACGCTATTACAAATCGTTGCAGAATGCTGCAAAAGCCATCACTATCGTTGACCGCGCCTACATCTACGACAATTCTATTGATGGTCAGCTGCCTCGCCTGCTCTATCGCACTGTGGAGGGTGTGGTTTTCAAGAAATACACAGATGACATTCCCGAATGGGCGCAGACTATTTGCCAATGGAGCAGGTAGCAATTTATGCTTCTACTGAAATAGGAATCTTGTAATAAAGCAGTGCCAACCTCACGACTGGCACTGCTTCAACGAGAGAGTATTTTAGAAACTGTGTTATTCAGCGGATAGTTCGTCAATCTCGCGGATGGAGTGATTCACGCGGCGCATCTCCCATAAATAGCCGCAGAAAACAATGAGAGAGCCGATGAAGAATCCTATGCCCGCCCTGATGCCGATGGCTGCAACACTTGCTGTCGGATTATCTGCGAAGACTCCTAACTGCCAGCATAAGGCAAGTGCCCAGAGCGCAAGCAGCGGTAGGGATATGAGCATCGCCTGGCGCTCTGCCTTCTTAAACTTCAGCAGCCCACGGCGAACGGTCAGCAGGTCGTTGCCTTCGGTGAATAGTTGCTGTATTCGTCGATGGCAAATGATGTTATAAGCAAGTTCGATGATAACACCTAAGAGC
>OMXK01000043.1 GCA_900314995.1 uncultured Prevotella sp.
CGAGCAGAACTACGTACTGCCAGACGATGTGGTGAAAGACCAGATTTCTGCCAAGGTTGAGGACGGCATCCTGACCATCACCATGCCGAAGACCGAACCGAAGGAGAAAGTCACCAAGGCCATTGAGGTCTCGTAATGAGGATTCATCTTGTTAAACAGCAGCAGGCAGCACCCCGTCGTGGATGCTGTCTGTTTTTGTTGTCTCAATGCAGTTCAATTATTGGATTTTTCAATTTATTGAATTAATTGGCCTTGTCATCAAAGGCAGCCACGCTCTCGCATGGCATGTACCGTGCGCTTGCCAATGCCAAGCATGCGGCACACCTCATCTGTGCCAATCCACTCAGTCGTCTTTCTGCTACTTACCTGCTGCTCTTGACTTTCAAGAAGCTTTTGTTGCCTTTCCACGCTCTTCGTCCATTTGACGAAAGTGCTCTCGTTAATGATTACTATTCTTTCCATATCGGGTCACTATTTCGTTTGATGGATGCGCAGGCAGAAAGCAAGAAACTGAAGGAGAAAATACATGAGACTAATAAATGACTACAACTTTTTATCCCAGTCTAAACTCATTGGGAGTCATCCCCGCCTCGCGTTTGAAGAACTTGGAGAAGAACGAGGGATTGGGGAAGTTCAAGGATTCAGCGATCTGCCAGACGGGCAGGTCGCTGTATTTTAGTTGTAGTTTGGCCTGCTGGATGACGTGGCGGTTGATCCACTGCATCACGGTCAGACCGCTGTAGCGACGGACGATGGATGAGAGATAGTTGGGCGTGATGCAGAGACGGTCGGCATAGAACTCCACCTTATGCTCCGTTAGGCCATATTGCTTGACGAGGGCCACAAAGCGGTGGTGCAACTGCTCCTGATGGGAGGCGGCGACTTTGGATGAAGCCTGCGTCTGCTGCTCTAAGCGTCTCAGGCTGAGAAACAAGGCGGCCTCTAAATGATGGATGATTTCGAGGTGCTTGGGGTCGCGGTGTACTTCCTGCCAGAGCAGCATCAGCAGATTGTCGATGTCGGCCACATCCCGCTCTGTCAGTTGCAGGCAGACGGTATGGCTGAATCCTGCAGACGGGGGCAAATCCTTGAAAGTGATGGCTCGCATATCAAGGTCATCGCTGTGCTCCACGATTTCGAGGATAGAGTCGGGCGGTAGTACGAAAGCCATTCCGGTGTGCAGCTCATACTCCTCCAGATTGGCAATGATTCTCGACCAGCCTGCCGTCACCATCACCAGCCGCCCTTCTTCCACGCGATACGGCTGCCCAATGTGTAGGATCTTCTGCCCGAAGGCACGGGCACTGAGGGCCAGGTAGATGTCGTTGTCGACATAAAACCCCTCGGGATTCTCTGCCAACAGATTGACCATGTTTAAGTTAAGAACGTCGATATATTTCATCTGCTTTGTGTAGAATCAGAACATTTTTACCTTTTATCAGATAACGTACATTTATCGGTTTTATTGTAATTTTGCAGCAGAAATATCAAACAATTACGATTATGGCAAATGTAAAAGACATGATGATTCGCAAGCCGTCGCTGAAGTACCGCGACGTAAGGAACTACGAGGGTGAGTATTACGACTGGGCAGCAGGGGAGCACCTGCTGAAGAAAGGGACGAGCGTCCATGAACTGTTCCACCCGCTGGAGCATGACATCCGCTTCATCAAGGATGAGCAGGTGCCTCTGAGAGACGGAGTGAAGATTCTGACTGACGTGTATCTGCCAACCGATTCAGACGAGCCGCTGCCCGCCATCATCGCCTGGAGCCCCTACGGCAAGAACTCAGGCAATGCCGACCGCTTCAAGGCACTCTTCGGACTGCTCGGCCTGGACCAAAAGCGCATGAGTGGCTTGCAGAAGTTTGAGGGACCAGATCCCGACTTCTGGTGCGCCAACGGCTATGCCATTGTCTATCCCGATCCGCGCGGCATCGGCCGTTCGGAGGGCGACAGCACCATGCTGGGCACACAGGAGGGCGAGGACGGCGCCGACCTCGTGGAGTGGGTGGCCCGTCAGCCGTGGTGTAACGGCAAGGTGGCCATGAGCGGCACGTCGTACCTGAGTTCCTCGCAGTGGTTCATTGCTGCCGAACGGCCCGAGCATCTGGTGTGCACACAGGTGACGGAGGCACTGACTGACGGCTACCGCGACATGTGTCTCGTGGGCGGCATGCCAGACTATGTGTTTACAGAGGGCATTCAGAACAACCACGAGGGCTTCGGGCTGCGCGAGGACGTGGCCGAGGAGAGTCGCCAGTATCCCTTTGCCAATCATCCGTTGTGGCAGGACAAGATTGCCCGCGTGTGGGACATCGAGATTCCCATCCTCGTGGTAGCATCGTACTCGAACGTGCTGCATACCGACGGAACCTTCCGCGCCTGGCGGCAGTTGGGCTCAAAAGAAAAGTGGTTGCGCATCCACGACAACCTGGAGTGGCAGGACTACTACGAGCCGAAATATGTGGAGGAACGCCTGCGCTTCTTCGACTATTATATGAAAGGCATCGACAACGGCTGGAAGGACACCCCGACCGTGCGCTACTGTCTGCACGACATGGAGGGCGGCAACAAGGTGGACCAGCCCGCCACGGCCTTCCCACCGACCAACACAGAATACCAGAAATATTATCTCAATGGTCTAACCCGCCAACTCCAGAACGAGGCTCCTACTCAGGACGTGCCAGCTATCTACCTCTGCGAGAGCGACGCGCCCAAAGCATCGTTCTACTTGCCGATAACGGAAGAGACGAGTTTCATTGGCTATCCCAAGGCTCATCTTTATGTAGAGGCTGATGGTAGCGACGAGATGGATCTGTTCCTCATCGTGCAGAAACTGGACAAGCACTACAACGTGCTGCGCCAGTTCACCATCCCCGCCACCTCGCCCAAGACCCACGACATGCTGGAGAACCACGGTGGCGTGGCCAAATACAGCGGTGCCTACGGCCGCCTGCGCGTCAGCCGTCGCCATCTTGACGAGCAACTCAGCACCGATATCATTCCCGTTCAGAGTTTTGATCGTGACGAGCAACTGTCGAAGGGCGAAATCGTGGAAATCGAAGTCTCCCTGGCTCCCACGGGCATGACATTCTATCCCGGCGAGTTCCTCCGCTTCATGATTAGCAGCCAGAACATCACAGGCAACGTACACCCCGGTGTTCCCGCCTATGTCTCTAAGGACAATCACGGTCGCCACATCATCCACTGTGGTGGTGAATACCAGAGTTATCTACAAATTGGAATCCTGAAATAATCATCAAACACTGATATGCGTATGAAAACAATATTGAACTGGCTTTACGAGAACTGGATGAAGGGAACGCCATTCCTTGCACTCTACACGTTTATCTTGATTTGGCTCTATGTCAAGGATGCAAATTATCCGTTGTTTCTCATCTGGTTGCAATGCTCGGCCTATTGGCTGCACGAGTTTGAAGAGTATGTATGCCCCGGCGGATTCCTCGACTTCTTCAATCGAGGTCCGCTTGGCTCTACCCGTGGCGACAAACCGCTGACGAAGGCAGGTTCCTTCTGGATCAACATCCCGTTGATGTATGTACTGCTGCCTCTGTCGGGCATTCTGTCGCACTTCTTCGGCATTGATTGGGGGCTTTGGACGGCCTACTACTCCACACTCAATGCCTCAGCCCACGTCGTGATGTTTTTTATCTTCGGCCGCAAGTACAATCCCGGTCTGGTGGCAAGTGTGCTTGTGAACATTCCGCTCGGCATATATATGATATACTATTTCCTCTCCAACGGGCTTGTAAGCACAGAAGTGAACATCGTGAGCATTATCGTCGGCATCATTGCCCAAGCCTCTATGATGGTCTATGGCTTTGCCTATCTGGTACCCACATCTAAGAAAGAAGGCTATCATAGGAACGTACAAAACAAATGATCTCTATAGCGATATGAATAGAATTGGACTGGGCTGCAGTGGTATGGCCCGCAGAAATGAAGAGAGTAGCATACGCACTGTTGACACCGCACTCGACCACGGAGTGACGATGTTCAATGTGGCAGAGTTTTTTTCCCCGAAATTTGGGAATTTTCGGGGAAAAAAGCATAAAAAAACCGCTAATCCATTATGAATCAGCGGTTTATTTTTTTAGGGTGGTCGAGGTGACAGGACTCGAACCTGCGACAGCCTGGTCCCAAACCAGGAACGCTACCAACTGCGCTACACCTCGATTTTGCGGGTGCAAAGGTACACATTTTCTGCGACCCTTGCAAATTTTTCCGCAATTATTTTATGATTCCTTGTTCAACAAAGATTTTTTTCAGGGCAACAACCGAGCGGTCTACCTGTTCCTTGGTGTGGGTAGCCATCAAAGCGTAACGCACGAGTGTATCCTGCGGAGCACATGCTGGCGGGATAACAGGGTTGATGAATACACCTGCCTTGAAGGCGAGGGCTGTAACCAGGAATGTCTTATCCACATCACGCACATACAGCGGGATAATGGGGCTTTCGGTATCGCCGATCTCGAAGCCTTCCTCGCGGAAACGCTTCAGGGCGTAGTGGGTCACGTCCCAAAGGGCCTGAATACGCTCGGGCTCCTGCTGGATGATGTGCAGAGCCTCCATTGCGGCTGCAGTGGCTGCTGGCGTGTTGGATGCCGAGAAGATATAGGTGCGGCAGGTGTGACGCAGGAAATTGATGGTATCCCAATCGGAAGCGATGAATCCGCCGATGGATGCCAGCGACTTTGAGAAGGTACCCATGATAAGATCCACCTCGTCGGTGAGACCGAAATGATCGCACACACCCCTACCCTGACGGCCGAAGACACCGATACCGTGGGCCTCGTCGACCATGATAGAGCAATTGTACTTGTGCTTCAGCTCGACAATCTCAGGCAGCTTAGCCAAATCGCCTTCCATTGAGAACACACCGTCGACGACGATAAGCTTGATGGCCTCGTAAGGCAGTTTCTGGAGCACACGCTCAAGATCCTCCATATCGTTGTGCTTGTAATGGAGCTGCTTGGCAAACGAAAGACGACGACCGTCCACAATTGAAGCGTGGTCACGATCGTCGCAGATAATATAATCGTCCTTGCCGACTACCATTGCCAGAACACCCTGGTTCACAGAGAAGCCTGTAGAGAAGCAGAGACAGTCCTCCTTGCCGATAAACTCAGCAATCTCTTTTTCCAACTGTACGTGGAGATCGAGCGTTCCGTTGAGGAACCGGCTTCCAGCGCAACCAGAGCCATACTTGTCGAGGGCGCGCTTGGCAGCATCGATGATGCGCTGGTCGCCCGTCAAACCAGTATAAGCGTTAGAGCCAAACATCAACACTTTGTGTCCGCCCATTTCCACCTCTGTGCCCTGCTTGCCCTCAATGGCACGGAAATAGGGATATACATCTGCCTCCATGTACTTCTGGGGCTCACGGTAGAGCTTGTATTTTTCTTGTAATTGTCCCATTCTTGTTAGGTATCTTCTGTTGTTTCGTTTATTATCAGGGTGCAAAGTTACACATTTTTTATCAATTAGTGCAACTTTTTATTAATATTTATCTGTTTTTGGTATTTTTCTTGTATAAATCCCCGATATTTCGTCCAATTTTTGTATTTTTGCATCAGATTATGACAGAAAAGAAGAAGATAGTATTCATTCTAAACCCGATTTCGGGCACAAGTTCGAAGAAAGAGATACCTGATCTGATAGATCAGACGCTCGACAAGGAGCAATTCGACTACGAACTGAGGCTCACCGAGTATGCCGGTCATGCTGCGGAGATAGCGAAGGTGTGCGCCAACGAGGGCAAGGATATCGTGGTGGCCATCGGCGGCGACGGTACTGTCAACGAGGTGGCCCGCTCGCTCGTGCATACGGATACGGCGCTGGGCATCATCCCTTGCGGATCGGGCAACGGCCTGGCAAGGCATCTGTGCCTGCCGATGGACGTGAAGAAGTCGCTGCAGATCATCAACGACTGCAAGATCGAGGCCTTCGACTACGGCGTGATCAACGACCTGCCCTTCTTCTGCACCTGCGGCATGGGATTCGATGCGTTTATCTCGCTGAAGTTTGCCGAGGCTGGCAAGCGCGGTCCCATCACCTACATCGAGAATGTGCTGAAAGAGGGACTGAAATACAAGCCCGAGACCTACGAAGTGGAGGACGAGACGGGCGCCTCGACGTACAAGGCGTTTCTCATCGCCTGTGCCAATGCATCGCAATACGGCAATAATGCCTACATTGCGCCTGGGGCAACGATGAAAGACGGCGAGATGGACGTGATCATCATGGAGCCTTTTGATGCGCTCGATGCCCCGCAGATGGCTGCCGACCTGTTTATGAAGACACTGGGCAACAATTCGAAGATAAAGACCTTCCGCACGAAGCAGCTCCATATCCACCGCAATCAGCCAGGAGCCATCCACTACGACGGTGATCCCATCATGACTGGCGAGGACATCGATGTGCACATCGAGCACCAAGGAATCAATATCCTGACAAATCCGGAGATGACGGAAGACACGGGGCAGCCAAACTTCCTGCTGAATGCCTTCAGCGACTTCTTTAATAATATAAATAATGTACGTGAGGACATTGAGCGCCGAGGCCACCGAATCCAGATTATCAACAAAGTGCTGCTGAGGAAACTGTCTAAGCTGTAAACGTGATGTGGCAGATTTGGGTAGTGGCGGTAATCTTGGCTGGGTGTATAATTTATGCCGGATATCGCATTCACAGGGCTCTGACAGACAGAAACGAAGCCTGCAGAGGCTGTGCTTTGGCGAAAAATTGCAATAAGAAGCGAAAAAATCGCGAAAACATTTGGCAATGTAGAAAATAATGACTACCTTTGCACCCGCATTCAAGAAACGGTGCCTTGACCTTCGGTCTTGTCGCCTTGCGCTCGAAAGAGCTGATACTTGTATCGCTCTTTACTCGCTTACTCGGTGCCTTGGATGAGTGGCTTAGTCAACGGTCTGCAAAACCGTCTACGGCGGTTCGAATCCGCCAGGCACCTCACGGGAAAGTTCGGAAACCTCGATAAATAAAGGGTTTCCGATTTTTTATTTTGTCAGGATTGAAAGATTTGTGACGCATTTGTAACGCACAATAAAATGACTCAGGAAGATATCTTCAACGAGAACTTGGATATTTATCCAGAAAATCGGGATAAATATGCGCTATTTTCGGGGAATGAGTTTGTCGGTAGCAAACGATCGGTTTCTAGGTAGCAAACCTGTGCTTTGTCGGTATGTAACTACCAGTTATATGGGAGCAAACTATTTGTGTATTTATATGCATTTCCGAGTGATGCAGATATACTGACTGTCTTTCTGATTTTGGACACATTGGACACATTGGACAGTAAATTCTTAAACTTTTCACGCGTACCGCGTAGGAACCTTATTATTCGCGTGCGGGTGTGCGCGGTACGCGTGAGGATTCTTTGAAAAATGTGTCATTACTGTCAATCCGTCCACGAATGAACACAGCTGTCAAAGATCTCAGCTGCAAAGATACAACATTTTTCTGCCATTTGCAAGTTTTCATGCAAAAAAGTTGTGTTCAGCTGTCCTTCTCGTCAAAGAGATTCTGGATCTCTGAGATCTCCTCTTCATCGAACCACTTGGAGAGTCGCTGTTTGGCCTGGTCGATGATTTCGGGATCGATACCCGTCCACACCTTCTTCAGCACATAGAGGAGTACGGCAAGGTCGTCGGTGAGTCCTGCGATGGGGATGGCATCCGGGATGACATCGAGGGGACTGATCATATAACCCAGGGCACCGATGATGATGGCCTTGTCGGCCTTGCTCACCTTGTCACTCTGGAGCGTATAGTAGAGTATCAGCGCTGCATATACCAGTTTGGCACCAGCGCGCTTGGCTATACGCGAAATCTTCTCAACAAAATCCTTCTGGGTGAATTTGTTGGCATAACTCATAAAATCGGGTAATTCCATATACGCATTAATTAGTTTATTTATTGATTCTTATGATTCTGACTCCCGTATGGGAGGGATGTTTCTGGAGATACTGATAGAGGGTCATCGGCTCTTCGACCACCTTCTTGTGGAGCTGGGAGGCATTGAGCAGATGGAGCTGGCCGTTACGCCACACGGCAAAGCCCAGGTGGGCGATGTCGAGGCCTTTCTTGTTGCAGGTGATGGCGATGATGTCGCCGTCGTTGACTGCCTTGCGCATCAGGGCGACATTGCCCGTGAGCCGCTTGGGGATATAGCGGAAGCTCTGGCCTGACACGCGCTGCTCCATCGCACGGATTCCGGGCACGTATTCTGGATGCTGACGCAACGCCTTATAACTGTCGGGATGCTCGCTCATGAACGAGACGGAGACTTGCTGGACAGCGGAGAACGGCGGCTCGGGTGCCTGCTGCTCGGTGACGATGCCTGCAGCCGTGTTGGCGGTAATCCACTCCGTAAAGTAATGGATGCGGCTGGTATAGGTATCTATCCGCCCGTTACGATAGCGCATGGCGACGAGGGCATTGAGATAATCGCGCCAGGTATAGAGATGGCGATAGGCGCAGAGCGTCAAGGCGGTGACATTCTCCACCAGCGTCGTACAGTCGAGCTGACGGGTATTCACCACGAGTTGTTCCTGATCGTTAATCTCCAGGGTGTGGGCCACATAGGGTCTCCCAAGGAACTGACGGGCAAAAAAGAGGGGGAAGTTGGTGGTACGCGGCTGATGGCGCGCCTCGTCGAGCAGCTGGCAGATCGTCAGGCTGTCCGTCGTCAAGGCACTCACCTGCCCCATCGCCGTCTGCGTGGTCAGACAGAGCCACATCAACAGGATTGTATATACGAATCGTTTCATTCTGTCTTCTTTTTACGATATTTCTTTTTCAACACAAAGTTATAGCCGATGTAGGCATTCAGCGAGCCGTACATGTTGTTGGCCGTAAAGCGCGACGTACGGTAGTTGTTCGTGCGCAGGATGACACTCGTGCCGGCATACCAGCGGGTATTGTTATAGACGAGTCCAAAGCGTCCGATGAAGTCGGGATTCACCTTCCCGATATCGAACCCCCTCTTCTCGTCGGCTGTCTTACCGTAGCTCGTCTTATAGGAGACGGCCAACTGTCCGCTGGCACAGAACAGGAAGTTCTTGGCGAACACCCAGTTGTAGGCATAGCCGCCGGAGAATATAAAGTCGTTGTACTTGATGCTGTTGAACATCATGCCACTATCGAGCTTCACCTCCTGCCCTGCAGGCATCCTGCTTTCAAGCGCATCATCCAGCGCCAGATGGTCGAGTTCGAGCGTATTATTCGTATAGCCGGCACCTGCCATCCATGAGCCGCAGCTGATCTTCTGACAGGTAGACTGCGAAAAGGCTGCCGGATAGGAGAAATGCTCGTGGTTGAAGATGTAATAGGCACTGACGCCCGTGATACCAACATTCACCCCTCCAAAGGGCATGCCCTCGAAAAGATCGCCGTTGATCCCGTTGCCAAGATTGACGTCGCGGATCTTATAATCATTGCCCGTGCGGCGGTAATACAGATCGACTCCCACCTGTGATGAATAGATGCTGAGGTCGAACTCTTGTCGCAATCCGCCGCTCTTGAACCCGATGTTCTTGATGTCGAAGGTCCATCCGAAGAAGAACCACCGCCAGCCGAAGAACGGGCCTATCTTCGTGAGCCCGTCGGGAGCCAGCCTGATGCTCTGCCCATTGCTGCTCAGCACGAAGTTCTCGAATGTGCGCGTGGCTTGCATCATCACCGTAAACTCGTAGTGCTGGGGCTCGATATAGTCGTCCTGGGTGCGGTCGAAGCCTCTAATCGTCTCGCGGATCTTGCTCAGTTCCTTGCTCTTCAGCGAGTCCGTCGGATTAGCCAGCGGTGCTGTCTGCAGCGATACGCCATCATCTGCGAACACCTTTGTCACAGACATGACAGCCAAGAACAACACGATCCACAGCAGACTTCTCACAGCAATCAGAATTTACCCAAGATACGATCCATCGCCCAATTGACGGGTGTTGCCGACTCGCTCGTGCAAGTACAGATGGCCAGTCCTTGCAGATGCTCGATCACATTCTTGATCAGCGGATACTGCACGTAGGGCGGATTCGGAACGATGATGCTCTCATCGCCGTCACTCGTCTGCAGCCGGATAGGCTTATAGTCGAACACAGAGAAACTTACCTGTCCCTCCGTACCGATAATCTCAATACAATCCTCGCGGGCACTCTCATGAGCCACATAGCACCAAGAGCCAGAGCCTGGCAGACCGTTCTCGAAGCGGAAGCAGGCACTCACGGAGTCCTCTGCCTCGTAAAGTCCGCCCCTGCTGGCACAAATGCCACGAGCCTCAAGGATGACACCAAACATATCCTGCAGCAAATCGAGCTGATGAGGGGCCATATCATAGAAATAGCCACCGCCTGAGATCTCAGGCTGCAGGCGCCAGGCAAGGGGTTCCCCCTTACCGATGGCCTCCAGATCAGTAAAGCGCGGAGGTTCGGTATAGCGTATCTGCACATTCAGGATCTTGCCGATGCGCCCGCTGTTGACAATGTCCTTCACCTTCTGGAAATAAGGCAGATAACGACGGTAATAGGCTACGAAACAGGGCACGCCCGTCTGCTCAGCGATACGGTTGATGCGGGCGCAATCCTCATAGCTGGCAGCCAGCGGCTTCTCTACGTAAACGGGTTTGCCAGCCTTCATGGCCATGATGGCATAGGTGGCATGACTCGATGGCGGGGTGCAGATATATACGGCATTCACATCAGGGTCATCGATGAGTTCCTGGGCATCGGTATACCATTTCTTGATGCCGTGAGAGATGGCGTAGGTACGGGCGTGCTGCTCTGTACGACTCATCACAGCCACCACAGAAGACCCCGCTACCTCGCTGAAGGCAGGGCCGCTCTTCTTCTCCGTTACCTCACCACATCCGATGAAGCCCCATTTTAAGTGTTTCATGCGAACATCATTTATTATTGACTGCAAAGATACGACTTTTTAATCTCAGTAATGATAGATGACACGTTTTTTGTACAGATTACACCCTTTTTAACTTTTAATAGAAAAAAAACTGCACAATCCGTCACTTCAGTGCGCAAAAATTCGTAACTTTGCAAGCGAAAAAAAGAACAGATGGAAACAAATAAGCATAAAAAACTACAGAAGAGCCGCAGCAGCCAGGCTTGCATTCGTGAGGGCTATCGGTTCTATATGAGTCATTTCAGACGTATTTTCCGTACAACCTGGCCGATTGCCATCATCTTTGCCGTCATCACGGCAGCCACATCAGCCATGCCGGTAATCATCGCACCAGACTTGTTGTTACCAGCCATTGCTATCGAGGCCGTGGCCGTCATTCTTCTGCTTTTCCTTGTTGGCAAGAGGCTTCGCAAGCGGGGCGTGATGGAGCAGACAGGACCGCTGAAGCTGCAATCCTGGCTGCGACACCTGGGGATGATCCTGATTGTGACAATCGTCTGCATCTTCGTCATTTCTGCCCTGACGCTGTTCACCTCGCTGCCTACATTTATCATGATGGCAGCCAACTGGCAGTCGAAGATGGGCGTGCTGAGTGGCGACCCTGTGGGCATGCCAGACTATGTGTTGTGGCTATCGATAGGCGTATTCCTCATCGCCGGATTCATTCAGGCCTATATTTGGATGACGGCACTCGGCCCCGGCTATCTGATGAAAGGCTCCATTGCCCAACAAGAAAAAGAACGCAAGGAATTTTACAAAAAGACTAACAGCAACAACCATCATGAAGAAGCGGCTATTGTTTATAGATCGTGACGGGACACTCATTGAAGAGCCAGCCGACGAGCAGATCGACAGCTTTGAGAAGCTGAAATTCGTAAAGGGTGTATTCCGCAACCTCGCCTTTATTCGTGAGAAACTAGACTTTGAATTTGTCATGGTGAGCAATCAGGACGGATTGGGAACAGACAGTTTTCCCGAAGACACCTTCTGGCCTGTACATAACTTCATCCTACAGACACTCGAGGGTGAAGGCATCACGTTTGACGAGATTCTCATCGACCCGCATTTCCCTGAAGACAATGCCCCCACACGAAAGCCGAATACGGGGCTGGTGGAGAAATACATCAACAATCCCGAGGTCTATGACATTGCCAATTCCTACGTTATCGGTGACAGGGAAACAGACAGAACCTTTGCTCGAAACATTGGTTGTAAATCCCTGATTCTAAGCGACGAAGGAATATCATGGAACAAGATTGCTGAACTATTGTTTGCTGGTGAGAGAATCGCAGAGGTGAGCCGTAAGACAAAGGAGACAGACATCCATATCAAGGTGAATCTCGACGGCACAGGCAAGTGTGACATTCAGACCGGACTGGGTTTCTTTGACCACATGCTGGAGCAGATAGGCAAGCACGGCATGATGGACCTGACGATTCATACGAAGGGCGATCTTGAGGTGGACGAGCACCACACCATCGAGGACACTGCCATTGCCTTGGGCGACTGCATCCTGCAAGCCCTTGGCGACAAGCGGGGCATTGAGCGCTATGGCTATTGCCTGCCGATGGACGACTGTCTTTGCAGCGTAGCACTCGACTTCGGAGGCCGCCCCTGGCTTGTATGGGATGCCACGTTCAAGCGTGAGAAGATCGGCGAGATGCCAACGGAAATGTTCTTACATTTCTTCAAGAGCCTCAGCGATGCAGCCAGGATGAATCTGAACATCAAGGCTGAGGGAGAAAACGAGCATCACAAGATAGAAGGCATCTTCAAGGCACTGGCCAGAGCCCTGAAAATGGCCGTCAGACGCGATATCTACCACTACGAACTGCCCTCAACCAAAGGAATGTTGTAGAAAATTTGGAAGTCTCGGAAATTATTTGTACCTTTGCAGCCCAAATAAATAAATAAGGTATAAGAAAGAGATGATTACAGTAACAAACCTGCAGATACAGTTTGGAAAGAAGGTCCTTTACAAGGATGTGAACCTGAAGTTTACAAGTGGCAATATCTATGGTATAATCGGTGCCAATGGTGCAGGCAAGTCTACCTTGCTTCGTGCCATCAGCGGTGAGCTGGAACCCAACAAAGGATCGATAGAAATGCTTCCCGGCGAGCGCATGAGTGTGCTTGAGCAGGACCACTTCAAGTATGATGCTTTCACGGTGATGGATACCGTGCTGATGGGGCATAAGCCCATGTGGGACAACATGAAGGAGCGCGAGGCCCTCTACAGCAAGCCCGAAATGACGGAAGAAGACGGTAACCGTGCTGCCGAACTAGAGATGGCCTTTGCCGAGATGAACGGCTACGAGGCTGAGAGCGAGGCTGCCCAGCTGTTGCAGAACCTCGGTGTGAAGGAAACCGAGCACTACAAGCAGATGAGCGAGATATCAAACAATGAGAAGGTGCGCGTCATGCTGGCCAAGGCCTTGTTCGGACATCCCGACAACCTGCTGCTCGACGAGCCTACCAACGACCTTGACCTCGATACCGTACAGTGGCTCGAGGAATACCTGTCGAATCTGGAACAGTGCGTGCTCGTCGTATCTCACGACCGTCACTTCCTCGATGCAGTATCGACCCAGACTGTTGACATCGACTTCGGCAAGATAACGCTGTTCTCCGGTAACTACTCCTTCTGGTATGAATCCAGTCAGCTGGCTCTCCGTCAGGCCCAGAACCAAAAGATGAAGGCCGAGGAGAAGAAGAAGCAACTGGAAGAGTTCATCAGAAGATTCTCAGCCAACGTGGCTAAATCCAAGCAGACCACTTCACGCAAGAAGATGCTGGAGAAACTGAACGTAGAAGAGATCACCCCATCAACCCGCAAATACCCAGGCATCATCTTCTCAATGGAGCGCGAGCCTGGCACACAGATTCTTGAGGTAGAGGGCCTGAAGGCCGTTGATCCTGACGGAACGGTATTATTCGACAATGTATCGTTTACCATCGAGAAAGGTCAGAAGACCGTCTTCCTGTCACACAACCCCAAGGCCATGACGGCGCTTTTCGAGATAATCAATGGTAACCGCGAGGCTCAGGCAGGCACCTACAAGTGGGGTGTCACCATTACCACGGCCTATCTCCCACTCGACAATACAGAATTCTTCCAGAGCGAGATGAACCTCGTAGACTGGCTCTCCCAGTGGGGACCAGGCAATGAGGTGACCATGAAATCGTTCTTAGGCCGTATGCTCTTCAAGGAGGAAGACGTACTGAAACACGTGAATGTGCTTTCAGGAGGTGAGAAGATGCGTTGTATGATTGCCCGAATGCAGCTGAAGAATGCCAACTGCCTGATTCTCGATACACCGACGAACCATCTGGACCTCGAGAGCATCCAGGCCTTCAACAACAACCTAATTCAGTTCAAGGGCAACATCCTGTTTGCTTCGCACGACCATGAATTCATCAACACCGTAGCAGACCGCATCATCGAACTGACACCAAAGGGAACCATTGACAAGCTGATGACCTACGATGACTACATCTATGATGAGACCATCAAGGCGAAAAAAGCAGAGCTCTATGCTTAATGGCACAGAATTTGCTAGTGGGTTATCAGAACATTTAAAACATTGCTATTATGACAGAAAAAGATATCAATATTGAAGACGAGGAGACCTTGAACGAAACTCCTGCAGAAGAAACTGACAAAGAGGCAGAAACAGAGGCTCAGGCAGACAATGCTGCTGAAACAGCTGACAAGGCTGCTGAAGAAGAAGCCGAAGAGGCAGATCCTCTGGAAAAGGCCCAGAAGGAAATCGAGGAACTGAAGACCCAGTTGCTCTACAAAGTAGCCGAATTCGAGAACTACCGCAAACGTACATTGAAGGAACGTGCAGAGCTGATCCTGAACGGCGGTGAGAAATTCATCACCTCCATCCTGCCCATCCTCGATGACATGGAAAGAGCCATCGATAATGGCGCGAAGACTGACGATCCCGAGGTGCTCCGTGAAGGAATGACGCTGATTCACCAGAAATTCATGAAGACCCTTGAAGGACAAGGTGTCAGCAAAATCGAGACACAGGATGCCGACTTCGACACCGACCTTCACGAAGCCGTAGCAATGGTTCCCGGCATGGGTGACGACAAGAAAGGCAAGGTAATCGACTGCTTGCAGCCTGGATACAAACTAAACGACAAAGTAATCCGCCACGCTAAGGTGGCCGTAGGACAATAAAAATAAATGGCACAGAAAAGAGACTATTACGAGGTGCTTGGGGTCGCAAAGACCGCCTCGGAAGACGAGATCAAGAAAGCTTATCGAAAGATAGCCATCAAATACCACCCTGACCGTAACCCCGGCGACAAAGAAGCCGAGGAAAAGTTCAAGGAAGCCGCAGAGGCTTATAATGTGCTGCACGATCCGAAGACCCGCCAACAGTATGACCAGTTCGGTTTCGATGGTCCTGGCATGGGTGGCTTCGATTTCAGCGGCTTTGGTGGTGCCAGCATGAATATGGACGACATCTTCTCGATGTTCGGCGATATCTTCGGTGGGCACGGTTTTGGCGGCTTTGGCGGCGGACAGCGTCGCCCCCAGCAGCATCGCGGCAGTGATCTGCGCCTCAAGGTAAAGTTAACGCTTGAAGAGATCAATACAGGTGTAACGAAGAAATTCAAGGTGCACAAGGACATTCCTTGTGAACACTGTCACGGCAGCGGTGCCGAGGCTGGCAGCGGCAAGGAACAATGCCCCACCTGTCACGGACAGGGTTATATCACCCACACCACCCAAAGCATCTTCGGCATGATGCAGCAGCAGAGCGTCTGTCCTGTCTGCGGCGGCGAAGGTCAGGTAATCAAGAACAAGTGTAAGGAGTGCGATGGCACTGGTGTGAAGAAGGGTGAAGAAGTTGTTGAGATCAACATTCCTGCCGGTGTAGCAGAAGGTATGGTCGTCAACGTGCCAGGCAAGGGAAATGCAGGCAAGCACAATGGCATCAACGGCGATATTCAGGTATTTATCGAAGAGGAGTCTCATGATTCATTCGTTCGCGACGGCAACGACCTGATTTATAACCTGTTGCTCGACTTCCCCACAGCAGCCCTGGGCGGTGATATTGAGATTCCTACGATAGAAGGAACCAAGCTGAAGGTGAAGCTCGATAATGGAACACAGCCTGGCAAGACACTCCGTCTGCGCGGTAAGGGATTGCCTGCTGTACAAGGTTATGGTTCCGGCAAGGGCGATCTTGTGGTAAACATCAGTGTCTATGTGCCGCGTACACTCAGCCGCGAAGAGAAGGAGGCTATTGAAAAGTTCCGCGACAGCGACAACTTCAAGGGCGACAAGCAGACCAAAGACTCTATCTTCCAGCGCTTTAAGAACTATTTCAATTAACATAATAAACCTGCACGACGATGACTTATAAGGATACTTGCGAATACCTGTATAGCCAGATGCCCATGTTTGAACGACAGGGCGCCAGCGGCTATAAAGAGGGGTTGGAGAACTCATTGCTCCTCGACGCACATTTCAAGCATCCGCATCGGCAGTATCGTACAATTCACGTTGCAGGAACCAATGGCAAGGGGTCATGTGCACATACCCTCGCTGCCATCCTGCAGATGTGTGGTTACAAGGTTGGGCTCTACACCTCGCCCCACCTTGTGGATTTCAGTGAGCGTATCCGTATCAACGGCCAGCCCATTCCTGAAGAATATGTCATCGACTTCGTGGAAAAAGAAAAATACTACTTTGAACCCCTGTCGCCATCTTTTTTCGAGGTCATCACAGCGATGGCCTTCAAATACTTCGCTGACATGGAGGTTGACATTGCTGTCATCGAAGTAGGCTTGGGCGGGCGCCTCGACTGCACAAACATCATCACCCCGATCCTGTCCGTCATCACGAATATCGGACTCGACCACACACAATTCCTCGGCACTTCTCTGGAACAGATTGCGATGGAGAAGGCTGGGATCATCAAGAAGGGAGTTCCAGTGGTTATCGGAGAGACCACGCCGGAGACTCGCATGATTTTCGAGGCTATGGCAGCTGAAGCTGGAGCACCTGCCGTCTTCGCAGAAGACATGAAGGAAGTGCTTTCATGCAAGCTTACCGAAAAGGGAATGCTCTACCACACACAGCATTACGGTGAAATCACGGGTGAACTCATGGGCAACTACCAAAAGAAGAATGCCAACACGATTCTCTGCGCCGTTCGCCAACTTGAAGAACTCGGCTATATGTTCCCCGTGTCTTGTATCTCAGGCACCCCATCACAAAACAAGGAAGTGAGCGAAGGCTTCAAGTATGTTTGCGACCTCACAGGGCTGAAGGGGCGCTGGCAGATTGTGAACACAGCACCAATGACCGTCTGTGATACGGGTCACAACGTGCCAGGCTGGACTTACCTCAGCGAACAGCTGAAAGCTGTCACTTGCGACCACATGCATATTGTATTCGGTATGGTGGACGACAAGGACATTACGGGCGTGATGGCATTATTGCCGAAAGAAGCGACCTACTATTTCACGAAAGCCAACAACAAACGCGCAGTTTCGGAAAATGTTTTGAAGATCTACGCTCAGGAACTTGGGCTTAAAGGCTACAGTTTCCCTGATGTCGCCAGTGCTTATGAAGCTGCCAAGGAAACTGCCACAGAAAAGGACTTTGTGTTCATTGGCGGTAGCAGTTATGTGGTCGCAGACTTCCTAAAAAACTGTATTTAGTGTTTTTTAATACATAAGAAACATTTTTTTCGTTGTTTCATTCGTCCATTTGAAAAATTTTCTGTTACTTTGCAGAAAATACGCAACTTAAAACTTTTAAACATATTTTCAATATGGCAAACACTACAGAAACAGCGAATCTGTGTGGTCTGAAGCGGGAGAACTTCCAGGCCACGATTAACGGTAAGAAAACCGATTTGTACATCCTGAGAAACCGTAAAGGTTATGAAGTGGCTATCTCCAATTATGGCGGTGCCATTTGTGCTATTATGGTTCCTGACAAGGATGGCAACGTAGCAAACGTCATTCAGGGACATGACAGTATCCAGCAGCTTACAAGCGGCAAGGAGCCTTATCTCTCGACCCTCATCGGCCGTTGGGGTAACCGTATCTGCAAGGGACAGTTCACACTGAACGGCAAGGAGTACCAACTGGCACTCAACGACGGTCCCAACCACCTGCATGGTGGTGCCGTAGGCTTCAATGCCAAGGTTTGGGATGCCCGTCAGATGGGTCCTCGCTCATTGGCCCTCCATCGCGTATCTTCCTATGGTGAAGAGGGTTATACCGGCGAACTTGATGTCACTGTAGAATTCACTTTCACCGACCTCAACGAGTTGGTTATCGAGTACTTGGCCACCACCAACAAGAAGACGATTGTCAACCTGACACATCATGCCTTCTTCTCACTGGCAGGCACAGCTGATCCTACTCCAACCATCGAGGATCAGATCTGCGAGATCAATGCCGACTTCTACCTGCCTACCGATGCTACGGCCATTCCTACAGGTGAGATCCTGAAGGTTGAAGGTACGCCATTCGATTTCCGTACGCCGAAGCCTTTCGGACAGGACATCAATGCTGACCATGAGCAGATCAAGTTTGGCAAGGGCTTCGACCACAACTACGTGCTCAACAAGCGTGAGGAGGGAGAATTAAGCTTCGCTGCCAGAATCACAGAGCCTAAGAGCGGACGCATACTGGAGTGCTATACCACCGAACCAGGAATGCAGCTCTACACAGCCAACTATGCCACCGGATACAAAGGTGCCAATGGTTGCACATTCCCATACCGTTCTGCCGTATGTCTGGAGACCCAGCACTTCCCTGACACACCTAACCGTCCGTACTTCCCCAGTGTTGTACTGCGCCCGGGTCAGACCTACAAACACAAGACGATCTACCGTTTCGGTGTCGTAGAATAAACATCAACTAACTTGACTTAATCAATATTGTATGAATAATCAAAAACAAAACGGAAGTATCATCGCTATTATAACGATGATGTTCCTTTATGCCATGATCTCGTTTGTAACGAATCTCGGCGCCCCCATTGGTGTCATCTGGAAAAACCAGCCTGAGATAGGTGGTTCTAATGTGCTTGGCATCATGGGTAACTTCATGAACTTCTTTGCATATCTGTTCATGGGTATCCCTGCAGGTAAGATGCTTACCAAGGTGGGTTATAAGAAGACAGCCCTCATCGGTATCGCCGTTGGCTTTATCGGTGTGCTTATCCAGTTCCTGTCTGGTTTCTCAGGAGGTATCACCGGCTTCTGCATCTATCTTTTCGGTGCATTCATCTCAGGTTTCGCCGTGTGTATCCTCAATACCGTTGTCAACCCGATGCTGAATCTGCTCGGTGGTGGCGGTAATCGCGGAAACCAGTTGAACATGATTGGCGGTACGCTGAACTCACTGGCCGGAACGATGACCCCGATGCTCGTGGGTGCACTTATCGGAACGGTGACAGCTTCCACACAGATGGCCGACGTCAATCTTGTGATGTACATCGCCATGACTGTCTTCGCAGCTGCCTTTGTGGCGCTGCTCTTCATCCCCATCAAGGATCCTGAGATGGGTAAGGTGACGGCTGATACAGTCTTCGAGCATTCACCATGGTCTTTCCGTCACTGTCTGCTCGGCGTGATTGCCATCTTCGTCTATGTAGGTGTCGAGGTTGGTATCCCTGGCGGTCTGAACTTCTATCTGTCTGATACCAGTGCAAATGGCGCTTGGACGAACCCGGAGGCAGTGCTTAACGCTGCTACAATCGGTGGAGCCGTGGCTGCCATGTACTGGCTGCTGATGCTGGTAGGCCGTCTGTGCTCAAGCTTCATTGCCGCCAAGGTATCTTCGCGTCAGCTGATGCTTATCGCTACGTTTGCAGGTATGATTCTCATTCTCGCAGCGATCCTCACCCCGAAGAGCGTCACCGTCAGCATGCCGCTGATCTCTATCCTCGAAGGTACGATTACCTCAACCACAGTGCCATTGAGCGCACTGCTCCTGGTGCTCTGCGGTCTCTTCACATCAGTGATGTGGGCTTCCATCTTCAACCTGGCTACTGAGGGTCTTGGCAAATATACTGCTCAGGCTTCCGGTATCTTCATGATGATGGTTGTTGGCGGTGGTGTGCTCCCCGTTGTTCAAAATTTCTTTGCCGACATCTTCGGTTATATGCCTAGCTATTTCGTTTACCTGATTGCCATGGCGTATATGTTCTACTATGCACTCATCGGTTGCAAGAACGTGAACCCCGAAATCCCTGTCGACTAATTATTCACCTTATTAATATATATAAATGGATATAGAATTTGTAAGAAGTCGCTTTATCAAGCATTTCGATGGAAAGACAGGCAATATATATGCCTCTCCTGGTCGTATCAACCTTATCGGTGAGCATACCGACTATAATGGCGGCTTTGTTTTCCCTGGTGCTGTAGATAAAGGCGTAATGGCCGAGATGCGTGCCAACGGTACGGAAGATACTGTGATGGCTTATGCTATCGACCTGAAAGATCGTGTAGACTTTAAACTCTCTGACCCTAATGGTCCCAGAGCTTCATGGGCTCGTTACATTTACGGTATATCTCTGGAAATGAAGAAGTTGGGCGTACCCGTTAAAGGTTTCAACATTGCTTTTGCCGGCGATGTACCCCTTGGTGCTGGTATGTCATCTTCAGCAGCTATGGAGAGTTGCTTTGCATGCGGACTGAATGACATCTTCGGTGAGAACAAGGTATCTCAGTGGGATATGGTCTTGGCAGGTCAGGCTACAGAGCATAACTATTGCGGTGTGAATTGTGGCATCATGGACCAGTTTGCTTCCGTCTTTGGAAAGGCAGGCTGCCTGATGCGCCTTGACTGCCGCAGCCGTGAATTCGAGTATTTCCCGTTCAAGCCCGACGGCTATCGTCTGGTATTGCTCGACTCTGTTGTCAAACACCAGCTTGCCGGTTCTCCCTACAACGATCGCCGTAACTCTTGCGAGAATGTCGTAAGACATATTGCCGCCAAGCATCCGGAAGGAAAGTTTGAGACCTTGCGCGACTGCACTTGGGAACAGCTTGAGGAAGTGAAGGAAGAGGTTGGCGCTGAGGACTACAAGCGCGCCAAGTTCGTGCTCGGTGAGAAAGACCGTGTGCTGGCTGTCTGCGAAGCCCTCAACGAAGGCGATTACGAGAAGGTTGGCGAGATGATGTACAAGACGCATGAAGGTCTGTCAAAAGACTATGAGGTATCTTGTGAGGAACTCGATTTCCTGAACGAGATTGCCAAGGAGAATGGCGTAACCGGTTCTCGCATCATGGGTGGTGGTTTCGGCGGCTGTACAATCAACCTTGTGCGCAACGATCTGTACAAGAAGTTCATTGAAGATGCCAAGAAACGTTTCAATGAGAAATACGGTCACGAGCCTAAGGTCTACGATGTAGTCATCGGTGATGGTTCACGCAAGATTTGCTAACTCTAACTTGCTATAAACACGCTATTTAGTGTTTATAAAGGTTAAATAACTGCGGTAGAGTGTAAAAAATACACTTTACCGCATATTTTTATTCCTAAAATGCTTGTCAGTTCAAAAAATAATTGTAATTTTACACCCAAAATAACATAATAACATAATAACAGCTTAATCAAACAATTATGAAATCATTCAAATCGACTCTGATTGGACTCAGCGCAACAGCGTTGTTGTTCGCGGCTTGTGCTCAGAAGCAGCAGGCACCACAGTTAACGGTTTCGGGTCTTGATCCCGCCAAGTTCGACACGATCATTCAGGAAAAGCCCGTGAAGCTTTACACCTTGAAGAATGCCAATGGCATGGAGGTATGCATCACGAATTATGGTGGTCGAATCGTCTCACTCTGTGTGCCCGATAAGGATGGTAAGGCAACTGATGTTGTACTTGGATTCGACAACATCGCTCAGTATGCCGACACCATCAACACTCCTTCCGACTACGGTTCAAGTGTTGGCCGTTACGCAAACCGCATCAAGAACGGTCAGTTCATCCTCGGCGAGGACACCATTCAGCTGAAGAAGAACGATGGTCCTAACTGTCTGCATGGTGGTGGTAACACCGGCTGGATGCATCAGGTTTACGATGCAACCCAGATTGGCGACTCTATCCTTAGGCTGACGATTGTGGCTCCTGCTGGTGAGAATGGTTTCCCTGGCAAGGTGATGGCTACTACTACCTATAAGGTTACGGCAGACAACGTGCTCGACATGACCTGGGAGGCAGAGAGCGACAAGCCGACCATTATCAACCAGACCAATCACAACTATTATAACCTGAGCGGTGACTTCACGCAGCCGGCCTATGATCAGGTGCTCTATGTGAATGCCGACAACTTCACACCCAGCGACAAGCTTTACATCCCCACTGGCGAGATTAAGCCTGTAGAGGGTACGCCTATGGATTTCCGTACACCTCACGCCGTTGGTGACAGCATTCAGTCTGAGTTCGACCAGATTCAGAATGCCACAGGCTACGATCACAACTTCTGCTTGAATACTTATAAGGACGGTAAGGGCGACGACACGCAGGTATGCGCCAGCCTCTATTCACCGAAGACAGGCATCTTCATGGAGATGTTTACCAACGAGCCTGGCGTACAGGTATATAGCGGTAACTTCCAGGGCGTCGGTGCCGATAAGGATATTCCCCGCAAGCATGGCATCACCTACCCCAAGCACGTGAGTGTCTGCCTCGAGAGCCAGAAGTATCCCGATTCTCCCAACCATCCAGAATGGGTACAGCCCGTCCTGAACCCCGGTGAGAAGTATTTCAGCCACGCAGCATACAAATTCTCAATTAAATAATTACTAACAATTAATAGCTCAAAACAAAATGAATTGGAGTTCTAATGAATTCATCTGGCTCGACTGGGTAGTCCTTGTCGTTGGCCTGTTAGGAGTGGTGGCTGCCGTGTGGTATGCCATCTGGAAAGACAAGAAAGCCCAGCAGGGAGAAGACTCTTCTGCCTACCTCTTCGGTAAGGGCGAGCCTTGGTATGTGATTGGTATGGCTATCTTCGCCGCCAACATCGGTTCTGAGCACCTCGTAGGTCTCGCCGGTACCGGTGCCAAGGATGGTGTAGGTATGGCTCACTGGGAGATGCAGGGATGGATGATCCTGATCCTCGGTTGGCTGTTCGTACCCTTCTATCAGCTGCTCATCAACAAGATGGGTAAGATCATCACGATGCCCGACTTCCTGAAGTTCCGCTACACACAGCGCACAGGATCTTGGCTCTCTATCATCACCCTCGTGGCTTACGTGCTGACAAAGGTTTCCGTAACTGCCTTCACCGGTGGTATCTTCTTCAAGTACCTCCTGGGCATTCCTTTCTGGTATGGCGCTATCGGTCTGATTGCCATTACAGCAGTTTTCACCGTATTCGGCGGTATGAAGGGTGTGATGACACTGTCTTCTATTCAGACACCTATCCTGATCGTCGGTTCATTCCTCGTGCTGTTCCTCGGTCTCTCTGCTCTTGGCGATGGCAGCATCGTACAGGGATGGAGCAACATGATGGCAGCATGTAACGCCGCTCATGATGGCTACGGAACGACCCACATGTTCCACACTCAACCAGGCGACCCGATGTATCCGCAGTTCCCGGGCTATGTCGTATTCCTCGGTGCTTCTATCATCGGCTTCTGGTATTGGTGTACTGACCAGCACATCGTTCAACGTGTACTCGGTCAGGTGCCTGGTGAGGACAACAAGGTTGTGATGGCTCGCGCACGTCGTGGTACCATCGCTGCCGGTTTCTTCAAACTCCTCCCCTGCTTCATGTTCCTGATTCCAGGTATGATTGCCTACGCACTCTCTCTGAAGACTGGTAGTGGTATCGAAATGGATATTACCAACCACGAGTCTACCGATGGTGCCTTTGCCATGATGGTGAAGAACATTCTGCCTGCCGGTATCAAGGGTATCGTGACGATCGGTTTCGTTTGCGCGCTCGTTGCTTCTCTGGCTGCCTTCTTCAACTCTTGCGCTACGCTCTTCACCGAGGACTTCTACAAGCCGATGAAGAAGGGCATGAGCGAGGCTCACTACGTATTCGTAGGTCGTATGGCTACGGTCGTTGTCGTGCTCCTGGGTCTGGCCTGGATGCCTATCATGATGAACATGGGTAACCTCTACAGCTATCTGCAGGACATCCAGTCACTGATCGCTCCTGCCATGGTTGCCGTATTCACCCTGGGTATCTTCTCTAAGAAGATTACGCCTAAGGCTGGTGAATGGGGTCTTATCGGCGGCTTCCTGATCGGTATGGTCCGCCTGGCAACCAACGTCATCACCGACTCTGGTAAGGCTGCCATGGATGGTGCTTTCTGGGATGCTACCTCATGGTTCTGGCAGACCAACTGGCTCATCTTCGAGTGCTGGCTTCTCGTATTCATTATCATCCTGATGGTTGTTGTCAGTTGCTTCACGCCTGCTCCTTCGAAGGAACAGGTGGATGCTATCACCTTCACACCTGAGTTCAAGAAGAGCATTCGCGAAAGCTGGGGTGTATGGGATATCATCGGCACTCTGGTCGTTGTCGGCCTCGTCAGCTGCTTCTATGCATACTTCTGGTAAAAAAGATAAGATATGACAAACTTCTATGGTGAACATTCCAAAGTCTGGCTGTCAGTAGACTGCATTATCTTCGGATTCGACGAAGGTAAGTTGAAGATACTGATTGGCAGACGCAAGATGGATCCCGGACGCGGTGAATGGAGCCTCTACGGAGGCTTCGTTGCCAGCGACGAGAGCGTCGATGATGCCGCAGCGCGTACACTCTTTGAACTTACCGGACTGAGGAACCTGTTTATGCGCCAGGTGGGTGCCTTCGGAAAGGTCGACCGCGACCCTGGTGAGCGCGTTGTGTCTATCGCCTATTATGCCCTCATCAACGTGAAGGACTACGATGATGCACTTCGTGTCCAGCACGGGCTTGAGTGGATGGACATCAATGCCGTCCCCCAACTCTACTCCGACCATAACGAAATGGTAGAGAAGGCCCGCAAGATGATGAGTCAGAAACTTGCTACCGAGCCTGTAGGCTTCCGCTTGCTCCCCAGCCTCTTCACGCTCACACAGCTCCAGAAACTCTATGAAGCGGTGAACGGTGAGGAACTCGACAAGCGCAATTTCCGTAAGCGCATCAAGGAAATGGACTTCATAGAGAAAACCGAACTGATCGACAAGACCAGTTCGAAGCGTGGCGCTTTCCTTTATCGATTCAACAATCGGGTCTATGCACACGACCCTAACTTTAAACTGTAAGACAATATGTTAGAAGAACTAAAAGAAAAAGTATTCAAGGCAAACCTTGATCTGGTAAAGCAGAACCTCGTTATCTTTACTTGGGGTAATGTATCAGGTATTGACCGTGAAAACGGACTGGTAGTCATCAAGCCCTCAGGCGTCGACTACGACGTGATGAAAGCATCTGATATGGTAGTGGTGGATCTCAAGACGGGCGAAGTGGTCGACGGAGACCTCAACCCATCCAGCGACACACCGACACACCTGGTGCTCTATCGTAACTTCCCCAACATTCAGGGTGTCGTTCACACCCACTCTACCTATGCCACAGCATTTGCAGAGGCTGGTCGCGATATCCCCAACATCGGCACAACCCACGCCGACTATTTCTACAAGGATATCCCCTGCACACGCGATATGACTGAGGAGGAAGTGAAAGGTAACTACGAACTCGAGACCGGTAACGTGATCGTCGACGAGATCCTGAACATCCGCAAGATCAACCCCGATCATACGCCTGCCGTACTGGTAAAGAACCATGGTCCGTTCTCTTGGGGAACTTCTCCCGACAATGCCGTGTATAACGCCAAGGTTATGGAGCAGTGCGCAAAGATGGCCTTCGTAGCCTTCTCTGTAAATCCGAACCTCACGATGAATCCGCTGCTCATTGAGAAGCACTACATGCGCAAGCACGGACCTAACGCCTACTATGGCCAGAAAGGACAGAAACATTAATAATAATAACTAATTTAACAAAACAACAATTATGATTAAAGCATTTGAGAATTACGAGATTTGGTGGGTAACTGGCGCACAGCTTCTTTATGGAGGCGACGCTGTAGTTGCAGTTGACGGACATTCTAAGGAGATGGTTGCAGGTCTGAACGACAGCGGCAACATCCCTGTAAAGATTGTATATAAGGGCACAGCCAACAGCTCTAAGGAAGTTGAGCAGGTGATGCTGGCAGCCAACAATGATGAGAAGTGCGTAGGTATCATCACTTGGATGCACACCTTCTCACCCGCTAAGATGTGGATCAAGGGTCTGCAGCAGCTGCAGAAGCCGATGCTCCACTTCCACACCCAGTACAACGCTGAGATTCCCTGGGAGACGATGGACATGGACTTCATGAACCTGAACCAGAGTGCACACGGCGATATCGAGTTCGGACACATCTGCACCCGTATGCGTGTTCCCCGCAAGGTGGTTTGCGGCTACTGGAAGGACGAGGCTGCCCAGAAGCAGATTGCCGTTTGGGCTCGCGTAGCTGCCGGTGTTGCTGATGCTCACAATGTACGCTGCCTGATGTTCGGTATGAACATGAACAACGTTGCCGTTACCGATGGCGACCGCGTAGAGTTCGAGCAGCGTCTGGGCTACCACGTTGACTACTATCCCGTCAGCTCTCTGATGGAATACTTCAAGAAGGTCACCGACAAGGAAGCCGACGAACTGGTTGAGGAGTACAAGAAGCTCTACACCATCAAGATTGATGAGAGCGGCGAGGAGGTTTACTGGCAGAAAGTGAAGAACGCCGCCAAGGCTGAGATTGCGCTCCGTCGCGTACTGAAGGACGAGGGTGCTACTGCCTTCACCACCAACTTCGACGACCTGGGTGATGCCGATATCGATGCACCTGACTTCTGCGGTTTCGACCAGATTCCCGGCCTGGCTTCACAGCGCCTGATGGAAGAGGGTTATGGCTTCGGTGCCGAGGGCGACTGGAAGACAGCTTGTCTATATCGCACTCTGTGGGTGATCCAGCAGGGCATGCCTACCGGTTGCTCATTCCTCGAGGACTACACCCTGAACTTCGCCGGCGACCGCAGCTCATGCCTCCAGAGCCACATGCTCGAGGTTTGCCCGCTCATCGCTACCGACAAGCCAAAACTCGAGGTTCACTTCCTCGGCATCGGTATCCGCAAGCAGCAGACCGCTCGTCTGGTGTTCACCTCAAAGGTTGGCCGTGGTATCAAAGCTACAGTCGTTGACCTTGGCAACCGCTTCCGTCTGATTTCTCAGGAGGTTGAGTGCATCGAGCCGAAGCCCATGCCTAACCTGCCCGTGGCTTCTGCCCTCTGGATCCCCCAGCCCACCTTCGAGATTGGTGCTGCTGCCTGGATCCTCGCCGGTGGTACTCACCACAGCGCCTTCTCTTACGACATCAACGAAGAGTATTGGGAGGACTTCGCTGAGATGCTCGGCATCGAGTACGTCCGCATCAACAAGCAGACCAACATCGCCGACTTCAAGCAGACCCTCCAGAACAATGAGGTTTATTATATGTTGAACAAAGCCCTGAAATAAGTATGACAGCAAAACAGACTATAGAAGCAGGTAAAGCCATCCTCGGTATCGAGTTTGGCTCTACCCGCATCAAGGCCGTCCTCATCGACGAGGACAATAAGCCCATCGCACAGGGCTCACACGAGTGGGAGAATCAGTTGGTAGATGGTCTCTGGACCTACTCCACCGAGGCTATCTGGTACGGACTCCAGGACTGCTACGCCGACCTCCGCAAGGATGTTCAGGCTCAGTACGACTGCGAAATCGAGGCACTCGCTGCCATCGGCTTCTCAGCCATGATGCACGGCTACATGGCTTTCAACAAGGATGAGGAGATCCTCGTGCCCTTCCGCACATGGCGTAACACCAACACAGGCAAGGCTGCTGCCGAGCTCTCAAAGCTCTTCAACTACAACATCCCCCTGCGCTGGAGCATCAGTCACCTCTATGAGGCTATCCTCGACAACGAGGAGCACGTCAGCGACATCAAGTATCTCACGACACTTGCAGGCTACGTTCACTGGCAGGTAACTGGTCAGTTCGTACTCGGTGTGGGCGACGCTTCTGGCATGATTCCCGTTGACCCTGCCACGAAGACCTACGATGCAACAATGGTCAAAAAGTTTGACGAGCTCATCGCACCGAAGGGTTTCTCTTGGAAGTTGCTCGACATCCTGCCCAAGTCGCTCAATGCTGGTGAGAATGCTGGTTTCCTAACACCAGAGGGTGCTAAGAAGCTCGACGTCAGCGGCCATCTGAAGGCTGGCATCCCCGTTTGTCCTCCTGAAGGCGACGCAGGTACTGGTATGGTGGCAACCAACGCTGTCAAGCAGCGCACAGGTAACGTCAGCGCCGGCACATCTTCATTCTCGATGATTGTGCTCGAGAAGCCGCTGTCGATGGTTCGCTCGTGGCAATGGTTCACTGCAACAACTGCACAAGTGACATCAATGCCTGGGTTGGACTCTTTAAGGAATATCAGCAACTGCTTGGCGTCAAGGTAGATATGAACGAACTCTACGGTAAGCTTTTCAATGAAGCCCTCAAGGGTGACACCGACTGTGGTGGACTGATGGCTTACAACTATGTCAGCGGTGAACCTGTCACTGGTCTGGCCGAGGGTCGTCCGATGTTCATGCGTTCTGCCAACGACAAGTTCAACCTCGCCAACTTCATGCGTGCCCACCTCTATGGTGCTATCGGTGTGCTGAAGATTGGTAACGACATTCTGTTCAAGGAGGAGAAGATCAGCGTTGACCGCATAACTGGTCACGGTGGTTACTTCAAGACACCTGGTGTCGGTCAGCGCATGCTCGCCGCTGCCCTCAACAGCCCCATCTCTGTCATGGAAACTGCCGGTGAAGGTGGTGCATGGGGTATCGCCCTGCTGGCTGGTTACGCCGTGAATAATCCCGACAAACTATCGTTGGCTGATTATCTCGAGAAGGTTGTCTTTGCAGGCAACACTGGCGTCAGCATCGCCCCTACCGCCGAGGACGTTGCCGGCTTCGAGAAGTACATTGAGAACTACAAGCGCTGCCTTCCCGTTGAGCAGGCTGCTGTAGATTACAAGTAAATGAACCGCACCAATATATAAGGTGACTCTGATAGGAGGAGCAGTAAACGTCATACTGCTCCTCTTTAAATTCGTTGCCGTCATCTCACGGAGCGAAAAGTGCTCCGTGAGATACATCTTTTGATTCATTTCCATATTAATTTTTAATTTGTCCACTTGTCCACTGTGTCCACTGTCCACTAATAGATATTATTGACCAGCTTCCGGTACTTCGGATTATCGCCACTGTCAGGAACCTGTTCAATGTGATTGCTCTTGGTAAGCCTCTGAATCTTCTTGTACACAGAGTTGTCCTTATCAAAACCGAAACACTTCTTCACATCATCCTTGGTGAACACATCCGGAAGCATATTGAAACCATTCACCGATTTCTGATTATGACGCTTGCCGTTGATCATCACGTCACCGTTCATGTCGTCGAAATACTTCTCTGCCATCACACCGAAAAAGTGCTGTTGCGTGGCGTACTGGATGCGGGCAATGAGCTCACAGAGCTTCCAGTCGATCTCGTCAACCTCGTAGGTTCCCGTCCAGTAGTCATCCTGCTGATGCAGACTCTCCCAGTGGCGCATGTCGATGAAAGGCGCTGAGTAGTTCAGGGCATGATACGGCACGCGCTTCAGCATCAGCTCATTGGCCTCACTCTCGTCATCAGCGCAGTCGGCCATCCGACTGCCAGTCCAGTCATACAGATGCTTCACCAAGGGCCACAGAGGCAGTTCTCCGAATCGGCTGTTCAGCTTATACGCCCACTCCTTCATGCGTTCCAGCCTTTGCCAGTCGATGGAGGTCTGCTCTTCAAAAGCCATCATCTCGAAGTTCGTCTTCGGCATGGGGATCACCGCCAGACGAGTCGACAAGCCAGATCCGAAGTTCTGGGGCGTCACCTTCTTCTTCAGGGCGATGGGCGTTCCCGTATAGATGAAGTTCCACGTCACGTTAAACTCATCTACGGGCGAGTCCGAGTTCTGGTACATCTGGCCGTCCTCCTCATTGTGGAAGGCTTTCAGTTCCATGCTCTGTTTGTTGATCCAAGAGCCGCCCTGTTGCAGGGTGATAGAGTTGTCGAGCTCAGTATCAAACGTCAGCATGTGCAGCTGGATCTCCTTGCCCTCGATGGTCTCCCTCGCATTCAGCATATCCTGAATCAGCTGACCGTTAGAAGTACGGGCTGGGTGGATACGGATCGTCACCTGCGGTTTGTCCTTACCCTCCTTGTTGGCAGCCTTCTTCTTCATGTCCTGCTTGTAACGGTTCAGGGCAGCCTTACCGGCCTTGTCAGCGGCAGCGATAGGTGCCGAGAGCAGCTTGTAGATATCATCAGCCATCGACTTATTCGATGCCGGATGACCAATGATAAACAGCGAGCAGTTCAACCGTCGCTCCTGCTGCGGACGGTGGTAGAACCTGTACCAGCAACGCGTCATCAGCGTCATCCCTGTCCCTCCTGCCACGAACATGGCGGCAGGATACTGACTGCGCTTCAAACCATAGCATACATCTTTCAGCAGAGGGAAATGCGGGAACAACTCTTCAATCTCAGCACCCCACTTGTCGAGTTGCTTGTTGATGTCACCACTATAACGGCCTTCCGCCTCATTCACCGTATTGTCGCCCTTGACGATCTCCTGATACGTCTTTCCACGAACGGCGTTGATGGCCTCCTGCATAGACTTCGAGGGCTTGGGCAACCACGACTTACCCTTCTTGGCTGCTTCGCTTTCATTTTCTGCCACGTAGTCTGCGGCATTGGAAAGCGTACGGTCCACATCCTCATCCCGTTCCCTGATGATCTCCTGAACCCAGGGTTGACTGACGAGCACCTTGCGGGCCTTTCGCTTGTCTCGGTCGTACATGATATAAAGGTCACGCGCGAGGATGACGCTGCCGTCGTGGCGTGAGGGTTTGTCGTCACCTCCTCTGAACCACTGGGCACTCCAATAATCACAGATGGGCTGTATGTCCCCACCACACCAGGTAGTATCAATCGTCTTACCATCGTCAACGGTCTTCTGATGATCCACAGGGGTGTCTGTCACTTTTGTACCGGCACTCTGGACATTTTTTGTCTTTGAATCAGCGTCATGATTCTCAGGCTTGGTCCTCCGTGCCCTGTATCGGGGCGTATACTTCTTGTCGAACGCCTCATCATAATAATCGAACAGCCTGTCTTCATCAATAAACAGAATCTCTTCCTCCTTCGGACAGAAGGAATTTCTTGTGGCATCCTTGCAACTGCCGTCAGGCTTGCAGTCCAGTGCGAGTGCGAACTCGATCTGATTGTCTGCCAGGTTGCCCTGCGTGATGTCTGCCGTAAAGATGATGCGGATGCCATGTCCGCTGCTGGTGATATGCACCAACACCACACGGGCCATCAGTTCCTTGTTCTCCTTCAACCGATACCAGATCTTCATGGGGTTGTCCACGTGATCGATATCCAGCATTACAAGTCCGTTCAGATGACAGCCCACCAACTGTCTCGGACGTCTGCGCCCTTTGGCGTCAAACTCATAACAGCTGAAGATGAAAGGTGTCAACTGATGCTTCAGATACTCGGCAAAAGCCAAAAGCTTCTCACCGTCGCTTTTCTTGGCAAACTCCTCCCGAGCCTCGTCCGAAGAGAGTTCCTTCGGGTGATCAACAAGAAATCGCTGATAGTCATTGTTCGAGAGCCAGACGGTCAGGGCAGCACTGCCCTCCTCGCCTTTCGACCTGTCCACGGCATCCATGATAGCCCTGCGGGAGTCTATCTTCCATTTGGTTGAAGGATTCTTGACGGCCTTCCAGAATGTCCCTCTGCTGCACTTCGCAGCAGAGAGACTGTTAGTATTCTTCTGATAGCAAAACATATATATGGATATTAAGGTTAAAGTGACTGAATATCAGAAAGATACAACACATTCTCATGGCGGTCGTTGTTGTCGCCCCAGACTCGCTGCTTCCATGAGCCCCTCACGATGTAGGGCTGATTCTGGTAGTACTGCGTGTCGCGGTTCTTGCTGGCGGCTTCTCCGATCAGCTCACCATACACCACATCACCGCCACGCTTCAACACGAAGCCGCGACTCTTGAAATACTCGGCAGTTCCGTCCTGCCTCTGATACTGGCGCTCAGAGTATGCGCCCACCTCTACGATTGTTACTAATGCTTCCATGATTTTTTGATTTTAGGATTAATTAAACTCGGTTGATTAATTCTCTGTCGATCAGGGTTTCCCTGGCGACCTTGGTGTCGCGCTCGAGAACGCTGATCACACTGGCCATGCCGATTTTCTTGGGGATGCTCTCAAAATACTTTAGATTCTTGGTTGACTCCTTCACCCAACCATGCTCGAGATAGCGGATCAGCTTGTCCTTCTTGCGCTTCCGCGACTGGCGGTTATACGCCCTGAATGTTAATTGACCCGTCCACTCATCACGATGCAGTGAACCCTCCACGTACTTTCCTTCCACGAGGCGTACGAGTACCTCTTCTTCAATTTGAATATACTTTTTCATAATCTTGCGAATTTGTGAGTGAAGGGTGTCGGAATTTGGCCATTTTCACTTCGAAGACTTCCTCCACTTGCTTCGCTCGATTAATACTTTATTTACCTTTTTACCTTAAAAAGATTTCTTTGTTGCCTAAGAGTTTGACGACACCCCCGCTGCGACCAGCCTGCTGCAGGGCATACGACATTCTCCATTTGGGACAGACAAACTTCTGGGTCACCTTCAACTGCATCCCTGTGCAGATCCGATTCCCGTCATTGTCCACCTCCTTCAGTCCGCACGAAGCGCAACACTTCTTCACGCGAACCCGATAAGCATTCATCACGGTTTCCATTTTTACTTTTTTACCCTTTTACTTTTTTACCTTTTAATCATGTCCATGATAAACTCCCTCCCCTTCTCCGTCCAGACCAGACGCGACACCAACTTGCGGCGTCCGTCTCGGCCGTGGACATAACTATAGCGGTTGGCCGTGAGTTCGCGATGCAGATACTTCTGAGTAAGCTGCCACTGCCCCCTCGCCCAGCGGATGATCTTCTGATCGGCCAGAAACGAGTTCAGGTCGCGGCCGTCGAGTCCGAACGCCTTGCCGATCTCCGTCGGCGTGTAGCAGAACCGACTCTCGCGGTTCAGCTTTTCCAGTTCTTCGCCCAGGATGTCATCTGCCTCGTCGAGAACCTCTTCGTCGCAGGCCAGCAACCGGATCTCCTGAATCTTCTGCTTAGGCTTCTGAATCTCCATCAGCCTTTCCTCTTCAAGTTCCTGCCAGCGGATCACGAGCTTTGCACGCGCCTCATCATTGAACTTTGTGGCGATGTACAAGCACTCGGTTTTCGAGAGCAAATAGCAAGGCCGAAGCTCTCCTTTCAGGTCCTTATAATCAACCAGCGCAAAATTGCGCCCGTTGACCTTCTCCCATGCCGACTCCATGTTTCGG